>NZ_JAPDMX010000008.1 GCF_025971955.1 Shewanella subflava
ATAGTACCTCCGGTGAAAAAGGTACTATATTAAAGCGTGAGTATTATTGGTATGTGGGGTTTATTGACCGCTTACGTTGGTGTCACTGCTTCAAGCTTGTGAACCCCATGCACCTCAACCCGTTACCGTGATTGAAAATTCATCTCCTGTTATCGAGTGGCGATTGGCAACATCGTGGCCTAAAAATTTACCCGGCTTAGGGATGGCTTCAGAAAACTTTGCTCAGAAGGTCAACCGCATGTCCAATGGCCGTTTGCATATAAGTGTTTATGGCGCCGGCGAATTAATGCCTGCATTGTCGGTATTTGATGGTGTGAGTGAAGGTAAAGTGCAAATGGGGCATAGCGCATCGTATTACTGGAAAGGGAAAGCGCCCGCTGCACAGTTTTTTTCATCTATACCCTTTGGTTTGAATGCGCAACAAATGAATGCTTGGTTATATCACGGTGGTGGTATGGAGCTATGGCAAGAGGTTTACCAGCCATTTGGTATCATTCCGCTGGCTGGAGGTAATACAGGTATGCAAATGGGTGGTTGGTTTAATCGCCCAATTAATTCGATTGAAGATTTAAGCGGTCTTAAAATGCGATTGCCTGGTATTGGTGGTGAAGTATTAAAACAAGTCGGTGGTGTTCCAGTTGAAGAGCTTGCTGGTCGAGAGCTTTATGGTGCCTTAAAAACTGGCGCTATCGATGCGGCTGAATGGGTTGGGCCATACAATGATTTGCCTCTTGGTCTCTATCAGGTCGCTAAGTTTTATTATTATCCCGGATGGCACGAACCAGGCTCAAATATGGAGTTTATGGTGAATCAGCAAGCCTTTTTAGCCCTCCCTGATGATTTGCAGCAAATTATTATCACTGCGGCAAGAGCCGTTAATCAAGATATGTTAGATGATTACACCCAAGGGCATATAGAGGCACTAGCGATTTTAATTAATCAGCATAATGTGCAATTGAAACGTTTTCCTGAAGCGGTCATTGCCCAACTTAAAAGTGCCAGAGATACTGTGTTATATGCTGAAGCCGAAAAAGATCCTATGTTCAAAAAGGTACTCAAAGCTTATTTAGAAAACGAGAAGCAAGTGAAACGCTATTTTCAATATACTGAAAATACATTCGCAGAAATGACCAGTTCCTAGTGGATTTGGGTTGTTTTCGTGCTGTTTTCACTATCAATAAATGAATAAAAGTCATTATATTTCTAATGTGCATAGCGAGGCTCGTCCTCACTACTTTGCTTTGAGCATGTTGATCTCTTCAGCGAAATAAGCTCAATTCAGGTTAAGAGATGGGCTCAGTAGGCACAATTTAGCAGATAGAGCTTATTGTGTTGCAAACTTATCATTTGTTTTGAAAACAAGGCGTAATTACACGTCAATAGCAGGTCTATTGCACGTTAATGAACGCGGTTAGCATGACAAGGTGCTGTTTGCTAAGTGTTTATTATCTTGCGCGGAGATTAAATATGACTTTAGCTGTGTGTAACTCGTACTGAGGTTCAACAGCCCTAAAAAAATTGCCTACTGCATAATGTATTAACAAAGATAAACACGTCCTAGAGAGTTGGTGAATGTTAATGTTACTATAGCGCCATATACCGTTATATACGTTTGTGAATATTCTAACCTGTAAACGTATCCATTTTTGGGAGAGAACCATGCCGTTATTAGACAGTTTTACCGTAGACCATACCCGTATGAATGCGCCTGCAGTAAGAGTAGCTAAACATATGAGCACACCGAAAGGTGACACGATTACTGTGTTCGATTTACGTTTTTGCGCACCAAATAAAGAGATATTAAGTGAGCGAGGTATTCACACCCTTGAGCATTTATTTGCGGGTTTTATGCGCGATCATCTAAACGGAGACAGTGTCGAGATTATTGATATTTCCCCCATGGGCTGTCGTACCGGCTTTTATATGAGCCTGATTGGTCAACCGTCAGAACAAGATGTTGCCAATGCTTGGTTGGCGGCAATGGAAGATGTATTAAAAGTCACTCAACAAAAAGATATTCCTGAGTTAAACGAATATCAGTGTGGTACCTATGAGATGCATTCTCTTGAGCAAGCACAAGATATTGCCAAAAACATCATAGCAGCAGGCGTAAGTGTCAATAAAAATGATGACCTTGCACTGAGTGGTGAGATTTTAGGTTCACTCTGATTTTATTGGCGTATTCAAAAAGCGGCATGTTGCCGCTTTTTTTGTACCTGAAACATTATTTTTAACAAATACATTGAGTCGAGGGTTAAACTTTTATAAATAACGTTTTATCAAAAATCGATTAATTCAGACTGTTACCTAATTGTTAATCCTTTGTTGATAGTGCTATTTTTATATCGATAAAACCGTTATTGTAAACATCTCATCATTAAGCCGTAATTTTACAAAGCCAAGATAGAATATGGAGATTTTTATGTCTGATCGCTCTTTTCGCGTTTCAATGGTAGCGTCCGCTGTGGTGTTTATTCTAAGTAGCTTCCCAAGTATGGCGGATACCGTTACGGAGTCATTTGAGGCGAAAAACTCCCATATCGACATGGGGCAGGCTGATGTCTCCTTATTTCATTATCGTCAATCGTCCAACTTACTTGCTCAAACAGGGGTTACTGTTCACCCCAATATCGCTAATGCTGATAACGTTATCTCAATTCGCGGTGCGACCAACGGCGTTGCGGTGATGCAAGACAACATTTTTTATTCTGCAGCACCTTATTCTGCTCAAAATCTTGTTTCTTTGCCTAATTTGTTTTTTCAATCTTCCGTTTCAAGCCACAAGCAAACGAATGTAAGTCAAGGTGGTCAAGGCTCCTTTGGTACACTTGATTTCACTACTGCTGCCATCGGCGCTAATGACACTGATGTTATTATCAATATTGAAACAGATGACGATGGTTCTCCTGCTGGTGGGTTAATTGTCAGTGGTAAAACTAAAGAATATGGCATGCTCTTGGGGGTGGATTATCAAAAAAGTGAAGATGATGCTGGATTTAAAACCCGATTTGATAACAAATATGAAAAAACCGATATCCTCTTTAAAATCAATGCTGCCAGCTTAGCGGGCGCGCGCAATCCGCAAAAAACAGAATTCAGTTACCACTTTACGGACACCAAACTAGATAACAGCAGAGTTGGCCTGTCTGAAAACGATTTTTCACTTTCACCTAGTAGCCGCTACGCCGCAACACAATTAGATCATGAAAAAGGCAAGCGTCAACGCTACGCCTTGGCGCACCAAGTTAATTTAAGCGGCTCAACAATGTTTACTGACTTTTATTATCAGAGCTTTTCTCAGGGAGGGCAGGAGACATTGTTTGTTGATGATCAATTAATTAATCGTCAATTGCTGCAGCAACTCTCTGATTTTGAGAATACCCCAACCGCTCAAGGTTTAATAACGAATACCGCAATACCAGATAACGATTTTGATGGCTTTGGCGTCCAGACCAAAGGGATCAGTATGTATGGTGCCCATGAGGTGACTTACCAGGCAAGGTATCACAGTGATAAAGCTGAAATGAAAGTGGGCCAATTAGATTATTTTCTTGATGAAAACCTAAACTTAGCCTCACAAGATAATCGTTATGGCATTTCTGATTATACGGATAAAGCAGATGCGATTACATCTTCTGTTAATACCAAACTTAACTATGATGCTTGGTCAGTCAATATCGGTCTGGGTTATGAGCATGTGAGCGTGACTCGAGAGCTTGGCAATAATACCGACTTAATGACAGCGGCAGATTTTTCCGATGACGGTTGGTTACCTGCTATTGAGGTGGCTTATAAAAATGATGCATGGCTTTTTGCTTTAAGTGCCAAGCAAGCTTGGACTGCAGCATCTGCTGGAAATAGCCAACAACGTGCACAAGAGGCGTTGCAATATCAGTTAGCATTGCAATACCAGCAAGGGGCATTTGTTGCAGGTTTAAGCACCTATATGCATGATTATGACAATCAACATGTCACATGCCAGTGGGGCATGAACTGCTTACCTTTTCAAGATGCCGCCCAGATGAATTTAAAAGATGTTTCTGTTAATGGTGTTGATGTAAACCTTGATTACAATATGACATTTGAGAGTGTTTCGCTGCCGATGTCGTTAGCTTATACCTACAGCCAAGCTGAATTTGGCCAATCGAATTGTGACATCCTTGTTGGATGCTATGTGGACGGTGAACAGCTACCTTGGGTACCAGAGCAGCAACTAAGTGCCAGTATTGGTGTAGTGATGGGGCAATTTAGCCTTGTTGCGAATGGTCTTTATCAGTCAGAAACAGGCAGTACATTGACGCCAGGTAATTATGGTGTTGATTCTCAAATTAAAATCGATTTGGCTGCAAAGTATCAAATGACGCCTGCACATGAATTTTATGTGCGTGTTGAAAATTTACTCGATGAAGATTTAGTCGCTAAAAACGATCAAATGGGCATGTTACAGCAAACCGAATTAACAACATTCCTAGGTTATCAAGGTCACTTTTAATTCCTGCAAAAAACAGGCTAGTGTTAGTGCGTAAAGCTAGCCTGTGCATTTAATGGTAAAGCTTGTTCTAATTGATAAATAATCTGCTTGTGTTTAAAAAATGTTAATGTTCTTGGCCGTTTGGTGAGGGCTTTAATTATTACTTCTCATTTTAAAAAAAATCCCTTTCAAAAATATTTCTTTAAAAATTAATGCTATAGTTTTGTTCGCACGGTGCCTCCACGCTATTTTCTATGGGTTGTAACGCCACACTCTGCTTTGTCATTCTTCAGGGGGCAAAGTTAGTGCATTGGTTTGAAAACACCTATTATTTTCGTGGCGATAGTCTCATATTTGGGGTAAAATGCGCGCGACCAGCGTGATTACGATCGCATTTCCGTGTTAAACCTGCGCTAGCTCAATAATAGTGTGTTTGTTAACACATTGTTTTTGCAGCGGAACGTGGCGCATTGTCTTTCCTTCAAACGTAGTGCTTGTGGATATGATTACAATTAAGAAAGGATTGGAACTGCCTATAGCAGGCGGACCAGAGCAAGTTATCCATAATGGCCCAGCCATTAAACATTTAGCTACTTTGGGTGAAGAGTATATTGGCTTACGTCCAACGATGAAAATTAAAGTGGGCGATAAAGTACAAAAAGGCCAAGTTCTTTTTGAAGATAAAAAGAATTTAGGTGTTAAATATACAGCTTTAGCCAGTGGTACTATTTTAGAAATTAATCGAGGTGCAAAACGTGTGCTTCAGTCAGTTGTTATTGCAGTGGAAGGTGACGATAGCGTTGCGTTTACTCAATATGATGCTGGTGCATTAAACACGTTAGACGCGCAAGTTGTTCGCGATAATCTGATTGAATCAGGTTTGTGGACTGCTTTACGTACGCGCCCATTTAGCAAAGTGCCTGCCGTTGATGCTACAACGCAAGGTATTTTCGTTACCGCCATCGATACTCAACCCCTTGCTGCCGATCCTGTGGTAGTCATTGCTGAACATAAAGAAGATTTTGCTAATGGTTTAAAAGTGCTTGCACGTTTAACCGAAGGTAAAGTGTATCTATGTAAAGCACCGGGCGCTGATATACCTAGTGAAAACGCCGAAGTGGCAGAGTTTGCTGGTAAACACCCTGCAGGACTTGTTGGCACTCACATCCATAATATTCTGCCTGCTTCTGCTAAGCGCAGTGTTTGGCATATTGGCTATCAGGATGTTATCGCAATTGGTCAATTATTCACTCAAGGTGTATTAAACACTGAGCGTGTTATTGCCATCGCAGGCCCTAAAGCAAAACAACCTCGTTTGGTGAGAACTCAAATCGGCGCAAGCATTGCTGAGTTAACATCGAATGAAGTGCAAGAAGGTAACGTTCGGGTTATTTCGGGTTCGGTATTAAATGGACGTGAAGCTAAAGGCCCACACGCGTATTTAGGTCGTTACCACGCGCAAGTTAGCTTAGTTGAAGAAGGTTACGAAAAAGAATTATTTGGTTGGGCAATGCCTGGTGCAAATAAGTTCTCTATTACTCGTGCATTCTTAGGTCACTTAAGCCCTTCTCGTTTATTCCCAATGACAACCAGCACGGGTGGCTCTGACCGCGCGATGGTACCCATTGGTAACTATGAACGTGTCATGCCATTAGATATTCTTCCAACCATGTTATTACGTGACTTAGTGTCAGGTGATTATGATGGTGCGGTGACACTTGGTGCTCTTGAGTTAGATGAAGAAGACTTGGCGTTATGTACTTTCGTATGTCCAGGTAAGTATGACTATGGCTCATATCTACGTGACTGTTTAGATACGATCGAGAGGGAAGGCTAATGAGCTTGAAAGATTTTATCGAGCGTATTGAACCGCAATTTGAAAAAGGCGGCAAATACGAGAAGTGGTATGCCCTTTATGAAGCGGCTGCCACTGTATTTTATACTCCAGGTAAAGTGAACAAGGGTAGAACCCATGTTCGTGACAACATCGATCTAAAACGTATGATGATTACGGTTTGGGCATGTACATTTCCAGCGATGTTTTTTGGTATGTACAACGTGGGCTTACAAGCACAAGTAGCATTAGCTGCTGGTTTTGGCACACCTGATGTTTGGCAAGTTGGATTATTTGAATTATTTGGTGCTCAGTTAACTGCTGACTCAGGTATTGCATCTTTGATGTGGTACGGCGCATGTTTCTTCTTACCTATCTACGCAGTGACATTTGTTGTTGGTGGTTTCTGGGAAGTGTTATTTGCCTCCGTCCGCGGTCATGAAGTTAACGAAGGTTTCTTTGTTACCTCAGTACTGTTTGCATTAACTTTACCAGCAACAATTCCTTTATGGATGGTGGCTTTAGGTATTACCTTTGGTGTCGTTGTTGCTAAAGAAATCTTTGGTGGTACTGGCCGAAACTTCCTAAACCCAGCACTAGCGGGTCGTGCATTCCTATTCTTTGCTTATCCTTTAAGCATGTCAGGTGATACTACGTGGGTTGTTGCTGACGGTTACTCTGGCGCAACAGCATTAAGCCAAGCTGCTCAAGGTACGTTTGATTACGCCAACAACGCAACTTGGATTGATGCCTTTATGGGCTTTATTCCTGGTTCTGTTGGTGAAGTTTCTACTTTTGCTATCTTATTAGGTGGTTTAGTCATCATTTATACTCGCATCGCTTCATGGCGCATTGTGGGTGGTGTGATGATTGGTATGGCTTCAATCGCAACGTTATTAAATGTTATTGGTAGCGACACTAATCCAATGTTTGCAATGCCATGGCATTGGCACTTGGTACTAGGTGGTTTTGCTTTCGGTATGATGTTTATGGCAACAGACCCAGTGTCAGCGTCATTTACTAACTCTGCAAAGTGGGCCTATGGCATCCTAATTGGTGCAATGGTGGTGTTTATCCGTGTGATTAACCCAGCATTCCCTGAAGGTATGATGTTAGCGATTTTATTTGCTAACTTATTTGCGCCATTATTTGACCACTTCGTCGTTCAAGCAAATATCAAACGGAGGATCGCTCGTGGCTAGTAATAAAGATTCGTTTGGAAAAACATTATTTGTTGTGATTGGTCTTTGCTTTGTCTGCTCAATGTTCGTGTCAACAGCAGCCGTTTTACTTAAGCCAACACAGCAAGAGAATAAGCTTTTAGATAAGCAAAAGTACATTCTTGAAGCGGCAGGTTTAGTGAATACTAAATCAGGCAAGCTTGAAAAGAAAACCATTATCGAAACATACAATAAGTATGTTGAAGCTCGCCTTGTTGATTTAAAAACCGGTGACTTTGTTGAAGGTAATGCGGATACTTTTGATGTTGAAAAAGCCGCTCGTACTCCTGAAACATCATTCAAGCCGCAGCACGACATTGCCTCGGTTAAGCGTGTTGCAAAAACGGGTGTTGTTTATTTAATTAAAGATGATAACAAACAACTACAGACTGTGATTATTCCTGTTAAAGGATATGGTTTGTGGTCAACTATGTTTGCATTTCTCGCCGTAGAAGCGGATATGAATACCATTCGTAGCCTTGTGTATTATGACTTTACCGGTTCTGGTGAAACACCAGGTCTAGGCGGTGAAGTTCAAAATCCACAGTGGATTGCTAAGTGGGAAGGTAAGAAACTTTACGATGAGAATGGTGACTTAGCTATTCAAGTGACTAAAATACCTACCGTAGCAGCTTCTGTTCATGGTGTTGATGCATTATCTGGTGCAACGTTAACCAGTAATGGTGTTCAACATTCATTAACATTCTGGTTAGGTGAAGAAGGTTTTGCACGCTTTATTGAAAAAGCACGCAATGGAGGACTTAGCTAATGGCTAATACTAAAGAACTGAAGCAGGTTCTAACCGGACCAATCATCAATAACAACCCGATTGCTCTGCAAATTTTGGGTGTATGTAGTGCGTTAGCTGTTACCGCTAAAATGGAAACCGCAATCGTCATGACATTAGCATTGACGGTTGTGACTGCGTTTTCTAACTTGTTTATTTCGCTGTTGCGTAATCACATTCCTAGCAGTGTTCGTATCATTGTTCAAATGACCGTTATTGCATCTTTAGTAATCGTCGTAGACCAAGTATTACAAGCTTATGCTTATGATATTGCAAAACAGCTATCTGTATTCGTCGGTCTGATTATTACTAACTGTATCGTAATGGGTCGTGCTGAAGCTTATGCAATGAAAACACCGCCAATGATGAGTTTTATGGATGGTATCGGTAACGGTTTAGGTTACGGTGCAATCTTATTATCAGTAGGCTTCATTCGCGAGTTATTCGGTAACGGTTCATTATTCGGTATTGAAATCCTCAGCAAAATCTCTGACGGTGGCTGGTATCAACCAAATGGTTTATTACTACTTCCACCAAGTGCGTTCTTCTTGATTGGTGGTTTAATCTGGATGATCCGTACTTATAAGCCAGAGCAAGTAGAAGCAAAAGGGTAAGCAGAATGGAACATTATATTAGTTTATTAATTCGTTCAATATTCATTGAGAACATGGCATTAGCCTTCTTCTTGGGTATGTGTACCTTCTTAGCTGTGTCTAAAAAAGTGACCACCTCGATGGGTTTGGGTGTAGCGGTTATTGTGGTTTTGGCCATTTCAGTACCTGCTAACCAAATTATCTATCAGGGTTTACTTGCACCTGGCGCACTGGCTTGGGCTGGTGTTCCAGAAGCAGACTTAAGCTTTTTGAAGTTTATTACCTTTATTGGTGTAATTGCAGCGCTAGTACAAATTTTGGAAATGACTTTAGATAAGTACTTTCCACCTTTATACAATGCGTTAGGTATCTTCTTACCATTGATTACTGTTAACTGTGCAATTTTCGGTGCAGTATCATTTATGGTTGAGCGAGACTATAACCTAGGCGAAAGCGTAGTGTTTGGTATTGGCTCAGGGATCGGTTGGGCGTTAGCAATCGTATTGTTAGCGGGTATCCGTGAGAAAATGAAGTATTCTGATGTGCCAAACGGTCTACGTGGCTTAGGTATTACCTTCGTTACCGCAGGTCTTATGGCTCTAGGTTTCATGTCGTTCTCAGGCGTTTCTTTATAAGAAACGCTGTGACGAAGCATTAATTTGAACCTTTAAGGAATAAGTGAATGGGTATTCTTGAATCTACTCCAATAGATGTTTATCTAGGTGTGAGTATGTTTACCGTTATCGTACTCGTGTTGGTTTTAGTGATTTTATTCGCTAAATCGAAACTGGTTGCGAGCGGTGATATCACCATTGGTATTAATGGTGATGCTGACAAAGCAATTAAAACAGGCGCAGGTGGCAAGTTACTTGGTGCATTAGCTGACAGCGGTATTTTCGTATCAAGTGCATGTGGTGGCGGTGGCTCTTGCGGTCAGTGTCGTGTACATATTAAATCGGGTGGTGGTGATATCCTTCCTACCGAACTTGATCACATTAGCAAAGGCGAAGCTCGCCAGGGTTGTCGTTTAGCTTGTCAAGTTAACGTTAAAACCGACATGGAAATTGAGCTTGAAGAAGAAATCTTCGGCATCAAAAAGTGGGAATGTGAAGTTATTTCTAACGATAACAAAGCCACTTTCATTAAAGAGCTTAAGTTACAAATTCCTGATGGTGAATCTGTGCCTTTCCGTGCGGGTGGTTATATTCAGATTGAAGCACCTGCCCATCATGTAAAATATGCCGATTTTGATGTTCCTGAAAAATATCGTGGTGACTGGGAGCACTTTGGTTTCTTCAAGTTAGAATCTAAAGTAGACGAAGAAACCATTCGTGCATACTCAATGGCTAACTACCCTGAAGAGTTTGGCATTATTATGCTAAACGTGCGTATTGCAACGCCACCACCAAGGAATTTGAGCTTACCTTGCGGTAAGATGTCATCTTTCATCTGGAGCTTAAAAGCCGGTGATAAAGTGACAATTTCAGGTCCGTTTGGCGAGTTCTTCGCAAAAGATACTGATGCAGAAATGGTATTTGTCGGTGGTGGTGCTGGTATGGCACCTATGCGTTCGCACATATTTGACCAACTTAAGCGTCTTAATTCAAAGCGTAAGATGAGCTTTTGGTACGGTGCGCGCTCTAAGCGTGAAATGTTCTATGTGGAAGATTTTGACGGCCTTGCGGCTGAAAATGAAAACTTCCAATGGCATGTCGCATTATCAGACCCACAAGCTGAAGATAACTGGACGGGTTATACGGGTTTTATTCATAACGTATTATATGAAAACTACCTACGCGACCATGAGGCGCCAGAAGATTGTGAGTTCTATATGTGTGGACCTCCAATGATGAACGCCGCGGTGATTGCGATGTTAAAAGATTTAGGCGTAGAAGATGAAAACATCTTATTAGATGACTTCGGCGGTTAAATTCATTAAATTAAGGTGCTATTACAGCACCTTAATTTTTTATAAATTGCAGTTCGTTAATACGACTGCAATTTTTGTTTTAAAGAAATAGAGCATTATGGTTAATTTACTTCGTAGCGTTATTTTTATGGCAGTGATAAACCTTATCACTGCCTGTTCTCAGCCTGAAGCAACTTTACAGTTAGCCGGTAAAACAATGGGCACCACGTATCACATCACTGTGGTAAACAATGAACAATTACCCGAAGCCAATTTGCTACAAGCCGAAATTGATATGGCACTTGAAATTGTCAATAATCAAATGTCTACCTATCGACCGAATTCTGAGTTGTCACGCTTTAATCAACTACAGATAAGGCAAGGAACGGAAGTCTCAGCTGATACTTTGACAGTAGTTAAAGAGGCTATTCGATTACACGAGGTTACAAATGGAGCCTTGGACATTACTTTAGGCCCCCTCATCAATCTTTGGGGCTTTGGTCCCGATAAACGCCCGATCACATCTCCATCGCCAGAGGCGATTGAAGCGGCTAAAGCCAAAACAGGGATATCAGAGCTGACAATAGATGGGAATCGACTTATCAAAGATAATGCAGATTTATATGTCGATTTATCATCAATTGCTAAAGGATTTGGGGTTGATAAAATTGCCAGCTTATTAGACAAGTATCAGGTGTCAGGCTATTTAGTTGAAATCGGTGGTGAAATTAGCGTTAAAGGCCATAAATCTGATGGTAGTCAATGGCGGATAGCGGTTGAAAAACCGACTGAAGATGGTCAAGAGGTGCAGCAAGTCATTCAACTTGATACAATGGCCCTCGCGACATCAGGTGACTATCGTATTTATCATGAAGAAAATGGCGAACGTTTTTCTCATTTAATAGACCCACGAAGCGGTTATCCGATTAAGCATAAATTAGCTTCAGCAACAGTATTGCACAAAAGCTCAATGACAGCAGATGGTTATGCAACAGCTATGATGGTACTTGGGACTGAAGCATCATTAGCACTTGCCAAAGAGCAAAATTTAGCAATAATGCTGATTGAAAAGCAGGAACAGGGTTATCAGGTCTATTACAGTGAGGCCTTCAAGCCTTATCTTGAATAAACCATCCATTAAACTGGAGTCCAAAATGAGCGAGTTAATAGCGACATTTGTGGTGTTATTAGTTTTTTTCGTATTGATGTCAATTGGTTATATTGTTAAGAAAAAAGCGGTGGAAGGAAGCTGTGGCGGTTTAGGTGTGTTGGGCATCGAAAAAGCATGTGATTGTGATGATCCTTGTGACAAGCGTAAACGCCGAATGGCTGAAGAAGAACGCCGTGAAAAGTTAGCGCAAAATCGCATTATCTAACATTCTGTTTCTTGTCATTTTAATACGTTTGAATTTTTGCAGCCCACTTTTCAAGTGGGTTGTTTTGTTTATTTGCTTTGATAGGCAGCATTTTTACTTATCTGACTAGCAAGTCAGCTAAAGCTTAGGTAAGCTGTTGCCATTATCTGTGTATGTCCCTGTCGAATTACTTGTAAGTTAGTAAAGTAAGTCATTCCAAACCAATTTTAATTGTGTTGATAATCTATCGGCACGGGATGCTTTTGTTTTATGGAGATCGCTTAACATGAATAAAGTTCCAATGACCGTTGTTGGTGCTGATCAATTACGTAAAGAATTAGAAATCTTAAAGTTTGATCGTCGCCCTAAAATTACTGAAGCAATTGCATCCGCTCGTGAGCTTGGTGATTTAAAAGAAAACGCTGAATACCATGCCGCACGTGAAGAGCAAGGGATTTGTGAAGCGCGTATTCGTGATATTGAAGGCAAATTGTCTAATGCACAAATCATCGATGTCACAAAAATCGAAAATACTGGTCGGGTTATTTTTGGCGCTACCGTTGCCATTTTGAATCTAGAAACCGATGCCGAAGTCACGTACCGCATTGTCGGAGACGACGAAGCAGATATTAAGCAAAACTTAATTTCAGTTAACTCACCAATTGCCCGTGGTTTAATAGGCAAGAATGAAGGTGATGAAGTGGGTATTGCTACCCCAGGTGGCATCACTGATTACGAAATCATTTCTGTTGAATATCTCTAGCTGCGATAAATGACTATCGTGTAAGCCATAAAAAAACCACTGCCTTGGCAGTGGTTTTTTGTTACTAAATAATTCAAAAATTAGCTGATACATAAGCCTTTTATCGATAAGATTATTTAGCTTTTGGGAGTGCAATCTTCATTTCTGGCGATTGACGGAAAATAACCAGAATGTGGCCGATAGTTTGCACTTTCGTAGACTGAGTTTCACGTATAATGGCGTCAACGATGGCATTTTTAAGTTCTCTATCAGAAGAGGCTACTTTCACTTTGATCAATTCGTGATGATTAAGAGCGCTATCAATTTCAGCCAGAACACCTTCAGTCAAACCATTGGCACCAAGCATCACAACTGGCTTTAAATTGTGCGCCAATCCTTTTAGATGCTGTTTTTGTTTGGTTGTTAAGTTCATTTATACCAACTTTTGCTGAGTTACTGTTGAAAAACAGCTATTCTACCCTTATATACTCTTCATGTAACTCTCAATCGTTGCGGAATTTCAATGGTAGCTAAAAAACGTACGGCCAGTTCGAGTCGTTGGATGCAAGAACACTTTGATGATCATTATGTAAAATTAGCTCAAAAAAGAGGGATGCGCTCTAGAGCTGCATTTAAGTTAGAGGAAATTCAGCAAAAAGATCAATTAATTAAACCCGGAATGACAGTGGTCGATTTGGGCGCAGCTCCTGGTGGATGGTCGCAAGTTGCGGTTAAATTGGCTGGTGATAAGGGAAAAGTTATCGCCTGTGACATTTTACCAATGGATCCAATAGTGGGCGTGGATTTCCTGCAGGGTGATTTTAGAGAAGAAAAAGTACTTGAAGCTTTGCTTAGTCGTGTAGGTGAAGATAAAGTGGATGTGGTACTATCCGATATGGCACCTAACATGAGTGGCGCAGATGTTGTTGACCAACCACGAGCTATGTATTTAGTTGAGTTAGCGTTAGACATGTGCCATCAAGTACTGGCGCCCAACGGCTGCTTTGCCGTCAAAGTCTTTCAGGGGGAGGGGTTTGACGATTATATGAAGTCGGTTAAAGAGGCATTTAAAGTAGTAAAAACCCGTAAACCTGACTCTTCTAGACCGCGTTCTAGAGAAGTCTATTTAGTGGCGACTGGTTACAAGTTGTAGTAGTCTAATATCCATTATCGCAAGACTGTAATAGAGGTCTAATAATTTGAGTGACATGGCAAAAAATTTAATACTCTGGGTCGTCATCGCTGTTGTGCTGATGTCTGTATTTCAGGGTTATTCCCCCACTTCTTCGAACTCGCAGAAGATGGATTATTCCGCATTCCTTGATAATGTTCGCGATGGTCAAATTAATACTGTTGAGATTAAAAGTGACCAACGTACGATTGAAGGAACAAAACGTACAGGTGAAAAATTCACGACAATCATGCCTATGTATGATCAAGATTTAATTAATGATCTTGACCGTAAAGGTATCTCTATGAAAGGCCAAGAAGCAGAAGAGTCAAGTTTCTTGACCCAAATCTTCATTTCATGGTTCCCAATGTTACTGCTTATTGGGGTATGGATTTTCTTCATGCGTCAGATGCAAGGCGGTGGCGGCAAAGGCGCAATGTCATTTGGTAAAAGTAAAGCCAAGTTGATGAGCGAAGACCAAATTAAAACCACTTTTGTTGACGTTGCAGGTTGTGATGAAGCAAAAGAGGAAGTTAAAGAGTTAGTTGATTATTTACGTGATCCAACAAAGTTCCAGAAACTTGGTGGCCGCATTCCTACTGGTGTGTTAATGGTAGGTCCTCCAGGTACAGGTAAAACCTTACTTGCGAAAGCCATTGCTGGTGAATCAAAAGTGCCTTTCTTTACCATCTCAGGTTCAGACTTTGTTGAAATGTTCGTTGGTGTCGGTGCATCTCGCGTGCGCGACATGTTTGAACAAGCTAAAAAGTCAGCACCATGCATTATTTTTATTGATGAAATTGATGCAGTCGGTCGTCAACGTGGTGCCGGTTTAGGCGGTGGCCATGATGAACGCGAGCAAACATTAAACCAAATGCTGGTTGAAATGGATGGTTTTGAAGGTAATGAAGGTGTCATTGTGATCGCTGCGACTAACCGTCCAGACGTACTTGACTCAGCCCTATTGCGCCCAGGTCGTTTTGACCGTCAAGTGGTAGTCGGCTTACCTGATGTTCGTGGCCGTGAACAAATTCTTAAAGTGCATATGCGTAAAGTGCCTTTATCAGATGATGTTAAAGCAAGTGTAATTGCACGTGGTACACCAGGTTTTTCTGGCGCGGACTTAGCTAACTTAGTCAACGAAGCTGCACTGTTTGCTGCCCGTGGCAATCGTAGAATGGTTGGCATGGAGGAGTTTGAACGTGCAAAAGATAAAATCATGATGGGTGCAGAACGTCGCTCAATGGTGATGTCTGAAGCAGAGAAAGAAATGACCGCATATCATGAAGCTGGCCATGCAATTGTGGGTTGCTTAGTACCTGAACATGATCCTGTGCACAAAGTGACGATTATTCCTCGTGGCCGCGCATTGGGTGTAACTTTCTTTTTACCTGAAGCTGACGCCGTTAGCCAAAGTCGTCGTAAGTTAGAGTCGCAAATCTCGGTAGCTTATGGTGGACGTTTAGCTGAAGAGCTGATTTACGGTAGCGAGAAAGTGTCTACTGGTGCTTCTCAAGATATTAAATATGCCACTTCTATAGCGCGTAATATGGTTACCCAATGGGGCTTCTCTGATAAATTGGGGCCATTATTGTATGCTGAAGAAGAAGGTGAAGTTTTCCTTGGGCGCAGTATGGGTAAAGCAAAGGGAATGTCTGGCGACACGGCAGCGTTAATTGATTCAGAAATCAAAGTTTTTATTGATAAAAACTACCAACGCGCTCAGCAGATCCTGACTGACAACCTTGATATCTTGCATGCAATGAAAGATGCATTGATGAAGTTTGAAACCATTGACTCGTTACAGATTGACGATTTAATGAATCGTCGTGAAGTTCGTCAGCCAGCAGATTGGCAAATTGATGACTCATCAGACGATAAAGGCAATGGCAAACCTCAAGCAGCAGATAAATCCGACGATGTGGTGTCAAGTGCCGATGATGCATCCAAAAAAGATGAATTAAACACTGACGAATCACCTGCTAAATAAGCTGATTTGAGTAATAAAGAAAACCCCGAAAGGGGTTTTCTTGTTTTAATGAATAAAAATTACGGGTTACAAAATCATGTTCAAATTAACGCATGGTGAGAAACAATTAGATCTGTCTCAACCAGTAGTGATGGGGATTGTTAATGTCACTCCAGATTCTTTTTCTGACGGTGGCAAGTACGACCTTTTCGAGAGTGCGTGTCAGCACGTAGACCATATAATCGAACAAGGCGCACAAATCATCGATATTGGTGGTGAGTCCACTCGGCCAGGCGCTGCTGAAGTCACAGTTGAGCAGGAACTGGAGAGAGTGATACCTATTATCAAATATATATCATCAAAGCATGATGTATGGATTTCGATAGATACCAGCAAGCCAGAAGTGATGAAACAGGCAGTAACTGCTGGGGCTAATATTATAAATGATGTCCGAGCGTTGCAATTGCCGGGCGCTTTGGCCATGGCTGCAAACTTAAATGTACCTGTATGCCTGATGCACATGCAAGGTCAACCCAAGACAATGCAAAATTCGCCTGAATATCAAGATGTTTTATCGGATGTAGTTTCCTTCTTTGAACAACGAATTTCCGCCTGTGAGGCTGCTGGGATCACAAGAAGCCAGATAATATTGGATCCAGGCTTTGGCTTTGGTAAAACTTTGGCGCATAATTACCAGCTATTAGCTGGATTAACGGCATTTCATCAGTTTGACTTACCACTATTAATTGGTTTGTCACGAAAAAGTATGATTGGTGATTTGTTAAAACGGTCGACTACCGACCGTCTTGCTGGCAGCCTAGCCGGTGCATTAATTGCGGCACAGCAAGGTGCTCATATTCTACGCGTACATGACGTGCCCGAAACCGTCGATGTACTGAAGGTGATGGCACAGATGTGCAAATATAAACAGCATGTCGGCTAATCTACATTAAAGAACAACCTGAGTGAAATCACTTAAGTGGGGAAATGTGAAACAAAGACAATTTTTTGGAACTGATGGCATTCGAGGCAAGGTCGGTTCAGGTAAAATGACACCCGAGCTAGCGTTAAAGTTGGGTTGGGCTGCTGGAAGAGTATTATCTCGCTCTGGTACAAAAAAAGTGATTATCGGTAAAGATACACGTATCTCAGGATATTTATTTGAATCCGCCCTAGAAGCGGGATTATCGGCAGCTGGCCTAAATGTGTTACTGCTTGGCCCTATGCCTACACCTGCGGTGGCCTATTTAACGCGTACATTTCGAGCCGAAGCTGGCGTGGTGATCAGCGCATCACATAACCCTTATTATGATAACGGCATTAAATTTTTCTCAACTGATGGCAGTAAGCTTGATGATGCGATTGAATTAGAAATTGAAGCCGAACTAGAAAAACCTTTGATTTGTGTTGAGTCACATTTACTCGGTAAAGCGCGTCGAATTGATGATGCCGCTGGCAGATATATTGAATACTGCAAAGGTAATTTTCCTGCAGAACATACGCTTACAGGCCTTAAAATTGTCGTCGATTGTGCCCACGGCGCAACATATCATATTGCCCCTAGCGTTTTTCGTGAGCTAGGCGCTGAGGTTGTTGCAATTGGTGACAAACCCGATGGTATGAACATCAACGATAAAGTTGGTGCAACATCAATGGCAAAGATTTGTGAAACCGTATTAGCCGAAAATGCTGATCTTGGTATTGCATTGGACGGTGACGGTGACCGTATTATGATGGTTAATCGACGTGGCGAAGTGATTGATGGTGATCAAATTCTTTACATTTTGGCTGTAGATGCACAAAGACGCGGAGTATTAAAAGGCGGCGTTGTCGGTACATTGATGTCTAACTTAGGGCTTGATCTTGCCTTGCAAGAGTTGGATATTCCTTTTGTGCGTTCTAATGTCGGAGACCGCTACGTGATGGAGCTGTTAAAGCAACATGAATGGCGTATTGGTGGTGAAAACTCGGGTCACATTCTCAACTTAGATCATGGCACAACAGGTGATGGTATTATTGCCGGTATTTTGGTTCTAGCAGCGATGCGCAGGCAAGATGCAAGCTTAGAGTCGCTTACCGAACCAATGAAAATGTTACCGCAAGTATTAGTTAACGTCAGATTTGAAGGAAGCGATAACCCATTAGATTCAGATGCGGTTAAATCAGCCCAAGCTTATGTGGAGCAGCAATTAGGTGTACGAGGGCGGGTGTTGTTAAGAAAGTCAGGTACAGAACCTCTAATCCGCGTTATGGTCGAAGGTGATGACCACGATCAAGTTTTAGCGTTTGCCAATAAAATTGCTGATGCGGTAAAACAGGCCTGTTAGCGTTAAACATAAATCGTCATATTTTATTTATGCTGTCGCTGGGATGAAAATTAACCACTTCGACAGCTTATTGTAAATATTCATCTATTACCTATTGTAACTTGATAAGTGGTTCGCTATTATTCACGCCGCTTTCAGAGGAGACCGTGATGGCACTCAGACGACCTATGGTAGCTGGCAACTGGAAAATGAATGGCAATTCGGCATTAGCCCAAGAGTTATTCAAGAAGTTTGCTTCGAAGCTGCAAAATGATTCAGCTGAAGTGGTTTTATGCCCGCCTTCAATTTATCTTGAAAGTGTAAGGCAACTGCTTGAGTCTAATAAGCAAACCTTAGATGGTGCGCTTGTAAGAATGGGCGCTCAAAATCTTAGTCAACATGATTTTGGTGCGTATACCGGTGAAATATCTGGGCAGATGCTTAAAGATTCAGGATGTCGGTATGTGATTATCGGCCATTCCGAACGTCGCCGTATGTACGGAGAGACGAGTAACATAGTAGCAGAGAAATTTGCTGCAGCTCAAAAGCATGGTTTGACACCTATTTTATGTGTGGGTGAATCAGGTCCAGCGCGTGAAGCAAGACGTACTTTTGAAGTGATTGCTGAAGAACTGGATATCGTCATTGAAAAAAATGGCACTATGGCTTTTGATAATGCAATTATCGCCTACGAACCACTTTGGGCCGTAGGAACAGGTAAAAGCGCAACTCCAGAGCAGGCGCAAGAAGTTCATGCGTTTATTCGCAATCGCCTCTCTGAAGTGTCTCCATTTATTGGAGAAAATATCAGGATTTTATATGGTGGGAGTGTTACGCCGAGTAATGCGGCAGATATCTTCGCCCAACCTGATGTTGATGGTGGACTGATTGGCGGAGCTAGCTTAAATTCGTCAGAATTCCTAAGTTTATGTTCCATAGCAATGAGCGCGTAATTATTATGTACGAAGTTCTTATAGTTGTTTACTTGGTGGTAGCAATTGGCCTGGTTGGGCTAATTCTTATTCAGCAAGGTAAAGGCGCCGATATGGGCGCGTCTTTTGGCGCAGGTGCGTCAGGTACGTTATTTGGTTCAAGTGGTTCAGGTAATTTTTTGACCCGCAGCACAGCCATTTTAGCTATCGCTTTCTTCGCGTTAAGTTTAATTATTGGTAACTTAAGTGCTAACCATAACAAAGCCGAAGACAAGTGGAACGATTTAGGTTCTGCTGCAGAGCAAATCATTGATGATGCGCCTGCTGTAGAACAACAGTCAGAAACTAAGATTCCTGACTAATACCAGATAAGCCGAGGTGGTGGAATTGGTAGACGCGCAGCCTTGAGGTGGCTGTGTCCTAACGGACGTGCGGGTTCAAGTCCCGCTCTCGGCACCAGTTAAAAAATGTTCAGTTAGATGGATTTTCCTGAATAGTTATTGCAAGCTAAGACGTAAGTCAATATACTTGCACTCAGTTGACGCGGGATGGAGCAGTTTGGTAGCTCGTCGGGCTCATAACCCGAAGGTCGTCGGTTCAAATCCGGCTCCCGCAACCAGCTCCCTGTTATTTGTTTTTTAGATAACAGATACAGGTTCTATAACAAAATAGCCTCGTAATTACGGGGTTTTTTGTTATATGGACTTTTGATATTCCGTGATTTAAGGCGGATTTGATAGGGGCTTTTAGCCCTTTTTTTGTTTTTTTGGGGGTCATTTTTGGCAACACTAGAATCAAGATTGGTAGAGATGTTAGCTGTACCAGTTGAAGCACTTGGTTTTCAGCTTTGGGGCATTGAATATGTTCAGGCTGGCAAACACTCAATTGTACGCGTTTTCATTGATCACGAAAATGGGATCAACATTGAAGATTGTGCCGAGGTGAGTCGTCAAGTAAGTGCGGTACTGGATGTTGAAGACCCAATTTCTACAGAATTTACACTCGAAGTATCTTCCCCTGGTGTAGACAGACCGCTATTTAATGCTCAGCAATATGCGGCATATATCGGCGAAGATGCAAAAGTACAATTGA
The DNA here is from genome assembly GCF_025971955.1 of Shewanella subflava. Taxonomy (GTDB): domain Bacteria; phylum Pseudomonadota; class Gammaproteobacteria; order Enterobacterales; family Shewanellaceae; genus Shewanella; species Shewanella subflava. The sequence continues at coordinate 20,382 of NZ_JAPDMX010000008.1, forward strand.
CTATGCCTGTTGCAGGCAGTCGTAATTTAAAAGGCGCCATTACTAAGGTTGAAGGTCAAATGCTGACAATCAAAGTAGATGGTAAAGACTTGGTTGTTGCTTTGGATAATATCCGCAAAGGCAACATCATCGCAAAATTTTAATAGTTTCAGGTGAAGAACGAGGCTAGACCAAATGAATAAAGAGATCCTGCTAGTAGCAGAAGCGGTTTCAAATGAGAAAGCGGTTCCGCGTGAGAAAATTTTTGAAGCGTTAGAAATTGCGCTTGCTACAGCAACCAAGAAAAAATACGAAGGCGATATCGAAGTTCGTGTTGCAATCGATCGTAAAACGGGCCACTACGACACTTTCCGTCGTTGGATGGTGGTTGATGATAACGGTGAAGCGTTGGAAAACCCATACAGCGAAATCACCCTTGAAGCAGCCCGTTATGAAAATCCTGAATTACAACCGGGCGATTATGTAGAAGACGAGATCGAATCAGTGGTATTTGACCGTATTACTACTCAAACCGCTAAACAAGTGATCGTACAAAAAGTACGTGAAGCTGAGCGTGCTCAAATTGTTGAACAATTTATTGAGCGTGAAGGTGAGATTGTTACTGGTGTTGTTAAGAAAAGTACCCGCGAAAATGTGGTCGTTGATTTAGGTAACAATGCAGATGGCGTGTTATTTAAAGAAGATTTAATCAGTCGTGAGTCGTTCCGTCCTGGTGACCGAGTGCGTGCATTACTTTATGCCGTCCGTCCTGAAGCGCGCGGAGCTCAAATCTTCCTAACACGCAGCAAGCCAGAAATGTTGATTGAGCTTTTTCGCGTTGAAGTGCCAGAAATTTACGATGAATTAATCGAAGTAATGGGCGCTGCGCGTGATCCAGGTGCTCGCGCCAAAATTGCGGTGAAGTCAAATGATCGCCGTATTGATCCAATTGGTGCATGTGTTGGTATGCGTGGTGCACGTGTTCAAGCCGTTTCAAATGAACTTGGTGGTGAGCGTGTTGATATCGTACTGTGGGATGATAATCCAGCGCAATATGTGATTAACGCAATGGCACCTGCCGATGTGGCGTCGATCATCGTTGATGAAGATAACCATTCTATGGATATCGCTGTTGAAGCAGACAGCCTAGCACAAGCTATCGGTCGTAATGGCCAAAACGTACGTTTAGCCACTCAACTTACCGGTTGGGAATTAAATGTAATGACAGTAGAAGACATGAATAAGAAGCACCAGGCAGAAAGTGCCAAGGTAATTGATTTATTCGTTGCTTCTTTAGATGTAGATGAAGATTTTGCATCAGTATTAGCGGAAGAAGGATTTACTTCGTTAGAAGAAATCGCTTACGTACCTGAAGCAGAGTTATTAGCAATTGACGGATTTGATGAAGATATTGTTGCCTCGTTACGTGAGCGTGCGAAAGCGGCGATTTCTACTCGTGCACTGGCTTCTGAAGAAGCATTAGATGGTGCGCATCCAAGTGAAGACTTATTAGCGCTTGAAGGTTTAGAAACTCACCTTGCTTTTGTTTTAGCAAGTAAAGGTGTAGTGACATTGGAAGACCTTGCCGAGCAAGGTATCGATGATTTAATCGAGATAGAAGAATTGACAGAAGAAAAAGCAGGTGAGCTCATCATGGCAGCCCGCAATATCTGTTGGTTTGGCGAAGAAGCATAAGTCGATCAACAGAGGGGATTTAATTGATGGCAGATACAAGTTTAGACAAATTGGCTCAAGAAGTGGGCAAAAGTGTTGATCGTTTAGTTGAGCAATTCAACGAAGCCGGTATTAAGAAAACAAAAACAGATAGTGTTTCTGAAAAAGAGAAGCAACAGCTATTAGATTTTTTGAAGAAACAGCACGGTGGTGACGCCGCACCAACTAAAATGACATTGCAACGCAAAACCGTTTCAACCTTAAGCGTGTCAGGTTCAGGTGGGCAATCAAAAGATGTTAAAGTAGAAGTGCGTAAAAAACGTACTTTTGTTAAGCGTGAAGATACTGACATAGCAAAACAAGAAGCAGAGGCTAAAGCCAAAGCTGAAGAAGAAGCTAAGTTAAAAGCGGCTGCTGAAGAAAAAGCTAAAGCGGAAGCTAAGGCGAAAGCCGATGCGGAAGCCAAAGCGAAAGCTGCAAAAGAAGCTGAAGCTAAGGCAAAAGCGGCCAAAGCACCAAAGGCTGAACCTAAAGCAGAAAAGCCTTTAGACCCAGCAGCTAAAGCGGCAAAAGAAGAAGCTGAACGTATCAAAGCGACTCAAGAAAAAGTATTAACCCAGAAGCAAAAAGAAGAAGCAGACAAAGCCGCTGAAAAAGCGCGTAAATTGGCTGAAGAAAACTCTAAGCGCTGGGCTGAAGAAGAACGTCAACGTCTTGAAGCCGAAAAGAACGGCGATCATCATGTTACAACATCGAAAGTGGCTCGTGCTGCTGAAGATAGTTCAGATATGGATGATGAAAAACGTGGTCGTCGTGCACGTAACAAAAACACCAATAAAAAACGTGGTGGAAAAGATGCTCGCGACGGACGTGAAAGACACATGCGTCGTAACACCGCACCTCAATCTATGGCACATGGCTTCAATAAGCCTGTTGCCGCAGTGACGCGTGATGTGCGATTAGGTGAAACGGTGACTGTTTCTGAACTTGCACATTTGATGGCAGTTAAAGCAACTGAAATCATCAAGCAAATGATGAAGATGGGTTCAATGGTTACCATTAACCAAGTACTTGACCAAGAAACTGCACAAATGGTTGCTGAAGAAATGGGTCATAAAGTTGTTCTACTTCGTGAAAACGAACTTGAACATCAAGTACTTCAAGATCGTGATGATAACGTTAAGTTAGAAACTCGCGCGCCAGTTGTTACCATCATGGGTCACGTTGACCATGGTAAAACGTCGTTACTTGACTACATCCGTCGTGCAAAAGTTGCTGCTGGCGAAGCCGGTGGTATTACTCAGCATATTGGTGCTTATCACGTTGAAACTGAAAACGGTATGATCACCTTCTTAGATACTCCGGGTCACGCCGCATTTACTTCTATGCGTGCTCGTGGTGCTAAAGCAACAGATATCGTTATTCTTGTTGTGGCTGCTGATGATGGTGTAATGCCTCAGACAATTGAAGCGATTCAACATGCTAAAGCCGGTAACGTGCCATTAATCGTGGCGGTTAACAAAATGGATAAGCCAGAAGCTGATCCAGAACGTGTTAAGAGTGAGCTATCTCAACACGGCGTAATGTCTGAAGATTGGGGCGGGGACAATATGTTCGTCCATCTTTCAGCTAAAACGGGTGAAGGTGTTGATGAGCTATTAGAAGGCATCTTATTACAAGCAGAAGTATTAGAGCTTAAAGCGGTTCGCGATACGATGGCTGCCGGTGTTGTTATTGAATCACAGCTTGATAAAGGTCGTGGTCCAGTGGCAACGATTCTTGTTCAAGAAGGCACTTTACGCCAAGGCGATATTGTTCTTTGTGGATTAGAGTACGGTAAAATCCGTGCAATGAAAGATGAGAATGGTAAGCCAATCACAGAAGCGGGGCCATCTATCCCTGTTGAGATTTTAGGTCTATCAGGTGTGCCATCAGCAGGTGACGAAGCCACTGTTGTACGCGATGAACGTAAAGCGCGTGAAGTTGCACTTTATCGTCAAGGTAAGTTCCGTGATGTTAAGCTTGCTCGTCAGCAGAAGTCTAAGTTAGAGAACATGTTCGCTAATATGACAGATGGCGAAGTTCAAGAGTTAAACATCGTACTTAAAGCAGACGTTCAAGGTTCTTTAGAAGCCATTTGTGATTCATTACAAGGCTTATCTACTGAAGAAGTTAAAGTGAACATTATTGCCCGTGGTGTTGGTGCGTTAACTGAAACTGATGCAACTTTAGCTGCTGCTTCAAATGCTATTATGGTTGGTTTCAACGTGCGTGCTGATGCACAAGCACGCAAAACAATTGAAGCAGAGAGCGTTGACTTACGTTACTACAGCATCATTTATAACCTAATTGATGAAGTACGTGCTGCAATGACAGGTATGTTAGCGCCTGAATTCAAGCAAGAGATTATTGGTCTTGCTGAAGTTCGCGACGTATTTAAGTCACCGAAACTGGGTGCGATTGCTGGTTGTATGGTAACTGAAGGTGTTGTTAAGCGTAGCGCACCAATCCGCGTTCTGCGTGATAACGTTGTTATCTATGAAGGCGAGCTAGAATCTCTACGTCGCTTTAAAGATGATGCACAAGAAGTGCGTAATGGCATGGAATGTGGTATCGGGGTTAAGAATTACAACGATGTGCGCGTAGGCGACCAAATCGAAGTATTCGAAACCATCGAAGTAGCTAGAACGCTATAATATGTGAAAGGGCGGCATTAGCCGCCCTTTTTGATTCAATGACTCAGGTGGGTTAATTATGGCAAAAGAATTTAGTCGCACACGTCGTATTGGACAGCAACTCCAGCAAGAACTGGCTATGGTGCTGCAACGCGATATGAAAGATCCTCGCATTGGCTTTGTCACTGTGAATGATGTAGAAGTTTCTCGTGATTTAAGTTATGCCCGAGTATTTGTTACTTTTTTCGAAGAAGACATTACGTTAGTTGAACAGAAAATTGCCGCATTAACGGCTGCAGCACCTTATATCCGCACCTTGATCGCCGGACGGATGAAGCTACGTGTCATGCCAGAGCTACGTTTTATGTACGACAGTTCATTAGTTGAAGGCATGCGCATGTCTAACCTTGTTAGTCAGGTAATTACTAAAGACAAACAGAAACAGCAAGACAGTGGCCGTGCTGATGAAATCGACCAAGACGAAACCCAGGAGAAAGATTAATGGCTCGTCGTCAAAAAGGTCGTTTTATTGATGGTATTGTTTTACTTGATAAAGGTACTGGCATCAGCTCAAACCATGCTTTACAGCGGGTCAAACGCTTTTTTAATGCAAACAAAGCAGGGCATACTGGTGCACTCGATCCTTTAGCGACAGGCATGTTGCCTGTTTGTTTAGGAGAAGCGACCAAGTTTTCTCAACATCTGCTTGATGCTGATAAACGTTATACCGTTATCGCTAAGCTTGGCCAACGTACTGATACCAGTGATTCAGACGGTGAAATTGTTCAAGAGCGTGAGATTAACTTCACTCAAGATCAATTACAGCTGGCTTTAGAAAGCTTTCGTGGCGATACCATGCAAGTTCCATCAATGTTTTCAGCCTTAAAGCATCAAGGGCAACCATTATACAAGTATGCTCGAGAAGGGATTGAAGTCCCGCGCGAAGCAAGACCTATAACGGTTTTTGAATTGAACTTTCTAGGTTTAGAAGGTGATGAGTTAACCTTGGATATTCACTGTTCTAAAGGCACTTATATCAGAACCATCATTGATGATCTTGGTGAAATGCTAGGCTGTGGTGCCCATGTTATTATGCTGCGTCGTACTCAGGTTGCTGAGTACCCGTACGAAAAAATGGTGACGTTAGCACAACTTGAAGCATTGATAGAGTCTGCTAAAGAACAAGGTATACCTGCCAGTGAGTTATTGGACCCACTCTTGTTGCCAATGGATACTGCTGTTGCAAATTTTACTGAGATAAACTTGCCAGAATCCATGCTGTATTACGTGATGCAAGGGCAAGCAGTACAGGCCTCAGGTTTAAAGCCTAATGAATTGGTTCGTATCACAATTGGTGAACAACACCAGTTTGTCGGTATTGGCAGTATGAATGACGATGGTCAACTTGCACCGAAACGTTTGATTGTGATCCGCAACGAAGATAGCGCCTCTTCCGTTGATTAATTGATCCCCATTGCGTGATACGAAATTAATTTGTATTGCTCTAATGGTTAATTCTAGTTAGAATGTCGCGCCTCCTTTAGCTGAGTTAGTGATCGGCTAAAGATTATTTATATATATTTTGGAGATACACATGTCACTAAGTGCTGAAGCTAAAGCAAAAATTCTAGCTGAATTCGGTCGTTGCGAAAACGATACTGGTTCAACTGAAGTTCAAGTTGCTTTATTAACTGCTCAAATCAACCACCTTCAAGGTCACTTTAAAACGCACATTCACGACCACCACTCTCGTCGTGGTTTGTTACGTATGGTTAGCGCTCGTCGTAAGCTTACTGCTTATTTAAAGCGTACTGACGTTGCACGTTATACTGCGTTGATCCAGAAGTTAGGTTTACGTCGTTAATTCGATTTTGGCTTGCTAAGGCAAGTCTAAAACGTTAAAAAAGGAGGCATAGCCTCCTTTTTTGTTATCTAAACAAAGTGGTTTAGAGCTGAATTATTTGCGCGCTTTGTGTGGCAATATATTTGTTTTCAAACTCATCCAACGGCAAAGGTTTACTGTAAAAAAATCCTTGACCAATTGGGCAATCATTTTCTCGAAGCCAGTTCAGTTGCTCTTCATTTTCAATGCCTTCGGCAACAATCGATAAGTTTAATTGCCTGCCCAACATCAAGATAGTGGATGCTATTGCACTGTCATGGGGTAAGTCGCTGACAAAAGCGCGATCAATTTTCATGGTAGTGATAGGTAAGTGTCTAAGGTACGACAAGGAAGAATAACCCGTCCCGAAGTCATCAACCGCAATACCAAACCCAGCAGATTTTAATTGCTCAAGTTTGGCAATGGCTTGTTCAATATCATTCATTAGTGATGTTTCAGTAATTTCGATTTCTAATAACTCTGGTCTGATTTGATAGCGTAATGCTAACTGCTTTATATCGGGCACTAAACTGGCATCAGCAAATTGTTGGGATGCTACGTTTACCGCAATCGGTATCACGTAGTTATACTTTTTCTGCCAATCCCTGAGCGTTTTACAGGTTTGTTCTATTACCCAGCGTCCAATAGGAATAATAATACCGGTTTCTTCCGCCACAGGAATGAATGACATTGGACTGATAATACGTCCGTCTTTTTGCCAGCGGATTAAGGCTTCACAGCCAATAACCTTATTGGTATTGATATCAAGTTTGGGTTGGAAAAATAATACGAACTCATTATTTTTTAAAGCATCATGTAAAGAGGCTTCCGTTCGAAGTCTAACGGCTGCCCGTTCTGTCATTTGCTCTTTGAAGAATGCCCACTGATTTGAACCGGCAGCTTTGGCGCTGTACATGGCAATGTCAGCATGGCGGATTAAGTCTTCAGCACTATTACCATCATCGGGATAGATAGAGATACCTATTGATGCAGCAGGATGAATAGTATGTTCATTTAATTGTAACGGTGTGTTGAGTTGCATCAGCAGTTTATCGACAAAGTCAGCTGCTTGTACCGGACTTTGAATGTCATCGGCTAGCACAACAAATTCATCCCCACCTAAACGAGCAACGCTACCTTTGTCACCAACTACGCGCTCAAGGATCCGTGCAATTCTTGCTAAAAACTGATCGCCCAAAGCATGACCTAAAGAATCGTTAACGTTTTTGAAGCGGTCTAAATCGATAAACAATAGGGCAAAATTACGTTTATGTACTCGTGAGCGCTGAATAGTAACGTTAAGGGTTTCAAGTAACAGGGTGCGATTAGGTAAGCCTGTGAGAGGATCGCGGGTTGCCATTTTACGCAGTTTATTTTGTGTTTGGCTAAATTGCAGCAGTATTTGGTTAAACTTACTGGCAACCAACCCTAATTCGTCATCTTTATGAGCTTTAGATATAGGCAGTAAGTTTTCGTCGGGTGAATCTGGGTCAATTTTATCAATTGCCTCGCTGATACGAGCGATGGGCTGGGTTAAGAAGCGATGAAATACGACAGTTAATACTAAAGTTAGAAGTAATGCCCGAGCTAAAGTAGCGATAAAGCTCAGTTGCAATTGATCAAAAAGATGAGTGGTTAATTTTTGAGTATCATAAAATATGGTTAAGCTACCAATTAATTGCTGTTTCTGGCTTCCTTCAAAATAAAATGGTCTATAAAGCGGGCGTGATATCTCTTTCAAGTCGCCAAAAAGTCGATTGCTTAATATGACGTAGTTTTCAGAAAAGTCTTCTCCCTCATTCACTACACTCACAAAAAGAGAACCATCATCGAGTTCTAATGTAGCCGCCCGAATATTATCGACTTTAATGATACCTTCTAATGTTTGTTGGGCCAGTTTATCGTCTAGTGCCCAAACGGCATTGGTGGTTGTTTGTTCGACAGAGTTAAGTAGTTCTTGTTGCGAACTGGTCAACTGCTGTTTTGTGGTCACCACAACTAATGCTATTTCCACAACAAAAATCGCGATAGCGAAAAAAAGTGCTGTGAATACGACCAGATTTGTTTGCTTCCAAGTTAATGATTTAAATCTTGGTGTCATTATTTATTCCATGTCTTTGATGACTGATGGTTATTTGTCTGCTTTTTATGTGTGTTTTAAGACAAATAAACTCGTGTTTCTATTTGCGTAACAAGTTGAATCATTGAAAAGAAAACGCTAATACGCCCAACTCACTTTAGTCAAATTAGCCAAGATTGTCACCTCTATTTATTAGATTAACCTTGATTGATTGTAATTTGAATAATCGCTAATGCGGATAAGTTATCATTTGGTAGATAAATGCATTTAATTATTAATAAATGGATCACTTGAGGGCCTGTTTTAAAAGAAAAAAATTAAATTTTTCAACAAGTGATAAGTGTCTATTTAACTATTGAATCTATTTGAAGTATACTTGTGCGCGTATTTTAAAGGTCATTAATTAAGGAATGGGTCACGTGAATCCAATTGTAAAGAGTTTTGAGTATGGTCAACATACAGTCACCTTAGAAACAGGTGTTATTGCACGCCAAGCTGATGCCGCGGTATTAGCAAGCATGGGCGATACAACTGTCCTTGTAACTGTTGTTGGTAAAAAGGTTGCGGATTTAAGCCGTGATTTCTTCCCATTGACAGTTAACTATCAAGAGAAAACATACGCAGCGGGTAAAATCCCAGGCGGTTTCTTTAAGCGTGAAGGTCGTCCATCAGAAGATGAAACTTTGATTGCACGTCTTATTGACCGTCCTATTCGTCCTTTATTTCCTAACGGTTTTAAAAATGAAGTTCAGGTTATCATTACTGTTGTGTCTGTAGACCCGCAAATTGAGCCAGATATTATCTCAATGATTGGTACTTCTGCGGCACTTGCGATTTCTGGTATTCCATTCAATGGTCCACTAGGTGCGGCACGTGTTGGTTATATCAACGGTGAATACTTACTTAACCCATCAGTCGATCAGGTTGCTCAAAGCGATTTGGATCTGGTTGTCGCGGGTACTCAAAGTGCAGTGTTGATGGTTGAGTCTGAAGCGAAATCTCTTGCTGAAGAAATCATGCTAGGAGCAGTAACTTACGGTCATGATCAACAACAAGTAGTCGTTAATGCGATTGCAGAATTCAAAGCAGAAGCTGGTAAACCAACTTGGGATTGGACTGCACCCGTTCAAGATCAAGATTTAGTTGCTAAAATTAAAGATTTAGCTGAAGTGGGCATGACTGAAGCTTATCAAATCGAAGTTAAGCAAGACCGTTACGCACAAGTCGGTGTAGTTAAAGCTGCTGCTAAAGCTGCATTAGTTGCTGAAAACCCCGATGTTGATCAACGTGAAGTTGATAACTTATTGGGCAGCTTAGAGAAAAATGTTGTTCGTAGTCGTATTATTAGTGGCAAGCCACGTATTGATGGCCGTGAACCTGACATGATCCGCGCATTAAGCGTGTTGGCTGGTGTACTTCCACGTACTCATGGCAGTTCATTATTTACTCGTGGTGAAACTCAAGCCTTAGTAACTTGTACTCTTGGTACTGAACGTGATGCACAAAAAATTGATAGCATCATGGGTGAGCGTACTAACCGGTTCATGCTTCATTACAACTTCCCTCCATATTCAGTTGGTGAAACTGGCATGGTTGGTTCACCTAAGCGTCGCGAAATCGGTCACGGTAAGCTAGCTTGGCGTGGTATGAATGCAGTGATGCCTTCTGCTGAAGAATTCCCATACAGCATCCGAGTGGTTTCAGAAATTACTGAATCTAACGGTTCAAGCTCTATGGCTTCTGTTTGTGGCACTTCATTAGCATTGATGGATGCCGGTGTACCGATTAAGTCTTCTGTTGCTGGTATTGCAATGGGTCTAGTAAAAGAAGGTGACGATTTTGTTGTCCTTTCTGACATTTTAGGTGATGAAGATCACTTAGGTGACATGGACTTTAAAGTAGCCGGTACCCGTGATGGTATTACTGCATTGCAGATGGATATCAAAATCGAAGGTATCACTAAAGAAATTATGGACATCGCTTTGCAACAAGCATACGGCGCTCGAGTTCATATTCTTAACGTGATGGATCAAGCCATTGGTTCGCACCGCGATGATATTTCTGACCATGCACCACGTATTACGACTATCAAGATTAACCCTGAGAAGATCCGTGATGTCATTGGTAAAGGTGGTGCAACTATTCGTGCACTTACCGAAGAGACTGGCACCACTATCGAATTAGACGACAACGGTACAGTTAAAATTGCTTCTAATAATGGTGAAGCAACCAAAGAAGCTATCCGCCGTATTGAAGAAATCACTGCGGAAGTAGAAGTGGGTCGCATTTATAACGGTAAAGTTATCCGTATTGTTGATTTCGGCGCATTTATTAACATTCTTCCTGGTAAAGACGGCCTAGTGCATATTTCACAAATCAGTGATGAGCGCGTTGCTAATGTTTCTGATCATTTAGAAATGAACCAAGAAGTTGCTGTTAAAGTGATGGAAGTGGATCGTCAAGGTCGCGTACGTTTATCAATTAAAGAAGCGCAAACTAAAGAAACAGCTGAATAAGTTGCCGATTTAGGCTTTTGTATTGAATGAAGAATAAGGAGGCCATTTGGTCTAATGCCAGTCAGATAAGCTGACTGGCGTTATTTTTTGTGTGGATATTTACTGATTTTTCGTTTCACTTGCCTTGGA
>NZ_JAPDMX010000022.1 GCF_025971955.1 Shewanella subflava
GCTCCAAATTTATCATTGAGCAGGTATTTTCAAATAGTCAGATTAACGATGCGAGGTGTGGTTCGCTAGACGGTTACTGATAACATTATCGGATTAACGCAATCAAAAATGGCATCGTTTTACGATGCCATTTGGGGAGCCACTGAAGATGTTAGAAGTTTTTACCAACAAACAAGTAAATTGATTTATCCCCTGTATCTGTAAATCCAAAGCCTAGCGCTGCAGGGCCCCAAGAGGTATCGGTACCTAAATATAAACTACCCGAATAAATTAAGTCATCTAAATCTATGGCATCGCGGGTATACCACACATTACCCGCCTCGGCACTCACACCCAAATAGAAGGGCAAGTCAGTAACCAATACATCTCGGCCTAAATCATATTGATAAATAGCCGCACCAAACACTTTATGCGGGCCAGCTAAAGCATTTTTGTGAAAACCTGATAAATTTAAAAAACCACCCAGGCTACTGAAGTGCGCAGTAAACTTGTCATCACTTTCAACCGTCGCTAACGCCATTTTACCCACAACAGCATGGTTGCCTAATCGTAATGCACCTTTCCAATCTGCTTCAATTTGCAAGGTTTCATCGCTAAGGCTGCCCAATGCAACTATATCATTACTGTCATAGTCTTCATTTCGAAAGTGCATCGTCAACGTTAATCGATTACCTTCCGTGGGGAAACTGATGCTGTTTAAGGTATCATAAGCCACCTTAAAGTAAGCGCCATAGGTTCTATAATCAAAATTGCCATTGAGCGCGACGCTGTTTGAAATTGTGCCGCGTTCTGTAAGAAAACCTAATTCAACAATACCATGGGATGATAAATTAGCGCCAATACCCCCAATTAAACTCACATCTTCATTTTCTAACTCAAGAATACGTTCATTTTTCTCGTAAATATCCCAATTTTTCAGCTCATATTCAAAACGGCTTAGAGCATAATAGTCTTGGTCACGATCCAACGGCTGATAAAATTCGGTCGAGAAGCGTTTATTTAAACCCAGCTCCACTTCATTGCGCCACTCCCCACCATTGTCGGTTACATTCGTCATGGTGTAGGCTAGGTTTAACGAAACGGATGAATCTAAACTAAAATCATCTTCCCAGTTAAAACCTGCGTTAAAGTAATTCGGTCCCCAGCCTTTTGCCTTTGAAGTCACCGTTAAGATTCGACCATCTTCTGAGTCGGTAAACTCTGCATCCACTCTTTCAAATTGATTTAATGCATAAACCCGTTGCAATGCCGCTTCTAGCTCGTCTTTAGTGACGACTTGACCTTCACTAATGCCAAGGCGATCACGGATTAATTTGTCATTAATGGAAGATTGGTTATCTAATACAACTCTATAGACTGGCTGTTTTATCGGATCAACCCATGCGGTACGTTTCTGTTTTTTATTGCGTAAATAATCCTGATACGCTTCATTAGAAATGGATAATTTAGCCAGCTGTTCATATTTCAACTGGGCGGCTTGTTCACCTATCACCAATGCCTGCGGCATAATACTGAAATCAGTTGTGCTTAAATTATCAATCCATGGACGGATTAAAATATCCTGTTCGGTTAATAGTTTTTTTTGTTTTTCTGTACTGGCCTGCGTAAGAATCGTTGAAAGCTGTTCCAATACCGCAATGGTAGAATTAAGCTGGGCTTGACTCGCCAAGGGTGAACCTATATCCACAGCAATAATGATATCTGCACCCATAGCCTTAACCACATCAATCGGCATGTTGTTAGCGATACCACCATCAACCAGTAACATCCCGTCAATCGATGCAGGCTGAAGCGCCCCCGGCACTGAAGCAGAGGCTTGCATAGATTGAACAATACTGCCTTTTGACAAAACAACCGCTTCACTTGTGGCTAAATTGGTCGCCACAGCACGATAAGGAATAGCCAGATCATCAAAATCACCGAACTGCTCTACTAAGTCTGTTGAATGGCGTAATAGATAAGACATAGTTTGCCCTTGCAGCAAACCGCTAGGAGAGGTGATTGACCCCTCTTTGTAACCAACATGCACAGGAATATTGTATTTGTCGCGTAACTGTTTATCACGAAATGCAAGGTTTTCACGCGGGATCGTATCAGAATACCCCTTATCCCACTCTCCCTTTAACATAATGGTTTCGATTTCATTGGCACTAAAACCTAATGCATACATTCCCCCAACATATGCACCAATACTGGTACCTGCAATATAGTCGACAGGAATGTTGTTCGCTTCCAGCACTTGCAGCACGCCAATATGAGCCGCCCCTTTGGCACCACCACCACTGAGCACGAGTCCAATAGTTGGGCGCTCTTTGAAAGCTGTAGGTTTTTCATCGGCAGCATTGGCCGAACAACTAACTAATGCAGCCATTAGCGTAATGCTAATGTAAATACACCCCAAAAATAAACGATTTAACATCGGCATAGCGGTTCCAAATACAGTTAAAAACGATCACATTCTAGCAAACTACAACTCACAAACACTAATTCAATTATCAAATGAAATCACTCGACTTTTAGTGTCTATGCCCATAAAAGTATCCAATTCATTTCGAGGCATAGGTTTAGCAAAATAATAACCTTGAATAATATAACAACCACGGCTAAATACTTGCTCCAGCTGCTCGTGGGTTTCGATCCCTTCTGCGACGACGTTTAATTTTAAGTTACGCGCAAGCTCAATAATACTCGATACAATGGCTTGGTCAGCTTGATTATCAGCAATATCAATCAAAAATGAGCGGTCAATTTTTAAGGTGTTAACTTCAAAAGTGCGCAAGTAAGCCAAAGATGAATAACCCGTACCAAAATCATCAATCGCGACTTGCACCCCTAGCGCTTTAAGTTGTGATAAATGCTGTGTAGCTACATGTAACTCTTTCATCAATACGCCTTCGGTGATTTCAAGGCATAACTTTGATGCAGGGAAGTCAGTATCTGCTAAGGTAGTTTTAACGAAATCAATAAAACTGTTTTGTCGAAAATGTACCGCTGAAACGTTCACCGATAGCTTAAAATTCTGCTGATAGTGTTGATGCCATCTTGCACCATCTAAGCATGCTTGCTTAAGCACCCAACAATCAATATCGATAATAAACCCGCAAGATTCAGCAACTTTAATAAAAATATCAGGGCGAACATAGCCTTCTGTGGGATGCTTCCAGCGCAGCAAAGCCTCCATTCCAACAAATCGGTCATTATGGAGAATGTCTATTTGAGGTTGGTAATGCAGCTCTAATTCGTTGCGCTCAATCGCTTTACGTAAATCGGATTCAAGCCGTAAATGGTATAAGGCTTCGGCATTTCGTTCTGCAGAATAATATTGGAAGTTCCCCTTACCTTCATCTTTAGCATGATACATTGCCAGATCAGCATTTTTAATTAGCATTTCAGGGTCTTGGCAATCTTCTGGCCAGCAACTAATACCAATACTGGTGGAGATAAAAAACTCACGACCGTATAACTTAAATGGCATTTCAATTTGTTTTAGCAATTTATCGGCAACATGATTAATCATGTTACCGTTATCGATATTGCGTAATAAGATGACAAATTCATCGCCACCAAAACGGCACAAAACATGTTCTGTAGTAAGACAAGATTGAAGTCGTTGAGAAGCTTCAACCAATAATGCATCCCCCATGCTATGTCCGTAGGAGTCATTAACGGATTTAAACCTATCTAAATCAAGAAATAACAAAGCCAGTTTTTCACCTGACACCCGCGCTTCTTTAACTATTTTATTTAGGGTTGTCAAAAATTGTGAGCGATTAGAAAGCCCTGTTAATGTGTCAGTATTCGCCAACCGTTTTAGCTTGATTTCATTTTGCTTTCTATCAGTGATATCAGAAAATACCACGACGTAATGTAAAACGCTTTCAGACTCATTTTGCATTTTTGAAATATTCAACCAAACAGGGCAAGGTAGACCATCGGCTCGTAACAATGCCCGCTCACCACTCCAAAAATTATCTTTGGCAAAAAGTTTATCGATATTAAGTGGTACCTGACTCGAGACCACGATATCGGCAAATGAAATTCCATTGATCAGATCATCTGACAAACCTAAAATGAGATTAGCGGCATGATTACTGACTTTAACATTTTTATTCGCATCTAAAATAATCATCCCTTCTGAGGTGTTTTTAAACGCCTCCGCAAATAAATGCACTTCGCTTTCAAGCTCGCGTTGCGCGGTAATATCTGAATAAATGCCCGCTGCACTCTCAAGACGATGCGTTGACGGATGCCAAGATACTGCGCGCCCTCTAACACGCATCCAGCGCCACAAACCCGAGTCATGTAAGTAACGATACTCCACATCTATCATATTTGTTTCTGACTTTAAAAAAGCGACCCAAGCCTTAGTGACACGAGCAATATCGCCTGAATGAATGGGGATATCTTGCAGTCTGCGGACAATTTTCAAATTTGAACCTAAAATAGCACTCCGATTTTCCAATACGATCGTTTGAGTATCATCTCGCCATTCCCATAAATCAGAATCACTGCCCTTTAGCGCTTGCGACAATCTGTCATCACTTTGGATTAACGCCTGATTAACACGCTTAAATCGACTCACTTGCCTTTGACGGTACAAAGACAAGCTAAAGGCCATTAATAAGATAATAAAAACAACCATGCCTCTGAATAACTGAGATTGCCACCAAAACTCTTCAACCGTAAAACCAAACTTAAATGGCTGCTCTGACCAAACGCTTCGGTTTTTATATAACAATTCCAGTGTGTAATCGCCAGCGGTTAAACCAGAAAGGTTAATTTGCGACTGCCCTTCCAATAGCACAAAATTACTGGGTTCTTTCCCCCGCTTTAATAAACGATATTGTAAACTCATGGGACTATCATCAAGATAATCAAGGTCAGATATTTGGAAACTCACCAAACTGGCACCAGGTTTGACCACTTTTAATTTTTCAGGCAGAAGATACAAATCCGTTTGGTCGGCGTAGTAAATCGAAACTGATTCGAGTAAAACCTGATCATTATTAATGCGATTTGATAACTTATTGGGATCGATTAACATTGCTCCATCAGGGGTGCCAATATATAAGCCTTTATTAGCTTGGTAAAAAATAGCAGCTTCATTTAGCTCTGCAGAAATAAAACCATCTTTGTATGTATAGGAGTTTATCGCTTGCGTTTTTTTATCTATCTTGATAATTGAACTTGAACAACCAATTAAATATGTCTCGTCCATTTCTTGAAAAAACATCGTCGAATTACAATCTATATTTAATCTTTTATCTAAATCAGTTAACTCTTCAGTCGTAAAATTATATTCAAACAAGCCATTTTGAGATGTGCCTAGCCAAAATAAATCCTTTTTTACTTCTGTGACATTAAAAAGTAGAGGAATTCCATTCATATGGGAAAATAAATTATTCTTTGATACGTATTGATTATTTTGATTAAAGTATCCAAAGCTCTTATCACCACCAACCCATAAACGGCCCGCTTTATCTCGTAAAATGACACGATAACTTGCACTATTGAGCGCTGGGGATTTTGGATTAAAAACTAATTGTGTTAAATCTGCGCTACCTTTATCCCAAAAATAAATACCTTTAGACGTTAAATACCAAATCCGACCTAGTATCATGGGATCAGCATAACTCTGATAAATTGTTTTGTTTTTAAGTGAATTTTTACCACCAGTCCATTCGCTAAATCGCTGTGATGCGAAGGTTTCGGTGTTGACCACAAAAATACCATTGGTAGTACTCAGCGAGATATGAGTATCATCTAATGTATCTATTTGATAAATGCTGTCATTCAGCCCAAGTCCCTCAGGAATAATCACTTGAGAAGACTTGTTAATGGTATCTATCGCCTCTAAGCCGCCATCCGTGCCGACCCACAACTGATCACCATGCTGATGAATTGCCCAAATCATCTCATTATTAAGTCGATAAGGAGCTGATTGTGAGAAAGTATCAATCAGAAAATCAGGTTCTGATGCCGCAAGGGCTAAGCCATCACCCGATCCGCCAATCCAAATCAATTGATTATGATCAATTGCTAAAGCATGGATGTAATCAATTTTGGCATGCTGTTTCAGTTCAGCCTGATAATTAATCGTTTCATTCGTTTCAACATTCCATGAAATCAAGCCAGAGCGGCTTCCCATCCACAATAGCCCATTGGCATCTTCAACCATCGAATCAATATAAAAAACCTTATCTTTAATTGGGTGAATTTGCTGTTGTTCGACATCAATACTGAACAGGCCTTTTGTAGAATATAACCATAAACCTTGTTGTGAATCCTGAAAAAGCCCCCGAATCGCGCCATTATCTAAGTGCCATTTAAAATCGATAACTTCGTTTGACTGAGTATGCAACTCCAGACGATCTGTGGCAGCAAAAATCACTTCATCATTATTTAAAGCAAGCTGCGATACCCAAGTAGAGTCTGGCGACAATACTCGGTCATCTACAGAAGAAAGTTTTTTTGTTTCAACATTAAACAAAAATCGTTTGCCATTTTTACCAAGCAAAGCCAAGTTATATTCATCATGTTGAATAATAGAAGCAATACCAACAGATACCTGACTCACAGAGGAATCGCTTACATCATCTTGCGCTGGAGGTTGAAATACTTCTGTAAAAATATGTTCTGGAATATTATACAAATACAATCGGTTATCTGTGGTAAAAAGCAAATGATCATCTGCTGCAGAAACAATAAGATGTAATCGATGTTCCGCTAAAATAGACTCACTACCAATTTTATCAATACGTCGAATAGAGTTATTTGATACACGATATAACCCTTCTGCGGTTGCAAGCCACGTGTAGCCATAACTATCAAAATAAATATCATTAATAACTGTATTTGCTAGGCCATCCCTTGCATTAAAAACTCGCTGAATAAAATCATTCCCCAAAACAGGAAAGTTTGGCAAAAGATACAGAAAAACAGCGACAGTAAGCAAAAGAATACGATGCATGTTGAAAAACAACCCCAAAAAGTCTGTGTCATATCAATATGACAATAATGAATCTCTTATTGTTATAAGTGATTGAGTGATTCACTGCCACTCGAAAATAGATAACCCTTTATATTTAATTAAAAAAGTACGAATAGCTTCAATTAAAAAATCAATCAGAAAAACGCCCTCGACTCGCTTAGTAATATAGCACCATCGGTTAAGTGTAGACCAAAAAAAAGCACCCATATGGGTGCTTTTATGCAAAGTGTTACAGGTGTTAATTACTTCTTTTTAACCGCTTTAGGGTTAGGTAAATCAGTAATTGAACCTTCATAAATTTCAGCGGCTAAACCGACTGATTCATGTAAAGTTGGGTGAGCATGAATCGTTAATGCTAAATCTTCTGCATCACAACCCATTTCAATTGCTAGGCCGATTTCACCTAATAATTCACCGCCGTTAACACCCACAATCGCACCACCGATCACGCGGTGAGTTTCTTTGTCGAAAATTAACTTAGTCATACCTTCGCTACAATCAGATGCGATTGCACGGCCACTTGCTGCCCATGGGAAAGTTGCTGTTTCGTAAGCAATACCTTGCTCTTTAGCTTCTTTCTCAGTTAAACCAACCCAAGCCACTTCTGGTGCAGTATACGCAATTGAAGGAATCACTTTTGGATCGAAGAAATGCTTAAGACCAGAGATAACCTCAGCAGCAACATGACCTTCATGCACACCTTTGTGAGCCAACATTGGTTGACCAACGATATCGCCGATAGCAAAAATATGCGGTACGTTAGTACGCATTTGCTTGTCTACATTAATAAAGCCACGCTCATCAACGTTAACACCTGCTTTTTCAGCAGCAAGAGACTTACCATTTGGTGAACGGCCAATCGCAACTAACACTGCGTCATAACGCACAGGTTCTGTTGGTGCTTTCTTGCCTTCCATAGTGACATAAATGCCATCATCTTTTGCTTCAACGGCCGTCACTTTAGTTTCAAGAATAAGGTTAAACTTCTTCTTGATTTGTTTAGTGAATACACGCACAACGTCTTTATCAGCAGCAGGAATCACTTGGTCGAACATTTCGACTACGTCAATTTCACTACCTAGCGATGAGTAAACGGTACCCATTTCTAGTCCGATAATGCCGCCGCCCATGACTAAAAGCTTGCCTGGTACTTCTTTTAATTCTAATGCGTCAGTCGAATCCCAAATACGTGGATCTTCATGAGGAATGAAAGGCAGTTTAATTGGACGCGAACCTGCAGCAATAATCGCATGTTCAAATTGCACCACTTTAACGCTACCGTCTTCCGCTTTAACTTCTAACGTGTTTGGACCTGTAAAAGTACCAAAGCCATTAACCACATCAACTTTACGCATTTTAGACATTCCGCCTAATCCGCCAGTTAACTGACCAATCACTTTCTCTTTAAAGCCACGCAATTTGTCTAAGTCGATTTTCGGCTCGCCAAAAGAAACGCCGTGATCTTCAACCATTTTGGCTTCTTCAATCACTTTTGCTACGTGTAATAATGCTTTTGAAGGAATACAACCTACGTTCAAACATACACCACCAAGGGTGCTAAAACGTTCAACGATAATGGTGTCCAAGCCTAAGTCAGCTGCACGGAATGCTGCTGAATAACCTGCTGGGCCTGCTCCTAATACAACTACCTGAGTTTTGATTTCGTTACTCATCTTTTCCTCTATTCTTTTCCGTGTTGGCGGCAAATCCGTCTCAACTATCAATGTGGCCAGATCATGTTAGCTGGCCGCATTTTACCCTTTGTTTGATGTTGATCACAATCAAACATTTGTCATGAAGACCGACATAAAAAAGGCCACTCAATTAGAGCGGCCAAATTTGTTTACAGAATCATGGTACGGATATCAGATAAAATACCTGACAAGGTTACGCTAAAGCGGGCAGCCATTGCACCATCAATGACACGGTGATCATATGATAATGATAACGGCAACATTAACTTAGGCTCAAACTCTTTACCATTCCACTTAGGTTTAATTTCAGATTTTGACACACCTAAAATGGCCACATCAGGGTAATTTACGATTGGGGTAAACGCTGTACCGCCAATACCACCCAAACTTGAAATGGTAAAACAACTGCCTTGCATATCAGCGGCTTTGAGCTTGCCGTCACGTGCACGGATAGAAATATCAGTTAATTCACGCGATAATTCTACAATGCCTTTTTTATCAACATCACGCACAACCGGTACCATCAAGCCATTGGGGGTATCAACAGCCACACCAATATGGAAGTACTTCTTCTGAATCAATGATTCACCATCAGCACTTAAACTTGAGTTAAACACTGGGAACTCAGCCAATGTTTTTGCGACCGCTTTCATCATGAAGACTAAAGGAGTAATTTTGTAATCTGCTTTTTTCTTCGCTGCAACATCGTTTTGTTGCTTACGGAAAGCTTCTAACTCAGTGATATCAGCTTCGTCAAATTGCGTCACATGTGGAATAGTTACCCAGTTGCGATGTAAATTTGGACCCGATATTTTCTGAATACGGCTTAACGGCACTTCTTCAACTTCACCAAACTTGCTAAAGTCAACCTTTGGTGCGGCAATCACATTCAAGCCACCAGCGCCACCCGCAACCGAAGTTGCTGCAGTCGCTTTAGGGCGAGAAAGCTCATACTTAATAAAGGCTTGAACGTCTTCTTTAAGAATACGCCCTTTACGGCCACTGCCTTTAACTAAGGTTAAATCGGCACCAAACTCACGCGCTAAACGGCGCACGGCTGGTGACGCATGGACAACGCCACCTGATGCGGTAACCGCAGCGCTTGGGTGGTGTGGTACTGGTGGTGTAGAAGGACGACTAGCTGGCATTGGCGCAACTGGCGCTGAATCAATTACCGGCGCAGCAACGGGCGCTGGCGCAGCGGGTGCTGATGACGTGGTTTCAATTGTCGCTATTAAGCTACCTTGAGACACTTTATCGCCCACTTTCACCGTTAGTGAAACAAGCTTACCAGCAAAAGGAGCCGGTACTTCCATCGTCGCTTTGTCTGTTTCTAAAGTGATTAAACCTTGATCTTTAGTGACTTCTTCACCCACAGCAACAAGCACTTCAATGATATCGACATCACTTGCATCGCCAATGTCAGGTACATGAATTTCTTGTACTTGACTTGTTGCCTGCACTGCCACAGGAGCTTGAGCAACTGGCGCTGCAGCCTGTGGTGCAGATGCAGCAGGTGCCGAACCGGCAACTTCTAACAGGATAACTAACGAACCTTCAGAAACTTTATCGCCTAAAGCGACTTTCACTTCTTTAACTACACCCGCTTTCGGCGAGGGCACATCCATAGTGGCTTTATCGGTTTCTAAGGTAATTAAACCTGTATCAACGTCAATCGTATCGCCTACCGCTACCAGCACCTCGATGATAGATACATCAGTATCGCCACCGATATCAGGTACTTTCACTTCAATGACTTGTGCTGCTGTAACCGTTTCAGCAGTAACCGCCACTGGGGCAACAGGTGCCGGAGCCGCCGCTTGGGCCACAGGTGCAGGTGCTTTTGCAGGCTCTACTGAAGGAGCAGCTGCTTCGCCCGCTGCAGACATCAATGCAATTAATGTCCCTTCTGATACGGTATCACCCACAGCTATTTTCAACTCTGCTAAGGTACCAGCAAAAGGTGCTGGAATATCCATGGTCGCTTTGTCGCTTTCAACCGTAATAATCGATGCTTCTTTTTCAAGAAAATCACCCACTGCTGCACAAATCTCAATAACTTGTACTGCATCAGTATCGATATTAGGAACCAAAATTTCTTTTAAATCAGCCATTCCAAATTCCTCTTACGCGAACTGTGGGTTGATCTTGTCAGCATCGATGCCATAGTCTTTGATGGCTTTTGTTAGCACATCAACAGGCATTTCGTTGCGTTCAACAAGTGATTTCAACGCCGCAATAACAATGAACTTCGCATCCACTTCAAAGTGATGACGTAAGTTAGCACGGCTATCACTGCGACCAAAACCGTCAGTACCCAGTACTTTATAGTCAGTCGGAATGTAAGCACGTAATTGCTCACCGTATATTTTCATATAGTCAGTGGCCACAATGGCAGGTGCATCCGTTGATAACACTTGGCTGATATACGCCTTCTTAGGCTCAGCTGTTGGGTGTAGCATGTTCCAACGCTCTACCGCTTGACCATCGCGTGTTAGCTCGTTAAAGCTGGTTACGCTGAATACGTCAGCACTTACGCCGAAGTCTTTCGCTAGGGCTTGCGCAGCTTTACGGACTTCTTCAAGAATAGTGCCACAGCCCATCAGCTGTACTTTACCTTTACCGCTGCCGGCAACCGTTTCAAGCTTATAAATACCCTTAACGATACCTTCTTCAGCACCTTCTGGCATTTCAGGCTGCACGTAGTTTTCGTTCATGGTAGTCAGGTAGTAGAACACATCTTCCTGATCTTCACCGTACATACGACGGATACCATCTTGTACCACAACGGCAATTTCATAACCGTAAGTTGGGTCGTAAGACACACAATTAGGGATAGTGTTGGCAAGAATATGGCTGTGACCATCTTGATGCTGTAAACCTTCACCGTTCAATGTTGTACGGCCAGATGTACCACCCACTAAGAAACCACGAGCACGCATATCACCCGCTGCCCACGCCATGTCACCAATACGTTGGAAACCGAACATTGAGTAGTAGATGTAGAAAGGAATAGTTGGCATGTCGTTAACTGAATAACTGGTTGCCGCTGCCACCCAAGATGACATTGCGCCTAATTCGTTAATCCCTTCCTGTAAAACCTGACCGGTTTTATCTTCACGGTAATACGCCACTTGATCAGAATCTTGTGGAATATATTTTTGGCCTTCATGGGCATAAATACCCACTTGACGGAACAAGCCTTCCATACCAAAAGTACGGGCTTCATCAGGAATAATTGGCACAATACGCTTACCGATTTGCTTATCTTTTAATAAGGCTGTCAATACACGTACAAATGACATCGTTGATGAAATTTCACGACCGTTAGAGCCTTTAATAACCGCATCAAAAATCTTCAATGATGGCACTTCAAGCTCTTCAGTGAATTTTTCACGACGTTGTGGTAAGTAACCTTTTAAGGCTTCACGACGTTCGTTCAAGTACTTCACTTCTTCTGAATCTGGACCAGGATGATAGAAAGGAATTTCTTCTAACTTGTCATCTGGAATAGGAATATTGAAACGATCACGGAAATAACGGATTGCATCGGCATCCATCTTCTTCACGTTATGGGCAATGTTCTTACCTTCGCCAGCATCACCTAAACCATAACCTTTCACGGTTTTAGCTAAAATAACGGTTGGGCGACCTTTGGTTTTTTGTGCATGATCTAATGCGGCATACATTTTAACCGGATCATGACCACCACGGTTTAAGCGCCAAATGTCATCATCTGACATGTTCGCCACCATTGCCGCTGTTTCTGGGTACTTACCAAAGAAATGCTCACGGGTGTATGCGCCGCCTTTGGCTTTACAGTTTTGGTATTCACCGTCTACGGTTTCTTCCATTAACTGTAATAATTTGCCACTGGTGTCACGAGCCAATAATGGATCCCAGTAACGACCCCAAATCACTTTAACCACTTCCCAGCCTGCGCCGCGGAATTCGCCTTCAAGCTCTTGAATGATTTTACCGTTACCACGAACAGGACCGTCAAGACGCTGTAGGTTACAGTTAATGATAAACACTAAATTATCTAATTCTTCACGAGCTGCTAAACCAATTGCACCTAATGCTTCTGGCTCATCACATTCACCGTCACCTAAGAAACAGTAAACAGTTTGCTCTGAACAATCTTTCAAGCCACGGTCAGTTAAGTACTTTAAATAACGTGCTTGATAAATTGCTTGAATAGGACCTAAGCCCATAGATACCGTCGGAAATTGCCAGTAATTAGGCATTAACTTAGGATGCGGGTATGAAGATAAACCTTTACCATCAACTTCTTGACGGAAGTTGTTCATTTGCTCTTCGGTGATGCGACCTTCTAAGAATGAACGCGAGTAAATACCGGGTGCAATATGGCCCTGGAAATACACTAAATCGCCACCGTCTTTTTCATTTGGTGCACGGAAAAAGTGGTTAAAACACACATCATAAATCGTGGCACTAGAGGCAAAACTAGAGATATGGCCACCTAGCTCTAAGTCTTTCTTAGAACCACGTAATACCATAGCTAAAGCATTCCAACGGATGATAGCGCGAATACGGTGCTCCATCTCTTGGTTGCCCGGCATATTAGGCTCTTGCCCTGCTGGAATGGTATTAAGGTAAGCGGTTGTCGCGTCATACGGTAAATGAGTACCGTTGCGACGGGCTTTATCAATCAGTTTCTCTAATAAAAAATGTGCACGTTCAGGCCCTTCTTGCTCTAATACAGCTTGTAAGGCATCAACCCATTCTTGGGTTTCTGATGGGTCTAAATCGAGTAGCATATCTTCAGACATCTCGCAGTCCTTCTCTATATACGGGGTTATATTTCGGCTTATGCTGCTTGTTGACACAGCAAGGGTATAATCTCATTGGTTGTGAATGAGAACTACACGCCGCTCTTTAAACGGCGCAAGCTACGTTGCAACCGACTGTCTTCTTCTCTTACTGACAACATGACTTCTTCGATATAGCTTAAATGCTCGTTCGAAGCTTCACGTGCCGCATCAGGATCTCGGCGCACAATCGCAGCCAATAAATCTCGGCGATGATCATTTGCCATTGTAGAGGCTTCTTCACGACGACTCAGAAGCTCCAAATTTTGCGCGACATTTTTATGTAGCACAGGGGTCAAACTTAACACGAGGTGAAGCATTGCCACGTTATGTGACGCTTCAGCCACTGCACGGTAAAAACGCACAATGGCATCCGCTTGCGCTTCAATATTAACGGCATTTTCAACCTCTAAAATGCTGTTTTTAATATTTTGCATATCGGCATCTGTGCCCCGTAACGCGGCAAAGTAGGCCATCATGCCTTCTGTGGCGTGACGAAACTCAAGCAAGTCATATTGGCTTTCAGAGTCGTTATGCATTAATTCAACGATAGGATCGGCAAGACTTTGCCAGAGTTGTTCTTTAACGTATGTACCACCGCCTTGGCGGCGCATCAGTAGGCCCTTGGCCTCAAGCTTTTGGATGGCTTCACGTAAAGAAGGGCGTGATACTTCAAACTGAACTGCCAGTTCACGCTCAGGAGGTAACTTTTGCCCAGGTTGCAAACTGCCTTCAAGGATCATGCGCTCAAGTTGCTCCATGATCACATCAGAAATTTTTGGCTGATTAATCTTACTGTAAGCCATATGTATGCTTAAACTCCCCAGAATCACCTATTGTCAATTGGTCTTACCAATTTATGTGAGAGCGGGCACTTTAGCAAAACATCTTAATCATGTCTAGCTTATCGCCTAAGCTGATACATAACCGCCCAGTTTAAAGAGCATAAACTAAAAAAACGAGTGAGGGGTCAGACCATTTGACAATAGTGGATAAAACATCAAAATCAATCTAACTGACGATCCCAAAAATAGTCAGTACCGACACAAATGTCACTAACAAGGTAAAATTCCGCTTACTCAAGGCCAACAAGGCCAACGTTGGCTGCACACTCACAGGAGCAGGACCCGCTTCAGGCAAAGATTCAGCCTTCAGTGCGGTTTCAGTCACCACCAGTTTAGCGCTACAACGGGTGTCAAATGCCCGTTTTCGCCACGCATTTAGCCCTTGGGAAAATTGACCACTTAACACATATCCAAAACTGAATATTCTGCTAGGCAACCAATCAAACAAACGTTGCAAATGGTCAATTAAAGGTAAAGAAAGGTTTTGTTTGATATTCAAATCATAATAAAAACGAATACTGCAATACAACACGGCGCCGACAGGACCAAAACACACTAAAAACAATGCCACAGCACCGTAATAACGATAGTTAATCCACGCCACGCTTTGGCCGACTTTAATCCCTAAATCGCGTTCATCAACTGCATCGATGCATTCACTGCAATCTAGCTCGCCCGCATAGCGATAACAGGCTTGTACATCACCACGACAAGCGGCCTGAACATACTTTTTAAATATGTTGCGTAAATCCTGATGGCTAAAACACACTAACGCCACCACAACCCACAATAACAAACTTGGAATCTCAAATAATAAACCGCTAATTAACAGGCCCACACCAAAGACCACAACAGAAGGCAAAATCACCGCAATGGCCACTGCAACATCGGTTTTTAACGATTTTTTATCCCAAAACAGTTGGTGATAGCGCATCATCAATTTGTCAAACTGCCAATTGACAGGCAATAACTTTAATCGTTCCACTAAAATAGCGATAAGCAATGAAAATAATGCCATGGTTTATCCTTAAGCCTTAAAATAAAAGTGTGCTGCAACATGCTGTAAATACAACCGTTAAACAGCAACAATCGCTGCTCGATAACGTTGCCAATCAAAGCTTTCACCCGGATCGGTTTTTCTAATGGGTGCAATATCACAGTGCCCGACAATACGTTTAGGGGTAATCATAGGGTATTGCGCCATAATCTCCAATGTAAGTTCAGCCAGTTGCTGATATTGTGCATCGGTATAGGCCACAAAATCAGTCCCTTCTAACTCAATACCAATGGCAAAGTCATTGCAATTTTCTCGCCCTTCAAACTGCGATACTCCCGCATGCCAAGCCCTATCGTCACAACTCACATATTGAACAATTTCACCCTCGCGGCGAATTAAAAAATGCGCCGAAACCTGTAATCCGCTTAATTCACTAAAACTGTCATCCGCGGTGACATCTAAACAGCCTTGAAATAGTGCATCAATATGCGGCAAGCCAAAGCAACCTGCGGGCAAGCTAATATTATGAATAACCAGCAAACTCACTTCATTATTAGGCCGAGCATTAAAGTGCGGTGACAGACAGCGTCTAGCGCCAGCAAACCAACCAGAAGATAAACTTGTACGGGTTTTCATATAGTTGAGATCTTAAATCGCATCAAATGTAAGCCATAAATTACCAGTAAACAGGTCTAAATACCATGTTGTCAGCACTCACAACCGCGGCAAAGTTATGCTAACCTATCGCCATATACAACCGTAAACGTGTGAAAGTAAAACACGCTGGTCATTTTGTCGTCGCAAGGATTTGGCTTATGTTAGAAAATGATATCCGTCATGCAGTGAAAACCGCATTAAATGAAGATTTAGGCTACAACGATCAACAAAGTATCGAGCTAATGCTTAAAGCTGATATTACTGCACAACTGATCCCCGCCGATAAACATGTTGAGGGCAGCCTCATTACCCGTGAAGAAGGGGTATTTTGTGGCAAAGCTTGGGCAGAGCAAGTCTTTAATCAACTAGGGGGTGAAGTGGCTTTGCATTGGCACGTTGACGATGGTGATTTAGTTGTGCCAAACCAAGTGCTATGTGAACTATCAGGCCCTGCCCGCGTTATTCTCACGGGTGAGCGCACCGCGATGAACTTCATTCAAACCTTATCGGGTGTGGCCACATTAACTAGGCTGTATGTCAATAAATTAGCAGGTACCCACACCCGTTTACTGGATACCCGCAAAACCATTCCGGGTTTACGCACCGCACAAAAATATGCCGTCACCTGCGGTGGCGGCAAAAACCACCGTATCGGGCTATATGATGCCTTCTTAATAAAAGAAAACCACATCATGGCATGTGGTGGAATCAGCCAAGCAATTGAGGCCGCACGCCAGCTTCATAATGATAAACCAGTTGAGGTAGAGGTTGAATCCATAGCAGAGTTAACCCAAGCGTTAGAGGGTGGCAGCGACATCATCATGTTGGATAACTTTGATATCACCATGATGTTTGAAGCGGTGGCACTAAACCAAACCTTTAAAGACGCGGGTAAAGGGGCCAAGCTGGAGGTGTCAGGCAACGTGACCATCGACACCCTGGCCGATTTTGCTAAAACCGGCGTGGATTACATTTCAGTAGGGGCATTAACTAAGCATGTTAAAGCACTCGATTTATCGTTAAGACTAAAAGCATAACTGCCATATTGCCGTCGAGGATCGTATTAATGATCCTCGAAGCGCGCACTACCAACACCATCCAATCGCGCCAGATTTATGGCCTTAATAAGCCCAGCGTCAAAAAAAGGTTAACCGACAAGCAGTTGTCAAAAAAATGTTATAGCCTTTTGTAGCTAAAAACGCCAAGTATAGAATTTTTAATCATTTATTTTACCTTTCTAGTATAAAAGTATTCCATTCTTGATAACTTTATACTAACGTTTACACAGGCGAATGGCCTTTCGGCCAGAACTTGTATCATTACTGACGTCATTGAACATGCCAAAACCTTTTTTGTGTTGCCTAATGCCCTTTAGCAAAAGCCCACAAAACAAAGTTTGCGCTATCAAGTCGTTTAGCAATATACAACTCAGCCGAAATGTCATTTAAGTTGGTTAAATTAAATGTCTACCACTTTAGTGCTGACCCATAATCACACTAAACGGGTAAGGCTAAAAAGCCTGCAAGATGTGAATAGCTCAACTAAACTGATAACACGATAAAAACGGGACTCGTTTCATTCAATGAAACTGTTCAATAATAGCTCAATAATAGTTAACAACATGTGCCCGTAAGGCTTCGGCAATGATGGATGCCACTGAATACTGTTACTAACGGCAATATGATTTGATCTTATAGCCGCCCGATATACAGCTCAGTACCGAGGAATGGATAGGCCAAAGCACATTTACGGAGAGAGAAAAAATGAAAGGTATCAATCAAATTAAAAACGCTAAGGGTTTCACCCTTATTGAATTAATGATCGTAGTGGCGATCATCGGTATTTTAGCTGCAATCGCATTGCCTGCTTATCAAACTTATACCGACAAGGCTCGATATTCTGGTGTGGTAGCAGCGGGTGGAGCAGTGAAAACAGCTGTTGAAATTTGTGCTCAAACAGAAGGCTCTATTAGTGCAACAGAATGTGCAGCTGGCAAGGGTGGTGTTCCTGCCGATGTAACTGGATTAACAAAAGGTGCATACTCTGCTATAGCTTGGGATGCTACTAATAAGAAAATTACTGTGACACCAATCGCAGCAGGTGGAATTGCAGCTACTGACACCTATGTTTTAACTGGTGAATATGATGCTGGCCGAGTAATATGGACAGATAATTGTACTGATCTTTGTTAATTAGATATGACAACAGCTCCTCACTTAGGTTTATCAACCTTATTTATTCGCAAAGGCTTGCTAAGTGAAGAGCTAATATCATCAGCGATTAACGAATCACGTAAACAAAAACTATCTCTTGTAACAACACTTATATCTTTAAAATATTTATCTGCTCGAGAAATAGCAGAATTATGTTATGAAGAATATGGTACTCCACTTCTAGATTTAAATGAGTTTGATATCCAGGATATCAATGAAAGTTTACTCAACAAAAAACTGATTGAAAAACATAAGTGTTTACCGCTGTTTAAACGTGGTAATCGCCTTTACATCGCTACATCTGATCCAACTAACATTAATGCCCTAGAAGATTTTCAATTTAGCCTTGGTCTTCATGCTGAAGCCATTTTGGTTGAAGACGATAAACTGCATAAAGTATTAGAAAAAATCATTGAAGAAGATATTTCAGGGCTAGATTTAGGCGGCGCCGATCAAGACGCGTTAGCCAACATGGAAGTGGCTGAAACCGAACGCCGCGATGAAACGACTGGCGACAGCAGTGACGATGCGCCGATTGTTATTTATATTAATAAAATTCTTACCGATGCTATTCGTAAAGGTGCATCTGATTTACATTTTGAACCCTATGAAAAACGCTATCGCATTCGTTTTCGCATTGATGGCATATTGCACGAGGTTTCTGAGCCGCCTGTTAACTTGGGCGGGAGGATTTCAGCGCGATTGAAGGTGATGTCAAAACTGGATATCGCCGAGCGCCGGGTGCCACAAGATGGCCGCATCAAGATGAAACTGTCACGGACTAAATCCATCGATTTTCGTGTCAGTACCTTGCCCACCATTTGGGGCGAAAAAATTGTTATGCGGATATTGGACTCATCCTCCGCGCAACTGGGCATTGAAAAGCTCGGTTATGAAGATGATCAGCGCGAGCTTTATGAAGAGATGCTAGCCAAACCACAGGGAATGATTTTGGTGACCGGGCCGACGGGTTCGGGCAAAACCGTCTCTTTATACACTGGCTTAAATATATTAAACACCGAAGAGCGTAATATCTCCACCGCTGAAGATCCGGTCGAAATTAACCTCGAAGGAGTTAACCAGGTTCACATTAATTTAAAAGCCGGTTTAACCTTCGCTTCCGCACTGCGGTCATTTCTGCGTCAAGACCCTGATGTGGTGATGGTCGGTGAAATCCGAGACTTAGAAACCGCAGAAATTGCCATTAAAGCGGCGCAAACCGGTCACTTAGTGTTATCGACTTTACACACAAACTCCGCCGCCGAAACCTTAACTCGTTTGGTCAATATGGGGGTACCGGGTTACAACATTGCCAGCTCGGTCAATTTAATCATTGCCCAGCGTTTGGCAAGACGTTTATGCCCTGCTTGCAAAAAACCTGAAGACATTCCCACTGCCGAGCTGCTGCGCCTTGGTTTCAACCAGCAGAGTATTGACCAAGGTTTTACCGTTTATAAGCCCTGTGGTTGTGACTTATGCTCTGCAGGCTACAAAGGCCGAGTGGGTATTTATGAAGTCATGAAGATGTCCGATGAAATTGCCCGCATTATCATGGAGGGCGGCAACTCTTTGCATATTGCTGCATTGGCTAAAGAGCAAGGGATGCGTGACTTGCGCCAATCGGGTTTACTTAAAGTGACCCAAGGGGTCACCAGTATTGCCGAAATTAACCGAGTCACCAGCTTTAATTGATTAGCTACTTAATAAGCACTCGCTAGTTTATCAAGCACATAAACTTCATCTCGAGTAGACTAATGTTCATTATGACTCATTAAAATTACAAATAAACGTCAAGGAATCACTTTATGGCTACCGCTGCCGCGACAAGAAAGTCCCGAACCTCCAAAAAGGATATCAAGCACCAACCCAAAGTGTTTGAGTTCCAGTGGAAAGGGGTCAACCGTGATGGTAAAAAAACCGCTGGAGAAATGCGCGGCACTAGCGTAGCAGAAATAAAAAGTATTCTAAAAGCCCAAGGGGTAACTCCAAAATCGGTTAGTAAAAAGGCAAAACCACTTTTTAAAACTGAAAAAAAGATCACCGCAATGGATATTGCAATGATCACCCGTCAAGTTGCAACCATGATTTCGGCGGGCGTGCCATTAGTGACCACCTTTGAACTGTTGGGACGAGGCCATGAAAAAGAAAAGGTCAGAACATTATTAGGCACAATATTATCTGATATCCAATCAGGTATCCCGCTATCCGATGCCCTAAGACCACACCGCATATACTTTGACGATCTGTATGTTGACTTAGTTGCAGCAGGTGAGCATTCAGGAGCCTTAGATGCGGTATTCGATCGCATTGCCACCTACCGTGAAAAAGCCGAAGCATTAAAATCAAAAATTAAAAAAGCCATGTTTTACCCCGCTGCTGTAGTTATAGTGGCTATTGCGGTAACCACATTGTTATTGCTCTTCGTTGTGCCTCAGTTTGAAGAAATATTCAATGGCTTTGGCGCTGAATTACCTGCCTTTACTCAGTTAATTATTGGTATATCTAGATGGTTGCAAACATCATGGTATTTCTTTGCCATCGGTATCGTAGTGGGAGTTTGGTTATTTGTGCGAGCCCATCGCAACTCGCAAAAATTTCGCGATAAGATTGATGAAGCGGTACTCAAAATTCCGGTTATTGGTGAAATACTGCATAAAGCGGCCATGGCACGCTTTGCCCGCACTCTAGCTACTACTTTTTCTGCTGGAGTACCGTTAATTGATGGCTTAGAATCTGCCTCTGGCGCTTCAGGCAATGCTGTGTATCGCAAAGCGTTGTTAAAAGTACGTCAAGAAGTGATGTCAGGGATGCAAATGAACGTGGCCATGCGCACCACTGGGCTATTTCCTGACATGCTAATCCAAATGGTGATGATTGGTGAAGAATCTGGTGGCTTAGATGATATGCTCAATAAAGTCGCGAACATTTTTGAAATGCAAGTTGATGATGCCGTTGATGGCTTATCTAGCCTTATTGAACCTATCATGATGGTGGTGATAGGTACTTTAGTCGGTGGACTGATTGTTGGTATGTATTTACCTATTTTCGAAATGGGTAATGTGGTCGGTTAAACTACACATCATTCATGTAAAAAATGGCTAGTTCACACAAAAATTAAAAAATAATAAGAAAAATAATGTCTGAATTTATCTCCACTTTTATCGCCACAATGAGCCAATATACTTGGCTGTTTGTGGCTATTAGCTTTATTTTTGCAGCCTCCATTGGCAGTTTTTTGAATGTGGTGATTCACCGCCTACCCGTGATGATGAAACGCGAATGGCAAAGTGAATGTAACTATTACTTAAATGAATATCATCCAGATATCGTTAAACAAGTCGGCGAAAAAAGACTGGCGAAACCGATTGATGCTTTTCCTGAAAAATACAACTTAATCGTCCCAGGTTCTGCCTGCCCAAAATGCAAAACGAGCATTAAACCTTGGCACAATTTACCTGTATTGGGTTGGTTAATGCTTAAAGGACAATGTGCCAGTTGTCATACACCGATATCAGCGCGTTATCCAGTGATTGAATTAACCACAGGATTATTGATTGCGACCCTCGCTTTTTATTTTGGCCCAACCACGCAGTTTATCTTCGCCGCCATACTGACGTTTTTTCTAATCGGCTTAACAGGCATCGACTTAGATGAAATGCTTTTGCCTGATCAGTTAACCTTGCCTTTGCTATGGCTTGGTTTAATCATCAACCTCCAAGGCGTGTTTGCAAGCCCAACCGATGCGTTAATTGGTGCCGCCGCAGGCTATTTAAGTTTATGGTCAGTGTTTTGGCTATTCAAACTCGCCACTGGTAAAGAAGGTATGGGCTATGGTGATTTTAAGCTGATGGCGGTGTTGGGTGCTTGGTTAGGGTGGCAAATGCTACCAATGATAATACTATTATCATCATTGGTAGGCGCTATTATTGGTATTGCCATGATTGCCACTAAAAAGCTTCATGCTGGTAAACCCATCCCTTTTGGACCCTATATTGCTATTGCAGGTTGGATAGCGCTGATATGGGGACAAGAAATCATTAATTGGTACCTCAGCACCTTAGTATAAGGCACAACTGTCATGGCTAAATTTATTGTTGGCTTAACCGGCGGCATAGGCAGCGGTAAAACCACTGTTGCCAACTTGTTTGCCGACCTTGGTATAACCTTAGTTGATGCAGACATAGTGGCAAAAGACGTGGTTGCAAAGGGCACTGAGGGCTTAACACGCATTATTGAACACTTTGGCGCTGATGTTTGCCAAGCTAACGGTGCCTTAAATCGTACTGCGTTGCGTGAAATTATTTTTAACCAACCTCAGCAGCGTGATTGGTTAAATAATTTATTGCATCCGATGATCCGACAAACCATGCTAAAACAAGTGCAACAAGCCGATTCAGCTTATGTAATTATGGTTGTTCCCTTGCTATTTGAAAATGGGTTAGATAAGTTAGTCAATTCAACTTTAGTGGTGGACGTAGACTCTAAGTTGCAAATTTCAAGGACGAGTGCACGTGATAAAGTGGCAACCACTCAAGTTGAGCAAATAATCTTGAGCCAAATGCCCCGTGAACAACGACTATCGAAGGCAGATGACATCATAGATAATCAAGGCGATTTGAATTCGTTACGAAGCAAAGTGGCTTTGTTACATCATAAATACTTGGAATTAGCGAATAAACCAGACTGACATGACTGACTTAATATACGAACAGCCTTTAAATGAAAAAATTCGTAGTTATTTACGGTTAGAATACCTGTCGACACAATTAAAAAATAATCTTATTCAAGATCACCAGCATCGTTGTTTCTATCCTTTATTTTCACTGTGCGAGTTAACCGACAGATGCGATTATCGCTCTGATGTACTCAAAGACATTGACCGAAATATTGCCTTATTATCCAAATGGCTAGAGCTACCACACGTAGATAAAGTGCAAATTAATGACATCATTAATCGGTTGATTCAAGCTAAAGCACCTTTACAAATGCCCGACAGAATTGGCATTCATCTTAAAAAAGATAAGTTTATCTCTGCGTTGCGGCAACGTTTTGGTATGCCTGGCGCATGCTGCAATTTCGACCTACCGCAACTGCACTTCTGGCTAGGAAAACCGTGGCAAGAAAGGCAGTTAGATCTTCAGTGTTGGGTAGATCAATACCAGCCACTGCTTACCCCAATCAGCTTGTTACTTGAATTAATAAGAAATACCGCCGATTTTACGCCTGCAGATGCCAAAGCGGGTTTTTTCCAGGGCGATAGCGCACAGGCTTTATCGCTAATTAGAGTAAAAATTGATACATCGCATGGCTGCTATCCAACCATCAGCGGACATAAAAATCGTTATGCCATCCACTTTGTTGATTTTGAACAACAACGTCACACAGACAAAACAATTCAATTCCTTCTGGCTACTTGTACATAAACCTTTTAAGATCGGTTAATGCTTTTATTTATCCAGCAAGAAGATACCTATGCCTATTACAGTTAATTGTCCCATCTGCAAAACTCAAGTGAATTGGGTTGCTGAAGCTAAATTCAAACCTTTTTGCAGCGAGCGTTGTAAACTGATTGATTTAGGCGATTGGGCTGATGAGAAACATGCCATTCCAGTCAAAACCCCATTAGACCCTGATATGTACGATGATCTTGGTTACGACGATTTGGGATTGAACGAGTCAGCATTTTTTAAAGAAGATTAGTTTCAACCAGTAATACGGAATTTATTATGCAAAAGCGTGTTCATGTCGCCGTCGGTGTCATTAT
Organism: Shewanella subflava; assembly: GCF_025971955.1. GTDB lineage: Bacteria > Pseudomonadota > Gammaproteobacteria > Enterobacterales > Shewanellaceae > Shewanella > Shewanella subflava. The sequence continues at coordinate 23,994 of NZ_JAPDMX010000022.1, forward strand.
CAATCAAGATAAGCATATTTTATTAGCCAAAAGGCACGGACACCTTCACCAAGGAGGAAAGTGGGAATTTCCCGGTGGTAAGGTAGAAGCCAATGAAACAGTAACACAAGCGCTAATTAGAGAGCTTAAAGAAGAAGTCAATTTAGATGTCACAGCTTCAAGCCCCTTTATGGATATCAGCCATAACTATCCAGATAAGCATGTACGTTTAGACATTCATTTAGTAAAAGATTTTTCCAATCATGCCATTGGATTAGAAAACCAAGAAATACGCTGGGTGCCATTTGCTAACCTAGCAGAATTTGATTTCCCTGAAGCCAATAAGCCTATTGTTGATAAAATTTTAGCTGAATTAAGCTAGAGATCATTTGGTTATACAAAATGGTATGACTAAAAACCAAAGGCCACTCGATTAAAGTGGCCTTAGTGTTTAATTTGGCGCCTGGAAATGACGTACTCCCACATGGGCATGTCGGCCACACGACTTTTATGCTCAAATTTCAGATGTAAAAAAGCCCGTTACATCCGTAACGGGCTTATCACTACTCTAGCGAGTAAATTAGGCGCCTGGAAATGACCTACTCTCACATGGGCATGTCAGCCACACAACTTTTATACTCAAATTTCAGATGTAAAAAAAACCGTTACATTCGTAATGGGCTTAACACTACTCTAGCGAGTAAATTAGGCGCCTAGAAATGACGTATTCCCACACGGGCACGTCGGCCACACGACTTTTATGCTCAAATTTCAGATGTAAAAAAGCCCGTTACATTCGTAACGGGCTTATCACTACTCTAGCGAGTAAATTAGGCGCCTGGAAATGACCTACTCTCACATGGGGAGACCCCACACTACCATCGGCGATACTGTGTTT
>NZ_JAPDMX010000004.1 GCF_025971955.1 Shewanella subflava
CAAGGTTCTGCGCTTAAGGCACTAGAAGGCCAGCCAGAGTGGGAAGCTAAAATTATTGAACTAGCTGAAGCTTTAGATACTTATATTCCAGAGCCAGAGCGTGACATCGATAAGCCATTCCTACTACCAATCGAAGACGTATTCTCGATTTCAGGTCGTGGTACAGTGGTAACAGGTCGTGTTGAGCGTGGTATCATCCGCGTATCAGACGAAGTTGAAATTGTAGGTGTTCATGCAACAACTAAGACAACTTGTACTGGTGTAGAAATGTTCCGTAAGCTGCTTGACGAAGGTCGTGCAGGTGAGAACTGTGGTGTGTTATTACGTGGTACTAAGCGTGATGACGTAGAACGTGGTCAAGTACTAGCTAAGCCTGGTTCAATCACTCCACACACTACTTTCGAATCAGAAGTATACGTGTTATCAAAAGAAGAAGGCGGACGTCACACTCCATTCTTCAAAGGTTACCGTCCACAGTTCTACTTCCGTACAACTGACGTAACTGGTACTATCGAGTTACCAGAAGGCGTAGAAATGGTAATGCCTGGTGACAACATCAAGATGGTTGTTACTTTGATTTACCCAATCGCGATGGACGACGGTTTACGTTTCGCTATCCGTGAAGGTGGCCGTACAGTTGGTGCTGGTGTTGTAGCTAAAATCATCGCTTAATCGCGAATTTAGTTCACACTGAAAAAGGAAGCTTCGGCTTCCTTTTTTTATTACTAAAATTTACTGGCAATTTTGTTTTTAACGTGTAAAATGCTGCGCAACAAATTGTGGGTAGAATTCTAGTAGATATATCGCACAATGGGCTTGATCTTCAATATTAGATCTGTATAATTGCCCACTCGCTGCACTAGTGCAGTGAACGAAAGGAAAACCAAATATGGTTTTCATATTCATAGCGACTCCGATTGGGAGTCGAACGGTTAAATCATCTCACTCTGCTTTTCCAAATAGGAAGTAGCTAGAGGGTGATTTTTTATGTGTCCATTTTAGGAGCTCTGGTCAATGCAGAACCAAAGAATCCGTATCCGCTTAAAAGGCTTTGATCATCGTTTAATTGATCAGTCTACAGCGGAAATCGTTGAAACTGCTAAGCGTACAGGCGCGCAGGTACGTGGTCCTATTCCACTACCTACTCGCAAAGAGCGTTATACCGTTTTGATCTCTCCGCACGTTAACAAAGATGCTCGTGACCAGTACGAAATCCGTACTCACAAGCGCTTAGTTGACATCGTAGAGCCAACAGAAAAGACAGTAGACGCATTAATGCGTTTAGATCTTGCGGCTGGTGTCGACGTTCAGATTAGCTTAGGTTAATTGAGATCCTTAGAAGAGGTTTGAGAGATGGCTATCGGTCTTATTGGTCGTAAAGTGGGTATGACTCGCATCTTCACTGAAGATGGCACGTCAATCCCTGTAACAGTGATTGAAGTCACTGGCAACCGCGTTACTCAAGTGAAAACTTTAGAAACTGACGGTTACCGTGCACTACAAGTCACTACAGGTACCAAAAAAGCCAATCGCATCACTAAAGCAGAAGCAGGTCATTTTGCCAAGGGCGGCGTAGAAGCCGGTCGTGGTTTATGGGAAGTGCGTCTAGCAGATGGTGAAGGCGAAGGCATTGAAGTTGGTGCTGAGCTTAATGTTGATATTTTCGCAGAAGTGGCGAAAGTAGACGTTACTGGTCAATCAAAAGGTAAAGGCTTCCAAGGCGGCGTTAAGCGTTGGAACTTCCGTACTCAAGATATGACTCACGGTAACTCTTTGGCACACCGCTCGAATGGTTCTATCGGTCAGAACCAAACGCCTGGTCGTGTATTCAAAGGCAAGAAAATGTCAGGCCATATGGGTGCTGAACAAGTAACAACTCAAAATTTACACGTTGTACGTGTTGATGCAGAGCGTAACTTGTTATTAGTACGCGGCGCAGTTCCAGGCGCTACCAATGGTGACTTGATTATCAAGCCAGCAGTTAAAGCTTAAGGTCTGAGGAGATAGTAATGGAATTGGTATTGAAAGACGCGCAGAGCGCTCTTGAAGTTTCCGAAACTACCTTCGGCCGTGACTTTAACGAGGCACTGGTTCATCAGGTAGTTGTAGCTTACGCTGCAAACGCACGTCAAGGCACTCGTGGCCAAAAGACGCGCGCGGAAGTAACTGGCTCAGGCAAAAAGCCTTGGCGCCAAAAAGGCACAGGCCGCGCTCGTGCCGGTAGTGTTAAAGGCCCGATTTGGCGTGGCGGTGGCGTAACATTCGCTGCTAAAACTCAAGATCACAGCCAAAAAGTTAACAAGAAGATGTACCGTGGTGCTTTAAAAAGCATTCTTTCTGAATTGGTACGTCAAGATCGTTTAGTTGTTGTTGAATCTTTTAGTGTTGATGCTCCTAAAACTAAAGAGCTAAAAGCTAAATTACAAGCAATGAACTTAGAAGACGTTCTAATTGTTACTGCAGAAGTTGATGAGAATTTATTCTTAGCAGCTCGCAACTTATACAAAGTTGACGTTCGTGACGTTGCGGGTCTTGACCCAGTAAGTCTAATTGCGTTCAACACTGTTCTTGTTACTGCTGATGCAGTGAAGCAAATTGAGGAGATGCTAGCATGATCACCGAAGAACGTTTGCTAAAAGTGATTCTTGCTCCACACATCTCTGAAAAGAGTACTGTAGTTGCAGAGAAGAACAACACTGTAGTTTTCCGCGTAGCAATCGATGCGACTAAAGCAGAGATCAAAGCTGCAGTAGCGAAGCTATTTGAAGTTGAAGTAGATTCAGTTCGTACTTTAGTTAACAAAGGCAAAACCAAGCGTACTGGTGCTCGTTCAGGCCGTCGTAGCGATTGGAAAAAAGCTTATGTGACTTTAGCTGCGGGTGCTGACATCGATTTCGTCGGCGGCGCTGAGTAAGCAAAGGAGAATTATCATGGCAGTTATTAAGTGTAAGCCAACCTCTCCAGGTCGTCGCCACGTAGTTAAAGTGGTGAATACGGATCTGCATAAGGGTAAACCTTTTGCTGGCCTGTTGGCGAGAAAAACGAAAAGTGGTGGCCGTAACAATACTGGTCGTATCACTGTCCGTCACGTTGGTGGTGGTCATAAGCAACACTACCGTCTAATCGACTTCAAACGCGATAAAGATGGTATCCCAGGTAAAGTTGAGCGTCTTGAGTACGATCCAAACCGTACTGCACACATTGCTTTGGTATTATACGCAGACGGTGAGCGTCGTTACATTCTTGCTGCTAAAGGCATGCAAGCTGGTGATGCAATCCAATCTGGTAACGATGCTGAAATCAAGACTGGTAATGCTAAAGCATTACGCAACATCCCTGTAGGTTCAGTTGTTCACGCAGTAGAAATGAAGCCTGGTAAAGGTGCTCAGATCGCTCGTTCAGCTGGTGCTTATGTACAAGTTGTTGCTCGTGATGGCGCATACGCTACTCTACGTCTTCGCTCTGGCGAAATGCGTAAAGTACCAGTAGATTGCCGCGCGACATTTGGTGAAGTTGGTAATGCCGAACACATGCTACGCCAGTTAGGTAAAGCAGGTGCTAAGCGCTGGAGAGGCGTACGCCCTACAGTTCGTGGTGTTGCAATGAACCCAGTAGACCATCCACACGGTGGTGGTGAAGGCCGTACTTCTGGTGGACGTCATCCAGTGAGTCCATGGGGTGTGCCAACTAAGGGTTATAAAACTCGTAGTAACAAGCGCACTGATAAGTACATCGTACGTCGTCGTAATAAATAGTAAGAGGATTCGCCATGCCACGTTCTCTCAAGAAAGGTCCCTTCATTGACCTGCACTTGCTGAAGAAGGTAGAGAAAGCGATGGAAGCGGGTGATAAAAAACCAATTAAGACTTGGTCACGCCGCTCAATGATCATCCCAAATATGATTGGGTTGACCATCGCTGTCCATAATGGTCGTCAGCACGTACCTGTGTTCGTAACTGACGAAATGATCGGCCACAAGCTTGGTGAATTTTCACCAACTCGCACTTATCGCGGCCATGCTGCTGATAAGAAAGCGAAGAAGCGTTAATACGGGAGGAATAAGATGGAAGTTTTAGCTAAACATCGTTTTGCTCGTACGTCTGCGCAAAAGGCCCGTCTAGTTGCTGATCAAATTCGCGGATTGCCTGTTTCTAAGGCGCTCGAGATTTTGACCTTCAGCCCAAAGAAAGCCGCCGTACTAGTTAAAAAAGTACTTGACTCAGCTATCGCAAACGCCGAACACAACGAAGGTGCTGACATCGATGAGCTTAAAGTTGGAGCAGTCTTCGTAGACGAAGGCCCAACTATGAAGCGTATCATGCCACGTGCCAAAGGCCGCGCTGATCGTATCATGAAGCGTACCAGCCACATTACTGTGGTTGTATCAGATCGCTAGGAGAAGAGAGCAATGGGACAGAAAGTACATCCTAATGGTATCCGTCTGGGTATCACTAAGCCTTGGATCTCTACCTGGTACGCAGATAAGTCAGACTATGCAAATAATCTGAACAGCGACTGGGAAGTGCGTCAATATTTAACGTCAAAGTTAAAAGCCGCATCAGTATCTAAGATTGTCATTGAACGCCCAGCGAAAAGCATCCGCGTTACTATTCACACCGCCCGTCCAGGTGTTGTGATTGGTAAGAAAGGTGAAGACGTTGAAGTATTACGTGCACATGTGTCTAAAATCACAGGCACTACTGCTCAAATCAACATCGCTGAAATCCGTAAGCCTGAATTAGACGCTAAGCTCGTTGCTGACTCTATTGCTCAGCAGTTAGAGCGCCGTGTAATGTTCCGTCGTGCTATGAAGCGCGCGGTACAAAATGCAATGCGCATTGGTGCCCAAGGTATCAAAGTTGAAGTGAGCGGTCGTCTAGGTGGTGCTGAAATCGCACGTTCTGAATGGTATCGTGAAGGTCGTGTACCTTTACATACTTTACGTGCTGATATCGACTACTCAACAGCAGAAAGTCACACTCAATATGGTGTGATTGGTATTAAAGTTTGGATCTTCAAAGGCGAAGTTCTAGACGGTTTAATCCCTGCTATTGAAGAGCCAAAGCAGCAACCTAAGCGTAAGCCTCGTGGTAAATAGGAGAAACTTTAATGCTGCAACCTAAACGTATGAAGTTTCGCAAGATGTTCAAAGGCCGCAACCGTGGTCTAGCGAACGGTACTGAAGTTAGCTTTGGTACTTTCGGTTTGAAAGCAGTCGGCCGTGGTCGTTTAACTGCACGTCAAATCGAATCTGCACGTCGTGCCATGACACGTCATGTTAAACGTCAAGGACAAATTTGGATTCGAGTTTTTCCTGACAAGCCAATTACCTCTAAGCCTCTTGAAGTGCGTATGGGTAAAGGTAAAGGTAACGTTGAATACTGGGTATGTCAGATTCAACCTGGTAAGGTTCTTTATGAGATGAATGGTGTCTCTGAAACGTTGGCTCGTGAAGCCTTCGCTTTAGCAGCTGCTAAGCTTCCTTTAAAGACTACCTTCGTAACTAAGACGGTGATGTAATGAAAGCGAGCGAACTAAGAGAAAAGAGCGTTGAAGAACTTAACGCTGAATTACTTGGTCTGCTGCGTGAGCAGTTTAACCTGCGTATGCAACACGCTACTGGTCAATTGACTCAAACGAATCAATTGAAGCTAGTGCGTCGTAACATTGCACGTGTTAAGACCATTATTACTTCTAAGGCAGGTGCGTAATGTCTGATAAAATCCGTACTTTGCAAGGTAAAGTAGTTAGTAACAAAATGGACAAGTCTATTACTGTTGCTATTGAGCGCCAAGTGAAACACCCTATTTATGGGAAATACATTAAGCGTACTACAAAGATCCATGCACATGACGAAACTAATCAGTGTAATGAAGGTGACATCGTGACTATTAGTCAATGTCGTCCTCTATCTAAGACTAAGTCTTGGACCCTAGCTGAAGTAGTAACCAAGGCCTAATTTTATTAGGTTAATCTAAACGGCTCCAATAATTTGGGGCCGTTTGTTTTTTTTGCTATGCAATCCGATATTGTGGTGTTATACTTGCGCGCCAATTTTGAGTAAAACTATCCTCAAATTTGGCTAAATATTGTCCCAATATTGGGATTTGTGTAGTAACGATAGCGGAGCACTTAAAATGATCCAAATGCAATCGACTCTTGACGTCGCATGTAACAGTGGCGCACGTAGAGTTCAGTGTATTAAGGTCTTGGGTGGCTCTCATCGTCGTTATGCCGGTATCGGCGACATCATTAAAGTTTCTGTTAAAGAAGCGATTCCTCGCGCTAAAGCGAAGAAAGGTGATGTATATAACGCGGTGGTAGTCCGTACTAAGAAAGGCGTACGTCGTCCAGACGGTTCTGTCATTCGCTTCGATCGGAATGCAGCGGTTTTGCTTAACGCAAACCTTGCACCGATTGGTACTCGTATCTTTGGACCTGTGACACGTGAATTGCGTACAGAGCAATTTATGAAAATTGTGTCATTGGCACCTGAAGTACTGTAAGGAGCTTTCAAAATGGCAGCAAAAATCCGTCGTGAAGACGAAGTAATTGTACTAGCAGGTAAAGACAAGGGTAAACGCGGTAAAGTTTCTCAAGTTCTACCTACTGGTAAATTGATTGTTGAAGGCATCAATCTTGTTAAAAAACACCAAAAGCCAAACCCACAATTGGGCGTAACTGGTGGCGTTATCGAGAAAGAAGCACCGATTCAAGCATCAAACGTAGCGATCTTTAACCAAGCCACAGGCAAGGCAGATCGTGTTGGTTTCCGATTTGAAAACGACCAAAAAGTCCGTTTTTATAAATCGAACAGCGAACTCGTTAAGTAATTTGGAGTAAACGATGGCGAAACTGCATGATAAATATCAAGAGACTGTAGTTGCTGAACTAGCTAAAAAGTTCGGTTATAGCAGTGTCATGCAAGTCCCTCGGATTGAAAAAATCACCCTTAATATGGGTGTAGGCGAAGCTGTTGCAGATAAGAAAGTTATGGAGCACGCGCTTCGTGACATGACTGCAATCGCTGGTCAAAAACCAGTTGTAACTGTTGCTCGTAAATCAGTTGCTGGTTTTAAAATCCGTGAAGGCTACCCTATTGGCTGTAAAGTTACCCTGCGCGGTGAGCGTATGTGGGAATTTTTAGAGCGTCTAGTTGACATTGCAATTCCACGTATTCGTGACTTCCGTGGCCTAAGCGCAAAAGCGTTTGACGGTCGTGGTAACTACGCAATGGGTGTGAAAGAACAGATCATCTTCCCAGAAATCGATTACGATAAAATCGATAAAATTCGTGGTATGGATATCGTTATCACTACTACTGCGAAGAATGACGAAGAAGGTCGTGCTTTGTTGACCGCTTTTAACTTCCCATTTAAGAAATAAGGGTAGCATAATGGCTAAAACATCTATGAAAGCACGTGAAGCAAAACGTGCACAGCTCGTAGCTAAGTATGCTGAAAAGCGTCTAGCACTTAAAGCTACTATCAGCAGCCCAGAGACTTCTGAAGAAGATCGTTGGGACGCAGTACTTAAGTTGCAAGCACTACCACGTGATTCAAGCGCATCGCGTCAACGCAATCGCTGTAATCAAACTGGTCGCCCACATGGCGTTTTACGTAAATTCGGTTTAAGCCGTATTAAATTACGTGAAGCCACTATGCGTGGTGAAGTTCCTGGTCTACGTAAGGCCAGCTGGTAAGCACTTGTCACGGAGTAAGCTAATATGAGCATGCAAGATCCTATTGCGGATATGTTAACCCGTATTCGTAACGGCCAAGCTGCTAACCACGTATCTGTAAAGATGCCTTCAGCTAAGTTAAAAGTAGCAATTGCGAAATTACTTAAAGATGAAGGTTTCATTACTGACTACGCCGTAGCAGATGAAGCTAAGCCTGAATTAGAAATCACTTTAAAGTATTTCCAAGGCAAACCAGTCGTTGAGACTATCCAGCGCGTAAGCCGTCCTGGTCTTCGTATTTACAAAGGTAAAGACGAACTTCCAAAGGTTATGGGCGGTCTGGGTATCGCAATTGTGTCCACTTCTAAAGGCTTGATGACTGATCGTGCCGCCCGCCAAATTGGCACGGGTGGCGAGGTTATCTGCTACGTAGCGTAAGGAGTTAGTAATGTCTCGTGTTGCAAAAGCACCAGTCACTATCCCTGCTGGCGTAGAGGTGACTTTAAACGAACAGACTTTAACCGTCAAAGGCGGTAAAGGAAGTCTGACTCGAGTAATCAACAATGCGGTAAATGTTGTTATCGAAAATGCAGAAGTAAAGTTTCTTCCTGTCGAAGGCGTTGAAGGCGCTTGGGCACAGGCTGGTACTGCACGTGCATTAGTACACAACATGGTTGTTGGTGTCTCTGAAGGTTTTGTGAGAAAACTAAAATTAGTTGGTGTAGGTTACCGTGCGAAAATCGCTGGTAGTGACTTAGATCTAACATTAGGTTTTTCACATCCATTAGTACACAAACTGCCCGCAGGCGTTACTGCAGAATGTCCTAGTCAAACTGAAATCGTCTTAACAGGCGTTGATAAGCAGTTAATAGGTCAAGTTGCAGCCAACATTCGTGGTTACCGTCCACCAGAGCCATACAAAGGCAAAGGTGTTCGCTATGACGACGAAGTTGTACGCCGTAAAGAGGCTAAGAAGAAGTAGGTAACGCGATATGGATAAGAAAACATCTCGCTTACGTCGCGCTACTCGTGCACGTAAGAAGATCCAAGAGCTAGGCGTGAACCGTCTGGTTGTACATCGTACACCGCGTCACATTTATGCTCAGGTGATCAGTCCTGAAGCTCAGGTGTTAGCTGCTGCATCAACTGTTGAAAAAACAGTTAAAGAGCAACTAAAGAGTACCGGAAACGTAGATGCGGCTAAAGCAATTGGTAAATTAGTTGCTGAGCGTGCGATCGAGAAGGGCGTAGCTTCTGTTGCGTTCGACCGTTCTGGTTTCAAGTATCACGGACGTGTGGCTGCATTAGCAGACGCTGCTCGTGAAGCTGGCCTGAAGTTCTAAGGGGTTATAAAATGGCTAAATTAGAAGCTCAGCAAAAAGACGATTTGCAAGAAAAATTGATTGCAGTTAATCGTGTTTCTAAAGTAGTTAAGGGCGGTCGTATCTTTAGCTTCACAGCACTAACAGTAGTGGGTGACGGTAACGGTAAGATTGGCTATGGCTATGGTAAAGCGCGTGAAGTTCCTGCAGCTATTCAAAAAGCAATGGAAAAAGCCCGTCGTAATATTGTGACCGTTGAGTTGAATGCAGGTACTCTGCATCATCCAGTTAAAGGTCGCCATACTGGTTCTCTTGTGTACATGCAACCTGCATCACAAGGTACTGGTATTATTGCCGGTGGCGCAATGCGTGCCGTATTGGAAGTAGCAGGCGTTCATAACGTTCTGTCAAAAGCATACGGTTCTACTAACCCGATCAACATCGTTCGCGCGACTGTAGATGCATTGGTGCATATGAAGTCACCAGCGCAAATCGCAGCTAAGCGTGGCCTGAATGTTGATGAAATTCGAGGTTAAGCACCATGGCTACTAAAACAGTTAAAGTAACACAGACTAAAAGCAGCATCGGTCGTTTACCAAAACACCGTGCTACCCTAACAGGTTTAGGTCTGCGCCGTATTGGTCATACAGTTGAAGTTGAAGATACTCCTTCAGTTCGCGGTATGATCAACAAGGTTTACTACATGGTTTCGGTGGAGGAATAAGATAATGCGTCTAAATACTCTATCTCCAGCAGCAGGTGCTAAATCTGCTCCTAAGCGTGTTGGCCGCGGTATCGGTTCAGGTTTAGGTAAAACAGCAGGTCGTGGTCATAAGGGACAAAAGTCTCGTTCTGGCGGCGGTCCACGCGTTGGTTTTGAAGGCGGTCAAATGCCTCTTAAAATCCGTTTACCTAAGTTTGGTTTTACCTCGCGCAAAGCTTTGGTTTCAGCTGAAGTTCGTTTACTCGAACTAGCAAAAGTTAACGGTGATGTTATCGATTTGAACGCTCTGAAAGATGCGAACGTTATTACTCGCAACATCCAGTTTGCGAAAATCGTTCTTTCAGGTACCATTGAGCGCCCTGTGACTGTTAAAGGTCTAAAGGTAACCAAAGGTGCACGTGCAGCTATTGAAGCTGCCGGCGGTAAGATCGAGGAATAATACGTCGATGGCAAAACCAGGACTTGATTTAAAAAGCGCGAAAGGCGGAGTTTCAGAACTGAAAACTCGTCTTCTGTTCGTGATTGGTGCGATAATCGTCTTTAGAGCGGGTTCGTTCGTGCCAATTCCTGGTATTGACGCAGCTGTATTAGCAGAGCTTTTTGCTCAGCAAAAAGATACCATCCTTGGCATGTTTAACATGTTCTCGGGTGGTGCTTTAGAGCGTGCTTCTATCTTTGCATTAGGTATTATGCCGTATATTTCGGCATCTATCATTATGCAGTTATTGACTGTGGTGCATCCTGCATTAGCTGAATTGAAAAAAGAAGGCGAATCAGGACGTAAGAAAATCAGTCAATATACTCGATACGGCACACTTGTGTTGGGTACATTGCAATCTATCGGTATCGCGACAGGTTTACCAAATTTAGTCCCTGGCCTTGTGGCTAATGTTGGATTTGGTTTCTACTTTGTTGCCGTTGTAAGCTTAGTCACTGGAACCATGTTCCTAATGTGGTTAGGTGAACAAATTACCGAACGTGGCATCGGTAATGGTATCTCGATTTTAATTTTCGCAGGTATCGTTGCAGGTTTACCATCGGCTATCGGCTCAACAGCCGAGCAGGCGCGTCAAGGTGACTTGAATGTATTGGTACTACTGTTGCTCGCGGTTATTGTATTTGCTGTAACGTATTTAGTGGTATTCGTGGAACGTGGACAACGTCGTATCGTTGTTAACTACGCTAAGCGTCAGCAGGGCCGTAAGGTTTTTGCAGCGCAAAGCACCCATTTACCATTAAAAGTGAACATGGCAGGTGTAATTCCACCAATTTTTGCATCCAGCATTATTTTGTTTCCAGGCACACTGGCTCAGTGGTTTGGTCAAAATGAGTCTTTGTCATGGTTAAGCGATTTCGCTTTAGCTGTGTCACCAGGACAACCGCTGTATTCATTATTGTACGCGACAGCAATTATCTTTTTCTGTTTCTTCTATACTGCGTTGGTTTTCAATCCTCGCGAAACAGCGGATAATTTGAAAAAGAGTGGTGCATTCATTCCTGGGATCCGTCCCGGTGAACAGACTTCGCGTTACATTGATAAAGTAATGACTCGTTTAACCTTAGCGGGTGCGATTTACATTACCTTTATCTGCTTAATTCCGGAGTTCATGTTAATTGCGTGGAAAGTACAGTTCTATTTTGGCGGTACTTCACTACTAATTATAGTAGTCGTGATCATGGACTTCATGGCTCAGGTTCAGACCCATATGATGTCTCATCAGTATGAGTCTGTGATGAAGAAAGCTAATCTTGTAAACAAAGCGAATTTAGATCGCTTTGGCAAATAATTAGCTTTTACGGAGTGATGAAATGAAAGTTCGAGCTTCCGTGAAGAAGATCTGCCGTAATTGCAAGATCGTCAAGCGTAGTGGTGTTGTACGCGTTATCTGTGTTGAACCAAAACACAAACAGCGTCAAGGCTAAGTAAGAAGTTGGTCAGCCCAATAATGGGCTGACCAAAAATTTTGTTTGCAAATCTGTCGTCTGTCGAGTATCCTTTCGGGCTTTTCGCAGATGGCCTTTAACTTTAAGGAGTGCATAGTGGCCCGTATCGCTGGCATTAACATTCCTGATCAAAAGCATACAGTCATTGCATTGACTGCTATTTTTGGTATTGGACGTACACGCGCTAGAGCAATCTGCGCATCTACTTCAATTGCTGAAGATGCTAAGATCAAGGAATTGAGCGAAGCTCAAATAGACATTCTACGCGAAGAAGTTGCCAAATATGTTGTAGAAGGTGACTTACGTCGTGAGATTTCAATGAACATCAAGCGTCTTATGGACCTTGGTTGTTATCGTGGTCTCCGCCATCGTCGTAGCCTGCCCCTTCGTGGGCAACGTACTAAGACCAATGCGCGTACGCGTAAAGGTCCACGTAAACCAATCAGAAAGTAACGGGAAGGTAAACCAAAATGGCTAAAGTTCCGTCACGTTCTCCGCGTAAGCGCGTACGTAAACAGGTTGCAGATGGCATGGCTCATATCCATGCATCTTTCAACAACACAATCGTAACCATTACCGATCGTCAAGGTAATGCTTTATCTTGGGCTACCTCAGGTGGTTCTGGTTTCCGTGGTTCACGTAAATCGACCCCGTTTGCTGCACAGGTTGCGGCAGAGCGTGCAGGTATTGCTGCGCAAGATTATGGTGTTAAAAACCTTGAAGTTTTTGTGAAGGGTCCAGGTCCAGGACGTGAATCAGCGATTCGCGCACTGAACGCAGTTGGTTATAAAATTACCAACATTACTGATGTGACACCTATCCCTCACAATGGTTGTCGTCCACCTAAAAAACGTCGTGTATAACACTACGTTATAGGATAGTTGGAGAAAGATCATGGCAAGATACTTGGGTCCTAAGCTCAAGCTCAGCCGCCGAGAAGGTACTGACCTTTTCTTAAAAAGCGGTGTGAGAGCAATTGAATCGAAGTGTAAACTGGAAACTGCACCAGGCCAACATGGCGCTCGTAAGCCACGTTTGTCTGAGTACGGTACTCAGTTACGCGAGAAACAAAAAGTTCGTCGTATTTACGGTGTGTTAGAAAAACAATTCCGTAACTACTATAAAGAAGCTGCGCGTCTAAAAGGCAATACAGGTGAAAACTTGTTACAACTTTTAGAAGTCCGCCTAGATAACGTAGTTTATCGTATGGGTTTTGGTGCTACTCGTGCAGAATCACGTCAGCTAGTAAGCCATAAGTCAATTATGGTTAACGGTCGTGTAGTTAACATTCCGTCATTCAAAGTGTCTGCGAATGATGTTGTAAGCATCCGTGAAAAATCACGCACTCAAGCTCGTATCAAAGCGGCTTTAGAAGTGGCTGGTCAACGCGAAAAGCCTACATGGGTAGAAGTCGACAGTGCGAAAATGGAAGGTGCTTTCAAGCGTCTACCAGAACGTAGCGATTTGTCTGCGGATATTAACGAACAGCTGATCGTCGAGCTTTACTCTAAGTAAAGCTAACAAACAAGAGAGGACACAATGCAGGGTTCTGTTACAGAATTTCTTAAACCGCGTCTCGTTGAAATTGAACAGGTTAATTCAACTCGCGCCAAAGTTACACTAGAGCCACTAGAACGTGGTTTTGGCCATACCTTAGGTAACGCGTTGCGTCGCATCCTATTGTCGTCTATGCCCGGCTGTGCTGTTACAGAAGTCGAGATTGACGGCGTACTGCACGAATACAGCAGTAAGGAAGGCGTACAAGAAGATATCCTTGAGATATTGTTAAATCTTAAAGGTTTAGCGGTAACTATCGAGGGTAAAGACGAGGCAATGCTTACTTTAAGCAAGTCCGGCACAGGCCCTGTTACAGCAGCAGATATCACGCATGATGGCGATGTTACCATCATGAATCCTGATCATATTATCTGTCATTTGACTGGTAATAATGACATCAGCATGCGTATCCGTGTTGAACGTGGTCGTGGTTATGTGCCTGCTTCGGCTCGTGCACAAACTGAAGACGATGATCGTCCAATTGGTCGCTTACTGGTAGATGCGTCATTCTCACCTGTTGCTCGCATTGCATACAATGTAGAAGCTGCTCGTGTTGAACAGCGTACAGACTTAGATAAACTCGTTATCGATATGACCACTAATGGTACTATTGATCCTGAGGAGGCAATTCGTCGCTCAGCAACTATTTTAGCCGAACAGCTAGATGCGTTTGTTGATTTACGTGAGCCAGCAGCTAAGCCTGAGGAAGATGATAAGCCGGAATTCGATCCGATATTGTTGCGTCCTGTCGACGATTTAGAGCTAACTGTACGTTCGGCTAACTGTTTGAAAGCCGAAGCGATTCATTACATCGGTGATCTGGTACAACGCACTGAAGTTGAGTTGCTTAAAACACCTAATTTAGGTAAGAAATCTCTTACTGAAATTAAGGACGTTTTAGCATCTCGCGGACTGTCGTTAGGTATGCGTCTTGAAAACTGGCCTCCAGCTAGTTTAGCAGACGACCTATAAGTCTCAGGTTAGTACAGATTAAGGTTATAAGGATTAGGTCATGCGCCATCGTAAGAGTGGTCGTCAACTAAATCGTAACAGCAGTCATCGCCAAGCTATGTTCCGTAACATGGCATGCTCACTAGTTCGTCATGAGATTATCAAGACAACTGTAGCTAAAGCGAAAGAACTGCGTCGCGTAGTTGAACCTCTAATAACACTAGCTAAAGTAGACAGCGTTGCAAATCGCCGTTTAGCTTTCGCTCGTACCCGCGACGCTGAAGTTGTAGGTAAGTTATTTACTGAATTGGGTCCACGCTTCCAGGAACGTCCTGGTGGTTACACTCGTATTCTTAAGTGCGGTCTTCGTGCCGGTGATAAAGCCCCAATGGCTTACATCGAGTTAGTAGGTCGTCCTGAAGCTGCTGAAGCTGTTGAAGTTGAAGCTGCAGAGTAATTAATTTAATTACTCATTAAAAACCGAGCTTAGGCTCGGTTTTTTTATGTTTGTTGATTTTTGTATTTGCCATACTTTTTCGATTACATCATCTAGCGATGTCTTGTTCCTCTCTCAGTACATCAGACTTCACAAATTTTGAACACAACATACAAGCTAGCAGGGCAGGTTTTTGATAAGTCGTATTCTACGCTCTAAAAATTTAACACCCTCATGAAGTGTTTTCACAACCAAGAATCAGCGGTTATTTATTACCATTACTATCAATCATAGTTTTAACAAATCAATGCATATAACCCTTTTATTTCATTGCTAGTAGCTTGATTTTTGATAGTGGATTTGCGAAGTTGTAATCGAAGGCCAGGCTTGCTGTGGATGTTGTAACTATTTCCTGCTGTTACTAATCGATTTATGTTTGATTATATACAATTGTATATGAATGTTTTAACGCCCGTTTATTCATATTTTTACTGTGTTGATGTTGCGTTAGATTATTTCCTGTTGGCCGTTATTTGTTAAATATTGAATGTTTCAGCCGCCTTTGTATGCATATCGTTATGCTTTAAATTTCGAATTGATTGTTGCTAATCTCAATTTCCTCCTTATATTGTGCTGATGTGCTGATGTGCTGATGTGCTGATGTGCTGATGTGCTGATGTGCTGATGTGCTGATGTGCTGATGTGCTGATGTGCTGATGTGCTGATGTGCTGATGTGCTGATGTGCTGATGTGCTGATGTGCTGATGTGCTGATGTGCTGATGTGCTGATGTGGATTTATTCTCAAGTGCTTACAAGAAAAAAGCCAATCATATGATTGGCTTTTGATTAAGTATCAATAAATTATTGGTACTTATAACCTTCTGATTTAGTTTCTTCTGGATACTCTAACTTTTGATGCGTTTGCCCCATCGCTTCAGCAACTTCTGGTGGCATATAGTTCTCATCATGCTTTGCCAGTACTTCAGTGGCTTCTAGCTTTCCAGATTCAATTAATACCCCCTGAGCTACAATACCTTGTCCTTCACGGAATAAATCCGGCAATAAGTCATCAAAGGTAACAATAATTTCGCCGCCAGCTGAGTCATGAATAGCAAACTCCACATGTAAACTATTTGGATCGCGGATCATAGAGCCCACAGTCACCATGCCACCGACTCGAATTCGTTGTCCTACATCTGGCTTAACGCCTGTATCTTTCTTACCATGAACGATCTCATAGGGCGTGTAGAATAAGTTTAAGTTTGTATTCAATGCATACAATAAAAGAGATGCCACCCCTGCCACACCTACTATAAGCGCAATCGCTAAAGTCAGTCTTTTTTTACGTCTTGGGTTCACGATTTATTACCTCTAGATTCTTTTAAACGTTCTTCTCTGATTATCTTTTTAGAGATCTCAATTAAGACTCTTCTTTTTTGGCCTAAGCTATGAATAATTAAAATTCCTAAACTGCCAAATGTTACTCCGTAGGCTAACCAAACAAAAAATGCGTAGCCACCCATATCTAAAAATGCTGCGAACGAATCAAATTGCATTATTTTGCTGCCTCCGCTTTAGCTAATTCGCGAACCCAAGGACGCATTCCATTACGTGCTAAGACTTCTGCTCTAAATCTGACTAATGTTAATGCGCCAATCATCATTCCAAACCCGAAAATATTGATCAGTAATGGATAGAGCATGTCACCCGTCATGGTTGATTTTTCAGTGATTTTGATTGTGGCTGGCTGGTGCAGACTGCTCCACCATTCAACTGAATACTTAATAATAGGAATGTTAATTACACCTACAATCGCTAAGATACCGGCAGCCCTGGCGGCTAACACTTTATCCTCAAATGAAGCATACAGTGCAATGACACCTAGGTATAAAAACAGTAACACTAACTCGGATGTTAAGCGTGCATCCCATACCCACCATGTACCCCACATAGGTTTACCCCAAGCAGCACCAGTGAATAGGGCGATAAAGGTAATCACAGCCCCAATGGGTGCAATTGAGGCCGCGGCCCAATCGGCAGCTTTAATTTGCCAAACTAGACCGATAAAAGATGCCGTCGCCATACCCATATATGCCGCCATTGACATAGAAGCTGCAGGCACATGGATATAGATAATTCTGAAACTATCACCCTGTTGGTAATCCATAGGAGCGTATAACATGCCCCAAGTTGTACCTACACCGATTAACGCGATTGCTAAACAAGCGAACCAAGGCAGCATTTTTCCTGCTAGATTGTATGAGCGCTCAGGATCTGCGTACGAATTTAGCCATTTCCACATCTTATTCCACATTTTAGTTTGTACTCACTCGTAATGAAGCACCAATTGCAAAGGGTGCCATGATTAAACAACCAACCAGCATGGCGCCAATAATAGCTAGCTGACCATCATAAGGTAAATTCATACCTGCAGCATCGATCGCACTTGTCGCAAAAATCAATACTGGAATATAAAGCGGAAGAATAAGCAGGGTCAGTAACACACCGCCTTTTCTAAGTCCTACTGTAAGTGCCACACCAATGGCACCTAATAACGATAATACAGGTGTTCCTAACGCAAGGGTTGCCATTAATGCCATGTAGCTATTGCTTTCGAGGTGAAGCAATACTGCTAGTAGAGGCGACACCAGAATTAAAGGCACTCCTGTTAAAATCCAATGTGCTAGCACTTTTGCTAACACCATGATAGCTAATGGTTGTGGGCTAAGTAGCATTTGTTCTAAGCTACCGTCGGTGTAATCGGCTTTAAACAAACGCTCAAGAGACAGCATTGACGCAAGCAATGCTGCAACCCAAATTATGCCCGGAGCAACCCGAGTTAAAATTTGTGGTTCAGGCCCAATCCCCAATGGAAAAAGAGTGACCACGATAATAAAAAATAACAGTGGGTTAAAAATGTCACCACGATGTCTCACCGCAATTTTTAAATCACGTTGTAGCAAGGTGATAAACGCACTGGTATAACTAATGCCTCTGTTCATCATTGGACCTTATAAAAAACGATAGTCGAGTTTGATTTTACGAAGACGCGGTTCAGTAATTAAGCTCATATCTTGATGAGTTGTCATAATTACGCATCCACCTTGATCAGCATGAGCTAAAAATAATCGTTCTAGCTCTTCAACACCTTTTTTATCGATTGCGGTAAATGGCTCATCTAGAATCCAAATTTTACAATTGGTATGCCATAATCTTGCCAACGCGGTTCGGCGATGTTGTCCTGCTGAAAGATGGCCTGCTAACGCTTCTTCAAACCCACTGAGGTTTACTTTGGCCAATATGTCAGAAGTTTGGTAGTTATCATAACCACTGATTCTTAAATTGAAGTTAAGATTTTCTTCTGCGGTTAACTCGCTTTTGACTCCTGCAAGGTGACCTAGATAAAGTAAATTTTCGTTAAATTCATCGCGGTTTCGCGTGATGTCTTGCTCTAAATACAGTACATCGCCTGAATAGGGGCGTGATAAGCCCGCTAGAATTCGCAACAAACTGGTTTTGCCAGCACCATTTGGGCCTTCAATTTGAACAATGTCACCAGCGTAAATGCCAAAACTGAGCTCATCGAAAAGTAAACGTTCTTCACGAATACACGTGAGGTTTTGTGCACTGATTAAGGGAGTGGATGGTGTTGTTTTTGTCACTGAACCCTCTATTTTAGCCTGTTAGGAAGTACTTCAAGATATTAACATAAACAGTATTATGCAGTTACCTTTAGCTATGATTAAGTGTTAGCAATTTGATGTAGTTCCAATAAAATTAATAAAGTTGGAACTTTTTCAACATTTCCTAATATATTACCCTGTCCTGTGAACAATTTGTTATTTCTGTACTAAGCTGAGATTGTTATCACAAAAAGGTGAGATTTTTTGCAGTATGTAGTAATCTAGTCTCGCTAAATAAATAGTCTGCCGTTCAAATGACCAGGCAGAGATAAGCTTTGTATGTATTTGCAATTAGGAACGTTGAACATGAAAAAATTGTTAGCAATGACTGCAGTAGCTGCATTAACTTTGTCTGCGAATGTATTTGCTCAAGAAGGTGAAGCTGTTTATAACAAGGCTTGCCAAGTGTGTCACAGCATGGGTGTTGCTGGTGCGCCAAAGTCTCACGATGTTGCGGCTTGGGAACCTCGTATCGCTAAAGGTATTGATGCTCTTTTAAACTCAGTTAAATCTGGTTTAAACGCAATGCCACCAGGCGGTATGTGTACCGATTGTACTGATGAAGATTACAAGAACGCTATTGAGTTCATGTCTAAGTAATGCTTCACTGTAATAATAAAAACCGGCTTAAAGCCGGTTTTTTTATGTCTATTAAATGGATATAAAAAAGGAACCGATTAAGGTTCCTTTCTTCTTTAGTGTTTAGGTTATTGCACTAATGTATTTAGTATCAATGTAGTTTCTCCGCCGACTTTTACAGCTTCAACAACTCCTTTAATATCGCCTGCCTGTGGTTTAACGCTGCCATTTTTAGACAATACCGCAATAATTTCAACTTCGGCTGCACCACTTAGCTTAACATCCCCCCCCATTGAAGTGCTGTCATCCAGTGTTATCGTTAAAGGTAAGTCACTGGCGCTGATTTTGGTCGCCGCTAATGGCACTTTAGGGCCTTGAGTTGCACGGGCGAAAATAAATACTTGGTCACTTGGAGCAACTTTTTCAGCCAGCTCTGGTGCAATACTTACGGCAACATTAACCGTTTTAGTCATTGTTGCATCAGCTTGGGCTGCACTTTTCTTGATGGGGTTATGGGCATCATCATTTGGCATCGCGCCCATATCTGATTGCATGCTCATCTTGGCAGATTGAATTGCATTCATGAGTGCCGTGCGATCGACATCGCTACGGTCACTGTCTAAAATGGCTTGCCATGCATTGATTGCATCTTGGTACTGAGCATTAAAAAATGCATCCATACCGACAAGCAATAATGTGGAGGGATCTTGCGGGTCTAAAGCTAATGATTGATCAATAATCGCTTTAATTGCTGGGGTAATCTTTTGACCTGCTTGGTAGTACATCGCCGTGGCTTTGGGCCCAAGCAGTTCAGCGTGAGTGCCAACTAGCTCCATTACTTTATCAAAAGCAGCAACAGCATGGTTATACTGGTTAGCTGTAATATAAGCATGGCCTAAGCTAAACCAAGCTTGGCTATTTTCGGGATCTTGTTGAACTTGCGCTTCCATCATTTGAACACGTTGAGCCATGATTTGCTCATTGCTCATACCTTCGTGTGGATTGTTTGCCTGAGGTGGATTTGCTAATTCATTATAGGCACCCAGTTGTTGATAGAAATAACCTGATAATGCTAAAACGGCTACTGTCATCACCGATGGCCATAAAATACTTTTAGGTTTTGCTGCAGCAAGTGAATCATCGCCTTGGTGTTTCATATCTTGTAGCAGGCTAATTTCTAATTCTTTCTTTAAAGCGTCGAATTCTGTTTGATCAAGTAAATCGTCTTGAAGCTCTTTTTCAAGAATGCCTAAACGTTCATTGAATAGCTCAAGGTTAGTTTGTTTACGAACGCCAGACTCTTCGGCTTGAAGTAATTTCTGCTGACGAAAATGAGGTACCCAGATCATCATTAAACTGATAATAAGGACAAGCGCGATTAAAATCCAAAATGTGGTCATCGTTTCAATATTCACTTTTAGTTTATAGGAAAGCGGGGTGCCGCTGAGCTTGATTGCTTGATTATACGTAAAGATTATTAATTGAATAGTAATATAAGGAAGATATGAAACTGAATTTTGAGAGTTGGGCACTGCTTCACAATTTAAATTGTTGTCGTAAAGATTGTTGAAACTTTACATTATTTTGTTAGTCACAGTCTTTACTATTGTGAACAGATGTTTTTGATCCTGCTGGACAGAGATAATGCGACCAGCAACTCAGTTTTACATGAAAGTGGCAGACATCAGCAGTAGCAAGCTCTAAAATGATTTAAAATTCGCTTAAGCTAATGTGAGTATAGTAACGTATGCTCATCGTCTGCATTAACGTGGTTTGTTGATATCAAATCAATGTTTTTATAACTAAGGAATACCCATGATTCCAGAAATTGGACATTTTTCACTGATCATTGGCTTGGCATTTGCCATGCTACTCGCCAGTGTCCCATTAATCGGTGCTGCAAAAAAAGACGCGTATCTTGTTAGATATGCATGGCCTCTTGCTTACGGCATGTTCTTTTTTATTCTAATTTCAGTCATTACATTAGGCTATAGTTTTGCGGTTGATGACTTCTCCGTGGCCTATGTTGCTCACCATTCTAATTCACAGCTGCCTATCTTCTTTAAAATAGCAGCGGTTTGGGGCGGGCATGAGGGGTCATTACTCTTTTGGGTATTCTCACTATCTGTTTGGGCCGCAGCAGTAGCCACCTTTAGTAAAGGATTAGAAGAAGTGTTTACCGCAAGGGTCTTAGCAGTACTTGCTATGATCATTGTGGGTTTCAGTTTATTCATGATTCTAACGTCTAGTCCTTTTGAGCGAATCTTCCCTATTCCAATGGAAGGGCGCGATTTAAATCCAATGTTGCAAGATGTTGGATTAATTTTCCATCCACCTATGTTGTATCTGGGTTATGTTGGTTTCTCTGTAAGTTTTGCATTTGCTATCGCAGCACTGATGAGCGGAAGCTTAGATTCAGCCTGGGCTCGCTGGTCTCGTCCATGGACTTTAGCCGCTTGGGTATTTCTAACTGGTGGTATTTCACTGGGCTCTTGGTGGGCTTATTATGAACTTGGCTGGGGTGGCTGGTGGTTCTGGGATCCAGTCGAAAACGCATCATTTATGCCTTGGTTAATTGGTACCGCGCTAGTTCATTCTCTTGTTGTAACCGAAAAGCGTGGGGCATTCCGTAACTGGACCGTGTTGTTATCTATTTTTGCTTTCTCATTAAGCTTATTAGGTACTTTCATTGTTCGTTCGGGTGTATTAACGTCTGTGCATTCATTTGCCGCAGATCCAAGTCGCGGTATGTTCATCCTGCTGTTATTAGCAATCGCCATTGGTGGTTCATTAACATTGTTTGCTTTCCGCGCCAGCGAAATGAGCAGTCCTGCTCGTTTTGAGCTGAAGTCGAAAGAAACCATGCTGTTAGTCTGTAACGTGTTATTAACCGTAGCAGCAGGTACTGTACTACTGGGTACACTTTATCCATTACTTATTGATGCATTAGGTATGGGTAAGATTTCTGTAGGACCTCCATACTTTAATGCGGTATTTGTACCAATTGTGTTGGTGTTATTTGGCTTCATGGGTATTGGTCCAATCATTCGTTGGAAAAAATCAAAACCTGGTGAAATTAAACGTCAATTGTTAGTACCTGCAATGATCTCAGCCGTAGTGGGTTTAATTGTCCCATTCTTAATGGGTGGTGAGTTTAGCGTATGGGTTGCATTGGGTATTGGCGCCGCAACTTGGATAACGCTAGCAACCTTCCGTGCAGCATATAATATTATGAAAGACAAAGAGGGCGGCATCAGCTTAACGCGTATCGGACGCAGCCAACTTGGGATGATTATCGCGCACTTAGGTATTGCAGTGTCAGTGGTCGGTGCCACCATGGTGTCAAACTACTCAATTGAAAAAAGTGTCCGTATGGGGCCTGGTGTCAGTCAAGAGTTAGCAGGTTATACCTTTAAGTACATTGAAACCAAAAATGTTGTTGGTCCAAACTACACCGCTCAGCAAGGGCAAATTGAAATCTATCAAGATGACAAATACGTCACCTTGCTAAAACCTGACCGTCGCCAATACAATGTTCGTACTATGGACATGACTGAAGCGGGCATTGATTGGGGCTTATTCCGTGATTTATATGTCACAATGGGTGACCCAATTAGTGCAACAGAGTTCGCTGTACGTTTAAATTATAAGCCTTATGTTCGTTGGTTATGGTTCGGTTCAATCTTTATGATGGTAGGTGGCTTCCTTGCAGCATCGGATAAACGTTATCGTGTAAAGAAAGCCGTGACTGAAACGGAACAAAAAGCAAAAGATAAGTTAGCTACAGCTTAAAACGGAGAATGTATGAAAAAGTTGGTGCTGTTTATACCACTAGCCTTATTTATGGTGATGGGAATATTCTTATATCAAGGTTTATTCCTTAATCCTCAGAAGCTGGATTCAGCATTAGAAGGAAAGCCGATCCCGGCTTTCCAACTTGAGAGACTTGAAACTCCGGGTGAAATGTTGACCGAGGCTGATTTAAAAGGTCAAGTATCACTGCTTAACGTATGGGCTACTTGGTGCCCAGCGTGTAAATATGAACATCCTTTTTTAACCATGTTATCCCGTCGTAATATCATGCCTATTTACGGCATTAATTATCGTGACGAACGTGCATTGGCAATTAAAGAACTTCGTCGTGAAGGTGATCCTTATACAATCAACCTTTACGATAAAGATGGACGGTTAGGACTAGACCTTGGTGTGTATGGTGCACCGGAAACATTTATTGTTGATCATAACGGTATTATTCGATTCCGTTATGCCGGACCGATAGATCAAAATATCTGGACAGAGACCTTGTATCCAATGGTTCAGCAATTACAAGCCGAAGCTAAAGCTGATGGAGCTGCGTAATGAAATTAGTTAATTTATCTATCACGCTGATTATTGGTTTGCTATTTAATGTCATGGTACAAGCAACACCAGTTGACACCTATGAGTTTAAATCACCCAGTAACCAAAAACGTGCCATTTCGCTAGCGCATGAATTACGTTGCCCACAGTGTCAAAATCAAAACTTAGTCGATTCTAATTCACCTGTCGCGCAAGACTTGCGTTTAGAAGTGTATAAGATGGTTGATGAAGGCAAGTCAGATGAGCAAATTGTTGAGTTTATGACAAGTCGATACGGAGACTTTGTTTTATATAAGCCAAGACTTGATCCCAAAACATACGTTTTATGGATCGGGCCATTCGCATTATTAATCTTCGGATTTATTATTGGTGCAGTGTTAATTCGCCGCCAACGCAATAGTGCTAATGCAGATGTCGAGATGTCAGTAGAAGATCAGCAACAACTTGATGAATTACTGAAACGTAATAAATGATGATATCGTTAAAAACTATGTTTCTCACCGCTGCTGTTATTAGTACAAGTTTACTCATAGTCAACAGCGGTGTTGCATACCCGGGTATGCAACCTACTCAAAAACCAGTTTCTCAAACCGGTTTGGATAAAATTACCATACTGCCGCAACCTTTTCCCATCGCCCAAGTTAACTTCAGCCAATTAAACAATGATCAAATAGATTTTGAAGCGTTTAAAGGCAAAGTCGTCGTTGTGAATATGTGGGCAACATGGTGTCCACCTTGTGTCAGAGAACTTCCTGCATTAGACAGGCTTGCCAATAAAATAGATCAAAGCCAATACACGTTATTGCCTATATCAATAGATGCTGATGGCAAAGAGATAGTACAACCATTTCTAGAGTCCATTGGATTAGCTGAATTTGAATCTTATTTTGATCCTCAGCAAAATCTTCGCGAAGTGTTCCCATTAGAAACTATTCCAGCAACATTTATCTTAAATCCAAAAGGTGAGCTGGTGGCATATGTACGAAGTTATGTGGATTGGGATGATGAAAACGCCATCGCCTTCTTAAAACAGTTTTATACCACAACAGAAAAAGTGGTCAATTAGCCACCTTTTTGGTGGCTAAATAAACGATTTAGATCGCATTAGATTAAAAGATCGCCAAGCGATCTTTTTTTATATAAAAACTTTAAAAAAGGGGTTGCGCAAAAATCTTAGCTCCCTATAATGCGCATCCACTGACACGGCACAGCGCGAAA
>NZ_JAPDMX010000034.1 GCF_025971955.1 Shewanella subflava
CCAAGGCAAGTGAAACGAAAAATCAGTAAATATCCACACAAAAAATAACGCCAGTCAGCTTATCTGACTGGCATTAGGCCATTAAGCCTGCATTTTTTACCTGCGAACCAATGAGTAGCTCAAATTAATCCTTAGCAAACTCATGATAAGGTTCACCTTTTTCAAGCCATAACGGTGCAGGCTTACCTAATAAATAATGGTCAAAATATTCACGCATTTTAATCGTGTAATCTAATTTATTAGGGTACTTTTTCAGATGATGAGGTTCGCCTTCATACTGCAAAAACACCACATCTTTACCAGCGCGGCGCATTGCCAAATACATTTCCACGCCTTGCTCCCAAGGCACTGCATCGTCAATATCACCAAACATAATCATCATTGGCGTTTGAATTCGCTCAACGTAAAAAACGGGTGAGTTTTCGATATATTTCTGCGGAGCTTTAAATAAACTCTCACCAATACGACTTTGTCCCGTTTCATACTGGAACTGTCTTGCTAAGCCACTTCCGTGACGAATACCGCTGTAGGCGCTAGTCATATTAGACACTGGCGCGCCCGACACTGCTGCGGCAAACATATTTGTTTGAGTGACAGCAAAAGCCGTCTGGTAACCGCTCCATGAATGGCCATGTAGACCAATTTTTTTCGGATCTGCGATACCCATATCAATTATTTTTTGCACCCCAGAGGTTAACGATTTAACAGCTGAAATACCTGGATAGCCAATTTCAAAGCGAATGTCAGGTAGAAAAATGGCATAACCATTATTGGTGTACCAAGCAAAGTTAGGGCGATGGTTGATTTTCATGTCAGGGAAAGCATGCAAACGATCACTCATGAAGCGATAGTAATATACCATGACAGGGTAACGTTTACCTTCTTGGTAGTCACTTGGTTTGATCAAAACACCGTCAGCGGTATTGCCATCAGCATCGGTCCACTGTACCAGTTCAGATTTCCCCCAGCTATAAGCTTGTCGCTGTTTATCAAGTGATGTCAACGGCTTCGCATTATTTACATCCTGCAGTGTTGCGGCATAAACATCTGGATATAAATCGAAACGCTGCTTGGAATACAAAATCTCATCACTTTGCTTTGCCCTTGCTAATACCGTTAATTTACTTTGACTATCGGTGAGCTTTTTAACCCCAGCAACACCGACTTTTACCTCGTAAAAATCATCGGCTTTGGTGCGATGACTATAACCTCTTAACAATAGCGTTTGGTCAGCTTTAACAGTTGCAGGTTGTTTATCTTTAATCAGCCCTTTAACTCGGTATTCAATACCTTGTTTACGACCTTCGCCATTAGACAACATAAATCCGCTATGCGAAGTGGTGTTAAATTGCCATACATCGTATTTATCGTAGCTAATAAAGCCTGACCCATCATCAAGCCATGGACCAAAACCATATCCCGGTGCCGAACTGGGATAATCGTGATCTTCATCAGCAAAAGGCACTGCATATTGCTCAGTTAAGTTAAAGCTTCTTGCCTGTGCAATATCATAGATATGTACGTTGCCTTGCTGGTAATAGCGTAAAAATCTTGCATTAGGTGATAATGTAGGGATTGCATCACTGGGTTGCTGTGCCAATACCAATATTTTACGTCCCGTATTTAAATCGACTAAATAGACATCTTGATAAAAACCCGCCCAGGTAATCATTTTCTGATAAGGCACATCTGATGTCGCAACCAAATAACGCGCTTGCTCACCATAATGCACTGTAGGCACATCTTTATCCGCCAACTGAATAATACGATCGGCATCGATATGGTAAACCGCTAAATAAGTGCGCTTTAATTCATTCTGATATTCTTTAATTTCATGTGGCTTAATTTTGGCATCGTCACCATGCCAAATACGTAGATTTTTGTTATCGGTAATCACATTCACATCAAACAACGAATTGTCATCGGTATACTTTAACTGTTTTTGCGGCGAGACAACTTGCGGGACTCGGCCAACATACAAACGTTCACTGTCACGGGAAAACATCACAGTAGCATATTGATTTAGCGTCCACTCCTCGCTTGATGGTTGGCGATGCTTACCTGAGCTGATATTAATGATATGTAATTGATATTGGCGAGCATCACGTTTTTGACTCAGTTTACCTGTAGTAAATCCAACATAACGCCCATCATTGCTTAACGCTAACTCACCGATTTGGTTTTCGCTGGCGCTGTAAAGATCTCGCTGTGTCTGATGGGTTAAATTAACTAGTACGACCTGATGTTGCTGTTGAATTGGGCGATTAACCGCGGCAACAAAATTAAAACCAGATTCATCAAAAGCAAATTGAGTCACATCAGTCAGCTGAACCGTTTTATTGGATGCTAAATGAATCAGGCTTAATCGAGTGCCTTTATCCCCCTCTTCAATTGTGTCGCTTTTCGGGCTATCAGACTCTGTCGATTTGGCATCTTCATCTGTGGTTTTATCTTCTTTAAACCACACTGCTATATATTCACCATTATCATTAAACTGTGCCGATTTAATGTTAATAAACGTTTGTTGTTGACCCGTTTTAGTATCAAGCAACACTAACCCTTGAGTTAGCTCAGATTTCTTTTTAGTTTCTTGCTCTAACAAGCTTGCAGGAATCGTTGCCATCACAAATCGACCATTAGCGTTAACTTTAGGCTTAGTGCCGTTGGCAATATTAAAACGCTGAGATCCGTCAATCGATTTCACAATGACATAGCTTTCACCACGATCGGGCTTAGCCTCTACCGCCATCATTCGTCCATTATCTGCAATAACCGGTTGCTGTAGTGTGTTAAAGCGCATAATGTCAGTTAGCGTTAGCGGCTGGGCATATAGTAAACTTGTCGAAAATGACAGTGATAACATCACCATCAATGAATAGGTAAACCGATAAGATAGTTTCACAACATTCCTCTTCTTATAATTATGATGGTCCAAAACGAATCACCAACTAAACGCGGTCGCTAGTAAGACTGACTATTCGACTATGGTCGTCTAGTAAAACCCTCGGATAAATGAACAAAATACTGAGCTTTGATAAGGTTAACCTTTTGTATAGAAAGGATTTGGCGAATCAATAAAGTGTAATTAGTTTCATTTGTCATTAATCTGGGCATTTTAATCTAAAAAACATCATAAATGTTTGTAAAGTGCGATTTCGTCCACAGTTTTGTGTAAATAAAGATTAAAAATCGTTAAAATGGCTTTTGAACTTAGATGATTAATATCATCAAATCACCACTTGTGAGACAGACTACACTCACTAACATCTCATACAGTGGCCCAATTAATGCGCTGTAATCATTGCAGTAACCCTAGCGTGTAAGGACTTCTCATGTCAAAACGTACAATAACCGTAATTCCAGGTGATGGAATTGGCCCAAGTATTATCGATTCTGCATTAAAAATTCTCGACAAAGCAGGATGCGATTTTGAATATGAATTTGCTGATGCGGGCTTAACGGCGCTAGAAAAACACGGTGAATTATTACCGCAACGCACACTCGATTTAATTGAAAAAAACCGCATTACCCTTAAAGGCCCTTTAACAACGCCAGTGGGCGAAGGGTTTACCTCAATTAACGTCAGCCTGCGTAAAAAATTCAGCCTGTATGCCAACGTGCGCCCTGTAAATTCATTTAAAGGCACTCAAGCGCGATATGAAAATATCGACATTATTACGGTTCGAGAAAATACCGAAGGCATGTATTCTGGTTTAGGTCAAAAAGTATCAGATGATGGTGAAACAGCAGAAGCTACCAGTATCATTACCCGTCAGGGTGCTGAACAAATTGTCACTTTTGCCTACGAATTAGCCCGTAAAGAAAACCGCAAAAAAGTCACTATTGTACATAAAGCAAACATCATGAAATCAACCTCAGGTTTATTCTTGAAAGTGGCTCGTGAAGTCAGCCTTCGCTATCCAGATATCATCACCGAAGAAATGATTGTGGATGCGACGTGCATGAAATTAGTCATGAACCCAGAAAACTTTGATGTGATGGTCACCACTAACTTATTTGGTGATATTCTGTCTGACTTGTGTGCGGGGCTTGTTGGTGGTTTAGGCATGGCACCAGGAGCAAATATCGGTCGTGATGCTGCAATATTTGAAGCCGTTCATGGAAGCGCACCCGATATTGCAGGTAAAAATTTAGCCAATCCAACATCTGTTATTTTAGCGTCGATTCAAATGCTAGAATACCTTGGTATGTCAGACAAAGCCCTGATGATCCGCAATGCGGTATCTGCTGTGATAGAAGAAGGTGACCGTACAACCCGTGATTTAGGCGGCACACATGGCACCACAGATTTTACACAAGCGGTATTAGAACGCTTGGTTTAATCATTGCTGTTGTTATTCTTGTAAAAAAGCCCTAATGCATCATTAGGGCTTTTAGTTTGTATAAACCGTATCGCGATTTTATCTTTCACCTAGTACGGCGTAGTTAACACCCTTTTCAGGAAATAACCACAAATGCACCGTCACTTCATCACGATCATGATACAAGTGCTTACACTGCATCTTATACTCGATATTGTTTTCTTTAAAAATTTCGGCCATGGTATCTAAAATAACCCGCACTTCTTTATAGCGGCTTTTCATTGGCAGTTTCAGGTTAAAGATGGCTTCTTTAAACCAAGCGTTAATTGCCCAAGCTTCCATCAGCTCAGCGACACGGGAAGGTTTTTCAACCATGTCACACACTAACCAGTAGATATTTTTACGCGGAGGTTCAAATCTGAAACCATCTGCACGGTAATGTTTAACCTGACCCGTTTCCATCAATTTTTCATTCATCGGGCCATTATCAACCGCAGCAACCATCATACCGCGGCGCACTAATTGATAAGTCCAACCGCCAGGACAAGCGCCTAAATCAACGGCATTGAGTCCGCTTCGACAGCGCAAATCTTGCTCTTCTTTGGTCAAAAAGGCACCGAAAGCTTCATCTAATTTCAAACTTGAACGGCTCGGTGCATCGGCAACCATTTTTAAACGCGGGATCCCCATAGGATGCGGCGAGCTATTGTGACTTAACGAATAGCCAACATATGCCTTACCTGGACCAATAAAACACACATGTACGATAGGACGGCGTGGGTTTTCTGAACCTAGTAAAATGCCCGCTTTTTTCAAACCTTGACGCAGTGGCACAGTAAACTTGCGACAAAATGCCGACAACTCTTTTGCTTCATTAGTATCAGGGGTTTCAACACGTAATTCGCCGCACTTAGATAAGTCACCTAATGCCTGAATAATCGGACTTACCCTATCTTGCTCAGGTAAGTCGATTAATAGCTCTGATGCAGCAAACATTTGCCGAGTAAAAATAAGTGAACTTAACGCTAATTTTTCAGCTAATTCATCGGCAGCATTATCATCAAAACATTGATAAATAACATAAGCATCATTGTTATTGGTTTTAACGAAACCACCAATATTAAGCTCTGCGGCACGTTGTTGAATTTCTGCAGCGCATTCTTTCTCATATCCAGCACGGCAAAATAGGAATAGGTTTTTCATGTAAAGCCTTAGCAATAGTCGAACTTGAAGCCAAATTTTGTCGGATTATAGCAAGAATATGACGCTATAGCAGATTTAGATTTGATCCTGACTAGCAGGTTTACGCCATGCTGCAATTGCAAATATCGCCCAGCCAATCAGTAAACACACACCACCAATAGGAGTAATCGGACCGAGCCACTTTTGGCCAATTAAGGCATACAAATAGAGTGAACCAGAAAATAACACCATACCTGTAATAAAAAAACCTGCTGACCAATTCACTAGTTTAGTACATAACCCTTTTGCCGCAAATGCTACACCCATTAATGCAAAGGTATGATAAAACTGATATTCGACAGCTAAATTAAAAATACTAATCAGCTCTGGCGAAGTGACCTTCTTTAAGCCATGGGCAGCAAATGCCCCTAACGCGACTGCAATAAAACCACTCATCGCCGCAACAGATAATAATCGATGCTTCATAAAATGCCTTAATATTGGGCTCGGTCATAGCACAAGCCTTTGGATAATAAACTTAGGCTAACGATTTCGAGAAACGAGTAATCTCAGCCACCACAAGCGCTAGATTAGCTTCAAATGTTGTACCAGACGACTTGCGAGGGGCAAAACTATGATCACCATCAGGTATGGCGATAAATTTGATGTCTTCACGGAATGTCCATGAAGCAATTTGCTCAGGAAGACCAAATTTATCTCGCTCACCTTGCAGTACTAGGGTCGGCATACTCGATTCATTCAGCGGAGGTAACCGCGGCACACCGCCTTTTATTGGCACAAATGGATAACCTAGGCATACTTGGCCAATGACACGATTCAACGCGACTTGCGCTGCGGCCATTTCACATGTGTACAAGCTTGATGTTAACGTTGCCATCATACGAGAGCCCATCGACTTACCAACAAACAAAATACGCTTGCCGTTAAGCTCATCCCGTTGCTGCTTATGTTGAATATCTGCCAACACATTTTCAAGATGCTGCAATAGCTTTGGGGCTCTATCTGGTGGGCGTTTTTTACCATCAAGCATATTGGCTTGCATGTATAAAAAGTTAAATCGATAAACAGCAAAGCCTTGAGCTACCAGACTTTGAGTTAATTGCTGCATAAACGCATGGTGCATATTAGCCCCTGCCCCGTGAGCTAACACAATAAGGGTGTCGCTATCAGCAGAACCATCAATAACATAATCTCGGGCTAATTCAGCGTGACTGTTAATACTTTGCGGGTTAAGACTATCCTGCGAGTAAATCACTGCGCGACTCCTCGGCAAACATATCTACCATCCACTCACGAAACGCACTCACTTTTCCTAACTCTGAATGATTCTGCTGACACACTAAGTAATAGGCATCTTTACTCACTAGCACTTCAGAAAAAGGACACACTAAACGCCCCGCTTTGATGTCTGGGCGCGCTAATACACTGTAACCCAATGCAACACCTTGTCCATGAACCGCAGCTTGCAACACCAAAGATGAGTGACTAAAAATTGGACCTTGATTTACATTGATATCACTGATGCCACATTGTCTAAACCAAGCCTGCCAATCATGCCGACTGGAGTCGTGAAGTAAGGTATGGTGTTTTAAATCTGCTGGTGAACTTAATGGTTTGGCGCCATTGAGTAATAAAGGTGAACACACTGGAATTAACACTTCATTACGCAGTTTATCGGCTCGAAGTCCTGCCCAGTTTCCTTGACCATAATAAATCGCCACGTCTACATCATCGGTTAATGAGCCGGTATCACTGTCGACAGCTTTGATCCGCACATCAATATCAGGATTTTTCTCACTGAACTTCGCTAAACGAGGCACTAACCATTGAATCGCAAAACTCGGAGACATACTCACGGTGAGAGAGCCAACAGCACTGCGAGCAAGTAGTCTCTCGGTCGCTTCACCGAGCTGAATAAAGATATCTTTAATGTCAAGAAAGTAGCTTTGACCTTCTTCTGTTAACAGTAATGATCGATTTTTGCGCCTAAATAGCTTTAAACCTAAGAAATCTTCTAATGCTTTAATTTGATGACTGACCGCAGCCTGTGTCACAAACAACTCCTCTGCAGCCCTTGTAAAGCTGAGGTTTCTTGCAGCCGCTTCAAATGCTTTTACTGCATTTAAGGGAGGTAATCGTCTAGACATGGTGATCAATCTCTCGTTTTTTAATTAGTTTTTCTAATGATTATCGATATTTTTTGTCGTTTGTAAAGAACAGTGTTTTTGATTAAATTAGCATCAATGAAATTAAGTCAGTTGGACAGTCTCTTCGACGTATTTGGGAATGTCCGGCAATCAAACGATTTGTCAGCCCGGAGGCTCACCTATGTTCAATTTTAAATCTGTTCTAGTACTGGCTATGATGTCGTCACTCAACCTTAGCACTGCACAGGCTAATGAAATAGATCAAGTCGATATTAGCGATTTACACGCAACGATTAATGCACAATTAGCTGACAATCTAAATCAAATGCAACAAGAAGTTGTAAAAGATGTCAATGAAGTTTTAGTGACTGAAAACGATCTACAAATGAAAACCGTTCGCACACAAGTTGCTGATTAATATTGATAGTTTAATAGCATCTTCATGCATTGATGATAGCCCTGATAGCTTGCCATAAATGCAATAAAAAAACCGCATAGATTGCGGTTTTTTTATGTGAAATTTTCCAGTCCACTTTAATCAACTTCGCTCGGGGTAATAAACGCTTACTAAACAGCCCGTTGTCTTGCTAATTGCGTTTCATTAACGTGCATAGGCCAGCTATTAGCCCAAATGAGGTTAATCAGCGAATTTTTTAAGGGCAAACGAACCATGTTCGCCCTTAATAAAACTTATCCCTGTTATGGGCGATATACCTTCACATTATGATGGCCTTGCTCAATCAAATATAAAGCTTGAAGTTTGCTCATCACGCCACGTTCACAATAAAGTAAATAGGTTTTGCTTTTATCTAAATCGGCAAACTGAGTTGCTAACTTGAAGAAAGGAATGGTTTTAACTTCCACGCCGTCAATATCCAAAGGCTTACGCTCTTCTTCTTCAGGTGCTCGCACATCAATGACAATTTCACCTGCTGCAATATCGGTAACGGTTTCAGTTTCAGTGATTTGTTGATTCATTTCTGTTTCAATATCCCTAATATCCATGACCTTAGCAGAAGCAACGATACGTTCAATTAAGTCTTCATCAAACTTTTTCTCTTCCGCTTCAATTTTAGATAAGACAGCTTTTACTGTGGGCTTTTGGGAAATCACGCCACAATATTCAGGCATGGTTTTGGCAAAATCTTCGGTACCAATTAATCGACTTTGATTAATAATGTCTTGCTTATCCATAGCAATTAACGGGCGCATAATAAGCATATCAGTACAGCGATCGATAACATTTAAATTCGTTAACGTCTGGCTAGACACTTGACCTAAACTTTCACCGGTTACAATACCTTGAATACCATATTTTTCAGCTATTTTAGCTGCAACGCGCATCATCACACGCTTAAGAATAACGCCCATCTGGCCATTATCAATTCGTTCTAAAATCTGTTCAACGACCGGCTCAAATGGCACAGTAATAAAGCGAACTTTGTGTGACTCACTGTAGGTTTGCCATAAATGGTAAGCCACCTGCTTCACACCTATCTCATGTTGAGCGCCGCCTAAATTGAAGAAACAGTAATGGGTGCGGGCACCTTTTTTAATAAATTGATAGCTAGATACGCCAGAGTCAAATCCGCCAGAAATCAGTGACAATACGTCTTCTTGGGTTGCCATCGGAAAACCGCCTAATCCTTCTATGCGACGCTCAACCATGTAGAGTTTATCGCGATCGATTTCAAGGTTCACCGTCACATCAGGATTGTTAAGCTTTACCCCCAATGCATCCGTATGCTGGTTTAAACCACCGCCAACGTAGCGTTCTACATCAATCGAGTTAAAATCATGCTTGCCGGTTCTTTTAACCCGAACACAAAAAGTTTTACCCGCAATTTCATCGCGATAACGCGGTAACGCTAACTGATAAATACTGTCAACGGTATCAAATGGGTATTCACTTACCTGAACCACATGGGCAATACCAGGAATGCAGGCTAATCGCTGTGCAAATTTGCTTTGTAATTCCGGCTTATCTTCAGGCACCTTAACGATGATACGGTCAAATAATCGTTGTACTTTGGCTTCTTCATCAACCTTTTTAAGTACATTGCGAATATTGGTTTCAAGCATCTTAGTGAAACGTAATCTTACCGATTTACTTTTCATCATGATTTCTGGGTATAGCTTTACGATAAACTTCATAGCGGTTCCGGCAACATAAATGATCGACTAAAAACTAACACTAGTTTAGCCGATGTGACATTTAATGATTTGAATTAATAGGATAAAGACTTATTTTTTACAGCGTAAAATCTCAGAACCGAGTCGTTCAGTATCGATAAAATGATTACACGGGGAAAAAGTAAGCAAACAATTGCGGCGGATTATAGCAAATTTATCGCCAGTTGTAATAGCATTCACGAGGGATTCAGTGGCCATGCACAGTTCAAAATGAGCAATAAAAGTGGATGATGCTGAAACTGACAAGTCATGAAACCGATAAAAAATAATCTAAACAAAAAACGCAGTCGAATGACTGCGCTTTAACAATTCAACTTACCCAACTAAATCAGGTTATTGGATCACTTTAATTTCATCAGATTCTTTTGGTTTACCCTGCTCAATAGCAATTTCAACGCGACGATTTCGGGCTCGATTACTGTTGCTGTCATTGGGCACTAATGGGTTATTGGATGCTTCGCCCATCACTTTCATACGGGTTTCATCAAAACCTGGCACTTTCATAAGTTCATGGGCAACCGCTACGGCACGTTGGCTGGATAAATCCCAATTAGAACTGTAAAGCTCATTACTTATATGTGCACCATCGGTGTGGCCTGACACTGTAATAACACCTGGCACATCTTTCAATAACTCACCAATAGAGTAAATAATGGGCCTAAATTTGGGTTGTAAAAAACCTGAGCCTGAAGCAAACGATCCTTTCTCTCGAATACGGATAATGATTTGCTGGCCTAAAGATTCCAGTTCAATGGCGCCGTCAACAATCTGCTCGTTCAATTGTTCAGCCATTTTTTTGAGTTCTTCATTGATATTTTCTTGCGCAGATGCAGCATCTTTCTTAACGGCTTCAGCTTCTTGTTGCGCCGTAGCACTGGCATTACCACCACGCTGCGCACCATTTTGTTTTTGCACACCACCAGCACTGTCTTCTTCACCAGCTTGGTATTCAATGGTTTGCTGAGTCATCTCATTGGTTTGCTGGTTAATTATCTCAATGGGTGTCGGGTCTGGACGCCCAGGGCGAAACTCAAGCGCGATAACAGATGTCCCTTTAGGAATGTCTTTTACTTCAACTTTATTTTGCACACCAAATGCATACTTCATTGAACCTGCAATTTGCTTAAACTTCATGACATCCATTTCAGAGAATGCTAGCAATAATACGAAAAAGCACATCAATAGCGACATCAGATCGGCAAAAGTTGCCAACCACATAGGGGCGCCTGCGGGTGGACAATCACATTTGGCCTTAGCCATGGATTACTCTCCGTCCGTTGTATCGACTTTACGCTGTTTCTCAGCAAGGTAGTTTTTCAAAAAGCCTTCAATAACACGAGGGTTTTGACCATCTTGAATGGCGAGAACGGCATCCATAATTAAATTACGGTTTAATAACTCTTCATTCATGCGCAGAGATAGCTTATCTGCCATTGGAATAGCTATCATGTTTGCGATCACCGCGCCATAAAGTGTGGTTAACAAAGCCACAGCCATTGAAGGCCCAATGGATTTAGGATCATCCATGTTAGATAACATAGCCACCAAACCAACGAGTGTACCGATCATCCCCATCGCTGGTGCTACATCGCCCATTGCTTTAAAAATACCAATACCCGCTTTATGGCGTTCTTCTGTTAATGCGATGTCTTTTTCTAAGGCATTGCGCACTACGTCACCATCATGACCGTCAACTAACATATCGACAGCTTTTTGCATAAAAGTATTGCTAATCTGGGCTTCTTCTAATGCTAAAAAACCGCCTTTACGTGCAGCATCAGCCATGCTAACAGACTGTTCAATGAGGTCTTCAGGCCTGTCGATTTTAAACATAAAGGCTTTCAGACCAATCTTAACCGCGCCAAGAAACTGCTTAAGATTGAACTTCATCATTACAACAAACAAAGAGCCTGCGACCACAATCAGTATTGACGGTACGTCGATAAATAAGCCAATGCCACCACTGGTGACCATCGCGCCAATAATAAAAGCAAAGGCGCCAATAATACCGATCAGGGTTGCTAAATCCACAACTTCTCCTCAAATGCAGCCAATACTGCTTGATGTGCTAATGCCTAATTATTGATAAGGTAAGCATAATCTTATTATGTTATCGGTCAAAATCATTTCTAGTTTAGCTCGAATTTCAATTTTCTAA
This sequence comes from Shewanella subflava, assembly GCF_025971955.1. GTDB lineage: Bacteria > Pseudomonadota > Gammaproteobacteria > Enterobacterales > Shewanellaceae > Shewanella > Shewanella subflava. Next base: position 12,024 of record NZ_JAPDMX010000034.1, read on the forward strand.
ACAAATTTCAGTAACAAAGCGTGCTATTGAGCAAATATCCAGCGTCTGTATTTGACCCTACAGCTTGGCTGATATACCTTGTCACACGCTAAACAAGAGGAATTGTAAACGTGGCGAAAAAACCTGAAAATCTGAGTTTTGAGCAATCATTAAATGAGCTTGAAACCATTGTAGCAAATTTAGAACAAGGCGAAGTATCCCTTGATGATGCTTTAAAGCAATTTGAGCGTGGTATTAAGCTTGTGCGTCAAAGTCAGGCTAAACTTGAGCAAGCACAACAAAAAGTGTCCATTCTGCTTGAGGAAAAAGACACATTATCGCCATTAGATTTAGAGCAGTAATACCTATCACAGTCAATAAGTGTTCTAAAATAGCCAAGGGAAAGTGCCTGATTACAAGGCAGATTTTTATGATAAGTCGTTATGCTACAATTTAAAATCTTACCCCCGTTTTCGCGTATTTTGACCCGCTACAATGAACTGTGATTTATTAACGATTGATACAACATTGCTTTAGCCGTATTTGAGGTAGCCCTGTGTTAACAGATGCAATAAAGACTTATCAACAACGAGTTGATCAAGTACTACGCCAACACTTACATAGCCTAGATGATGCCGCTCCTACTCTAAAAGCTGCCATGGTTCATGGTGCATTATTGGGTGGTAAACGTATCCGGCCATTTTTGGTATACAGTGTTGGCAATATGCTCAATGTGCCGTTAGCGATCCTAGATAACCTTGCCGCAGCCATTGAGTGCATCCATGCATACTCATTAATTCATGATGATTTGCCCGCAATGGATAATGATTGTCTTCGCCGTGGTCAGCCTACTGTGCATATTGCTTTTGATGAAGCCAGCGCCATACTTGCCGGTGATGCATTACAAACCTTGGCTTTTGATATCATCAGTACTCCGATTGACGGTTTATCCCCTAAACAACAACTTGAGATTGTTAAGTCATTAGCCAAAGCTTCTGGTTATCAAGGGATGTGCGGTGGACAGGCGATTGATCTTAGCGCCACCAATCAACGTATCGATTTAACAAGACTGACTGAGTTACACAACAAAAAAACCGGCGCATTAATCAGTTGTGCCGTTGAAATGGCGTTAATTGCAGCACAGGCAAACGAAAATGATTATGACGCGTTAATGAACTACGCTCATCATGTTGGTCTGGCTTTTCAAGTTCAAGATGACATTTTAGACATCATTGCCAGCACCGAAGAATTGGGCAAGCCACAAGGTAGTGATCAACAATCGAATAAAAGTACCTTCCCTCAACTATTGGGATTAGAGGGTGCTAAACAGACATCACAACAGCTTGTTGATGATGCCCTATCAGAACTGACTAAATTACCATACAATAGCCAGTTAATTGCAGACTTTGCCCGATACATTATCGCGCGAAGAATATAATAAGACAGATATCTCACTATGAGTTTCGATAATTCTCAATATCCTGTGTTGGCTCAAGCCAACACACCAGAAGAACTTAGAAAATTACCGCAAGGCTTGTTGCCGCAGGTATCGGATGAGTTGCGACAATTTCTACTGCAATCAGTAGGCATGTCGAGCGGCCACTTTGCTTCTGGTTTAGGTACGGTTGAATTAACCGTAGCACTTCACTATGTCTATAACACACCGTTTGACCAACTGGTGTGGGACGTTGGCCATCAGGCGTATCCCCATAAAATATTAACTGACCGCCGTGAGCGTATGCACACCATTCGTCAAAAAAATGGTTTGCATCCTTTTCCATGGCGTGAAGAAAGCCCATACGATACCTTCAGCGTTGGTCATTCAGGCACATCAATTAGTGCTGCATTAGGTATGGCGATTGCCGCAGAAAAAGAAAACCTTGGCCGTAAAGTGGTTGCTGTTATTGGTGACGGTGCAATGACCGGGGGGATGGTATTTGAAGCACTCAACCATGCCGGTGACTTACACAACGACATGTTAGTTGTCTTAAATGACAACGAGATGTCAATTTCTGAAAATGTTGGCGCGCTGAATAATCATTTAGCCCAATTAATGTCAGGGCGCTTTTACACCACCATTCGTGAAAGCAGCAAAAAAGTGCTTAAAGGCATGCCTGTCATTAAGGAAATGGCCAAGCGCACGGAAGAGCATTTAAAAGGTATGGTCGTACCTGGCACCCTTTTTGAGGAACTTGGTTTTAACTATATCGGCCCTATCGATGGTCACGATGTCGATGCACTCGTTGAAACTATGCGCAATATGCGCAATCTTAAAGGGCCACAAATTCTGCATATCATGACCAAAAAAGGTCGTGGATATGAGCCTGCAGAAAAAGACCCAATCGGCTGGCATGCCGTGCCTAAATTTGACCCTAGCCAATTCAAAAAGCCGGCAACTAAACCTGGTTTACCCACTTTTTCACAGGTTTTTGGAAAATGGCTATGTGATATAGCAGAGCAAGATAAAACAGTAATGGGCATTACCCCTGCTATGCGTGAAGGCTCGGGGATGGTTGAATTTTCTCAACGTTTTCCCAAACAGTATTTTGATGCCGCCATCGCTGAGCAACACGCAGTAACCTTGGCTGCGGGCATGGCAACTCAAGGCCTTAAACCTGTAGTGGCAATTTACTCTACTTTTTTACAGCGTGGTTATGACCAACTCATCCATGATGTGGCATTACAACGTTTGCCTGTATTATTTGCCATTGACCGTGGTGGTATTGTCGGTGCTGACGGCCCAACACACCAAGGGGCATTCGATTTAAGCTTTATGCGCTGTATTCCCAATATGGTGATCATGACGCCGTCAGATGAGAATGAATGTCGTCAAATGTTGTATACCGGATATTGTTATCAAGATGGTCCAACGGCGGTTCGCTACCCAAGAGGAAGTGCAACGGGTGCAGAACAAGTCGAGCACATGACCGCCTTACCCATTGGTAAAGGGGTTTTAAAACGTAAAGGCAAAAACATCGCTATCGTTAATTTTGGTACGACTTTAGCCGCGGCGTTGACCGCCGCAGAAGCGCTGGATGCCAGTGTGGCGGATATGCGATTTGCTAAACCACTCGATATAACATTGTTAACTGAATTGGCAAACAGTCATGACATCATAGTCACGGTTGAAGAGAACGCCATTATGGGTGGTGCAGGCTGTGGCGTGATGGAAGCATTGCAAAAGCTTAAAATCATTAAACCTGTGCTGCAAATTGGTTTGCCAGATGAGTTTATCAAACACGGCGCACCGGATGAGATTATTAGCGAGTTAAAGTTAGATGCCATAGGCATTGAACAACAGATCAGAGACTATCTCAAATAACGCTTATTCTCAGTTAATGAATAATCTTTTACTACAAAAAATCACTACAAAAAAGGGCTGAATTATCAGCCCTTTTTACATCAATTTATATTATTCGAGCAACATGAAATCGATTATGCTTGAGTATCAATACTGGCTCCGCCTTGCGATACCATCACCATCGCTGGACGTAAAAGGCGGTCATTTAAAATGTAGCCTTTTTGCATCACTAACATCACCGTGTTTTCTGGATATTCAGCACTTGGTTGCATGCCAATCGCCTGATGATGTTCAGGATTAAAAGTTTCACCTAATGGGCTAACTTGCACAACGCCAAATTTCTCTACGGTGCTTAAGAAACCTTTCATGGTTAACTCAACACCTTCGTATAACGCTTTAGTCGCTTCATTTTCAGCAGAAGTCCCCTGTAAAGCGCGCTCCATATTATCAAGCACAGGTAGCAACTCGGTGGCGAACTTTTCTAACGCAAATTTGCGAGCCTGCTCAACGTCTTTAGCCGCACGAGTTCGAATATTTTGAGTTTCGGCTGCAGCACGTATTTCAACATCTTTACGTTCTGCTAATGCCGCTTCTGAAGCCGCTAATAATTGCTCTAATTCTTCAACGCGAAAGTTTGCTTGGGTTAACTCATCCATTAAATTCGCTTCATCAGCTTCAATGACTGTACCTTCTTCCACTTGATTTTTAGTGTCGATATCTTGTGGATCGTAGTTTGACTCGTTGCTCATTTTCACTCCAGCTAAAAAATGCGATTTTTTGGGTAATCATAATTGAAACATGTCAGATGCAGATTAATTATCACCGCACTGACACTTTTAATTCGTTTGGGTATATTATGGGGATCAATTTTGGCGTTTCAAGCCTTTTAAGGCCAACAAATATCAATATGACCAAAAAGTTTACTACTATCGGCCTTATCGGCAAACCGCATCACCAAGGTACAAACTTAACCTTAAAACGTTTGCACCATTGGTTATCAATGCAGGGCTACAAAGTGATTGTCGAATCTCGAGTTTCGGCAGAGCTGGGTAATGATGTCGCCTCTATGGACTTACTAGACATGGGCGAGCATTGTGATTTAGCTATCGTTGTCGGCGGTGACGGTAATATGTTGGGCGCGGCAAGGGTTTTAGCTCGTTTTGATGTTGCTGTTATAGGGGTTAACCGGGGAAATTTAGGCTTTTTAACTGATTTACCGCCTGATAACTTTGAAGATGCGCTGGCTGCGGTATTAGACGGTGAGTTTGAAACAGAACACCGATTTTTGTTAGAAGCTGAAGTACACCGCTATGGCAAAATAACGTCCAGCAATACCGCCGTGAATGAAGCGGTTTTGCATCCGGGTAAAATTGCTCATATGATCCAGTTTGAGGTGTATATTGACGATCAATTCATGTACAGCCAACGTGCTGATGGCATGATTGTTTCTACACCAACAGGCTCGACAGCCTACTCACTTTCTGCAGGCGGGGCTATTTTAACCCCAAACCTTCAAGCGTTAATTTTAGTGCCCATGTTTCCACATACCCTATCTTGTAGACCTATAGTGGTTGATGCTTGCAGCACGATTAAACTGGTCGTGTCGCCCGACAATGGCGAAAACTTAGAAGTCAGTTGTGATGGTCATGTGCATTTAGCCGTTTTACCGGGCGATGAAATTATCATTCGTCGCTCAACTGAACAGTTACGGCTTATCCACCCCAAAGGACACAATTATTTCCACGTACTGCGTAATAAATTGGGTTGGGGAAGTAAACTGTTTTAAACAACATGCTCAATCTATCGCATCCCGTCTGCCGCTCATTAGGGTGATAATCATGATTATTTATCACCCTGATTGCTCACCTCGTGAGTTACTTCACATTCATCTTCGCTAATATTCAGTAAAGTTGCCTCACAGTTCACCGCCTTTAAAACAGTGATTTAGATCACACATGAGAAAAGTAAAAATCGATCCTTGTCGCAATAACCGTGAACCAGGTGACAGTCTCGTTTTAAGATGATCTTGATCAAGTATTCAAGTCACAAAATACAGTCTATTACACTCACTTCGGGCAAGATTGAAGCATAACTCAATAACTCAAATAAAATTCAGACCTTAATTAAGCACTTTACAAGCAAAGAGGTATTCATGACTACGTTACAGCTACTCGCGAGCTTAACGCCTATAATAAGCGTTATGTTGTTCCTTGTTTTACTCAAACTCCCGGCATCCAAAGCCATGCCAATATCTATGGTGGCTACTGGTTTAGCCGCATTGTTTATTTGGCAAATGGATTCCACTATTTTAGCCGCCTCTGTGGTTGAAGGTTTACTTTCTGCACTAACACCACTATCAATTATTTTTGGTGCCGTATTCTTACTCAATACCCTTAAATATTCTGGCGCAATGGACACCATCCGCGCAGGCTTTACTAACATCAGTGCCGATGCCCGTGTTCAAGTGATCATTATCTGTTGGTTGTTTGGTTCTTTCATCGAAGGCTCTGCAGGTTTCGGTACGCCTGCGGCTATTGGTGCACCTTTGCTTGTTTTACTGGGTGTACCGCCGATTGCCGCCGCCGTTGTTGCCTTAATTGCTGACTCGACATCAGTATCATTTGGTGCGATTGGCTTACCAGTGCTATTTGGTATGGAACAGGGCTTGATGGAAAATGGCGTGTCTATGGCGTCAACGCAAATTGCGCAGCATGGCGGTAGCTTTGTTGATTATGCCCAGTTCATTGCAATGCACATGATCACCATAGATTTAATTACTGGCTCACTTATACCATTAGTGATTGTTTCAGTATTAACTGGCTTCTTTGGACGTAATCGCTCATTTAAAGAAGGTTTACAGATTTGGAAATTTGCCCTATTTGCCGGTTTCGCATTCACCCTACCAGCATGGTTAATTAACTATGTGGCCGGCCCTGAGTTCCCATCGGTTATTGGTGCGTTAGTGGGTATGGCAATTGTGATCCCTGTGGCTAAAAAAGGTTGGTTACTGCCCGCTAAGCCTTGGAATGATTTTGCTGAAAATGATGCAAATGATGACAAAGAAGAGCAAACCGTTAGTGCAGAACCCGTTAAGTTCTCGCAAATTGCCGCTTGGTCTCCTTATATTATAATGGCAGCACTGTTAGTGCTTTCTCGTGTGGTTGCGCCGTTTAAAGCGTGGTTAAGTAGTTTCAACATCAGTTGGACAGGCATAATGGGGACAGAACTCAAAGCCAGTTTTGCCACTTTCTATGCCCCTGGTATTTTCTTTGTGCTTGTGTGTATATTTGGTTTCTTCTTATTCAAAATGAAACCCAAATCAATTAAGCAATCGATCACAGTTTCATGCACATCGATGTTACCGACGATTATTTCTTTAGGTGCCTCGGTGCCAATGGTAAAAATCTTCTTAAACTCGGGTGCCAATGCCTCTGGTTTAGCGTCTATGCCAGTTGCTTTAGCTGATTTATTAGCCAATACCATGGGTTCTGTTTGGGCGTGGGTATCACCCGTTGTCGGTATTTTTGGTGCATTCTTGTCAGGCTCGGCAACCTTCTCAAACATGATGTTCTCAGGCTTACAATACTCTGTAGCCGATAACATTGGTATGAACCACGTCATGGCATTAGCCCTGCAAGGCATTGGTGCTAACGCCGGTAACATGATGTGTGTGATGAACGTTGTAGCAGCAGCAACCGTGGTCGGCATGGCAGGGAGAGAGTCTGAAATTATTCGTAAAACCATGCCTGTAGCACTTTTGTACGCATTCACTGCCGGAACAATCGCATTTGTTTGGGGCGGCTTCTAATATTTAACTCATAGCAAGTCGCCTATCATGGCGACTTGCTCATTCACTAAATTGTAAAAATGAGAGCTACATATGACTATTAATTATCAAATTGTCATGGATGAGTTACTGGCCAAATTAGGCAAAGATGCCGTTAGCAACGATCCTGTGCGTCGTTTCGCCTGGTCAACTGATGCAAGTTACTTCAGAATTGTACCCGAAATTGTTGTTCATGCTGATGATATCGACCAAGTAAAAGCCACTCTTGAAATCGCCAATAAACACAAAGCCCCGGTCACCTACCGTGCAGCTGGCACCAGTTTATCGGGTCAGGCAATTGGTGAAGGAATTCTGCTTATTCTTGGCCATGATGGTTTCAGAAAAATTGACATCAGCGAAAATGGCCAAAAAGTGACCCTAGGGGTTGCGGTTATTGGTGCTGATGCCAATGCGGCATTAAAGCCATTAAATAAAAAAATTGGTCCGGATCCTGCCACCCTAAATGCAGCAAAAATTGGTGGTATTGTGGCTAACAATGCCTCAGGTATGTGTTGTGGTACTGCGCAAAACTCTTATCAAACCATTGACTCAGTTAAGCTTATTTTTGCTGACGGCACTGAACTTGATACCAGCTGTGAACAATCAAAAGCGGCGTTTAAAGCATCCCATGGCGACTTACTTAAGTCGTTAATGGACTTGGCTGAAATGACCCAAAATAATCCCACCCTTGCGGCGCGGATTAAGAAGAAGTTTTCAATCAAAAATACCACAGGTTACAGCATCAATGCGTTAATTGATTATAACGATCCATTCGACATCATTAACCACCTGATTGTCGGCTCTGAAGGTACCTTAGCTTTCGTTAATGAAGTGACTTACCACACCGTTGAAGAAGCCAAGTTTAAAGCTTCAGCCATGGCAGTATTTTTCAATATGGAAGATGCTGCTCGTGCTGTACCACCATTAAATATTGACGCGGTTGCTGCGGTTGAGCTACTTGACTGGGCATCGATTAAAGCAGTAACCGGTAAGCCAGGCATGCCTGATTGGCTATCATCGTTACCTGAAGGCGCGGCGATTTTATTAATTGAATGTCGTGCAAATGATGCCGATACATTAGTTCAATTCACTGAAACAGTGAATGAAAAAATTGCCCATATTGAAACCGAGCGCCCGATTACTTTCAGTGATGATCCCGCGGTATTTAGCAAATACTGGGCTATGCGTTCTGGATTATTCCCCATTATTGGTGGCGCGCGCCCTAAAGGTACGTCGGTAATTATTGAAGATGTGGCATTTGAGTTACAGCACTTAGCCTCCGCCGCAGCTGACTTAACTGCATTATTCCATAAACACGGTTACCCTGAAGGGGTGATTTATGGCCACGCACTTGCGGGTAACTTCCACTTTATTATCACGCCGACCTTCTCTACCCAAGCTGATATCGAACGCTTCCACGCATTTATGCAAGATGTGGCTGAGATGGTGATTAATAAGTACGATGGCTCAATGAAAGCTGAGCATGGTACTGGCCGCGCGGTAGCACCATTTGTTGAAATGGAATGGGGCGCAGATGCTTACACGTTAATGAAACAAATTAAGCATATTTTTGACCCAACCGGCTTATTAAATCCGGGGGTTATTTTAAATGATGATGCTGAAGTACATGTTAAAAATATCAAACCATGCCCAGTGGTTGATGACTTTGTCGACCGTTGTATTGAGTGTGGGTTCTGTGAAAAAACCTGTCCGACATCCGCACTTAACTTCTCGCCACGACAACGTATTGCTACGTTACGTGAAATTGAGCGTTTAGAGCAATCTGGCGACAAACAAGCCGCCGCAGAAATGCGTGCAAGCTCAAAATATGACGTTATTGATACTTGTGCCGCTTGTCAGCTATGTACTATTGCCTGCCCCGTTGACAACAGCATGGGTAATTTAGTGCGCAAATTACGTACGCCATACATTACCTCTACTGAACAAAAAGTACTTGATTTCCAAGCTAAACATTTTGGCGCGGTTAACCAAGTGATCAGCACAGGTTTTGACACCTTGGGCATCATTCATAAAATCACCGGTGACACTATCACCAATTCGATTATGAATGTAGGCCGTATGATCACCAAAGAAGTGCCGTATTGGAATCCTAATTTCCCTAAAGGGGGGAACGTCGGTAAGCCTTCTGCACATGTGCCTGGTCAGCCCACGGTATTATACTTCCCTGCTTGTGGCGGTCGAACATTTGGCCCAACACCAAAAGATCCCGACAAGCGCACCTTGGCAGAAGTGGTTATCACTTTGCTTGAACGTGCGGGTTATAACGTAGTAACACCAGATAACACACGTGAGTTATGTTGTGGCCAAATGTGGGAATCAAAAGGCGACTTTAAAAACGCAGATATGAAGCGTGATGAGCTGATTGACACATTAAGCAAGCTAAGTGACAACGGTAAAGTGCCAGTAGTTGTGGATGCATTATCTTGTACTTACCGAACCTTAACCGGTAATCCAAAAGTGGATATTCTTGATCTAGTTGAGTTTATGCGCGACAAGATTTTACCTAAGGTCAAAGACAGCATCACTAAAAAGCCGAGTATTACCCTGCATCAAGGTTGTAGCGCCCGCAAAATGAAGCTTGAGCCAACACTGCAAGCCATTGCAGATGCTTGTGCTGAACATGTTGTATTGCCAGACGGTATTGCTTGTTGTGGCTATGCGGGTGAAAAAGGCCTTTATAAGCCTGAAATTAATGCCAGCGCGCTACGTAATATCAAAAAGCTCATTCCGGCACAAACCAAAGAAGGTTACTACGCCAACAGAATGTGTGAAGTGGGCTTAACCCAGCACAGTGGTATTTCGTACCGCCACCTTGCTTATTTACTTGAAGAATGTACGCGTTAATTGTTGAATTAACGTCCAATCAATAAGTAAAACAAAGGCCAATCAAATCGATTGGCCTTTTTGTTAAGGGCATTTTGAACACTTATATGTAATAAGGGCAAAAATAAATACTAGTCTAAGTCACTGTTTAGCTATTTATTTAAGGTGCAACCGCATACCACCTTACCCATGAAAACCTACACATACTAAAAATATCACGCTCACCGAGTCATTCTTAAATTGTTTTTTTGGTAATGGTTCTCGACATGTTGTAAAACCTGTCGTCAGAATGATCCAGCACAAACCCGACTCTTTTGTATAGATGAAAAGCAGGACTGATTTTAAATACACGCAATTTAAGTGTATTGACGCCTGAATCAATTGCTAACCTTTCACATTCAGCAAGTGCTAGTGCGCCAATACCCTTACTTTGAAATTGCTCACTGACTTGCAAGTCACGAATGTAGCACCCATCGTTATCAAATGCTAAACGAATTGCACCAACAATCTCACCGTTGAGCAATATATCGAAATTAATTAAATCATAGATTTGCTGTTCAATTTTTTCGCAATCCCAATCAACTGAGTAGTGTTCATAGTATGAACGCATATTTACGAAGGTAATCTTAGCTGAGGCAGATAAATCTTCTGTTTTTTGATAAGTAATCATCGCGTCTCCAATGCCACAAGCTTAATGGGAAGTTTGCGTTAGTTTTAATTGCAGTTATTTATTAGTTTAGCTTTAACGTTAAATCGCACGATTTAATTAAATTGCACATTTAGCACGATAAACTATAATCTTATCGCACATCCAAACTTGGAGCTTAACCATGTACACATTAACAGCAAATGATGCCAAACGTAATTTCGGTGAGCTGCTGCTAAACGCTCAACGTGAGCCAATTAAAATTAGTAAAAACAACAAGGATGCTGTTGTTGTAATGTCTATCAGAGACTATGAAGAACTTGAAGCTATGAAAGCCGATTACGTCAAACATTGCTTTGAGTCGGCAAAAGCAGACTTAGCCCAAGGCAATGTCGTTGACGGTGAAAACTTCCTAAACGCATTGTAAGTAAAGTATGCGCAAGAGTAAGTATCAACTCAGTAAATTAGCACAGGCTCATTTACATAAAATCAAAAATTATACCGTTACACACTTTTCCAAGATGCAGTGGAACGCATACAAAAACACACTTCTTACTGGATTTCAGATGCTTGCTGATAATCCATCAGTAGGCAAAAACTGCAATGATTTATATGAAAATGGATTTTATTTCCCTATTGGTAAGCACACGGCATACTTTACCAAGGAAGACGGCTTCATTTTGGTCGTGGCAGTCCTTGGACAATCGCAATTGCCACAAAATCATCTAAGGTAATTATCACCCCCTAGGATTTTGATTGGTAGATAACATCCGTATAAGCTGCGGGTAAAGGTTGGCTATACCAACCTTTACCCGTACGGTGTTTAATGCGTATGTTATGTGCTTTGTTCTGAATTTAGAAAAAGACAATAGCGTGATGCTCACATGGATGTGAGCAAAGCTTTCGCGGTGCATGGATGCACCATCGGAAGCGTTAGCATTTTCGAATAAGTCTGAAGCAGTCAACAAACAAAGTTAGAAGCTGGATCAATCCCCATCGAAAATATGCACTTTTCAGCATTTTTCGTCTGAGGCGCTGAGGGTTTCCAAAGGGGCCGAGCGTTTTGCCCCTTTGGTCTGGTGTGGGCGAAGCGCCACGACATTAGTGGTCGTAGACCATAGCAATTGCCTGCCGCAGGCTATCGTGCAGATAATCCAGCGAGATGCCGCAAGCACGTCCGTGTGGGCTTAACCAAAACCAATAACATCCTTGTTAAAAAGTAAGCGGTCAATAAACCCCACATACCAATAATACTCACGCTTTAATATAGTACCTTTTTCACCGGAGGTACTATGA
>NZ_JAPDMX010000013.1 GCF_025971955.1 Shewanella subflava
AGGCAAGTGAAACGAAAAATCAGTAAATATCCACACAAAAAATAACGCCAGTCAGCTTATCTGACTGGCATTACAGCCTCAGCTGCGTTTTTTATTTGAACTGAATTTAATCAATTAACGTAAATCCATCTCTTGTACTTTTTCATAAGCAATTTCTGGTGCGGTAACTTCAGGTTTAGCATGCTTATCTGCTTTTAAATGACCTTTACGATGCTTAAGTGCGGCATCTAACTTTTTAGCTGCACTGGCAATAGCTGGATACATAACGCCATCGACGCCTTTGGCAGCAATACGTGAACCTTCATAATTAGTGCTAACTTCTACGTCGAATTCGCCATGTTCTTTAGCGATAATTATGTCTAATGAAATAAGAGTGGGAAAATGGCTAGCAAGCTTACTGAACTTTTCTTCTACATGTTGTTTAACAGTGTCGGTAACATCTACATGGTGACCAGAAAGATTTATTTTCATAGAGTGTCCTTAACGTAATAACGTCTATTTTAATGCTAATTTAATTGCTCACTTAAAATAGAACTTGGGGCATGTACTGTGGATCTCAAGAGATTAAATCAACAATGTGGCAAAATGAGATTCTAGTCACATCTGCAATTTAATTCTGTATTGTTTGTTTAGGCGATGCATAACTAAAAGCCATAACACCAAATAAATCTGAACAACCTTGTTCTCAACATTATTTAACACCACAATACACACTTAGTATAGACATAAACAAGTCACTTTGTTTACTACTTTAGTGGGCTTTACACTACTTGCTCACAAAGCAGACAAATAAGCGACTTTTTCATTTAAAATTTAATCACTTAATGTCAATAAATGAAACTTAATTAATTTCGAGGTTGATAACATGACACCTAAAACTCTGCAAATAGATATCGTCTCGGATGTCATGTGCCCATGGTGCATCATTGGTTTTCAACGATTACAACAAGCGTTAACCGCCGTCTCAAATATTGATGCCCATATTACCTGGCATCCGTTTGAGCTTAACCCTCAAATGGCTAAAGAAGGCCAACATCTAGGTGAGCATTTAGCTGAAAAGTACGGTTCAACACCCCAGCAAAGCCAACAAAATAGAGCCAATTTAATTGCCATAGGCAAAACCCTCGACATTGAATTTAACTTTACTGACCAATCGCGTATTTACAATACATTCAACGCCCACCAGCTATTGCAATGGGCCAAAACATTTAACCAGCAAACCGCCCTTAAATTGGCCTTATTTCAGGCTTACTTTCAGCAACAGCAAAATATTGCTGATATTGACGTGTTATTAAATGTGGTTGAAACGGTTGGATTAGATCCCAAGCAAGCTAAAGCCGTATTAACATCGCAGCAGTATGCTGACAGTGTAAGAGCAGAGCAAGCCCTGTGGCAAAGCCGTGGGATCAGCGCTGTACCTGCTATCGTGTTTAACCAGCAGTATTTAATCTCAGGTGCCCAAAGTACGCAGTACTTAATTGAAGCGATAAAACAGCTGCAAGCATAAAACGTTTTCCCCCAGTATTTTAAATGACTTTGTAAGGTTGCCACCTACCCCATAAAAAACCAGCTTTCGCTGGTTTTTGGGGTTGAACACACAAGTGCTGCCACTGTGTTAATGTTAATTCAGCCTCATCACTTTTAATGTCGGTGAATCGCTACTTGGGCCAGTCACGGTGAATCGATAAGTAGCATCGGCTGCAACCGATAACTTCATATTAGCCCCTTTCTTGGCAAGAGTTTTACTGCTGCCCTCTAGTACGATTTCATCACCAGCAACGGCGCCAAAGTCGACGGTAGACCAATCACCCGTTGCAATTTTAAACTCATACTCACCGGTAGCAATAGCGATATCAGCGGTATAAACCGATGCACCTTGATAGGTTAAGGCATCGACTTCTCCCCAACCATTCATACCACCACGAATGTAGACGGTATTGCCTGCAAACATCTCAGTTTTATTGATGGTTAATGTCGGCTCGTTGCGATTACTCATATCAAAAGTGAAGGTATATTCGCTATCACTGTCAAATGTCACCTTCAAGTTACTGCCTTTAACGGCCAGTAGTTTAGGTTCAGCCAGTGTTACCGACGTGTCTGTTTCACCACTACCATAATCAACCGTAGACCAGTCAGCTGAAGCCACTTTAAACTCATGGGTGCCAGCATTTACGCTAATTTGCGTTTGATAAACACTGCCGCCCAAGTACACAAGTTCGTTCGCTTCCCCCCAACCATTCATGCCTCCGCGCACAAATACTGATGTACCAGCAAATGGCTCTTCGTTATACACGGTTAACACAGGATTCGCTTTATCTGATGCGTCAAATGAGAATACATAGGTCGCATCGGCTGTGGCACTGAATACCATATTGGCGCCTTTAGTGGCCAATGGCTCTGCAACATCTTCGTCAACACCAGCTACATCACTGGATAGCGCGCCAAAATCAACCGTGCTCCAATCTGCCGAGGCGATTTTGAACTCATAATCGCCAGCAGCAAGGGTAATGGCCACGCGGTATTCACCTGCACCAACATAGGTAAATGCATCAACTTCACCCCAGCCGTTCATGCCACCACGCACAAATACCTGCGTGCTACCAAATGGCACAACATCTGGCGCCCCCGCTGTCGCATTTGCACTTAAGCCCATGCCTTGAGTATCGCCTTGTGCTTTAACAAACACCGCCGTTGTATAGGCCGGTACGTTAAAGGTGCCTTCACCCTCGCCCTGATAAAAACTGGCACCTTGCACAGTTGTATCAATTGAGTTGCTTAACGTTGGATGTAGGCTAAATCCACTTGCTGTGGATACGGTATGCGACTGTGCTGAAGCACTGCCATTGACCATCACCACCATGGCATCAACCATAGGGTCGATATCCGCTAAACCGTTGCCATCATCCACACTCATCACAATCACGCCTTGGGTTTGACGCTTGCCGATATTATGAAACCCAACGCGGTCGATAATATCTTGCTCTGTGGTTAAACGCAGTAATGGGCTTGCTTTACGAATCGATAAAAACTCATTAAATACATTGGAAGCAAACTCAATTTCAGACATTGATGCAGCTGAGTTAGGGTTACCCGATCTTTTAATAATTTGCGCCATTTTGGCGGCATTATCTTGCTTTAAGGGTAAGCCCACATTCCAGTTGTTAGTGTTTTTGGTAAAATCGACCCAGTTGAACCAATCGCCAGAATCATAGGAGTTTCGGTCCATTGATTTTGAACGCAGCATGTCACCACCCATTTGCAAAAATGGAATACCCTGACTCATTAACGGTATAGTGGCTGCGATATTTTGCACACGAACCCGTGATGCTAATGACAGAGTTTCATTATTTGAGTATTGCAAGATATCCCAAAGGGTTTCATTATCATGTTTTGACACATAATTAATGCTGTCTGCAGGATCGAGTGCATAAGCCGTTGGCTGGCTGTTCCAACTAAAGCTGCTGCCTTTGGCTGAGTTACCGTTAAAGTCTTTTAATACATAGTTTTGTAAGTTACCGGCCATCGATAACCTAAGCGTGTCTTGATCACGTAAGTAATCATCTTTTTGCTCTGAGGCAAACAAAGCACCACCACGAACCGCTTCACGAATACGGTCGTTAAACGTTCCGACTTCGCTACCCGCCATATTAGCTTGTACGGCTTGCTCGAATAATCGGTTATCAGCTACTTCACCAAAATTCCAACCTTCACCGTAAAAGTAGTTGTCAGCATCAACGGCTTGCACCGCTTCACGTGCTGCTAAAATACTGCTTTTAGGCATATGCCCCATCACATCAAAGCGGAAGCTATCAAAACCGTATTCTTTGGCTAAAATGACCATCGAGTCAGTGACAAACTTATCCATCATCCGGTGCTCTGTTGCGGTGTTGTCACAGCAGGTTGAGGATTCAATTTTACCGCTGATTTCGTTATATCTGTGGTAATAACCTGGCACCACTTTGTCTAACACTGAGTTATCCCATAGGCCTGAAGCACTGGTATGGTTATACACCACATCAAGTACAACTCTAAGCCCTAGCTCATGCAATGCTTGGTTCATGGCGCGTAATTCAACAATACGCGCAACGCCATCTGCGTCACTGGCATAACTGCCTTCTGGTGCGATAAAGTGATGCGGATCGTATCCCCAGTTAAAACTATCGTATCCCCGCATTGCATTGACTAAGTCTTGGCTGTCGAACGAGCCCACGGCATTATCCGCTAAAATCGATGCAATAGTGGCTGACTTATCTTGGGTTTTACATGCCGCAGCACTGTTGTCGATCTTGTTACACAGAGCGCCTAAGGTATCGGTAATATCGATACGTTCGGCAGGGTTTTCATTAATGGTGGCAATATCATTAACGGGCAATAAGTGAAAATGAGTGACGCCATTTTCTGCCAGTGTGCGCAAATGCTCAACGGGGGCTGTGCCATCTTCAGTAAAGGCTAAATACTTACCTCTGTTTGCGGCAGTTGTGCTTTCATCGCGGGCACTGAAATCACGTACATGACCTTCATAAATCACTGCATCTTCAGGGTTTTCAATAGTGGGGATTGTATGTCCATCCCAGCCTTGTGGCTTTAAGTCATCATCACTTAAATTAACAAACTGACTGAAACGGCCATTGCTGGAAACGTTTAATGAATAGGGATCGGTGGTTTCTAATGTTTCGATTTTTTTCGACACGGGATGATACACAGTTAACTCATAACGGTAATACTGACGATCAAGCCCCATGTCTCCTGTAAATGACCAAATACCCGTTGCAGTATCTAAGCTCATTGCCTCGGTTTTGGTCAGCGTTTTAGCACTGTTATATATTTTTAAATTAACGCTTTGTGCCGTTGGTGCCCACACCTTAGCGCTAATACCATTGTCATATATTATGCCTAATGCTGCTTCATCGGCATCGTTATCACCCTTGGTATATAGTGCATCTAACACCTTGGCCACTTGCACATGGGTAGCGGCTATTGGCTTATTGTCACTATCATATGCCACCAGCACCAACTGCTCTTTGGCCATACTTTTTGCTTCATCAGCACTAAAGTTCGCTTCATATGCCGGCCAGGCAGCCAAATGCGGTACTAAAGCTTTTTGCGCATCATTTAGTGTCGCTTCGGTTAACTCAACTTGCCCGCCGCTGATTTTACCGTCGTTATCAGCTTCGATACCTGCTGTGGGTGAATGATGTAACACAAATTTAGCCACACCATCAGGGGACTCATTCCACACAAAGGTGTTTTGATCTAACCAATGGGCACTGGCACCATCAATTGCAAAGCCAACATCTAAAATGGGGTAATCATACACATCCGATTCGCCATGAATGGTGAAGTTAACCCGATTAAATTGCGCTTCTGGCGCGGCATCATCCTCAAACGATTTAAGGTTCATCACCAGATCACTGTCACCTAATGCTTTACCTGAGCCCTCGGTACCAATGTGAATAATAAAGTTACCACAGTCACTGTGACCTTCTTTTAAATTAATCAGCCAGTAAGCCCCATAGTTAGGGTCGATACCATCAAATGAATGACCATTGGCCCAATCAGTGGAATCAAACGGCGGCGCATAGGCATCGCAAGTGTCGTTATTCCATGAATGGAGCTTATAACCAGGATAATTAGGGTTGGCGTTTGAGTTATCTTTGTCTTTAATTCGGTTGTAATACAGCACCGCCTGATTAGGCCCCGCTAACACGGAAGGCAAAGGTAATTCGGGGTTATAGCCAACGATACAACTTTCATTTTTTGCATCCGGAAACTTAGGCGCAGGACAGCTTAACGGCGGTGGCGGCACACAGTCGGTACCCGCGGCATTGGGCACGTTAGGCACATTACAGGTTAATAATACTTTTCCAGGCTCGGCAGAATCACCGCCACAGCCAATTAATGCGGTCATACTCAGTGCAAATACACTGAAGCTTGTTATTGTTGATTTGGTCATCATGACTGACTTCTCCCCATCACTTTTTGTAGTAACGCAATCTTGTGTTGTGTTTTGATTGTTATTTGACGCTTGAATGCTGACTGCTGATTACATGGCATAAGTGAACCCCAAATAGAATTCGCGACCAAAGTATTGCAAAGTGCCGGTTTTGTTTTGTGTGCCGAAGTAACTCTTGGTGGGCTCATCGGTAAGGTTATTCACCTGAAACAACACCCCAAGACCATCTGTGACTTGATATGACGCTTGGTAATCGATAACGGTTTCAGCATCAAAGTTAACCACCTGCTCGTTAATGGCCACCTGCTCAGACACAAACTCATCGCGATAACGCGCACTCACCCGAGTTTCAAAGCCTGCGTAGGAATAAAACAAGGTGGCACTGACCACGTTATTTGATAAACCTGGAAGGTCTTGCGTTGTGGTATCGCCGCCAAGATTAGTAATTGACTGCACTTCAGATTCGGTATACGAGTAACTGGCGTTAAATCCTAAGCCAGACCAAGCATCAGGCAGCGAAGCAAACACTTGGGTATAAGCCAGCTCTAGTCCACGAATATATCCGCCTTCGGCATTATTCACTGCGGTGGTATAAGTGCCGTTGGTTGTGGCTATTTGCTCACCGCTAATTTCATCAATGATGTATTCAGGCACGTTAAAGCCATTGCCTTTAAAATCAAAGTTGCTGATGGCGACCGTATCGATAAATGAGTCAATATTTTTGTAGAAAATCGCCGCAACAAAGGCGCCTTCATCAAAATATTGCTCATAGGACAGATCATATTGATCGGCATAAAACGGCATTAAAAAAGGGTTATTGGTACTTGAGCCATTGATTTCACCGTCATCGGAAACCGACGCACTGATATCGCCCGCTAAACGGTTAATCGGTGGGCGAGACATCACTTTAGCCGCAGCAAAGCGAATTTGAGAATCATCGGCCACTTTAAAATTCAAGTTCATTGACGGGAGATAATCGGTGTACGTCACACCTTGCACGGTTTGCACGTAATTTTGATTCACTATGCCTATGCTGTCAGTAATGTTTTGAGCCCCAAGGTCAACATCACCCTCAACATTTTGTAGCATGGTTGCTGATTGGTCAGTATCCACCATACGTAAACCAAAGTTACCCGTGACAGGAATACCTGCTATTTCGGTGTCGATATTGGCCATAACATAGGCCGCTAACACTTTTTCATAAACGTCACCACTTTGCAGCATGGTCCATGAATAGTTAGTGGTATACCCTTTAGGATCAATCACCCCACCCGCGTTACCCCAGGTTTGTACGGGTTGTGGCACGCCATTTGGAAACCAAGCATTTAATGCCGAGTCTAAATCGATAGCTAAATAAGCAGGAAAATAACTAAAATCCCCTTGCCAATCGATAACGGTTGTCATGTCTTCGGTTAATTTTAACGGCGGTTCTGATTTTGAAAATGCACCGTCATTTCCATATTCAAATACCGAACGATCATTGGAATAGGTTCTATCTGAGTAGCGTGCGCCAAACTCAATGCTGCTGATCACATCGGTTTCAAGATCGTATTTAAAATCGACACGGTAGGCTTTTACTTCATCCTCGTTTTCATATGGGTAAATACCATATTTACTGACCATCACCCGATCAATATCAGAAAATGCTGGCGCTTGATTAAAACCTACATCGGGTAAGTCTAAGCCATTCAGTAAGTAGCTAATTGACACGTTTTCATCAAAAATGGGCGTGTCAGCATTGGCATCTTCGGCCACATTTGACCATAACAGACCATTACGAAAATCGCTTTTTGCCGATGATAATGACACATCGAGATTCACATTTAATTTGTCGGTGACCTGCCAATCCGCGTTAATGCCATAGCTGTTAACTTCGTCAAAATCTTGGTTGTCATCATTAACAATTTCAACCCGGGTATAACTTTTAGATGTGCGGTTAAAAGTGCCACCAATCACGCTATTGCCATCAAATGTCGGATTGGCAACACTGGCATTGCGGCCACCTAATTTGACACGATAACCACGCGCAAAGGCCTCACTGTCAAAGCGTGACATAAAGGCATCACCCTTAAGCACAAAATTATCAACGGGTGCCCATTCGATAGCGCCCATGTAACCATTTCGGGTTTCAACACCACCTAAATGTTGAATTTCAAAGCCTTCACTGATGTATTCATAGCTTGGATTATCAATGGGGCCATTTACATCATTTGCTAACCCGTCTAACTCTTTTGAGTCGTTATAGGCTAAACCAATAAACTGCGTGGCAACGCTGGGCTGATCTAAACGAGCATACCCTACAGCAACCCCTAATGTGTCTTCTAAAAACTTGCCTTGATATGAAAAGCTTAATCGACTGCCGTATTCTTCTGCGCCATAAACTTCACTAGCACGGTCGTTATGCATACCGCGGGCATTAACCACAAAACTGTGGTCTTTATCTGTACTTAAAGGGCTGATAGTTTGCAGCTCAACCGTGCCAGCCACTCCGCCTTCAATCAGCGATGCTTTAGGTGATTTATACACGGCTGCTGAACTGATTAACTCTGAAGGGTATTGGTCAAATTCAATGCTGCGTGAGCCGCTAGTAGAAACTTGTTCACGGCCATTTAAGGTTGAAAAAACAAACCCGCCAGACATACCGCGAATGTTAATTTCAGCAGCCTGCCCCCCGGTGCGTACCGCTGAAATACCGGGTAAACGCGTTAACGCATCCGCCATCGACACATCGGGCAACGCGCCTAAGTCATCGGCTGATAATTGCTCTGATACGGTATCGCTGAATCGTTTTGAGTTAAGTGAATCAATTAAACTGCGGCTGTAGCCTTTCACTGAAATACGTTCAATAGCTTCATCGTTATTGGTCAACGCGTCAGCGGTCACATCTGCCTTGGCCGTGTCAGCCCCCGTTGATGTCACATTCTCTGCCGATGAGACTGGCTGCGCGGCTGAAGCGACTGCATCAGCGGCCAAAGCAGAATAAGGCATGAACATCACACTCATGCCTGCTGCAATAGCTAACGATAAAACAGTGGGTTTACTTTTGAGCATTGGTTTTCCCCTTCACCTTACAGGTTTTATTGCGCCCAACACTCAGATAAACCACTTACACTATCTCGAATATCGAACAATTATTATGCCGATATACTAGGCTTTGCCCCCTTTTGTTAACAACACAATGCATACGTATTCATAACAAATGTGCAACAATCATTATTTAGCAAATTAAGCGTTTCACTAAAAATGACCTTTTTAGGTATAAAAAATAAGGTGTTATTAACACCTTGTATTACGGTATATATTGTTGAGTTCATTCTCATAATAAATTCATTTATATGATGCAATTAAATGCATACAAAAAGCGTGGACATTGACCGCAAGTTAGTGTTGAATCGTCATCGTGTTACGTTTTTTTGAACAATGTGGTCGCGCAAATTAGGAGTAGTAGATGGGTTTTAAAGTAACTGTTGATTGGCACACTTCACCAGCAGCAGAAGGCGAATTTAATCGTGATCATCAAGTTAAATATGGTAGTGGTCAATCGGTTGAGGCTTCATCAGCACCTGAATATAAAGGTAACGAAGAAAAAGTTAACCCAGAAGAAAATCTGTTGGCTGCACTTTCTTCTTGTCATATGCTGACCTTTTTAGCGATAGCGCACCTTAAACGTTTACCCGTTAGCACATACAGCGATAATGCTATTGCTGATTTAGGCAAAAATGACGCAGGTAAAATCGCAGTGGTGAAAATGACCTTAAACCCTGAAGTGGTATTTGCAGAAGGTGTGGAAGTGAGCGAGGAAACAATCGCGAAAATTCACGAAAAAGCGCACGCTAATTGCTTTATTGCCAACTCATTAGCATGCGAAGTTGAAATTAAGCACTAAAACATAAATAAACAGTCATAAAAAAGCCGCTAAATGCGGCTTTTTTTAGGAATATTGACTGCATATTACTCAGATTTTTGCATAAAATCTTCGCTAAAATCCGTTTTCCAATACTTGTAACCTTGAATCGTCGCCTGAGCAGCTGCACCCATTAAGTTGACTTGATAGGTTTTTACGCCATCGATATCAACCGACTGATTGGCAGAGGCTTGGTCACCTTTATCTTCATATTTAGCACTGGCTTCAGCCTGAGCTTGGCCTTCATAGCCAGACTCTTTAAAGCGGGTTAATGCATCACGCTTGGTAAAAGCTTGTACATAAGCCATTTGCTTCCAGCCGATCCCTGCGCCCACACCACCGGTTGCAAAACGGTAGTAAGACTTTTGGCCGCCTTCGGTTAACACACAAATGCCACCACCAGTTGATAGTGCAAACAAATAGCTATTACTGCCCGTACAGACAACATAACCCACAGACTGATTTACCGCAGTTCTTGCCGCTGGATGTTCTTTAAAAATTTCAGTCAAGGCTTCTTGGGTTTCTTTACGTGCATTGGCTTTTTTAGCTTCAGGGGTATTACCCGTAGCACAGGCAGATAAACCTAAAATAGCGGTTAGTAAAACAATAAATGATAAAGGCTTAGTCATATTTACTCCTAATAATTCTGCGGCAAAGATAAGCAACAATGATGAATATTCAAAGTAAATATAGTGTCAAAACATAACATCACCCTAGACAACCAACCTAATAAGTACAAAAAATCAACATTGTTTACTTGGTGTCAGCAGTTTTAGCAATTTTTTACTAACACTTTGTGAGGCAATAGATTTTGATAGTTATTTTATTCGCCGCTGCTTACTATATGAAAATGGTTCATTAACAATAATATGTATGACTCAGTTATTTAAAAACTATCTATGGCACAGTGAGTTATTTAACTGCCAAAGTAATGATTTAACGCAATTTGAGCAGTATTTATCTACTCAAGTTAGTCGTTTAAAGTTGCAAGAGAAACCATTAGGTTTTATTGATGAAAGCAACCAGCATTATCCGCTGTCGCTATACCAAACCGCACACATTGATTCTGGCAAACCGTCTATTTTGGTTTGTGCGGGATTTCACGGTGAAGAATCCGCAGGCCCGTGGGGATTGATCAGCGCCTTAGAGCAACTTAACCCAAGCATTCTTGAAAAAATCAATTTGAGTATTTTGCCTTTGGTCAACCCAAGCGGATTTAGTATTGGCAACCGATTAAATCTGTTTCAGCAAAATCCTAATCGGGGTTTTGTCCATCAATCGGGTCAAGTGGTATCAAATTCACACACATCGGTTGAAGGACTTATTTTACAGCAATCCATGACCCAGTTATTGTCTGCCGCTCAGCATGGCATATTAACCTGCCATGAAGATGTGCTGCTGCATGACACTTATTTGTATGCATTAGAATCTCATGCGTTACCTAGACCGCTCAGTTACCAGCTACGCGATTGTTTAGGAAGATATTTTCCGATTGCAGACGATGGTGAGATTGATGAATGCCCTGTTAAAGATGGCATTATTTTTAATCATTTTGATAGTTCGTTTGAAAGTGCGTTATTTCAAAGCGGAAGCCAAATTGCTTTTTGCACTGAAACACCAGGGCAGCAAGTATTTGATCAACGTGTGCTTGCTAATCGTGATGCGATTACTTTGTTTATCAACCACTTTGTTAATGATAATTGTCAATAGACGCAGTTCGTGATCATAAATGCTTATCAAGGAATAATGGATTTCTGCCTCAAGGTTTGCTTGCAATATAGCCTATATTTGCAATATGGCCTGCGGCCACTAACGTCGTGGCGCTTCGCCCACACCAGACCAAAGGGGCAAAACGCTTGTGCCCCTTTGGAAACCCTCAGCGCCCCAGACGAAAAATGCTGAAAAGCGCATGTTTTCGATGGGGATCGATCCAGCTTTAAACCTCATTTGCTGCCCGCTTCGGCCATTGTCGAAAAGCCCTAACGCTTCCGATAGGCCATCCCTGGCCTAACGAAAGCTAGCTTGGCATCCATGCCAAGCTCACGACCTTTTCTCGATGACCTCAATTCAAATTGAATCTGAAAGTTTTAAATTGTGCTTTATGGTTTTCATCTTTTACTTTTTAGTGACAAAAAGGTGCTAAAATTTCAGGTGTAAGCACGGCTGTGACCGTCCATGACATGGACGTCATGGCCGAGCTTTCAGGGACGAACTCGCAGCGTGTCATGGTCGTGCTTGCACATAAGCCTGCGGCAGGCAATTGATTAGGTTGAAGCGATGGTCTTCAGTACTTGCTCAAAGATAAATGAATTAAAAAGTGATAACCCGTAACGCATTTATGCCCCATTCAAAGCTAGGGTAATTGATCATGTCACTTTAGCGTTGTCACTTTGAATGGAATAACCATAATCGAGCACTAACAAGACAACTTCATATTTAAATACCTACGGATCATATAGAACTGCTTTTTTAGTAGAATCTCGCCTTAAAAATAGCCCTAAACGGGCTAAATTTTTGCCTCTCTGACGTTATGATAGATATTTATTATATAAGTCAATAATTTACAACATCATAAAGTCTGAATGTCGGTAATACCAGCTATCAAAATATTTTGCTAACTAAAGCTATTGGCACTTAATCAAGATCCCTATAACATTTAAATATATATTAATTAACTACTAGGCAGGTTAGTTTATTCTTTAAAAAACATTAACTTAATTATTTAGAGAGGAGTGAAGGGCAATGTTCGAGATTGCCCTTCACTTAATAAATCAAAACATAGGCGTATTAATTTATTGGGTTTATATATCAACAACGGATAGTCGTTATGTAAATAGTAAGGCAATAATGATTAGCTGAGCAATAGGTCCAATAAAAATTCGCCTCCTAAATTTTAGGAATGGAAACATGCAAATTAATTTTAATTTATATATTAGTGAAGAAGTTATACTGAAATGTTTAAGTTCATTGCTACTTTTAGCTACATACTTTAATTAAATTGGGTAGTCGATAAATACAAAAACACATTTATTGTGACGCTTTTTGTCCTGAAAACAGCCCCATGATTAATGGGGCTGTAATTGATTATATCGACATTAACTGACTATGTAACATAGACGGATTAATTAGCGTGAATATCATCTGCTTTACCGGTTTTAGGTAATGGCAGTGCTTTTAAAGGTTGATAAGGGCTTTGTACTAGCTGCTCCTTTAAATAGCTGATTGCTTTTTCTAATTGTGCATCCTTACCTTGGTAAGTGGCGTAGGGCAAGTTACTTACCTCAATATCAGGCTCAACACCATGTCCTTCAACCACCCAGCGGCCATCCATTGCATATTGTGGGTATTCCGCCACGCGAGCCATACCATTGTCGGTTACACTGTTACGTCCCGATAACCACACCCCTGCCCCAGCGGTTTGTTTACCAATTAATGGGGCGATACCGAGAGCTTTAATCCCTGCCGAGAAAGTCTCACCGTCGGAGTAAGTCATTTGATCGGCTAAGACCACCAGTTTACCGCGGAAGGTTTGCTGCATATTGGTATTAGCACTGCCGTGGGTGGGTTGCCAAAATGCCCATGCTTTGCGCAGCAGTTTTTCAATAATCCAACTATCAATGTTGCCACCACGATTACGTCTTACATCAATAATCAACCCAGGCTTGTCATAGTTGGTGTAAAACTCACGGGCAAAGCTTTCAATATCGCCTGCGCCCATGGCATACAAATGCAAATAGCCAAATTCGCCTTTTGACGCCTGACTTACCTTAGCTTGATTATGGTGTACCCAGTCTAGATAACGTAGTTTGGCATCGGTTGCAGGATCGGTTGGCAATACCACGGTTTGATGCTGCTCACGGCCACGTTCTAGGGTTAACAATACTTGCTTATTCGCTTGATTACGCAATAGCTGAGTCACATCCCCCAAATGGCTAACAGGTTTGCCATTAATCGCTTTGATAATATCGCCAACTTTAACATCGGCATCGATACGTGCCAGCGGTGATGCTTGACTGGGTAACTCAGGGTCATTTTGATAAATGTGCGCGATTTCAACGCCTTTTTCCGTCAGATTTAAACGCCCACCTAATGACGCTGATTTGGCTGCATCGGCATCCTGTGGCAGATCGCCACCACGAACTTGCGAATGCAACGAGTCTAGCTCACCCATCATTTGTTCAAAAATGTCGTTTAATTCATTTCTGTCGGTGAGTCGTTGCAGCAAAGGCTGATACTTAGCTTTAGTGGCTTGCCAATCAAGTCCGCGCATTTGGGTATCAAAAAATTGACCACGATGCATTAACCACGCATCTTCAAAAATTTGCTGCCACTCTTGCATCGGTGATATTCGCAGTTGCCATTGCTCGGTCTTCACTTTCGCTTGGCTCACATCCGCAGGGATTTTATCACCCGCAGCAACAATCAATAATTCTTTAGGATTGCTTTGCTTACGCAGCATAATAGTTGCGTTATCATTTGCGAGGGTAAAATCAGCAATATCGTCAGCAAAAACATCCACTTTTGGGGCGATGTTATCAAACTTAATCCATTTTAACGCGCTTTTATCATTAACAGTGTCAACCACATATAAACCAGTGGGAGATTGCTGCAAACGATTATAATTGCCCGCTTCCACTGGCACTTGCCATAAACGTTGCGCTAAACCTTGCCAATCAAGCTTGGTTTTGGCTTTTTCTACCTTGTCGTCTTGGTTTGCGGCGGTTAATTCTGTGGTTTTAGCAAACGGAAATTGTGCTTTGCTATTCAGTGCTAAGGCAAAAATCTGCGTACGTTTATCAAAAACCGGCCCCATGTTTCTGTCTCCCCAAGGTGAATTTGGGGTAGCTTTAAAATCGCGATTCGATAAAAAGTATAACCAATCACCATCGTGGCTAAAGCTGGGCGAAAATGATTCATACTTATCTGAGGTCAAGGTTTGGGCTTTGGCTTGTGTCACTGAATACAACACAATTTGCGGACGCTGCTTACCTATTTCAGCTTTAGTTAGGGCAATAAATTTGCTGTCTGGAGACCACACGATATCCTGATAAGGGCCTAAACCTTCACCGTTAGTGGCAATTTTGAGATTTTTGTTGGTGGTTAAATCAAGCAGCCACACATTGCCCATATAATCGTCATGCGCTAAATAGCGGCCATTCGGTGACTGACTTAAACTGGTGCGCAGTGTTTTACCGTCTTTGGTCAGCTGTTTTGCCCCTTCGGTGCCGTCGGCCGGATATTGCCAAATTTCCTGCTCGCCAGAAGCATCACTAATACCATATACCCACTGACCATCCGTACTTAAAATGGCATCTCGCACACGGGATTCTGCTGCCGATGCGATTTGAATCAAACGGCGATCATCTTTATTGGCAATGGCAACATGACTGCGAGCGGTGATCACCACTTGATCGCCTTTTGGGCTTAAACGGGTTGAGGTAGCAAACGCCATAGGGTCATTAACCCAATGTTCACGGCGATGTGGAAAATCACTGCTTAAATCAACATCCACCACTGACTCTTGATTGCTAGCAAGGTCAAACAGCTTGATATCCGCCCCTTGCTGAAACACCACTTTGCCTTGATGTAACTTAGCATCTCTAATTTGCCAATCTGTATATTGACTGTGCTGCTTAATATCTTCACCCGTTAATGACATTGACCAGATGTTGTCATTGCCCGAGGCATCACTGATAAAAAACACCCTTTGTTGCCATAACATGGGCTGACGCACCGAGCCTGGATGTTGCAGAGTTAACTGCTCGGCTTCTTTATCTGTGCCTAATTGATAGCGCCAAATTTCACCTTTGGCGCCGCCACGATACACTTTGGCATTATCGCCACTGGCTTGAAGACCAAATTGGGTAAAGTAAACATACTCGCCTTTGGCATCAATGCTGCCCTCTATCGCGTCGGCAAGGGGTAAATCTGTGACCACTAATGTGTCTGGATTAATGGTTTTCAGCACCCAGTAATTAGCCGGACCAAAAGCGTTGTCGGTTGAGTAAAGAATATCGCCCGTTGCAGTCCAGCCCTGTAATCTAACGCGGGAGTTTTCAAAACTGACTCGTTTTGCCACGCCGCCCGCCATCGGCATAACATAGACTTCTGTCGCGCCTTCATAATTAGCGGTATAAGCTAGGCGCTGACCATCGGGTGAAATACTCGCCTCGGTTTCTTCTGCCGCTTGGGTTGTTAAACGGCTAGCCACTTTGCTATTAAGCTGCGTTTTCCATAAATCCCCTTCAGCGGTAAACACTAAGGTGTTGTCATGTAATGCTGGGGCACGGTAATAACCATTACTGGCGTAGGCCACCGTTGAAAAAGCACTAACACAACCCAGTGCAACCATGTAACTTAATACTGAACGACGAAGTTTTATCACGAGCCATTTTCCCTTTTGTATTGTTATTGGCGGTAAAGTTACCAGAATGTGATATTTTTGAAAGCGTCAAAATGTAACCAATAACAACGGTTATGGTAGTTATGTTGGTTTTGTTGCTATTATGACCGTGGCAACACCGATACTGACGTATAAAAAGACCAAGCCGAGGCTTGGTCTTTTTATACGTCAGTATCGGATTTAACGCGCGGTAAGCTGCTGTTTTATTAACTGATAATCACTATGTAACGGGTGTTTGGGGCTATTAAGTTCAGGAAACCTTTGCTCCATCGTTAACAAATAACGCTCGGCTTGCGGCCATTGCTGCGAAGCGACTAACTGATTGAGAGTCGCCATGGCTTTCTCTGCCGTATCAAGGGTTATCAATTCGGCTTGTTTTGACAATTGCGGTTGCGACTCAAGCGTCATATTGTCGCGACTTGATGGCTTGAGCTCTGACAGCAAGGATGTTGACTGTGCATTTTCAGCTTGTGGCTTTTGCGGCTCAACCTCTGGCGGCGCATCGCTTTGAATGCTTGGTGCTGACATTGCTGCGCCTTGTATCTGTGACGGATTCACCGCCTTGGCAGCACGAGCGTTACTATCCTCTGGCATGACTTCAGCGGCTCTGACGTCGCTTGCTGCTGGTAATGGTTCATGCATCATAGACATAGGTGCAGGCGTTTCATCAGGTATGCCCATTTGAGCAGGATCAGAATGTTGCTGCATTGGCATCATCATAAACAAGCCAGCCACAATCACAACCGATGCCGCGGTTGATAATTGCCAGCGATACTGCTGCCAACCTTTTAGCTTAACCACAGTGTTACCGTTAGCATCAGCCAAGATATTGTTTGTTTTAACGCGCTGCAATTCAGCTTGTGCCATGGCTAAAACCGTTTCATCTAATTGTGCCGACGGCTCTTCTTTAATCCCCTGATGGTAGAGCGTTGAAATTTCATCCTGCAAGGCTAAAAAGGTTTCATCATTATCTTTCACCATCTTTATGCCTCCTGCGTTTTTTGAGTAACGCATAACTTAATACTTTGGTACGCATATCGAATACGGCTCTTTGTGGCTTCTAATGTCACTTTGGCAATGTCACTAATGGCTGATGCGGTTAAGCCTAACTCGACATTCAACAAAAAAGCTTCTTTTTGCACCGCGGGTAATAAATCAATACATCCTTGCAGTAGCTTGGCTTGTTGCAGTTGCAGCAATTGCTGGTCAGGCTCAACCTCACTGGCGGCATTAAAGCTGTCCATGGTTTGATCTTCACCTAACGCCTGGGTGTCATCTAATGGCTTTACTGCCCGAATATGATCTATGATCAGGTTATGGGCAATTTTATATAACCAGGTGGTGAATTTTGCACTCACTTGGTAGGTCGCCACCGCCTTAATGACTTTGCCCCAAACCTCTTGGTATAAATCTTCCGCTAAGGTGTTATCACGCAATTGGCGAACAAAGTAGCGATATAAAGGGCCTTTATGCTTTTTATAAAGCTGTTCAAAAGCACTGATATCGCCCGCTTGATAAGCCAGCATTAACTGCTCATCCGTTGTCAAAACGCCACTCTCGGTTGCTACGGATGCACTTGTATCAGGTTTTAGTGTCATGCACTTTCTCTTTAAATCGGTGTAGTAAATTAGGTGGCAATAATTATTGCTCGCCATGCGTTATCGGTTTAGGCATAGGGTATGTGCCATCAGCCGCTTTTTGGAGATACTGACGCTGATCTGCATCATCATAAAAACCACCATGTTGCGGGGTTCCCTGTGCAACTAATAATTGCGTTGTGCGCATTAATTGTAAAAACTCATGCCGATAACCGAAAGGATCGTTTGCCATTGCTCCTGCAGCTAAGTTAATTAACTTATCATAATCAATATTATGTACATAATGATTATGATTAACGAGTTGACCAAAACCCGCTACCGCGGCGGCGAATCGAAAATCATCACTCGCCTGCTGAAGATGTTTATGCTCAGAACTGGCTAAAATCGCCTGGCTAATAAGTTGGCTTTTCGAAGCGGCTAATAGCCCGCCATGAAAAGGTTTATAGCGAAGCGATAAAAAAGCAATTTCATCTGAATCAAACTGCTGACGCTGAGATAACGCGCCAGGCTGTTTACCAACCTCAGTAGTTTTATAGCGTAATGGTGGGTTCATTAATTGAGTACTTTGGTTATAACGCAGCTCATATAACGCCGTCACACTTTGACCTGCCCCTATTTCTGCCGCATCTACCTTGTCATTAGTAAAGTCTTGGCGGTGTAATTGACGACTTTCATAACCAATTAAGCGATATTCGGCCACGATCGCGGGATTAAACTCGATTTGAATTTTTACATCAGCGGCAATGATATCCAAGGTTTGCGATAATTGATCATGAAGGACTTTTCGCGCCTCATTGAGGGTATCAATATACGCATACTGACCATTGGCTTTTGCCGCAAGCTGTGCCAGTAATCCATCATTGAATTGTGCAGTTGCCGCCCCAAGCCCAAAACCCAGTGTGGTTAACCCTACACCACTTTGCCTTTGCTGAACCACATAATTGACCAGTTCAGTGTGATTACTCATGCCAAGATTAAAATCACCATCGGTTGCCAACAACACCTGATTAACCCCATGTTCAATAAAATGTTTTTGAGCCAGCTCATAGGCTAACGCAAGCCCTTTGCCGCCATTAGTGCCTCCGCCGGCTTCAAGGCTGTTTAACCCTTGCTGTATTTGTTGCACGGCATTGCCGTTCACGCCGTCTAATACTTGGCGTACGCCATCGGCATAAACCACAATTGATATTTTATCCTGTGCATTTAATCCTGAACTAAGCAGCATTAGCGCTTGTTTTAATAGCGGTAATTTGTCGGCAGATGACATAGAGCCAGACACATCAATCAAAAACACCAGATTTCGAGCTTTAATTTGTTCAGGCATTAACTTGTAACCTTGCACACCAATACGCAGCAATGTTGCCTCTTGATTATAGGGTGATGGGGCCAACTCAGTATGAAGACTAAAGGGAGCATCATTGATGTTTGGCAGCGGATAGTTGTAATTGAAATAGTTGACTAACTCTTCCACGCGAATGCTATTTCTCTGTGGCAAAAGCCCAAGGTTAATGTGTTGTCTTAATGTGGCATAGCTGGCAGTATCCACATCGATAGAAAAAGTAGATACAGGGGTTTCAGCCGCAACCCTACTGCCATTGGGGACATAACTGATAAAGCGCCCAGGCTGTTGAGTTGGTACCGCCAACGAGGTTATCGAGCGAGGTAAGCCATGTTCAGCAAAAGGTTTTGCTAAAGCCTCGGCTGAAGGCTCGGCTAATAGCACCGCTGCATCGACTTGAACAGCATCAGTAGGGAGGCTGTCGGTGGTTTCATTGGCAGATAAAAGCGGCTTATGCGCATCTTCGATACTGGTTTGCTGGTGACAAGCTGATAAACCTAGCGCCAAACACACCAGTCCAATACTACGATAAGCCCTTAGATCCAATGGCAACTTTACAACCTGAAAATACCCTTTCATCAATATCCCTTAAATTAAATACGTTTGGCATTACAAACGAGCTCAAGGTTAAAAAGGGTTATTCAAGTGGTCACTATTGTTCTGATTTAAGTAATTTATCAAACTCGGGTTTAATTAACGCGGTTTCATCCTCATCAAAATTCCGATTATGCTCGTCAATAAATGCCTGTATAAAGCTGGGGTTGCGCATCACGGTGTCAATACTGTCTATCAATTGCCGGCCCATTGGCGTTTTTGAACACGCAATGTAACCATAACTCGGTTGTAATACACCTTTAATTGGAATGGCGTAATGTTCGAATTCCATGCCGATTCTTTGTTTAATAAAACCCACTTCAGCAGAGTATTCCAAAATCCCCACCACCCTTTCTTTGGCTAGCATCTCCAATAGTTTGTTGGTTGAGTTCATGCCACTGCGAAAGTAAAAGTACTCAGGATGTTCTGCAATAATTGGGTTTAGGTTATCGCCATAAGAGCGCGCGGTTACCACACCAACATTGCCTTTCATACTTGGCGGAAGATGAGAAAAGTCGATGATATTTGGAAATAAATGGCGGTTTTTCTTTAATACGATAAATCTGAGCGGCGGATATACCGTAATTGGCTTGCTGCTAAAGTATGACACTTGCTCACGTTCTGCTGACTTAAATTTATTGTACATACACGCATTGCCTAGCTTGTTTAAGTCACTCCATGAGCGGCTATAACTGGCTTGCTGTTGGGTAAAGTTAAATAAATTCTCTCTGTGGTCTAGCAAAACCGCAAACATGCCCAGAGGCTGTGCTTTGGTTAAATCACTTTGATTGCTGTCGGTCTCTGCCAATAAAATGCCTTCTAAGGGAGCTGATTTGGCAGGAAAAGGAAGCATAAAAGCCGCTAAAAATAATAAACACACTAAATGGGTTATTTGATACGACAGACTCGCGTTTGAAATGAAAATCGTGGCTCTTTTTACCGTAGAATAGATCACATAATACCCCTGCTAAAACTGTAATGCCCATCCTTTTGTAAAATAGCAGTCCTTTAAACAAATAATTCAAACTTAGTTTAGTTTGCGTTTTCAAAAATTGTGATTAATTCGTCCCCTAATAATGATTTATCTTCCACTGACGCAAACTCTTGGTGAATGGTAATCAATGCCTGCTGAAAAGAAGCTTGGCTCATTGCTTTATCAATGGCATGTATCAATTGCAAACCATAATCGGTTTTCGAACAAACGATATAACCGGGTGAAGGTTTATTAGCACCTTTAATTGGAATGGTTTTTATTTCAAAATTCGCTTTATGATCAAGAATATAAGTATTTACTGTGTCGGCATATTCAATAAAACCATCAATGCGATCCAGTGAAAGCATTTCAAGCAATTTTGCTATCGAATTAGGTCCATCACGAAAAAACAGCAACTGTTTTTTATTTACAATTTGCGGATCAAGTACACCATAAGAACGATTTTTAACTAACGCATAACGCATTTGTTGTGACGGTTGGATCGATGAAATATCAAAATCAGTCGCATATTGCTTAGCATCTTCGCTGCGAACAATTAACCTTAATGGCGGATATAGGGTAATAGGATACTGGCTAAAATAACCCACTTTTTCCCGTGCTGGCGTTTTAACCTTGTTATACATACACGCATTTTGAAGTTTGGGCATTTCCATCCAGCCACGGGTTATGCTCATTTCCTGAAACGTAAAAGTTAAATCTTGCTGACTATTTTGCGCCAACAAATCAAGCACAGCCATCGGCTTCATTTGCGTCACGTCAATCGAATTATTAGAGAACTCTCCTAGCAGTACAGCTTCAAGTGCTGCGCTATTGACCATAAAAGGCAAAAAAGAGATAACCCCTCCAACAATTAGACTGTTCAATGTCGTCATTATTACTAAACCTTTATCAACATATTAATTTTGATGATTCATGCCATAAATAATAGTCTACTCATTCAAATCACACACATCATTGAACAAATAACTCAAGCTTTTGGAATAACGTACCGTTTACTGCATAATAATGCACTAAATTTATATCTTATAACTAAATAAAATCACCATCAGTTCACCATACCCTTCTAAACGGTGAATTATCATCTACTTTAGTATCCAATTTTCTAAACTAAGTGTTAGCCTCACAAAACACTAAAGCGCAGCGTAACCCTCTGCAACATGATATTATCTGTCACCTTTTTATCGCCTTATTATTGATGCTATTTTCGCAGTGCCATGGGGTATAGAAAATACATCAAATATACGAATTGAATAAGTACATTAAGGAGTAAACCATGCAAGCTCTTGTTGCTGTTGTTATGGGTTCTAAAAGTGATTGGCCAACTATGGAAGCCGCAGCAGAAATTATGGATAAATTGCAAGTGCCTTACCACGTTGAAGTGGTTTCTGCTCATCGCACTCCAGACAAACTAATGGACTTTGCCAGTACCGCAGCCGACAAAGGCTATAAAGTGATTATTGGTGGCGCAGGTGGCGCGGCTCATTTACCTGGCATGATTGCGTCTAAAACACGTTTACCTGTTTTAGGGGTTCCAGTACAAAGCAAAGCGTTATCGGGCATGGATAGCTTATTATCGATTGTACAAATGCCTAAAGGAATTGCTGTGGGCACTTTAGCTATTGGTACTGCGGGGGCATTTAACGCAGGATTACTTGCAAGCCAAATTTTAGCCACGTCAGATACTCAATTAGCGGCACGAATCGATGCTTTTCGTGACGAGCAAACTCGTTCAATTTTAGATAATCCAGATCCGAGAGAAGACTAATGAGCCAGCAACATACGGTTTGGGTATTAGGTAATGGTCAATTAGGTGCCATGCTCAGTCACGCTGGGCAGCCTCTAGCCATTGATGTGCGCCCTGTAGATATTATGACCCCAAACGGCGATATTTTACCGATTGAAAGTTCACATGTGATCACCGCTGAGCGTGAACAATGGCCAGAATCAAGCACCAGTTTACAACTAAGCCAGCATCCCCACTTTATTAATGGCCCAGTGTTTGGCCGCCTAGCGGATCGCTTTACCCAAAAAAGCTTACTTGATGAATTGTCGGTTGCAACCGCCCCTTGGCAATTAGTCACCGACGCGGTTAGCAGTGAAGCACTGCATCAAGCGTATGGTGAACGCGTATTACTAAAACGCCGCACCGGTGGTTATGACGGAAAAGGTCAACATTGGCTAAAACAAGCAGAGTCAACCGAAATCCCCAATGATTGGCGTAACGAGGCCATTGCTGAACAAGCCATTAATTTCGATGAAGAAGTGTCATTGGTGGGCGTGCGCACCCAAGACGGTCGCTGTTTATTCTACCCTCTGACACTTAACTTACATCAAGATGGTATTTTAATGGCTTCTATCGCGCCATTAAGCCGCTTAAGCCACCTTCAAGCTGAAGCAGAAGCCATGCTTTCAACCATTATGAATGGTCTTGAATACGTTGGCGTGATGGCGATGGAATGTTTTCGCGTTGGCGAACATCTTTTGGTTAATGAACTCGCCCCGCGCGTTCATAACTCTGGCCATTGGACGCAAGCAGGATGTCACATCAATCAGTTTGAATTGCATTTACGCGCCTTATGTAATTTGCCTATCCACACCCCACAAGTGAACTTTCAATGTGTCATGGTGAACTTAATTGGTGTCGAAAAAGATGACCGCTGGTTAAGTCTGCAAAATGCAGAATTGTTTTGGTATAACAAAGAAGTGCGTGCGGGTCGGAAAGTGGGTCATTTAAATCTATCGGTACAGGATACAGACACATTAAATGCCACTATCAAACAATTAAAATCTTGGATGCCAATTCAATACCAAGCACCACTTGACTGGATTTTAGCTGAATTTGCTTAAAGCTTTATGCTTGATACCTCGTGTGTCCCCCAATAAACAAGGAGCCATTGGCTCTAATGCCAGTCAGATAAGCTGACTGGCGTTATTTTTTGTGTGGATATTTACTGATTTTTCGTTTCACTTGCCTTG
>NZ_JAPDMX010000017.1 GCF_025971955.1 Shewanella subflava
GCTCCAAATTTATCATTGAGCAGGTATTTTCAAATAGTCAGATTAACGATGCGAGGTGTGGTTCGCTAGACGGTTACATTAGTCTCGGCATGGTATGGAGTTACAGTTTATTTTTGGCGAAACAAATTATAACTCCTTACCATGCTGCTCAAAAAGTCATCACGAAAGATCAACACGCCCTAGCTGTAGGGCTTGTTATTATTTGACTCTGGCCAAAAATTACCTATATTTTTATGCCGATAATCGAGAAATGATGGTATGACGTTCGCGATTATCTCTAGTTGACTATGTTGCTTGGGTCTTTGATGTGCCTTTTTAAAAAGATGCGTGCCAGATAGACATTTAGTACGGTGCACAAAAGCTTGCGTTGTTATGGTGAATAGCACTGAATTTACTAAAGCAAGAGTCTACGAAAGGTATTAAGAAGTTAAAGTAATAATAGTGAGGTGTGACGTTTAGTTTCGCTTAGAGGTTATCTTTAACCTAGCCTGAAACAAAGCATGCTCGTATACAGCAATATTAAAGTAATCTCAGTTAGTCGTTGTGAATAAATTAGAGTTGAATCAATGAGTAAACCTAACTAGAATCGGAAATCGGAAATCGGAAATCGGAAATCGGAAATCGGAAATCAGAAGGTAGAGATATTTATGAAAAGAAGCATAATACTTAGTTTTACTTTAGCGATAATCATTATCGCTTCGAATAAACAGGCAGTTGCTAGTGATGATAATTTAAATCATATTTCGCAGAAACTTGAGATAACTTCACAGAAGCTAGTTGGACGAATCGGTGTTGCTGCCCAAGAAATTGGCTCAGGGGAGAGGATCACAGTAAACGGTGATGAAACCTTTGTAATGGCAAGTACCTATAAGGTTGCAATTGCCGTTGCTTTGCTGGACCGTGTCGATAAAGGTGAGCTTAAGCTTTCCGATTTAATTGATGTCCCACAAGAAACCATGGTGACAGGTGACGGTGCTATCGCGGTAAACTTCGTGCACCCAGGTATAAAGTTATCTATTGCTAATTTAATCGAGCCAATGATAACGTTAAGTGACAATACAGCGACAGACATTTGTCTAAAACTTGCAGGAGGACCTGAAGCTGTAACTAAAGTGATGCGAAATATTGGAATTACCGATTTACGCGTTGATAGATATACCAGTGAAATTTTAAGGGATTTCTATGGATTACCTGACAAGGCTTACTCATCTGTACTTGCAAAGGCTCTTGCACAAGATCCATCGCTCGCGGCAAAACAACCACTTAGAAACCTTAAATTCGAACAAGAAGACCTACGTGACCAAAGCTCGCCTAATGCCATGTTGGAATTACTTCTAGCGATTGACAGCGGCAAAGTGTTAAGTGAACAAAGCAGTGAATTTCTAATTGATGTCATGTCACGCACACGCACTGGTGCTGGAAGGTTAAAAGCTCTGTTACCCAAAGGCACGCCCGTTGCCCACAAAACAGGCACCATTGGCGGTGTAGCTAATGACGTAGGATTTATCACATTACCCGATGACAGACGTTTTGCGATTGTGGTTTATACCAAAAGTAGCACTACCTCTGAAGCTGAGAGGGATCGTGCTATTGCGGAAGTGACTCGTACGTTATACGACTTTTATTATTTGCAAGCAAAAAACAAATAATCTTTGTCTTTTTAACGATTAGCTACTTTTGACGCTCAAATAATGAGTGAAAAATTTTTAAGTTCTCTATTAAGGCTTGGGCAATTTAAAAGAGGAAGAGCAATGAAACGGACACAAGTCATTTTAAGCACATTTTTATCAGTGTGTGCTATCGCTATGCCGGCGTTCGCTGTGACCTACGATGTGGTGATTAATAATGGTCGGGTAATAGACCCAGAGACAAAATTCGACGCTGTTGCCAATGTGGGGGTTAAAGACGGGAAAATCGCCGTGATCACCAATAAGCAGATCAAGGGCAAGGAAACGGTCGAGGCCAAGGGAATGGTGGTGGCGCCGGGCTTCATCGACACCCATTTCCATTGGCAGACGCCAATTGGTTACAGAGTCGGTTTGCGCGAAGGCATGACAAGCGCCATGGACTTCGAGGCGGGCTGTGCGGGTTCCTATATCTCGGCCTGGTATAAGGCACGTGAAGGTGTGACCCAGTCCAACTATGGCTGTGCGGTCAGCCACGAGCTTGCCCGCTCGATGGTGCTCGACGGGAGATTGAGCGACGAGATCTACCTGCGAGGTCCCATTGCGGCCCTTGAAGCCCGGAAGAAGTCAGGCTGGAGCGTGACGCGCCCAAATCTGGAACAGGGCAACGCAATTCTTGAAGAGCTGGACAAGGGGCTTCAGGCGGGCGCGCCGGGGATTGGCAGCACCGTAGGTTATATGAGAGAGGGCGTATCTTCCCGCGAGATGTTCGAGGTACAGAAGGTTGCCGCACGCTATGGCCGCCCGACTGGCGCACATACACGCTATACGCTTGGCAATGACACAACAGAGAACAATGGTGCGCAGGAACTCATCGCCAATGCTATGGCGCTAGGAGCCCCAGCGATAGTCCTTCACTTCAACAACCCTGGCTGGCGACTTGCGCATGAAATGATATCGCGGCTTCAGTCTCAGGGATTCAACATTTGGGGTGAAGTTTATCCCTACGCCGCGGGCTCCACCACGGTGAACGCCTCATTCCTGCAGCCGGACAGTTGGGTCGAGCAGATGGGCAACCGCTATGAGGATACTGTACAGGATCCGGTCACGGGTAAGTTCTACACCTTGGAGACATTCAAGGCCGACACAGCTTCCAATCCGACCAAGCCGATCGTGGTATTCAAGATGCCCGCCGAAGATCCACCGAAGTGGCTGACGCTGAAAGGCGTGACCGTGGCCAGCGACGCGCTTGGCGCCGAACCGTACTTTGGCCCGTGGGATATCCCGCTGGAGAAGATTGGCAACATGCACCCCCGTGCGGCTGGTACCCGAGGCGCGACAATCCGCCTTGGTCGTGAGCATAACATCCCGATAATGCAGCTGATTTCAATCCTCAGCTACAACGCGGCCAAGCATCTGGGCGATACGGGTTTGAAAGCGATGCAAGAACGTGGTCGTATCCAGAAAGGCATGGTTGCTGATATCGTGGTGTTTGACCCCGAACACTTCACTGACAATGCGACGTACGAGAAAGGCGCTCTCCCGTCGACCGGCATGAAAGCGGTGCTCGTTAACGGTCAGGTTGCACTGCGAGACGATAAAGTGCTTCCGGTTTTTGCAGGCCAGCCGATCCGGTTTGAACCCGAAGCCAAGCCACGCTTCGAGCCAATATCGTTAGAGGGGTGGAATGCACAGTTCTCCACCGGGATGCCAGATACCTTCACTGGTGCTTTTCCTAAGGACGGCGGAAAGTGATAGGGGCACGCTTATTGGTATCTCTCTGTGTTGCGGCCTTGTTGGCCGCAACACAGGCTTCGGCTGAAGCCAAGGCGATAGCATTCGCCGACCTTGTGGATCCTCAGGCTACCGTCTTCGAAGATCCTTTCAAAGACATGGGACATGAGTTGCTCAATGAGTTGAAGCTGGTATTGGAGCTGGATGAGAAGCTCTCGCAAAATTCCCTTACCGAAGATGAGCGCACCCGACTCAAAGAGCGGCGCAAAGCGGCGAAGGACTTGCTTGAAATCAACGGTAAGGATGTCGATGCACTATTAGCTCAGCGCTGGGACGTTGCCAGAAAGCGGCAGAACGCGCTTATCGCTACGAACCCCGTTTGGGATGGGGCCGAGGTTGAGCTGTCGGGCTATTTGATTCCGGCTCCGCAGGGTGCAGATGGTAACTTCTACGGTTATCTCGTCCCCCAAGTAGGTATGTGCAGTCATCACACGTCCCCCCCGCCTAATCAACTCGTGCGAGTGAGGTTGCCGGACGACCCTAAGAGTCAATCTCTTTATGCACCGGCTCGAGTCTCTGGGCGGCTCCGAGTAGAAGCAAGCGACGCCACGATATTCGTCCTAGATGGAGAGTCACGCATGATCAGTAGCTGGACGCTATACGCCATTACTGTCGACCGCGGGGAAGATGTGGCCGGGAAAGGTGTTGTTGGCGCGTCCTAGAAAGCCGTCAGCATAGGAAACTGAGTGCTGAGATGAAATGCGCTATTATGCTATACCGTAATAATCGCTCGATAAACTTGCCAAGGCTACCTAAGGAACAGCTGTTGCCGTAAAAACTGGCAATATATTAGCGGTGTCGACAAAAACATGGCATTTTTTGACAAGTTGATGGCCGGCTGTTTTGTTGTAGTAAACCCCCATTGGAGGATAACATCAGAAACTGATCGCGATAGAACCATTGCAAAATTTACTAGGTCCTTATAAGACTTTTATTATTTACAGCCATAGATCAAGTTCAACTATTAATATTTAAAAGAGAAGAAATATGAAACAAGTCGAACAGAAAAAAAGGAAATTATTACTTGGTGTAGTAATTTCATCATTATTTGCAATGCAGCCCGCATGTGCACAGAAAAACCAACAGTCCATGACAAAGGAAGAGGGCCAAGCAACCTTCAATGCCGTCGTTGCCGATGTCGATAAACTGATCAAAGAAATGCGCATACCGGGACTTGCTGTCGGTGTCATCCATGGGGGCAACACCTACAGCGCCGGTCTGGGTGTCACCAAGGTAGGCACCGACGAGGCCGTTACTCCTGATACACAATTTCAAATTGGCTCTGTGACAAAGACCTTCCTTTCAACGCTGGCCATGCAGCAATCCGAACAGGGCATTCTGGATTTAAACGCTCGTGTCGTCGACATTCTGCCGTGGTGGAGGGTTTCAGATCCCGTGGCGACGTCTAAAGCGCGGGTGGTTGACCTATTCCACCATCGTGCTGGCTGGTATGGCGACCATGGGTTCCTTCGTGTTCCTGAAGGTGGCTCGATATCCGAGAAGGTCATGCTCCAAGGGGCTTACGTTCAACAGCTCTATCCGTTCGATCAAACATGGATGTACAACAACACCAGTATCACCTTCGCGACCCATGTAGTGTCGCATGCCGGCGGAAAGCCGATAGAGACCCTAATAGAAGAGAATCTGTTAACTCCTCTGGGCATGAATTCGTCATCCTTTAATTACGACGCCACCCCGCCGGCTAAAGATTACGCATGGGGTCATCCGCCAATCTACGGGGAAGGCAGCATTAATGATCTCAAGCCGTACTACATCCCGTTGATTAGAGAGTCCGCAGCCTCCGGTGCACTCCGCTCTACAGTAACCGACATGCTGAAATACGCCCGCTTTCAGCTGGACGGTAAGGACGCATCTGGCAAGCAGTTGTTGTCTAAAAAAGCACTGGACTACGCTCACGCACCTGCAGTCGAGGCTGAGACCGGTGACTTTACCGGACTGACGTGGTTCGTCCACGACTACAACGGGGTAACCAGTCCTAGTCACGGGGGCAATTGGCCCGGTACGCGTTCTTTTCTGCAGCTGATCCCAGACCGCGACTTTGCCGTGGTGGTTTTGGTTCACAGCGATCGCGGAGCCGAGGCTTACAAAAAAGTGGCTAACGCAATGGTCAAAGCCTTCACGAAAATCGAGTCTAATTCTCCGGTCGCTGCGGGCGTTGATTCGTCTATTCTCGACCCCTTCGTCGGCGTCTTTAAGGGCAATTCGCAAAACATCGAGATCCGCAAAGAGGGCGACAAATATGTGTTTGTCCAGTTCTCAGCATTGACTAATGGAGCAGATCCTGCGCCCGCCAATGTGGCCAACACGGCCGAGGGTTATTTTATCATCACCGAAGGCCCAAATAAGGGAGCGCTCGGTGAATTGCTCAAAGACCCGTCTGGCGAACTCAACTACGTTCGATTCAACCACCGGATCTTTATTCGCGGCGACGGGGCGGTCGACGAGTTCGACCTCTCCGGATCGGTATTCGACAAATAACCGGGTCGGCAATAGCCTCGGATTCGGCGGAGGGGGCGATCCTGCATAGCGCAGATTGAACTCTCCGCCGTACCCACTGAGTCGACAGTAGGAGAAATACAATGCGGAAACTATCGCTTAAGAACGTGACTGCGGCGCTTGTCGTCGCTGTGAGCTTCGCACTGCCGGCGGCTGCTCAAGAACCCTCCGGTCCAATCCTATTTACTAATGTAAACGTATTTGACGGGGTTAATGCAGATCTGATCAAGAATGCTAATGTCGTCGTGACGGGCAACAAGATCACTTCCGTCTCGACGGAGCCCCTTGCTGTTGCGGGTGGCATGGTAATCGACGGAGGCGGGCGCACGCTGATGCCGGGTTTAACGGACTGTCATTGGCACAATATGGCGGCTTATATGGGGGCGGACGTGTTTACCGCTGGTTTGGGCAGGCTGAATCTCGTGGCGGCCGATGGGGCGGAAAAGACGCTTATGCGGGGTTTTACCTCGGTTAGGGACCCGGGCGGCCCTGTATTTGAGCTCAAGGAGGCGATCGACGAGGGGTTATTCCCCGGCCCCCGAATTTACGCTGCGGGCGCAATGATATCCCAGACGTCGGGCCATGCCGATTTCCGCCGGCCGATCGATATACCACAGAGCTATTCGCGGGATCTTACCCCGCTGGAAGTTGCGGCGTCGGTCTCTATTGCCGATGGCAGGGCGCAAGTCATGCAGCGCGTGCGTGAGAATCTAATGCGGGGGGCAGCCTTCATTAAGTTGATGGGCGGAGGCGGGGTTGCATCTCCCTCGGATCCGCTTGATGTCTCGCAATATACTGTTGGCGAAATCGAAGCAGCGGTGGAAGTGGCCGAGAACTGGGGCACCTACGTGACGGTTCATTCCTACTCTGCGAAGGCAATCCAGAACGCAATCCGAGGTGGAGTGCGTAATGTTGAGCATGGCCAGATGATTGACAAAGAAACCGCCAAGCTGATGCAGAAGACGGATACTTCGGTCTGCCTCCAGCCCTTCTATGACGATGAGGACGCGGTTCCATTTCCACCTGGCTCGTTTCAGCAGGGTAAGTATCACGAGATGATTTCTGGGACCGATACAGCGTTCGAATTGGCGAAG
This sequence comes from Shewanella subflava, assembly GCF_025971955.1. GTDB lineage: Bacteria > Pseudomonadota > Gammaproteobacteria > Enterobacterales > Shewanellaceae > Shewanella > Shewanella subflava. The sequence continues at coordinate 7,031 of NZ_JAPDMX010000017.1, forward strand.
AAATACGACTTGCTCTTCGGATTCGGTACCGACACTCAAGGTATGCCTGCGCTCGTCGAACGTCAGGGAGCGATGTTGGCGAAGCTCACGCGCTATTTCAAACCGTGGGAAGTGCTGAAGATTGCGACGAGCCAGAACTATCAGATCTTCAAGCGCTCCGGTCCGCGCGATCCCTACCCCGGTGAGAACGGTGTGGTTCGTGAGGGCGCTTATGCCGATCTGCTTCTGGTCGACGGTAATCCGCTCGAGAACATCGACTTGATTGCCGACCCGCACAAGAACTTCGTCTTGATCATGAAAGACGGCAAGATCTACAAAAACACTTTAAATTAAAAATGTTTTATGAATCAAAACTGTGTTAAGCCAACAAAATTCAAAAGGAATAGGTCGATGAAAAAATACGAAAGTGACAAAAACTTAACTAACCGTCGAAATGTACTCAAGATTCTCGGTTTGAGCTCGGCAGCAATAATGACGACAGGTATAGGAAATGCTTTTGCTACCGGAAATAGTGTAAAAGCCAGCGCAGGTGCTTTATCAACAGCAGGCAAGTCAAAAAAATTACGTGTTTCTTGTGTTGGTTTTTTCCATGAAAGCAACACCTACCTCACTGAAGGCATGGGCGAAACTGAACTCGACAGTATGCGTGTTTTCCGGGGGGATCAGATCAAGGCGGCACTAAAAGGGACGGCCATTGGTGGGCCTGTGGATGTCTGTGAGGAAGAGGGCTGGGATTTGGTTCCGGGCGTCGTATATTACATAGATTCGTCCTTTAGCACGGTGAGCGATCAGGCGTGGAAAGATGCGAAAAAGGATATCATGGACACGCTGAAAGCCCAGTTACCGCTGGACATGGTATACCTTTGTGTTCACGGTGGCGGTATGGTGAAGAGCACTCCCGATCTCGAAGGAGACTTAGCTGAGTCGGTCAGAGCGCTGGTTGGAAAGGACACAATGATAGTCTGGTCTGGCGACCTGCACGGTAAGATTACCGATAAAATGAAGGACAACATGAACTTCTTCAGCGCCTGTAAAGAGTATCCTCATATGGATATGAATGCCGCTGGCCGTGATGCAATGTATCGTGGTGCTGCAATCTTAGCAGGAGAATCGCGTCCAACTGTTGCCTATCACAAAGTGCCACTGCTGATGCCGATGAGCAATACCGAAGAGCAGGGCAGCTTTGCCAATCGACTTAAAGAAAAATGCATCGAAATCGAAAAGCGTCCAGATGTTATCAATTGCTCTGTTATGCATGGTTTCCCATACCAAGACAGCGATTTTTGTGGTGTGTTCCCGATGGTGACTACTGAAAATAATCCGCAACTGGCACAAGATCTGGTGGACGACCTAGCGAAGTGGATATGGGATCATAGGAAAGAATCACTTCTTGAACTAAATGATATCGGCAAAACCATGAGTACTGTGCTGGCCATGCTCGCCAAGGATGGACACTATGTACGCCAACCACCCACGAAAGGCGGTATCGTTGATCATGCTCCGATTGTGATTGGAGATGCTGCAGATAATCCCGGTGGTGGTGCAGGTGGATCAGGAACATATCTGCTCAGAGCCTTGTTGGAAACCAAAGGTTTGGGCAAAGTCGTGTTAATGTCCATACATGATCCGGAAACAGCAAAGGCCGCTGTCGCCGCTGGTGTTGGCGCGACAATCGATGTCAGCCTCGGTGGCAAGTTTGAGAAATTGGCAGGCGAACCCATTAAAACCAAAGCCTATGTTAAGTCTATTTCGGATGGCAATGAGATTGTTCGCGGTGGGACTGCTTACAACGCCCCATTCGAGCTTGGCCCTACCGTAAGATTGGTCATCGAAGCTGAGAATACGGTAGATGTTATTGTTATTTCTGGTCTTTGTCAGGCTTATGATGATACGCAGGGCCGCCCACATGGTATCGCCATTCAAGAGTATGACGTTATTGGTGTCAAAAGCGGAATGCACTATCAAGCTTTTTATAATAACTTCACAGACAAGATACTGATCGTGGATGTCCCCGGGACCACTAGTCGCGATGTAACTCTGTTCGAGCATACCCAGTTAACAATGCCTATGTATCCTTTGGATAAAAGCGCAACGTTTAATATATGACCAACGGAGCGCCGAACCTAACTTACCTCAGCTGCGCATAAGAAAATAATAATAGAAGGGAACTAAAAGCCCTTGTCGTGATCTGATCTTTTGACCAAAAAATCACAGCTCACAAAGGACAAGGGCATGGATGAGTTAGAGGCTATTTTCGTTGATGTCGATGACTTTTTTGTGTGCTCTAGATGCATCCTCTGGCCGCCGTTTGCACAAGCTCATGGTCTGGATAGTGAATCATATCTGACCGTTGTTCTCGATATTCTTAATTGATATCTTTACCTTTGCTGAGATGTTTTATCATTATCATCTGGTACTTTAAATCGACTACGCAGCCCGGAAGCCCTGTCGCAGTTGTGGGTAATTGAGCAGGTATTTTCAAATAATCAAATTAACGATGCGAGGTGTGGTTCGCTAGACGGTTACGATGCAGGAAGCCAAAGACGAGACATTTATCTATGCGCTTAAATCGTCGTCATGGATAAAACCAAATTGATTTGACAATTTTTCACTTCAATCATATAGTCAATCTTAGTTAGCAATTGCAGGTTATGAGTATGCATTATCGATGCAAGCTAATGAATTTAAACGACTTATTTTATATTTGATACGGAAGCCTTGGGTTCAAATCCCTATCTCTCCGCCATATTCTAAAGCAAAAAAGCCATTGATAATCAATGGCTTTTTTGCTTTCTAGCATTTGAAAAATCATATTCTCAGGCCAAAAACGGATGACTGAGACATATGTACTTATTTCGCGCCACAAATTGTACCTATTACACCCGCATGGTGTTGCCTACTTATCTACGTGATAAAGGCTTTTCTGCCGACATTAAAGTATCACTTCTTACTAAGCAACGTTCTATCGCTATTGGTCGAAACCTTGTGATAGCAGGCATTTTACGGCCTTTAATCAGTAGCTTAACTCCACAATCTAATGCCGATGAGTTTAAAGCGTTAGTTAACATACAGATTAATGATGCCCGACAGGGCTTTATTAGCAAAACTGATACACAAGACGAGCAGGCTAAACCTATTAGTGAACTGACCTCGTTTATCCCAACTCGACCGACCGAATTGACTGAGACAATTGACTCACATCCCTATCGCACAAGTTCAAAGTTAACTAGGGTGGGTCATAATAAAAATGTAATAAAATCAGAAGATAACGTTTTGTTGAGTGAGGCGCTAACAAAGTTTATCGCCTCCAAACAAAAGCAGATTGTCTCAGCCTTAACGGTAAAGCAGCTTAATCAACGTATAGGTCACTTTATTGAACGCACTCATTTAGATTATGTCTGCGCTATAACAAGCGCTGAAGCAATGGAATACAAAGACTTTTTATTAGAGGAGGGCAGAAGCCATAAAAGTAACAAAGACTACCTGGCTGCTGTGTCGCAATTCTTTAAATGGTGCAAACTCATGCGCTACACCACTGAAAACCCGTTTGATGAAGTCAAGCTGACTAAACCTGCTAATCAAGCTGGTCACGATTTAGCGCGTTTGCGCTGGCAACCTAGCCAGATTAAGCAGGTTTTAAACTCCACCGCCTTTATCGACAAAAGCCATGACTTTAAATGGATAACGCTACTCATGATGTATGGCGGCTTACGCCCAGCAGAGGCATGCCAGCTGCATATTCATGATATTGAAGTTAAAGACGGTATCGACTTGATGAACATCACTAACGCCAGTGCAGGCCAACAACTCAAGACAGAGCAATCAAAACGAAAAGTACCGATACACCAGCAACTGACTGAACTTGGGTTTATGGATTTTGTAAAAAGTCGCACTGACCGGACATCAAAAACAAAGCCGATATTTAACTATAAACCTAGTCATGATGGTAACTGGTCACATAGCTTTTGCCGTGAGTTTGGCAAATTGCTTGACCAACTTAACTTCACAGCAGGCAAACGCCCAACAGCTTATTCATTTAGACACACTTTTATTGATGAGCTTAAACAAGGTCAAATAGAAGAATCATTAGTGGCACAAATTGTCGGTCATGCTTATCAAAACATCACTTATGGACGATACGGCAAAAAGTTTGATGTTAAAACGCTCAAACCAGTCATTGATAGCATTCAATTTGAGCTAATTATTTCGCCAGAGTCCTTAAAATTAACCTATTAATCGCAAAATCTGAGCGAATTTAAAACCATAAATATGCTCAAAATAACGCAAAGAAAGCGCTGAGAAATCATTTGACGATGATTTCTCAGAGACTTTTGTCATCTCTATGGGCAAAAATAATCACTGAAAATGGCTCAAAAATACCCATCCGACACAAAATTAACGACATATACGCAAAATGAGACTGAAAATGGGCTTTTAGCGGGTTTAAGGCATCAGTCAGGTTCGAACAACACTAAACATTTCGCTACACCAGAGAGCGAGCAGTTTTGAGAAATTAAATGTTTCGCACTGTATGAGAGTAAAAAATATACTAAAACTGCTGTATTTAATTCTTAGCTTGTTTATGCCCATAAAAATGCAACTAAGAGCCTACAGGAGCTGTTTTTAAGCCCTAATTGGCAGGTTTATCTCATCAACAGTGTGTTAATTGAATATTGATAACAACAATAAAAAGCTTTCAAGATTAGCCCACTTAAAAAGTGGGACAAGATAGTAACCCGGTACGCTCCTATCCCACTTTTGTTCCAAAAGGTCGGATAGGAGCTACGGGCAAGGGGAGAACCCCTTAACCCCAACAGCCACATGCTGCGCATGTGAAAAAGTCAAAAGCGTGAAAGATAAAATCAATATGTACACTTTTATGTGGTACGCACTGTTTTTATGTACAGTTATAATGGGATTTCATCGATTTACGCTAAAAAACGATTTAAAATCGTTCTTTAGTTGTATCGTATTAAAAATAGAAAAATCGTAATTATCTGATATTAATGCCTTTAATTTTTCTGGCAGTGACCACAAACTCGACTTTACGCGCAAGCTCGGTTTGTTTTGTCTGTTAGGCACAATTAATTGCTTTACTTCAATAAGATAGCAAATGTAGGATTGATATTAATCAATAACTTATACTGTCGATTTTATTGTGCGAGTCGTTCAATAAGTGTTGAGTTTTTTAAATCACTATACCAAGGAGGGGGTCGAAAGCGATATGTCAGAAGATATTTTGAGTTATATAAACTATAGGCATGTGTTTGATATTAAAGAAGATACAGATACCGACTATAGATGCCCTAGCTGTGGTGGTTCTCTACGATGTGAGAAAGGAGATATTCGATATAGGGAGACTTTAGAGTCTAAGTCACTTAGGCACGATGAGTGTTGGGAGCATGATTGGGTCGAGTATAATTTTAGCGCTTCTCTAATATGTAAAAGTTGCCATGAAATAGTATACTGTATTGGTGTCGGTAGTCTCACAGGCTTATCGATATATGGTAGCGAAGAAGACTTGGCGAAACTTGAACCAGAAGATTGGGTTTCAAGAGACTTTATTCCCAAGTACTTCGTACCTCCTTTAAAACTTATTCAAATTCCAGATGCTTGTCCAGATGCAGTAAAAGAAGATATAAATAACTCATTTGCTTTGGCATTTTGTGATTTTTCAGCATCAGGTAACAAAATAAGATCAGCGCTAGAAAAGCTAACTCTGGACTTATTGCCAGGTTCTACGGCTACATTTCATAAACGACTTGAAGATCTAAATCAGATAGATCAAGAGGCCTCGGATATCTTAATGTCTATAAAATGGCTGGGGAATGAAGCAAGTCATGAATCTAGCCTGCAGCAATTTGATCTAGCTTACGCATTTGACGCACTGAGTTATGCCTTAATACGTATTTATGACGATGGTCCCAAAAGGATTCGGGGGTTTTCTAGAATGATAAATTCTCAAAAGGGATCTATTGCTAAAACTTAACAAACGCATATGAACACAGCCTTCGGCTGCTGGGACGTCTTACACTTCGCTCGTTCCTCGCTGCGTTTCAGTCGCCCATATGTGGGCATTATTTGTGCAGGAGTTTAGCCTTGATAGAAGAATATACAAAAGAATATTGGCTAAATGAATTGAGAGAGTCCGCGAAATTCTTAGAGAGCTTATACCGCACAACAGTGTGGGATAATCAACTTGAATTCAAAACAGAAAAAGCTGTATTTCTTGGTTGTTACGCAATTCGTAAATTGAAAGAGAGTAAATTACTCAGTACGGAGCTATCAGGTTTTAATACTAGTTTAATTTCACACCCTATTAAAACTGATCATGAAAGTGAAGACGATGACAAATGGTCTAAAAAATATCACTTTGGGCAAAGTGATAAACATGAACTAGCTTTGGAAAGGTTATGTAATCAATTTATCCATAGCAAAATATATTCTCCATTTGTACCTGGAGGTTCAGGTTGCATGGGCTTCTTTTTTGCTTCGGATAAAGAGTATAAAAAACGAGTTTACTATGTTCAGCTTATAAAAATCGTCAGTGTCTTTTTAAGTGTTGTACAAAATAAAAAAGTTAATTTAGAGCTTGAGGTTAAAGGAGCTAATATTAGTGCCGTAAACCTAGCAATGCACACACAATAAGGCATTAGCCACTCAAGGAAGAACTATGGTTACCATGAAAATCTTTGCCGATTACTGTCAGTTCTATTTCATGGACCTAGAGCTTTGTCCGCTAATCCCTGATGAAATAACAGATAAAGACATGGATAATCGTTATCGGGTCGCTGACGGTATTGTCGTAATTCACACTCAAGAGCCTCAATATGTCAGCGTCACGGTAAAAGTAACTGGGTCAGCTCCAATCCCAAGCGAATCAACTAAGCACCTAATTCAAGTTCCGATCAGAATACCTTCTGGAAAGTTTGCAATCCTTGGCAGCACTGAATCACTTGAAGGATGCAATGTTGTGCTTCTTCCGGCCGGCAATTACTCAGCACATATACAATATGAGCAAACCGATACAGGCCAGGAGGAATTTACTATTTCACTGCAACCAATAAATATGGCGGGCTAAACAGTCCGAGTCATTGCGGCGAACAAGATACTATGACTTTCTTGACAATCTAATCGATAAATATTTAAATGTCATATATAGACTACGAATGTTCACTTTCTGAGATGTGTTTTTTCGATTAATTATTGATTTTAATGTATTTTAAATTTTATTTATGGCGAATTCCTTGGGTTCAAATCCCTATCCCTCCGCCATATTAAATACGAAAGAAGCCGTTGATTATCAACGGCTTTTTTTGTTTTTGGCGTTAGAGAGGCTTTCCAAGAGGATTGACTCAGACAATGTACCCGCTTTTCACATGAGCAGAGCCCCCAATAACGTGTATTTCACACGTATCTGTTTAGCCAAATCGTTACGCGATAAAGGCTTTCTTTTCGATATTATAGTTTCTTTGTTGACTTGCGACAGAGCAGAAGCCATTTCTTGTTAAAAAGGTCGCAGTATTATTGTTTGCACACTGAAAAGAATCATTAATTCAATAGACCATAAAATCCGTATAAATGACTTTATTCGTTACGTAGATGAAGTGATAAACATGATTAGAGCTGAGTTTGATAAAAACAATTCAGCCACCAAAAACAAAGAATCTAAAGTTGGACAGCTTGATATGATATAGCTAATATGAATCTGTCCAAAAGGGTCATGAGTCTCCTAAATCACGACTTGAGAATCCTGAGTGCTGCGATTGGCGCAAGCGATCAGCAGCTCTGCTAGGCATTTGGATTATTTTCGATTTCGCGCTTATTCAAATAGATGCAAACAGGGAGTGATGCATACCATGAAATAGAAGACAATTGCCGGCGTCATCGCCATCAATTCAGCCCTCTACACCACTGACAAGAGGGCAGGCGCATTACAAGAGCGCGTCAAATGTCACCCCAGGTGCGGTGCTGATGAACACCAAGAAGCCTGAGCTAGAGTTCGAGGCGAAAGTTCGATCCGAAAGTGCTATCCCACGGATGAGTGGAAAGGAGTAGTAAGATGAAGAATATTTTTCCCGTTGATTTACCAAGAGATTTTTATTATATGGCTCTTCAGATGCCAGAAGATGTCCAAAAGGCAATTTATTCAAGAATTGGTGAAGCTGTTGTCAAAAAAGAATGGGAACATGCAGTTGATATTAAATTTAATGTCAAAGATATAAATTTCATCGCATATTCGTTTTACAAGGCTGCAAAGCCTATCAAAAAGCCATTTAAAGATTCAGGATTAGAAGAAATTTTCAAGCCATTTCAGACAACCTATTTAGAGGTTAATAAAGGGGTTGATGTTAAGGCTGCTTATAGAGTCAGTACTGCCGGTGACTTGATCATGGCTAAGTACATTAATGAGTCTAAAGACTTCATATATAGTGAAGTTGAGAACCACATATTTGGTGCAGATTTTAAATTTGCCAACTTGGAATCAACTATTACTGATCAAAAAATTGAAAACCTGGTCTTTAAGGATTTAAATAACACCCCAAAGATTAATATTACAAAATCAGAGTTTAGAGCATTAGTTTCTCACAACGAGAGACAATTCGATCTTGTTGACTTGGCCAATAACCACATTCTTGATTCTGGTGATAATGGTATTCAATTAACTTTTGATGCATTAAAAGAAGACGGTATTGGTTTTATCGGTGCTTATGAATCAGAAGAAGCAAGTAAACAAATCGTTACTCGAAATATTGGTGATGTGAAAGTTGGGTTTATCAACCATACTTTTGGTGTAAATGGCAAAGAATTCCCGAAAGGAAAAGAGTGGTTGGTCGATATGACCGCTTTCCATGCCAGTGATAATCCGGATATCTCAAAAATCATTTCACAGATAAAACGGGCAAAGGCTGAATGTGAATTAGTCTTTGTCGTACTCCATTGGGGCTTGGAACATGAATTGTTCCCTCAACCCGCGCAACGTAAATGGGCTCAGGCCTTTGCTGATGCAGGAGCAGATGTAATTATTGGCCATCATCCCCATGTCATTCAACCGTTTGAATTACTGACCACCGCTGACGCTAAAAAAGTTCCCGTACTTTATAGCGTTGGTAACTTAACTCCTCCAGGTGGTTCTGCACATGCTGCGTTAAGCTTCATTGCAAACTTCACGGTTGCGAGACAAGCAGACGGAAAAGCATTAATTACCGAACTGGCTGCATCACCAACTGTCTTCGTTGAGCAAAGGGGAGACGTGACCAGGGCATTATTGATCCCTTTAGGTAAGCTCAATCGACTCGATTTAGATGAAGATACACGTAAGTTTGTTGATGAAGTGAATGACAGTGCCAAAGTCATCTTTGGTGATCAATACTTAGAAGATGGTTTAGATAAGATGCAGATTATGAATTAACTCTTATCAATGAACCCTGCTAAAAACATGAGTCTATAAGCTCATGATACATTCCCGTGACCGACCAGCCTCCCTGGCGGTCACATCAAGGTTACAAGCTACTTTTGTTGAGCTAAGCGCTGCAACTGCCTTGTTTCATTGTCCAAGCTACCAAAGCGCAGCTAACGGTGGCAAGTTTCATCCATCCACTGTGCGAACGCGAAGGCGAGGTACTTACGTTGGATGTTTTGCACCTTAGTCCGGCACTGTCAAACCGAATGCTCATTAGTGGTACAAATTGTCAGTCATGCTCATCAAAACATCACATACGGACGTTACGGCAAAAAGTTTGATGTCAAAACACTCAAACCTGTCATTGATAGCATTCAATTTGAGCTAATTATTTCCAGAGCGCTTAAGATTAAGCCATTAATCGCAAAACCTTAGCGTATTGAGTGCCGTCAATATGCTCAAATAACGCAATGAAAGTGCTAAGAAATCGTATTGATGGTGATTTATTCAGAGACTTTTGTCATCTCTAGGGGCAAAAATAATCACAGAAAATGGCTCAACAATACCAATTCGACACTAATTAACGACATTAGCGCAAAATATGACTGTAAAGTAAGCGGTCAATAAACCCCACATACCAATAATACTCACGCTTTAATATAGTACCTTTTTCACCGGAGGTACTA
>NZ_JAPDMX010000029.1 GCF_025971955.1 Shewanella subflava
ATCAAGATGGTTGTTACTTTGATTTACCCAATCGCGATGGACGACGGTTTACGTTTCGCTATCCGTGAAGGTGGCCGCACAGTTGGTGCTGGTGTTGTAGCTAAAATCATCGCTTAATTGCGAATTTAGTTAACACTGAAAAAGGAAGCTTCGGCTTCCTTTTTTGCTTATCTAAGTGGTAATGAAATAAAACACATTTTTTTTGCTAATTTGTGTTGATTAGATTGTCACTCATGTTGCGAATAAAGCTGAATCAGAATACAATCTATGGCCGATTTTTGACCCTGTGCTGTGATGGTTTCTGGGGGTAGCTCGGAAATGTTGTAACAGATTACTGTTACTAAGTAAGCTCAGGTCGTAGTGAGTAACGGAATTAACCGATGACAACAAATACTGAAAGCCAGGGTAACTCTCTGGATATCGTTAAATGGAGCATTGCTGTTTTGCTAGTATTAGCAGCAGTTATTGCTAACCATTTTTTTGCAGAAGCCAATGTAGTGGCTCGTGTAGCTGGCGTAATTGTAACTTTTGCAATTGCTGGTTTCATTGCATTCCAAACCGTAAAAGGTAAGCAAGCACTTTCATTTGCTCACGAAGCACATATTGAAGTGCGTAAAGTGATTTGGCCAACGCGTCAAGAAGCACTTACCACAACGTTTATCGTTCTTGCTGCAACAGGTGTGGTTGCACTGATCCTTTGGGGATTAGACGCAATCTTGTTGCGAGTTGTGAATTTAATTACAGGCGTATAGGCATTTAAACATGACTGAAGCTACAGAAGCGAAAAAAAAATGGTATGTAATTCAGGCCTTTTCTGGCTATGAAGGTCGTGTTTTAAAAACACTGCTTGAGCATATCAAAATGCACAGTATGGAAGCTTACTTTGGTGAGATCCTTGTGCCGACTGAAGAAGTTGTTGAAATGCGTGCGGGTCAACGTCGTAAAAGCGAACGTAAGTTCTTTCCAGGTTATGTATTAGTACAAATGGAAATGAACGATGACAGCTGGCACTTAGTGAAAAGCATTCCACGTGTAATGGGTTTCATTGGTGGTACCTCTGATCGCCCAGCACCGATTTCTGATAAAGAAGCCAATGCGATTTTACAACGCCTACAGGATACGGTTTCGTCTCCTACACACCGTGTTATGTATGAACCTGGTGAAGTGGTGCGTGTATGTGACGGTCCATTTGCTGACTTTAACGGCACAATCGAAGAAGTCGATTACGATAAGAACCGCGTTAAAGTGTCTGTGATGATCTTTGGTCGTTCTACGCCTGTAGAGCTAGATTTTAATCAGGTTGAGAAAAGCTGATTAAAATAACCACAAAAAAATGATTGTTTGCGGGTGTGGATTTTTGTATAATCCGCACCCGTTGTTTTCAGGGGAGCAGATTGGCATGTCGCCGAGATGCGTTTGAACCCAAATAGAGGAAATGTCGACATGGCAAAGAAAATTGAAGCTTATATTAAGCTACAAGTAGCAGCCGGTGCTGCAAACCCGTCTCCACCAGTTGGTCCTGCTTTAGGTCAAAAAGGTGTGAACATCATGGAATTCTGTAAAGCATTCAACGCTCGTACTGAAAAGTTCGAGAAAGGCATGCCAATTCCTGTTGTTATCACTGTATATAACGACCGTTCTTTCACTTTTGAAACTAAGACTCCTCCTGCGTCTTTCCTACTGCTTAAAGCAGCAGGTCTGAAATCAGGTTCTGGCCGTCCTAATACTCAAAAAGTAGGAACTATCAAGCGTAGCGCTGTTCAGGAAATTGCTGAAACTAAAGCCGCTGATATGACTGGTGCTGACATTGAAGCGATGACTCGCTCAATTGAAGGTACTGCACGTTCAATGGGTTTGGTAGTAGAGGACTAATATAATGGCAAAGCTAACTAAGCGCGCTCGCGTTATTCGCGAAAAAGTTGATGCAACAAAACTGTATGACATCAATGAAGCTGTGGCTCTTTTAAAAGAATTAGCAACAGCTAAATTCGTAGAAAGTGTAGACGTAGCTGTAAACCTTGGTATCGATCCTCGTAAATCAGATCAAAACGTGCGTGGTGCTACTGTACTTCCACACGGTACTGGTCGTGAAGTTCGTGTTGCTGTATTCACTCAAGGTGCAAACGCTGAAGCGGCTAAAGCTGCTGGCGCTGAGCTTGTGGGTATGGAAGATTTAGCTGAACAAGTTAAAGCTGGCGAAATGAACTTTGACGTTGTTATCGCATCACCAGACGCAATGCGCGTTGTTGGTATGTTAGGTCAAATTTTAGGCCCACGTGGTTTAATGCCTAACCCTAAAACAGGTACAGTAACGCCAAACGTTGCTGAAGCTGTTAAGAATGCAAAAGCTGGTCAAGTTCGTTACCGCAACGACAAGAACGGTATTATCCACACTACTATCGGTAAAGTGGATTTCACTGCAGAACAGTTAAAAGATAACTTAGAAGCGTTAGTGTCAGCACTGAAAAAGGCTAAGCCTGCAGTTGCTAAAGGCGTTTACGTGAAAAAAGTAAGCATCTCTACCACAATGGGTGCAGGTGTTGCTGTTGACCAAGCTACCTTGGAAGACATTAAGTAATTTTACAAAATGCGTGCGTTAGTCTATAATGCGCGCACTTTGTGGGTTGAAGCTCATTTTATCCAACATTAACCTAATTAATTAGGTTTGTTGAGTAACAAGAGAGCTTCCGTCCAAGACCGCAGGTGTCGTTGATAAAATGCACTTAATTTCCTGCGTAGACGGTGTCAGGCCCCAGCTAATTTTTTTACTGGAAATCTGCACCGTAAGTAATCAAATACATGTTGTATTTGGTTTGGTAAATACTAGGGAATAACCCTAGGTGGAATCCAGGAGTAAAGCCAATGGCATTAAGACTCGAAGACAAAAAGGCAATTGTTGCTGAAGTCAACGAAGCTGCCAAAGGTGCACTTTCTGCAGTTGTAGCCGATTCACGCGGCGTAACTGTAGGTGCTATGACCGTTTTGCGTAAAGCAGCTCGCGCTAATGGTGTTTATGTACGTGTAGTACGTAACACTTTAGCTAAGCGTGCAGTTGAAGGTACTTCATTTGAATGCCTAGCAGAAACGTTTACTGGCCCAACTTTATTAGCTTTCTCTACAGAGCATCCAGGTGCTGCAGCGCGTCTTTTAAAAGATTTCGCTAAAGAGCAAGCTAAGTTTGAAGTTAAAGGTGCAGCTTTCGAAGGGAACTTTATCCCTGCAGCTGATATTGATCGTTTAGCGAAACTACCAACATACGAAGAAGCACTAGCTCAGTTAATGATGACTATGAAAGAAGCATCTGCTGGCAAGTTCGTTCGTACATTGGCCGCCCTTCGCGATCAAAAACAAGACGCCGCTTAATTTTAAGCTGGCCGCTTAATCAAATTGAATTCAGAACAATAGGAAATATTTCTAATGTCTATCACTAAAGACCAAATTTTAGAAGCTTTTGCAGCAATGTCTGTAATGGAAGTTGTTGAACTAATCGAAGCAATGGAAGAGAAGTTCGGCGTTTCTGCTGCTGCAGCAGTAGTATCTGGCGGCGGCGACGCTGGCGCAGCTGCTGAAGAACAAACAGAATTCGACGTAATTCTAACTTCACACGGTGCTAACAAAGTTGCAGTTATTAAAGCTCTACGTGGCGCAACTGGTTTAGGCTTAAAAGAAGCTAAAACTATGGCTGAATCTTCTCCAATCGCTGTTAAAGAAGGCGTTTCTAAAGAAGAAGCTGAAGCACTTAAAGCTGAGCTATTAGAAGCTGGCGCTGAAGTTGAAATCAAGTAAGTTTTAATTAACTTACCTGTCACCTAAGAAATTAGGTGAAGGCTGGCGGTTTTTTAACCGTCGGCCTTTTTTGCGCTTTATGCGCAGGCGATTTTTATTCACCGTTTATCGCCAGTTTTAGCAGTTCCTAGCAGAGATTACTGGTTAGGTTCTTGCGACAACGGTGACGGGCAAACGTGCTGATTTAATTAAATTTATTTCAGTCTTGGTCACATTTCGTAAGTAGAGGAAACCCATGGTTTACTCCTATTCTGAAAAGAAGCGTATTCGCAAAGACTTTGGTAAGCGTCCAAAAGTTTTGGACATCCCTTATTTATTGTCTATCCAGTTAGACTCTTTTAAGAAGTTCACCGATCAAGATCCTACGGGTGAGCGCGGTTTTGAAGCGGCATTTCGTAGCGTTTTTCCTATCAAGAGCTTTTCTGGTTACTCTGAGCTGCAATATGTTAGCTATAAACTAGGCGAGCCAGTTTTTGATGTGAAAGAATGTCAGATCCGCGGTGTCACTTATTCTGCTCCACTGCGCGTTAAATTACGCATGGTGTTGTTTGATCGTGAAGCTGCAGCTGGCACAGTAAAAGATATTAAAGAACAAGAAGTCTATATGGGTGATATCCCATTGATGACTGAAAATGGTACGTTTGTAATTAACGGTACTGAGCGTGTAATCGTATCGCAATTACACCGTAGTCCAGGCGTATTCTTTGATCATGACCGTGGTAAAACCCACTCTTCTGGTAAGGTGCTGTATAACGCACGTATTATTCCTTACCGTGGTTCATGGCTTGACTTTGAATTCGACCCTAAAGACGCATTGTTCGTCCGTATTGACCGTCGCCGTAAATTACCTGCGACTATCATGCTACGCGCTTTAGATTACTCAACTCAAGACATCTTAGACTTATTCTTCGAACGTATTGAATTCAAGATTAAGAAAGACTCTTTAGTGATGGCATTAGTCCCTGATCGCTTACGTGGCGAAACAGCAAGCTATGACATTAAAGATGCTGAAGGTAGTCTATTAGTTGAAGCGGGTCGTCGTATTACTGCGCGCCATATTAAGCAACTTGAAAAAACCAACACAACTGAGCTTGAAGTGCCAGTTGATTACATTGTTGGTAAGTATGCTGCACAAGATTACATCGATGAAGATACAGGTGAAGTATTAGTTACGGCTAACACTGAAATCACCTTAGAAGATTTAGCTAATTTATCGTTAGCTGGCATCAAAAACATTGATACGCTGTTTATCAATGACCTTGATCACGGTGCTTACATCGCTGACACCCTACGTATTGATTCAACAACTAACCGCTTAGAAGCGTTAGTTGAAATCTACCGTATGATGCGTCCTGGCGAGCCACCAACCAAAGATGCAGCCGAAGGTTTATTCCAAAACCTATTCTTCAGTGAAGAACGTTATGACTTATCAAAAGTAGGTCGTATGAAGTTCAACCGTCGTCTTGAAATTGCAGAAGACGAAGGCACTGGCGTATTGTCTAAAGAAGACATCGTTTGCGTTATGAAGAAAATCATCGAAATCCGTAATGGTTACGATGAAGTTGACGACATTGACCACTTAGGTAACCGTCGTATTCGTAGCGTAGGTGAAATGGCTGAAAACCAATTCCGTGTTGGTTTAGTACGTGTTGAGCGTGCAGTTCGTGAACGTCTATCTTTAGGCGATTTAAATGAACTTATGCCACAGGACTTAATTAACGCTAAGCCTATTTCTGCGGCAGTGAAAGAATTCTTCGGTTCTTCACAGTTGTCACAGTTTATGGATCAAAACAACCCGCTATCAGAAGTTACGCATAAGCGTCGTATTTCTGCCCTTGGCCCAGGTGGTTTGACTCGTGAACGTGCAGGCTTCGAAGTCCGTGACGTACATCCAACTCACTACGGTCGTTTATGTCCAATTGAGACTCCTGAGGGTCCAAACATTGGTCTAATCAACTCGCTAGCAAGTTTTGCGCGTACTAACTCTTATGGTTTCTTAGAAACACCTTACCGCAAGGTAGTTGATGGTGTGATTACTGATGAAGTGGAATACTTATCAGCAATTGAAGAAGGCCGTTATGTTATTGCACAGGCAAACATTGAAGTTGATTCAGATGGCCGTATGGTTGAAGAGCAAATTGCTTGTCGTCATAAAGGTGAATCAACCTTTATGCGTGCGGCTGATGTTCAATATATGGACGTATCACCACAACAGATTATTTCTGTTGCAGCATCACTCATTCCGTTCTTAGAACACGATGATGCTAACCGTGCATTGATGGGTGCAAACATGCAACGTCAAGCCGTGCCTACTTTACGTGCTGATAAGCCGTTAGTGGGTACTGGTATTGAACGTACGCTTGCTGTTGACTCTGGCGTGGTTGTCGCTGCAAAACGTGGTGGTGTGGTTGACTATGTTGATGCTAGCCGTATCGTTGTTAAAGTGAATGAAGATGAGCTACGCCCAGGCGAAGCGGGTATCGACATTTACAACTTAACTAAGTACACCCGTTCTAACCAAAATACCTGTATTAACCAACGTCCATGTTGTTTTGTTGGTGATCCAGTGGTTCGTGGTGACGTGTTAGCTGATGGCCCATCTACCGACTTAGGTGATTTGGCTCTTGGTCAAAACATG
Organism: Shewanella subflava; assembly: GCF_025971955.1. Taxonomy (GTDB): domain Bacteria; phylum Pseudomonadota; class Gammaproteobacteria; order Enterobacterales; family Shewanellaceae; genus Shewanella; species Shewanella subflava. Next base: position 6,425 of record NZ_JAPDMX010000029.1, read on the forward strand.
CGTATCGCATTCATGCCTTGGAATGGTTATAACTTCGAAGATTCGATCTTAATTTCTGAGCGCGTAGCGCAAGAAGACCGTTTCACTACTATTCACATTCAAGAATTATCATGTATTGCACGTGATACTAAACTTGGAAGCGAAGAAATCACCGCTGATATTCCAAACGTAGGTGAGTCTGCTTTATCTAAATTAGATGAATCAGGTATCGTTTACATTGGTGCAGAAGTGAAGGGTGGCGACATTCTTGTGGGTAAAGTGACACCTAAAGGTGAAACCCAACTAACCCCAGAAGAGAAGCTATTGCGTGCTATTTTCGGTGAAAAAGCCTCTGATGTTAAGGACAGCTCTTTAAGAGTGCCTAACTCAGTTAAAGGTACCATCATCGACGTACAAGTATTTACTCGTGACGGCGTAGAAAAAGATAAGCGTGCGCTTGAAATTGAAGACATGCACGTTCGTCAAGCACGTAAAGATTTAGGCGAAGAGTTCAAGATCCTTGAAGACGGTGTGTTAGGTCGTGCACGTAACTTATTATTAGCTGCTGGCTTCTCTGAAGCGAAATTAGCTGAGTTACCTCGTAAAGACTTACTTATCCAAGTAATTGACGATGAAGCAAAACAAACGGAACTAGAACAGTTAGCTGAACAGCATGAAGAGCTGCGCGCTGACTTTGATAAGAAGTTTGAAATCAAACGTCGTAAAATTACTCAAGGTGATGACTTAGCACCTGGCGTACTAAAAATTGTTAAGGTTTACTTAGCCGTTAAACGTACTATCCAGCCTGGTGATAAGATGGCGGGTCGTCATGGTAACAAAGGTGTTATCTCGAAGATTTGTCCAGTTGAAGACATGCCATATGATCATGAAGGTAATCCAGTCGACATCGTACTAAACCCATTGGGCGTACCATCGCGTATGAACATCGGTCAGGTACTTGAAGTCCACATGGGTGCTGCGGCTAAAGGTATCGGTAATCGTATTACCGCAATGCTAGAAGAGCAGCGCGAACTTGCAGAACTTCGTGAATATATCAAGCAGGTTTATGAATTAGGTGATGACGTGTTACAACGCGTTGATATCGATTCATTCTCTGATGATGAAATTATGCGTCTTGCCAAGAATCTCAAGGGTGGTATTCCAATTGCTACTCCAGCATTCGATGGTGCTAAAGAGAAAGAGATCAAGCAAATGCTTGCTCTTGCAGGCTTACCTGAATCGGGTCAGTTGTCTTTATACGACGGCCGTACCGGTAACGAATTTGAGCGTAAAGTAACCGTAGGTTACATGTATATGCTTAAACTGAACCACTTAGTTGATGACAAGATGCACGCCCGTTCTACAGGCTCGTACAGCTTAGTGACTCAACAACCATTGGGCGGTAAAGCGCAATTCGGTGGTCAGCGTTTCGGTGAGATGGAAGTGTGGGCACTTGAAGCATACGGTGCGGCTTATACTCTACAGGAAATGCTAACAGTTAAGTCAGATGACGTTAACGGTCGTACACAGATGTATAAAAACATCGTCGACGGTAACCATCAGATGCAACCAGGTATGCCTGAATCTTTCAACGTATTGTTGAAGGAAATTCGTTCACTTGGTATTAATATCGAGCTGGATCAAGAGTAAGCATCGCACTTAAGCAATGTTTGGTAACCAAGGGTGCTTTGCACATGCAAAGCACCTGGTTTAACTCCTTCAGGAGAGAAACGTGAAAGACTTATTAAAGTTTCTTAAACAGCAAAGCAAGACTGAAGAATTTAACGGTATTAAAATTGGTTTGGCTTCGCCAGACCTAATCCGTTCTTGGTCATTTGGTGAAGTTAAAAAGCCAGAAACCATTAACTACCGTACATTCAAGCCTGAGCGTGAAGGTTTGTTCTGTGCGCGTATCTTTGGTCCAGTTAAAGATTACGAATGTTTGTGTGGTAAATACAAACGTCTTAAGCACCGTGGTGTCATCTGTGAAAAGTGTGGCGTAGAAGTTACCCAGACTAAAGTGCGTCGTGAGCGCATGGGTCACATTGAACTGGCAAGTCCAGTTGCCCACATTTGGTTCTTAAAATCACTTCCGTCTCGTATTGGCTTAATGCTAGATATGACGTTACGTGATATTGAACGCGTATTGTACTTTGAATCATTTGTTGTGATCGAGCCTGGCATGACCACGCTTGAGCGCGGTCAAATGCTTACTGAAGAAACGTATTTAGATGCGTTAGAAGAGTACGGCGATGAGTTCGAAGCTAAGATGGGTGCCGAAGCAGTTCTAGAATTGCTACGCGCTATCGATCTTGAGCAACAAATCGAGCAAATGCGCGAAGAATTACCATCAATCAATTCAGAAACTCGTCGCAAGAAAGTGACTAAGCGTCTGAAATTGATGGAAGCATTCTTCTCATCTGGCAACAAGCCAGAGTGGATGATCTTAAAAGTATTACCGGTTCTTCCACCTGATCTACGTCCATTAGTGCCGTTAGATGGTGGTCGTTTCGCGACATCTGATCTTAACGATCTATACCGTCGTGTTATCAACCGTAACAACCGTTTGAAGCGTCTATTAGACCTAGCTGCACCAGATATTATCGTACGTAACGAAAAACGTATGTTACAAGAATCTGTCGATGCACTATTAGACAACGGTCGTCGTGGTCGTGCTATCACCGGTTCTAACAAGCGTCCGCTTAAGTCTTTGGCAGATATGATCAAAGGTAAGCAAGGTCGTTTCCGTCAGAACTTACTTGGTAAGCGTGTTGACTACTCTGGTCGTTCGGTAATTACCGTAGGTCCTACTTTACGTTTGCATCAATGTGGTCTTCCAAAGAAGATGGCACTTGAGCTATTCAAACCATTTATTTATGGCAAGTTAGAAGGTCGTGGTCTAGCCACTACCATTAAAGCTGCTAAGAAAATGGTTGAGCGTGAACAGGCTGAAGTATGGGATGTATTAGACGAAGTGATTCGTGAACATCCAGTGATGCTTAACCGTGCGCCAACACTTCACAGACTGGGTATTCAAGCATTTGAGCCTGTTCTGATTGAAGGTAAAGCAATTCAATTACACCCGTTAGTCTGTGCGGCGTATAACGCTGACTTCGACGGTGACCAAATGGCGGTACACGTACCATTAACGCTTGAAGCTCAGTTAGAAGCTCGTGCGCTAATGATGTCTACCAACAACATTTTATCACCTGCTAACGGTGAGCCTGTTATTACTCCGTCTCAGGACGTTGTATTAGGTTTGTACTACACCAGCCGTGAATGTATCAACGGTAAAGGTGAAGGCATGGCATTCGCTTCAGTTGCTGAAGTAGAAAAAGCTTACGCCACAGGTGCTGCTGAATTACACGCTCGCGTTAAAGTACGTATTACTGAAACCCAAATTGCGGATGATGGCGAAAAAACAAAAGCAACACGTATTGTTGATACAACAGTAGGCCGTGCTTTGTTATCGATCATTCTGCCTGAAGGTTTATCTTATGATCTGGTTAACCAGAACATGGGTAAGAAGCAGATCTCTAAACTGTTGAACACCTGTTATCGCCAATTAGGTTTGAAAGATACCGTTATCTTTGCTGACCAATTGATGTATACCGGTTTCCGTTTTGCAACCATTTCAGGTGCCTCTGTAGGTATCGATGATATGGTTATTCCAGACGAGAAATATACCTTAGTTGCTGATGCTGAAGCTGAAGTGCTTGAAATTCAAGAACAGTTCCAATCAGGTCTTGTAACTGCAGGTGAACGTTACAACAAAGTTATCGATATTTGGGCATCTGCCAACGAAAAAGTATCGAAAGCGATGATGGAAAACTTGTCAACTGAGACAGTGATTAATCGTGATGGCGTACCTGAACAACAAGCATCGTTTAACAGCATCTATATGATGGCTGACTCAGGCGCTCGTGGTAGTGCTGCACAGATCCGTCAGTTAGCGGGTATGCGTGGTCTGATGGCTAAGCCAGATGGCTCGATTATCGAAACCCCAATTACGGCTAACTTCCGTGAAGGTCTAAACGTACTCCAGTACTTTATTTCTACTCACGGTGCGCGTAAAGGTCTTGCCGATACCGCATTGAAAACAGCTAACTCGGGTTACCTAACTCGTCGTCTTGTGGACGTTGCTCAAGATTTAGTAGTAGTTGAAGATGATTGTGGTGTTGAACACGGTCTAACAATGAAGCCGCTCATTGAAGGTGGTGATGTTGTTGAGCCATTACGTGAACGCGTATTGGGTCGTGTTGTTGCTGTTGATGTATTAAAGCCAGGTTCAGAAGAGATTCTAGCTCCGCGTAATACATTACTTGATGAAGCATGGTGTGACACGTTAGAAGAGCACAGCGTTGACGAAGTTATCGTTCGCTCTGTAATCACTTGTGATACTGACTTTGGTGTGTGTGCGGCATGTTATGGCCGTGACTTAGCACGTGGTCATATCATTAACCATGGTGAAGCGATTGGTGTGGTTGCGGCTCAATCTATTGGTGAACCCGGTACACAGCTTACCATGCGTACGTTCCACATCGGTGGTGCTGCATCTCGTGCGTCAGCAGAAAACAACGTTCAAGTTAAGAACGCAGGTTCTCTGAAGTTACATAATGCGAAGCATGTTTCAAACATCGACGGTAAACTTGTAATCGTTTCTCGTTCTTCTGAACTTGCCATCATCGATGAGCTAGGTCGTGAGAAAGAGCGTTACAAAGTGCCTTACGGTACCGTACTAGAAAAATTGGAAGACAGTGAAGTTACCGCTGGCGAAATTATCGCTAACTGGGATCCACATACTCACCCAATTATTTCTGAAGTAGCAGGTTCGGTTAAGTTTGTTGATATGATCGACGGCGTAACCATGACGCGTCAAACTGACGAGTTAACCGGTCTTTCTTCTGTAGTCGTGCTTGACGTTGGTGCGCGTACTTCAGCAGGTAAAGAAATGCGTCCTGCTATTCGCTTAGTTGATGCTGATGGTAATGACTTAATGATCCCAGGTACTGACGTACCGGCTCAATACTTCTTACCTGGCAATGCGATTGTAGCAAAAGACGATAACGCGAAAATTAACGTTGGTGACGCATTAGCACGTATTCCTCAAGAATCGTCTAAAACACGCGACATCACCGGTGGTTTACCACGTGTTGCTGACTTGTTCGAAGCGCGTAAGCCAAAAGAACCTGCAATTCTTGCTGAAATCTCAGGTACCATTTCATTTGGTAAAGAGACAAAAGGCAAGCGTCGTCTAGTGATTACTCCTGCTGATGGTGGCGATCACTATGAAGAGATGATCCCTAAATGGCGTAACTTAAACGTGTTCGAAGGTGAAAAAGTTGAACGCGGTGAAGTTATCGCTGACGGCCCAGAAGCAGCGCACGATATTCTACGTCTTCGTGGTATTCATCATGTAGCTAACTACATTGTGAACGAAGTACAGGATGTTTACCGTCTTCAGGGTGTAAAGATCAACGATAAGCATATCGAAGTGATCATTCGTCAGATGCTACGTAAGTGTATTATCACTTCAGCAGGCGACAGTGAGTTCTTAGAAGGTGAGCAAGCAGAAGTTGCCCGCGTTAAGATCGCTAACCGCGAACTTGAAGCACAAGGCAAAATGCCGGCATTGTTTGAACGTGAATTATTAGGTATTACTAAAGCTTCTTTAGCAACCGAATCATTCATTTCAGCAGCATCGTTCCAAGAAACGACGCGTGTACTAACCGAAGCTGCCGTTGGCGGTAAGAGCGATCCATTACGTGGCCTGAAAGAAAACGTAATTGTTGGACGTTTGATCCCTGCAGGTACGGGTTATGCATATCACAAGACTCGTAACGAAGAACGTGCTAAAGCAGCAACGACAGGTGGCAAAGTTGAAGCACCTACTGTGACTGCAAGTGAAGCCGAACAGAACTTAGCAGACTTACTAAACTTGGCTGGAAGTCAGGATTAAGTTGCAAAACTGTTAACAAAAGGCGCCTTTGGCGCCTTTTTTCTTCGAATTTCGATCAAAAGTTGGCTATTTCTTGACAGAATGGCATTACCTTTCTAAAATTCCGCGTCCCATCATTGTGGGATATAGATTTTTCACACCTAATTGTTGAGTAATTCAACTGTCGGAGCTATACATGGCAACTGTAAACCAGTTGGTACGTAAGCCACGTGCGCCAAAAGTCGAAAAGACCAATGTGCCTGCGTTGAATGCGTGCCCACAAAAACGTGGTGTTTGTACTCGTGTGTACACTACAACACCTAAAAAACCTAACTCTGCACTACGTAAAGTAGCTCGTGTGCGTCTAACTAACGGTTTCGAAGTAACTTCGTACATCGGTGGTGAAGGCCATAACTTGCAGGAACACAGTGTTATCCTAATCCGTGGTGGTCGTGTTAAAGACTTACCTGGTGTGCGTTACCACACTGTTCGTGGCGCATTAGACTGTGCTGGCGTGACTACACGTCGCCAAGGCCGTTCTAAGTACGGTGCTAAGCGTCCTAAGTCTTAACGTATCCCGTTAAAAGTAAGGCCAAGCTAGTATTTATTTAACATTCCAGTTTTGGAAATACCTGAAGCATACGGAGAATTGATATGCCAAGACGTCGCGTTGTAGGACAACGTAAAATCCTACCAGATCCAAAGTTTCACAGTGAGTTGTTGGCTAAGTTCATCAACGTCATTATGCAGGACGGCAAAAAGTCGACTGCTGAAAAAATTATCTACAAGGCATTAGATGTTGTCGCTGAAAAGAAAAGCGAAGATCATTTAACAATCCTTGAAGCAGCACTTGATAACGTTCGCCCATCAGTCGAGGTTAAATCTCGTCGTGTTGGTGGTTCAACGTATCAAGTACCATGTGAAGTTCGTCCAGTGCGTCGTAACGCACTAGCGATGCGCTGGTTAGTTGAAGCTGCTCGCAAGCGTGGTGAAAAATCTATGGCTCTACGTCTAGCAGGTGAAATGCTAGATGCGTCTGAAAACAAAGGTACTGCTGTTAAGAAGCGTGAAGACGTGCATCGCATGGCTGAAGCTAACAAAGCCTTTGCTCATTACCGTTGGTAATATAATGGAGCGGGCATTAGCCCGCTCCATATTGTTGATATTGTCTAAAGCAAAATTTGTTTTAGTTGAGAGGGTATAAAAGTGGCTCGTACAACCCCAATTGAGCGTTATCGAAATATCGGTATTGTTGCTCATGTGGATGCAGGTAAAACTACCACAACAGAACGTGTTCTGTTCTATACCGGTCTGTCTCATAAAATTGGTGAGGTGCATGACGGCGCCGCCACAACGGACTGGATGGTACAAGAGCAAGAGCGTGGTATTACTATTACCTCTGCTGCTGTTACCACTTTCTGGCGTGGTATGGATGCTCAGTACACCGAACACCGTATTAATATCATCGATACCCCAGGTCACGTTGATTTCACGATTGAAGTTGAGCGTTCGTTACGTGTATTAGATGGTGCAGTAGTTGTTTTCTGTGGATCTTCTGGCGTTGAGCCTCAATCAGAAACCGTATGGCGCCAGGCTGACAAATACCGCGTTCCACGCATCGTATTTGTCAACAAAATGGACCGTACAGGTGCTGACTTTGATCGTGTGATCAAACAAATCCGTAATCGTCTTGGAGCGACTTGTGTGCCTATTCAAATGAATATTGGTACAGAAGAAGATTTCAAAGGGGTTATTGATTTGATTAAGATGAAAGCCATCAACTGGTCTGAAGAAGATCAAGGGATGACGTTCACTTATGAAGAAATTCCTGCACATCTTGCTGCCAAAGCAGCGGAGATGCATGAGTATCTAGTGGAAGCAGCTGCTGAAGCCTCTGAAGAGTTAATGGATAAATACCTTGAAGAAGGTGAGTTATCTGAGACAGAAATCAAGCAAGCACTGCGTCAGCGCACAATTAATAATGAAATTGTCTTAGCAACTTGTGGTTCTGCATTTAAGAACAAAGGTGTTCAGGCTGTGTTAGATGCGGTTGTTGACTTTTTACCAGCGCCTATCGATGTACCTGCAATTAAAGGTATTGACGAGAACGATGAAGAAGTTGAACGTCCATCTGACGATAATGCGCCATTTTCCGCATTAGCATTTAAAATTGCGACTGATCCATTTGTTGGTACATTAACCTTTATACGTGTGTACTCCGGCGTACTGCAAACGGGTGCAGCCGTTTATAACTCTGTTAAACAGAAACGTGAACGTATTGGTCGTATGGTGCAAATGCACGCAAACGATCGCACTGAGTTAAAAGAAGTGCGCGCAGGTGATATTGCCGCGGCTATTGGTTTAAAAGAAGTAACAACGGGTGATACTCTTTGCGATAATGATCACAAAGTGATTCTTGAGCGCATGGAGTTCCCGGAACCGGTAATTACCATTGCCGTTGAGCCTCGTTCAAAAGCTGACCAAGATAAAATGGCCATTGCGTTGCAAAAATTAGCAGCGGAAGATCCATCATTCAAAGTCGAAACTGATCAAGATTCAGCTCAAACACTGATCTCTGGAATGGGTGAGCTACACTTAGACATTATCGTTGACCGTATGCGTCGCGAGTTCAGCGTCGAGTGTAATGTAGGTAAACCACAAGTTGCCTACCGCGAAACAATTCGTTCAAGTGTTGAAGTGGAAGGTAAGTTCGTACGTCAATCTGGTGGCCGAGGTCAATTTGGTCATGTGTGGCTTAGATTAGAGCCGCGCGAAGAAGGAGAAGGCTACGAATTTGTCAACGAGACAGTGGGTGGCGTTATTCCACGTGAATACATTCCTGCGGTTGACAAAGGTATTCAAGAACAGATGAAGAACGGTGTTTTAGCTGGCTACCCTGTGCTTGACGTTAAAGTCACTTTGTTCGATGGTTCATATCATGATGTGGACTCGAATGAAATGGCATTTAAAATTGCAGGTTCTATGGGCTTCAAAAAGGGTGCGCTAGAAGCAAGCCCTGTGTTGCTCGAACCTTGTATGAAAGTAGAAGTGACTACACCTGAAAATTACATGGGCGACGTAGTAGGTGACTTAAACCGCCGTCGTGGCATAATTGAAGGAATGGATGATGGCATCGCTGGTGTTAAAATTATCCAAGCGGTAGTCCCTCTATCTGAAATGTTTGGTTATGCAACTGATTTGCGCTCTGCATCTCAGGGTCGTGCTTCTTACTCTATGGAGTTTTTGAAGTACACTGATGCACCGCAAAACATTGCAAAAGCGATTATAGAATCTCGTAACTAATAGTGGTTACGGCATAAATGTTATATTGCTCGAATTTAACGAGCACTTCTGAAAAGAAAGGAATATATCGTGGCAAAAGCTAAATTTGAACGTAATAAGCCTCACGTAAACGTAGGCACCATCGGTCACGTTGACCATGGTAAAACAACTTTAACTGCAGCTATCTCTGCTGTGTTATC
>NZ_JAPDMX010000021.1 GCF_025971955.1 Shewanella subflava
TCTGTTGCAGGCCTTTATACATCAACCAGTAGATCGGTCAACCGATCTAAAAAGTGCTTATCTGATCGGCATTAGCTTATGCTGGCTTTTTTATTGGCATAAAAGCATTAAGCTTTCGATGCATATAATGCTTTACGTTCACTATCAGACAAAAATGCCATTTCAACGCCATTGCGCTGCACTTGTGACAATTGATCATCAGTCAAACCCATCTCAGATCTCGCAACACGATATTCATGATTGATATCGATGTTACTAACGCCTGGATCATCGGTATTCAAACCAATTAACACTCCTGAATTAAAGAACTGCATAAAGGGATGAGAATCATAATCGGCGATTGTCGAAGTATGCAGGTTACTGGTTGGGCAAGACTCGATGCCAATACGATGCTTAGCCAGATATTCCATCAATTTAGGATCACGAATAGCATTAACACCATGGCCAATTCGTGTTGCACCTAATGTTTGAATCGCTTGCCACATACTTTCAGGACCAGCAGCTTCACCTGCATGGGCTGTGATTTGTAAATCTGCGTCACGAACACGTTTAAAATGCTCTGTGAATAAATCGCCAGGGAATCCTAGCTCATCACCAGCTAAGTCAATCGCCACAATGTTGTCTTTGTGGGCCAGTAAGCCTTCAAGTTCTAAACGGCATTTTTCCTGACCAAATGAGCGCGACATAATACCAATCAAATTGATTTTAATATCATGCTCTTTCGTGCCTGCTGCCACACCATCAATCACGGCTTCGACCACGGCTTCAATCGAAAGATTATGGTTCATCGCCATGTAATATGGACTAAAACGTAATTCTGCATAATCTAAACCCGACACTTTAGCATCCACCACGTTTTCATAGGCGACACGCTTAACGGCATCCAAATCTGCTAAAACAGCCACCATCCAATCCAGCTTCTTTAAAAAAGCGACTAAGCTATTTTCTTTACCTTGAATTTGTACAAAAGGCGCCAAGTTTTCTAAGGAATCGGCAGGTAATGCAATACCATGTTGCAAGCCTAACTCCCAAATTGTTTGGACGCGAACATTGCCATCCAAATGGCGATGTAAATCAACCAATGGAATAGATTTATTGATCATATATAACCCCTATAGTCTCATCCTGCCACATTTTGTTATTAACTTGGTCAGGTATGATTGCAGTAAGTTTAACATGATTTTGGCTAACTGCTGACGATTAAGCGCACAGTATAAAAGCAATAAATACTTACATATACCCATACCGTTGATGCGGTGTTTTCAAGATTAAAATCAGGCATACTGACCACACCACAATATGGATACTAGGAATGACTATGCGTTTGCTTATTTTACCTTCATTAATCGCCCTAAGTCTGGCGGGTTGTAGCCTTAATACTACCGTGGGTGAAGCCTATAAATACGCTAACAATAAAGGCAAAACCTCTTCAGCCCCAATAGCCACAACACCGCAAGCAGCTAAAGTCTTCAGTCAAGATTTACAAACGATTATCGATAAAAGTTGGGCACTAACACTGGCTTACTCACCTGAGCTAGCAGCAAGCCTTGGAGATAACAGTGCCGCAGGTAAACTAACTGATTTATCTCCCGAAACACTGGCTGAACAAAATATCAAAACCCAACAATTACTCGATTCACTGAAGCAGTTAAATCGCACTCAATTGAGTAAAGACGATGTGATCAACGCCAAAATTTTGCAAGACCAACTGCAAAACCAAGTTGATATGTATCGATATAAAGAGCACTACATTCCTATTTCTTCAGAAAGTGGTTTTCATGCTTATATATCAAGCATAGCCAAAGCTTCATTTAATAATGAAACCGATTACCAGCACTATATTGCCCAGCTATCCTCGCTACCGACATACTTTGCCCAGCAAACGTTTTGGTTGCAACAAGGCTTAGCCAGCGGCATCACCCCTGCAAAAGTGACACTAGCCGGTTTTGAAGACAGCATAAGTGCCTTTATTGTGCCCACTGAACAAAGTGGCTACTTTAAACCCTTTACCGAGTATCCGGCTCACTTTTCCGAATCACAGAAGCAGCAACTGACAGCACAGGGTAAGCTTTTAGTCGAAGAAACGGTGCTACCTTTGTATCAAGCGTTTTACGATTTCATGACCCAAGATTACATCCCTAACGCTAGAGAACAAATTGCCGCTTCAGCATTACCCGATGGTGCTGATTTCTATCAAAATAGAGTAGAGTATTACACCACCCTGCCCATGAGCGCAGAAGAAGTTCATCAGCTCGGCCTGAAAGAAGTGGCTAGAATCAAGCAGGAAATGGAGCAAGTCATTGCTGATGTTGGCTTTAAGGGCACGTTTGCAGAGTTTTTACATTTTCTTCGTACCGATCCGCAGTTTTACCCTAAAACCGCTGAAGAGTTACTCAAAGAAGCGGCTTACATTGCTAAAAAGGCAGATGCAATATTACCTAAGTATTTTGGCAAACTTCCAAGAACACCTTATGGCATTGAGCCTGTTCCTGCTGAAATCGCCCCTAAATACACAACGGGTCGATATTCAGGTTCGAACCGCGACGATCAACCAGGCTATTATTGGGTCAACACATATGCGTTAGATAAACGTCCATTATATGAGATGGAAGCATTGACACTGCACGAAGCTGTACCAGGACACCACCTACAAATCTCATTAAACAAAGAACTTACCAACTTACCTAATTTTAGGCGTTACAGCTATATATCTGCATTTGGTGAAGGTTGGGGACTGTATGCTGAATACTTAGGCCTTGAAGCAGGGTTCTATCAAGATCCCTACAGTAATTTTGGTCGTTTGACCTATGAAATGTGGCGAGCTGCTAGGTTAGTTGTCGATACAGGTATGCACGCAAAAGGATGGACACGCCAACAAGCTATTGATTTTATGGCAAGCAATACCGCGTTATCCCTGCATAATGTTCATACCGAAATTGACCGTTATATTTCATGGCCGGGGCAAGCCTTGTCTTACAAAGTGGGTGAGCTAACCATTAAACGGTTACGGGAAAAAGCTGAAAATACATTAGGTGAAAAATTTAATATTAGAGCGTTTCACGACGCCATTCTAGAAAATGGCTCGGTACCTATGCCTATTTTAGAACAAATAATCGATGCCTATATTGCCAAGCAATTAGGCTAATCTTTCGTATTTACCCCGCTGCTCTAGCGGGGTAAATACTGTATGATAAAATTAACTTCACTAGCATGAATTAAACTTACGACAGTATGATTTATAAAAAATTTTCTTCAGAAAAGAAACTCAATACTCCCGAACAACAACGTTTTTGGCAAAGTGTGCATCAAAGCAAATTTGAGTCCAATGATGGCGTTAAAATCGCATTTTGTCAGGTGTTACAAGCCGATGCTAAACACGCAATAGTCATTAGCAATGGTCGAGTCGAATCATACCTAAAGTACCAAGAACTCATTTTTGATTTGTATCAGCAAGGTTATAGTGTGTTTGCGCTAGATCATCGGGGGCAAGGGCTTTCAGAGCGGCTAACAGATAATCCACATCAGGGATACGTTGGTAAATTTGAAGATTATGTTGATGACTTCTCATTCTTTATTGAAAACATCGTCTTACCGACTCAACACCTATCATTGTCAGTGATGGCACACTCTATGGGCGGGGCAATTGCCACTCACTACCTTCATCGTCAGCCTAATATTTTTGATAGTGCAGTCATGTCAGCGCCCATGTTCGGTATTGCATTACCCTTCAATACAAAAATGATCCTCTGGCTAGCCAATCGATTAGATAAAACACGCCCATCGAAACAAGAGGGCAAAATCACAAGTAATTACGTTCTTGGTGGTACCGATTATCAACCAGAGCCTTTTATCAGTAACAACTTGACCCATAGTAAGCATCGATATGAACTTTATCGTGACTTATATAAAAAGCACCCAGAAATACAGCTAGGCTCCCCTACAAATCACTGGTTAGTTGAAGCGATTAACGCTGCAGAGCAAAGCATCGCATTTGCTAAACAATCACAAACTCCCATTCTTATTTTACAAGCAAGTGAAGACTCAATAGTCACCAATCAGGCTCAAGACTTAGCCTTAAGTAACTTGTGTCATAAAGTCGTGATTGAAGGGGCTTACCATGAAGTGTTGATTGAGGGTGATACCCTAAGAAATACCGCCCTCACTTATGCAATAAACTTTATCAAATTACACTCAAAGCAAGCTGAGATTTAAGTAACAGTGTGAGATCGGCTTCATTCAGAGGGCGGCTAAATATATATCCTTGGTAACCATCGCACTTTGCATGGATCAGGTTATTCAACTGACTCTTAGTTTCAACTTGCTTCGCTATCACATCAAAATCAAGGCGAGACGCTAACTCGACCAACGCGCACAACATTGTTTGCGTTGTAGTATTGCTAGCGTTTTCTTCAGCATAACAGGCCGCTAGCTTAACCTGTGACAGTCTAATGCCCTTTAATTGGTGTAAAGCACATAACCCCGAACCAAAATTATCCAATGCGATATTAATATTTTTCGCCTGTAGCTCTTCAATTTTGTTCTTCACCATCTCGGTGTTTACCGAAAAGACATCTTCATTTAATTCAAATTGGATCTTAGCCGGATTGACTTTACTGCTATGGATACGATTTAACACAACGCTGGTAAAATGTTCCTGATGAAAATGTCTTGATGATATATTTAAAGACATAATCGGTACGCTAATCCCTTGTACTTGTAATTTTTTTAACAGACCACAGACAGTTTCTAATATCCATAACTCCATCTCAAATATGAAATCTGATAGCTCAGCTGCTTCTATAAATTTGCGAGGAGCAATGAAACCATGCTGGGCATGATACCAGCGAGGAAGCACTTCCAAACTTGTTATATGACCATCAACATCAACAACAGGCTGATAGACTAAATTCAGTTGATTTTGCGCTAAAGCAGTATGTAGTTCATGACTTAGTTTAAAAGGCTGAATCTGATTATCATTAAGTTGCGGGTGATAAATAAAGCAGCCATTTGATCTCGGCTCCTTGGCACGTTCAAGCGCGTTATCTGCTCTTGCTAACAATATTTGCGGTTCAAGTGACTCGCTGCCATCACACACAACGACTCCAATACGTGCTGAAATAGACAAATTCTGATCGGCAATTGAAAAAGTGCGCCCGATTAATTGCCGCACTTCACTTGCTAACGCTAGAGCGCGCTTATTTGCATGCTCAATGTCATTGCCAAAACTTTTTGCCAACAAGATAAATTCATCCGCCCCCAAACGAGCAACAAAACCAGCTGAAGAGAAAGTACCTGACAATCTTGCAGCAATCATAACTAATAATCGCTCACCCAGTTCTTGCCCTAAAGCATCATTCAACACTTTAAAATTATCAAGATTAATCAATAGGATTGCCGAAAACTGTCCCACTTTACGGCTATAAACCTGTAAATCATAAAGGGAGTCGGCTAGGGTTTCTCGATTAATAAAATCAGTCAACGCGGTTTGACTTGCTGGGTCTTGATCACTTTCAATTCGTTGGCTTTTAACATCAGCAGAAACATCGGTAATAGTACCAATAATACGAATAGGCTTACCCTGCGGCGACCATTCAACAATTTTACCGCGATCAAGCACCCAGATATATTTACCATCTTTATGACGAAGACGATGAACACTCTCATACTCATTGGTATGTCCGTCAATGTACTTTTGCAATATATTGAGTACATCAGCCTTTTCTTCACGGTGTAATCTCGACTCCCATACAGAATAATCATTATCAAGCTCATAAGCTTGATAACCGATTATCTCTTTCCATCGGTCAGAAACGTATACATCGCCAGTTGTTAAGTTCCAGTCCCAAATACCATTACGAGTGCCCTCAACAGAAAAAAGCCAACGTTGCTCTGCATCATTGAGTCTTTTCTGATTACGCCTAATTTTTCCACTCACCTGAACAAGATAATCCCTAAGCTTTGACACCTCAGACGAGTAACAACTGATCCCTTTTTGGAAATCGGCTAAATCAATATTTTTTGCAGCTAAACTTAAGCGAGATAGCGGATAGATCCATAACCAATAGAGGAGCATGCACAAAGCAATCAACAATAAAGTGCCAAAACCCCAAACCTGCATCGTTCTCTCTAAAAGCGCATTTGAGGCCTGAGAGATAAGGTCAGAAATATTATACTCAACGTAAATCAGTTCTAAAGATTGTGCATAGCTAAAACGGTTATTATCAGTAATGGGGTAATAGGCTTGAATAGAAAGTCTGTCGAAATTAACAAAAAGGTAGGGTTTATTAGATTGAACTACACTTTGGTGAATACTATTTGAGTAACCTTCTAATACGTTACTAGCATCGCTATCACGCCATATAATATGATTAGCAAACTGAATGGTACGGCTAGGATCTAAAATAACATATACCATCATATTTAAATCGGTAGAGGTCAACGCAACTTCTTGTTCAATCCTGGTGAAATCCTGATTTTGAATAGAAGACTCAACCACATGACGCATTCGAAATAAATCTTTTTTGAGTTGCTTAGTTTCTTCTTGTGCAAGTTGCCGCTTTAGATCCGTTGACTCGTAAAAATACCCCCCAAATACCATTGCTAGGTGTATAGACAAAATACAAAATGGAATGATAAAAACCAAAGGCACATTGCGAAAAATAAACAAAGCAAATCCAAACGAGTAAAACATCCCTTATGCTAGCGGTAAAGTTATTAACAAGTAAAGAAATAGTTGTTAATAGAAAGGTAAATACAAAACCGAAAACTCATGTTTTTAAACAGGTTATTTCTAATGTTATTGACCTGAGCAACATTAAAACTATCTCAATCACAGTAAATAAATAATCAGAAATTGCCAAAATAAAAGCAGAATAACAAGACGAATTTTTTGATAAGTTGTTATTCTACAATCTAAAAATTTAATGCCTTTATCGCGTATGTTCACATGCTAAAAAAGCAGTTATGTATTACAATTGGCCTTAAATGGAATCAATATTGAACACAACGAAAAAAGCCCTAGCATTGCTGCTAGGGCTTTCATCTTAAGTTGGCGGAGCGGACGGGACTCGAACCCGCG
>NZ_JAPDMX010000010.1 GCF_025971955.1 Shewanella subflava
TACAGAAGAAGGACCGGCTAACTCCGTGCCAGCAGCCGCGGTAATACGGAGGGTCCGAGCGTTAATCGGAATTACTGGGCGTAAAGCGTGCGCAGGCGGTTATTTAAGCCAGATGTGAAAGCCCCGGGCTCAACCTGGGAATTGCATTTGGAACTGGGTAACTAGAGTCTTGTAGAGGGAGGTAGAATTTCAGGTGTAGCGGTGAAATGCGTAGATATCTGAAGGAATACCGGTGGCGAAGGCGGCCTCCTGGACAAAGACTGACGCTCATGCACGAAAGCGTGGGGAGCAAACAGGATTAGATACCCTGGTAGTCCACGCCGTAAACGATGTCTACTCGGAGTTTGGTGCCTTGAGCACTGGGCTCTCAAGCTAACGCATTAAGTAGACCGCCTGGGGAGTACGGCCGCAAGGTTAAAACTCAAATGAATTGACGGGGGCCCGCACAAGCGGTGGAGCATGTGGTTTAATTCGATGCAACGCGAAGAACCTTACCTACTCTTGACATCCAGAGAATTTACCAGAGATGGTTTAGTGCCTTCGGGAACTCTGAGACAGGTGCTGCATGGCTGTCGTCAGCTCGTGTTGTGAAATGTTGGGTTAAGTCCCGCAACGAGCGCAACCCCTATCCTTATTTGCCAGCACGTAATGGTGGGAACTTTAGGGAGACTGCCGGTGATAAACCGGAGGAAGGTGGGGACGACGTCAAGTCATCATGGCCCTTACGAGTAGGGCTACACACGTGCTACAATGGCGAGTACAGAGGGTTGCAAAGCCGCGAGGTGGAGCTAATCTCACAAAGCTCGTCGTAGTCCGGATTGGAGTCTGCAACTCGACTCCATGAAGTCGGAATCGCTAGTAATCGTGAATCAGAATGTCACGGTGAATACGTTCCCGGGCCTTGTACACACCGCCCGTCACACCATGGGAGTGGGCTGCAAAAGAAGTGGGTAGTTTAACCTTCGGGAGAACGCTCACCACTTTGTGGTTCATGACTGGGGTGAAGTCGTAACAAGGTAGCCCTAGGGGAACCTGGGGCTGGATCACCTCCTTACCTATACGACTAACTCAATATTTGTTGAGTGTTCACACAGATTACTTGTTGACCTGACTCTGAATAAGAGTGGGTAGAGTGAAATGCGCCGCAAGCCGGTATGCATTGTTCTTTAACAATTTGGAAAGCTGATAGTATTTAATTGCATGAGTCTGTCATGTGATTAATTACAAATCGTTTAATACGTAAAGTATTAAACATTGAGTTCTCAAAACACTGTTTAAGTGTCTTGAATATTCTAAAACTAAGGCGATTTCATGTGCGAAAGCACATGGATTATCAAAGTAAAAACCAGCTAGTTGCAATACGGCTCAAGTGAAACTCATTTGGGTTGTATGGTTAAGTGACTAAGCGTATACGGTGGATGCCTTGGCAGTCAGAGGCGATGAAGGACGTAGTAACTTGCGAAAAGCGTTGGCGAGCTAGTAACAAGCATTTGAGCTAACGATGTCCGAATGGGGAAACCCGGCCACATAAGTGGTCATCATAACGTGAATACATAGCGTTATGAGGCGAACCTGGGGAACTGAAACATCTAAGTACCCAGAGGAAAAGAAATCAACCGAGATTCCCCTAGTAGCGGCGAGCGAACGGGGATTAGCCCTTAAGTCTATGGGGTGTTAGTGGAATGTGTTGGAAAGCACAGCGGCACAGGGTGATAGCCCCGTACACGAAAACTAACCATAGATGAAAACGAGTAAGGCGGGACACGTGACATCCTGTTTGAATATGGGGGGACCATCCTCCAAGGCTAAATACTCCTGACTGACCGATAGTGAACCAGTACCGTGAGGGAAAGGCGAAAAGAACCCCTGTGAGGGGAGTGAAATAGAACCTGAAACCGTATACGTACAAGCAGTGGGAGCGGTTCTTGAGACCGTGACTGCGTACCTTTTGTATAATGGGTCAGCGACTTACGTTTTGTAGCGAGGTTAAGCGAATAGCGGAGCCGTAGGGAAACCGAGTGTTAACTGCGCGTTTAGTTGCAAGGCGTAGACCCGAAACCCGGTGATCTAGCCATGGGCAGGTTGAAGGTTGAGTAACATCAACTGGAGGACCGAACCGACTTATGTTGAAAAATGAGCGGATGACTTGTGGCTGGGGGTGAAAGGCCAATCAAACCGGGAGATATCTGGTTCTCCTCGAAAGCTATTTAGGTAGCGCCTCGAGCGAATACCATTGGGGGTAGAGCACTGTTAAGGCTAGGGGGTCATCCCGACTTACCAACCCTTTGCAAACTCCGAATACCAATGAGTACTACTCGGGAGACAGACGGCGGGTGCTAACGTCCGTCGTCAAAAGGGAAACAACCCAGACCGTCAGCTAAGGTCCCAAAGTGTATGTTAAGTGGGAAACGATGTGGGAAGGCTTAGACAGCTAGGATGTTGGCTTAGAAGCAGCCATCATTTAAAGAAAGCGTAATAGCTCACTAGTCGAGTCGGCCTGCGCGGAAGATTTAACGGGGCTAAACATACCACCGAAGCTACGGGTTTGCAGTTTACTGCAAGCGGTAGAGGAGCGTTCTGTAAGCGGTTGAAGGTGAAGGGGTAACCCACACTGGACGTATCAGAAGTGCGAATGCTGACATGAGTAACGATAAAGGGGGTGAAAAACCCCCTCGCCGAAAGACCAAGGGTTCCTGTCCAACGTTAATCGGGGCAGGGTGAGTCGACCCCTAAGGTGAGGCCGAAAGGCGTAATCGATGGAAAACAGATTAATATTTCTGTACCTCTGCTAACTGCGATGGAGAGACGGAGAAGGCTAGGCTAGCGCGGCGTTGGTAGTCCGCGTTTAAGGTAGTAGGCGGTGTTCTTAGGCAAATCCGGGAACACATTACGCTGAGAGCTGATGACGAGCCGCTAAGGCGGTGAAGTAGTTGATGCCATGCTTCCAGGAAAATCTTCTAAGCTTCAGGTTAGTAGGGATCGTACCCCAAACCGACACAGGTGGTCGGGTAGAGAATACCAAGGCGCTTGAGAGAACTCGGCTGAAGGAACTAGGCAAAATGGTACCGTAACTTCGGGAGAAGGTACGCTGCTGTTGGTGATGGGACTTGCTCCCTAAGCTGACGGCAGTCGCAGATACCAGGTGGCTGCAACTGTTTATCAAAAACACAGCACTGTGCAAAATCGCAAGATGACGTATACGGTGTGACGCCTGCCCGGTGCTTGAAGGTTAATTGATTGGGTTATCGCAAGAGAAGCTCATGATCGAAGCCCAAGTAAACGGCGGCCGTAACTATAACGGTCCTAAGGTAGCGAAATTCCTTGTCGGGTAAGTTCCGACCTGCACGAATGGCGTAATGATGGCCACGCTGTCTCCAGCCGAGACTCAGTGAAGTTGAAATTGCGGTGAAGATGCCGTATACCCGCGGCTAGACGGAAAGACCCCGTGAACCTTTACTATAGCTTGGCACTGAACATTGAACCTACATGTGTAGGATAGGTGGGAGACTTTGAAGCATGAACGCTAGTTTGTGTGGAGTCGTCCTTGAAATACCACCCTTGTAGTTTTGATGTTCTAACTCTGACCCCTTATCGGGGTTGAGGACAGTGCCTGGTGGGTAGTTTGACTGGGGCGGTCTCCTCCCAAAGAGTAACGGAGGAGCACGAAGGTTGGCTAAGTACGGTCGGACATCGTACGGTTAGTGCAATGGCATAAGCCAGCTTAACTGCGAGACATACACGTCGAGCAGGTACGAAAGTAGGTCATAGTGATCCGGTGGTTCTGAATGGAAGGGCCATCGCTCAACGGATAAAAGGTACTCCGGGGATAACAGGCTGATACCGCCCAAGAGTTCATATCGACGGCGGTGTTTGGCACCTCGATGTCGGCTCATCACATCCTGGGGCTGAAGTCGGTCCCAAGGGTATGGCTGTTCGCCATTTAAAGTGGTACGCGAGCTGGGTTCAGAACGTCGTGAGACAGTTCGGTCCCTATCTGCCGTGGGCGTTGGATGATTGAAGGGAGCTGCTCCTAGTACGAGAGGACCGGAGTGGACGAACCGCTGGTGTTCGGGTTGTCATGCCAATGGCATTGCCCGGTAGCTACGTTCGGAATCGATAACCGCTGAAAGCATCTAAGCGGGAAGCGAGCCCTAAGATGAGTCATCCCTAGAGCTTTAAGCTCTCTAAAGGGCCGTAGGAGACTACTACGTTGATAGGCAAGGTGTGTAAGCGTTGTGAGGCGTTGAGCTAACTTGTACTAATGACCCGTGAGGCTTAACCATACAACCCAGATGGGTTTTACTGAAAATGTTCCCGACATTTT
>NZ_JAPDMX010000006.1 GCF_025971955.1 Shewanella subflava
GATAACACAGCAGAGATAGCTGCAGTTAAAGTTGTTTTACCATGGTCAACGTGACCGATGGTGCCTACGTTTACGTGGGGCTTATTACGTTCAAATTTAGCTTTTGCCATGGTATCGCCTCAATCCAATAGTTTGGTGATGAAAACACACATATAGTAAAAATCCGATGCATATATATGACATCGAATCAATTTTTAGTTAGGTGCTTGATTATGACAGGCTGGTGCTGATAGGCAGATTCGAACTGCCGACCTCACCCTTACCAAGGGTGCGCTCTACCAACTGAGCCATATCAGCAAACAAATATTGGAGCGGATGGCGGGAATCGAACCCGCGTTATCAGCTTGGAAGGCTGGAGTAATACCATTATACGACATCCGCGCAACCTACATAGGCTACCTAACTACCTAGAAAAAGTGGTGGAGGGAGAAGGATTCGAACCTTCGAAGGCTGAGCCGTCAGATTTACAGTCTGATCCCTTTGGCCACTCGGGAACCCCTCCACAGAAAATGGTGCCGGCACCAAGAGTCGAACTCGGGACCTACTGATTACAAGTCAGTTGCTCTACCAACTGAGCTATGCCGGCGTGTCATTTCGGGAACGGATATTAGGTAAATGTGAGCATAAGTGCAATAGAAAAATGTCAAAAAAGCTAAAAAAAGTCGTGATCGATGTTTTTTTATGCTTATGTTGCCATTGAAGATGAATTAAACATCATTTCCTTGTTTCAAACTCACAATTGATTCCTAAAGTATTGTCCCTTAATTAGGGATCGTGTAATGTGCCAGACCCAGTATAGAAATTGGTTTGATAATGCAAAATTCCATTCAACAAGCCCTTTACCTGTCTTTTCAACGCCAAACATGGTCTGAATTGCGTAAATCTGTGCCATTAACCCTAAGCCAAGAAGAATTAGAAAACTTGCGGGGGATGAATGAAAAATTATCATTAGATGAAGTTACCGATATTTATTTGCCGTTAAGTCGATTACTCAACCTTATTGTGGGTTCTAAACAACAGCGCGGGATGATTGTTGATAAATTTCTTGAACAGCGGGCATCGCATTCACCTTATATCATTAGCATTGCCGGCAGTGTAGCGGTGGGAAAGAGTACCACTGCCCGTATTTTACAAACCCTATTGCAACGCTGGCCTGAACACCCCAAAGTAGATCTTGTGACAACAGATGGCTTCCTGTATCCCTTAGCTGATTTGAAACGTAAAGGGTTATTACAGCGAAAAGGCTTCCCTGAAAGTTATGATATGAAAATGCTAGTCGACTTCATTTCATCCGTTAAAGCAGGTGATAAACGCGTTTTAGCGCCCGTGTATTCTCATGTTAGTTATGATCGCTGCCATGACCAACACCAAGTTATAGAACAGCCAGATATTTTGATTCTTGAAGGGTTAAATGTCCTACAAACGGGCCTAGATTCTCCTGTCGATATCAGACGACCTTTTGTTTCGGACTTTGTTGACTTCTCTATCTATGTCGATGCGAAAGAGCATTTGCTAAAAGAGTGGTATCAACAACGTTTTTTACAATTTAGAAAAGGGGCATTTAGCGATCCCAAATCATTCTTTCATCACTATGCATCTTTAAGTGACGCAGAGGCTAACACTATTTCTGCTAATATTTGGGATACAATTAACGGTCCTAATTTACAACTCAATATTCAACCCACTCGAGAACGAGCCAACCTGATTTTGCAAAAAGGGCCAAACCATCTAATGGATAAGGTTCTTTTACGAAAATAACACAGCATCTCTTTAGTTGTTACATTCATTTTTAAAGTTAATTTTGACAACAAACTTTGAATGTAACAACTAACGCCTTAACTTTATGTTATTGAAAACTCGATCAGTCTTGCTAAACGCCACGTAAACTTATTTCACCACCAATGTAGGCTTTGATCTCATTGTTAGCTTCAATCAGTACAGCACCTTGTTGATCGATCCCCTTACAAATGCCTACAACTTCAACGGGGGCCATCAATAACCGAATAGGTTTATCAGCAAATAAATCATATTGATTCCAAAACGCAATAAAGGGCGCTAAACCATGACAGCTAAAACGGTTTATATCTGACTTTAACTGGCGATGTAGTGAGATTAAAAGCTGTGTTTTGTCTGGTATTGCCCCTTGGGAAGCTAAATCACTCCAAGGTTGATCAATCAATTCACCTTGAGCCGCTGACATGCTCATATTAATACCGAACCCTATTACTAATTCAGTTTGATTAACTTCTGTTTTTGCGACTTCAATTAAAATTCCAGCAAGTTTTTTATTATCTAAGTAAATATCGTTCGGCCACTTTAAGCCTAAGCCGGTGATATTCATTTCCGATAATGTTCTAACAATTGAACATGCTATAACAAGGCTTAAGCCCATTAATCTGGTTGCATTAGCTTCAAATCGCCAAAAAATGGATGCATAGAGGTGATTACCATAAGGCGACAGCCATTGACGTCCACGCCGACCTCTTCCTGCAGATTGATATTCAGCGATGCAAATATCACCAGATTTCAGGTCTTCAAAGTGACTCAACGTAAAACTATTTGTGCTATTAATTTCATCAAAATAGAAGCATCGATTTTCAATTCCACTAATCAAGGCTTGCTCATCCACGAGTGCTATCGGACTTGCTAACTTATAACCTTTGCCTTTAACACTAAACACTTCAACACCATAATCTGACAGTGCATCAATATGTTGATTAACAGCCATACGGGTTAAGCCTATTTGACTTGCGATAGCTTCACCAGAGGTAAAGTGCTCAGCACTTAAATAGGCCAGTATTTGCCTTTTACGAGACCAATGATCGTTGATCATAAAGTGACCTCCCCAAAACGGGCAATTAACCTAGGTTCTACCTCAAGGGTAACGCCAAATCGCTTCTCAATCATATCGGTTACATACATCGCCAACTGGCAAATGTCAGTGCCAGTCGCATCACCTGTATTGGTGATAACCAGAGCTTGCTGATCGTGTATTGATGCTCCACCTATAGAAAACCCTTTTAGGCCAGCATTATCAATCATCCAACCCGCAGCTAATTTTGTATGCTTATCGTCATGGGTAAATCCAACAATGTTGGGGCATTGTTGTTTTAATACCAAATAACGTTCATTGGGTATGATAGGGTTTTTAAAGAAACTTCCCACATTACCTATAATTTTAGGATCTGGTAATTTCGATTGCCTGACAATACAAACCGTTTGAAGCACTTCTGTAGCTGAGACAGTGTCCGCATTGAGACTATTTAAAGGGGCATATTCTAATTTAGGCTGCCAATTGCTCGATAATCTTAACTTAACCGCAGTGATAACAGCCCTGTCTTTTAGCTGCTGCTTAAAAATGGATTCTCGATAGCCAAACTGGCAATCGTGATGACTGATTTCAAAAAGCTGTGATGAATCTAAATCAAAAAACTCCACCGATTCACAAACATCTTTGAACTCCACACCATAGGCACCGATATTTTGAATCGGTGCCGCTCCAACCGTACCAGGTATCAATGCTAAATTCTCAATACCAAAATAGCCATTTGCAACACAATAGGAAACTAAATCGTGCCAGTTCTCTCCTGCTTCTACAGTTATCAGGATATCTGTGCCCTGTTGCTCAACAACAATACCCTTGGTTTGAACCACAACAACTGAACCGCAAAAATCCTCAGTAAATACCACGTTACTCCCACCACCAAGCACCATCATAGCTTTATCTGAGTGGTACAATTCGAGGCAAGTATTGATCAAATTTTCTTTAGCGTTGACAACAATGATTTCGTCACACAGCTGGTTCAAGCCAAGAGTATTAAACGCAAGTAAGGAAGCAGACATTTTGAATTAGCAATAAAAGTATAGATAAGGCATTGTAACAGGTAACAAGGCCTTGAATGAATTCAAACGTTAAAGTTTATGATGCCGAATCGTTATTGACAGATTAAACTGAAGGCAAATAAGCTAAAATTAATATCACTGACTCCCACATAGGCATGTCGGCCACACGATTTCTGTCTATCTGCGTGGTATTTTCTGTCTAAAAACAAAAAGGCCACTCGATGAGAGTGGCCTTACTGTTTTATTAGGCGCCTGGAAATGACCTACTCTCACATGGGGAGACCCCACACTACCATCGGCGATACTGTGTTTCACTTCT
>NZ_JAPDMX010000033.1:0-435972 GCF_025971955.1 Shewanella subflava
ATGCCAACCAGCACCGAATATCGACAGCTTGTTACCCTGGAATTTTAAACGATAGGTGTAGTTGCCCAGACGCTTACAACTAATGAGCAGAAAATACTGCTGGTTAAAGGTTGTACTAGGCTTACTTTGACCCCAAATGCTCTTAATGCAAACGCAGTTTTGGACAGAAGTTCCTTAGAGTTAATGTTAAAAACGCTCTAGTTCATATCACGATAAGTATGGCTAAAATAGGAAAGTGGACTTCCCACACTTTACTAGACACCTAAATAGTTACGATGAGCCTCATTGTACTTATGTCTGAAGTTAAAAAGTCTAGAGTTTGGCTGGAAGTTTTGATTATATGCCTGTTTTGTCACTGATTGAAACTTGATAATCAAGACCATAATTGATCTTTGAGTAAGCTTTATTAGTGACCTTATTTTTTAAATAATGGTAGGGCTTAAACCAAGAAATATCTACGGATACCTCATTATCATTTACAATTATTCGGTGAAGAATCTGAGTTTTATCTACAACGGGTATACTTACAAGTAAGTCATCTCGTGATTTTTGTAAATTATTGAAGTAAGCCTCTGACTCAGAAACTATTTGTTCCGTTTTCAAAATTGAGTCTAAGTAAAGTGTAGTGATGACTTCTAGAGTAGAGTTAATAGCAAAAGTTAAGTCTATTTCGTCATTGAAGTTTTCCTGAAACTTTTTGACTCTTTGTGCACTTTTTGGACCTTTGAAATAAGTATTCACCAACAAGCTATCTCTTTTGAACGATGCTGACATGTTGTAATTAAGCATACTCATGCCCTTATTCCACTCTGCATTAGCTTTAATAATTTCGATAGGTAAACCTGCATGTTGAAGATAGTTTCGTATTTCAGTTGCCAACAATAGAAAGCTCGGTTCTTGAGCCATAATTTTATCTTTAAACTTTTTAGCTTCACTTCTTAAGTTTTCATTTGAAGTTACCTCAACACACAGACACCTTTGGTCACGCTCATGGTGGTAACTATCACTATATAACTTTGCCAAATTAAAAAACGAAGTTGAGGCCGCGTTCAACTTCACTCGATATTGTGATGCATACAAAGAGCCTTCTTCTAGCCCTCTCCCTGATGAAAAGTCTCTGACTGATATGGAAAAAAAACTATCAAAGTAACTGTAATATGATTCTAATAGTGTCGCGTAGTTCTCAACATTTTTAAGAGCCCTAGTTAACCTTTGACGATGTGTGTGATATTCAGACTCGACAATCGGAAAATCGTAACAGGTTTTAACCCATGGTTTACCACTGATGACTTTAGTTACCTCAATTTTTGCCATTTTAACATCCACTTAGCATCGTTTTTAGTCATT
Organism: Shewanella subflava; assembly: GCF_025971955.1. Lineage (GTDB taxonomy): Bacteria > Pseudomonadota > Gammaproteobacteria > Enterobacterales > Shewanellaceae > Shewanella > Shewanella subflava. The sequence goes on from NZ_JAPDMX010000033.1 coordinate 1,348, forward strand.
ATCGTACCTTTTTATATTAGCCATTAACAGAGAAAATCTATCTATATTCAAAGCTAATTTTAGTGATAAGACTCAATTAAAACGAGTACCCAGACAGGTTTTCTCAATACTGAGATTTTTCCTAATACGAAATGGGATTAAACAATCGAAATATTAACCACAGAGCTAAGTTTATTGCTTTAGTTTGCTAAAATGTTTTGGGGCAAAACCGTGTTAGTTTTGCCCTGTTAAGTTCATACATTTAATCACCCGATCATCAAATATCATATTCAATTTTTTCTAGATATTTCAGTAATGCTTTAGCCTGAACATCTTTGCCATAGCGGCCGTAGGTGATGTTTGGGTTACTGTGCCCTACCAATTGCGCGACAATATGCTCACTGACATCTAATTTCTTCATTTCATCAATAAATGTGTGTCTAAAACCGTATGAAGTCGGCCGTTGATTAGACTTCATCCCTATTTGGCTTTGCAGTTTAGCTAACTGTTTACAATAGGTTTTTGACCAATCTTCATTGCCCCCGACTGGCTTATAATCAAATAACTGGGGTTGGCATTGTCGTTGTGTGACAAATTCAATAAAGCCTTGCGCTATCAGTTTGGGATGAATGGGCGTAGTCCGTTTAGCGTTAAGGTTTTTAAGGCGCTGATTATCACCACTATCATCAATGTTAATGCAATAAATGCCGTCCATTAGCTTAATATTACTAGGTCTAAGCTGACACGCCTCTGATGGCCTTAAACCGCCATAAAGCATCAATCGCGTTACCCACTTAAAATCGGGTGTTGAAGCGTTAAATTCAGCTGAGTGTAACAGCCTTTTTAATTCGCTCGTATCCCAACGGTCTCTTTCTTGGTTGGCTTTCACTTTGGGCTTTTGCCCTACTGTCACGTTTTCAAAAGGGTTTTGATTGCAATAGTTCATTAACTGACACCATTTAAAAAACTGAAAGACGGCTGCTAGGTATTCTTTATTGCTTTTGTAGCTTCTGCCTTGCGTGAGTAATTCATCACGATACTTCATCGCATCGGCAGAAGTAATGTCGTTAGTGCAAATTGCTTGGGTATTTTTTGATGACCGGTTAGCTATTATTGGCAATAGCTCAATGAAGTGGCGGGTTCGCTGTGCGAGTTGTTTAATCGACAGTGGCCTAATGCCTGATTTCTGTTTTGAAGCAACAAATTCTGATAATGCATCATCAAGGGTAACAACGGGCATTACTTGGGCTATAGCCGTGGTTTCTCGGTGTTCATACAGCTTTGTTTCTCTAATGGGGATTTTATGCCCCTTCGCTTGCGCAGTGCTGGCTGAATTGTTGTTATCAAACTCAGCACGTATCTCGTTTATCACTTCATCTACGTAACGAATAAAGTCATTGATACGGGTTTTATGGTCTATTGAATTAATGATTCTTTTCAGTGTGCCTGCAACATCAATATTGCGAATAACCGCTTCTGCTCTGTCGCAAGTCAACAAAGAAACTTTAATATCAAAAGGAAAGCCTTTATCGCGTAACGATTTGGCTAAACAGATTCGTGTGAAATACACGTTATTGGGGGCTCGATAAAGGTACATTGTCTGAGTCAATCCTCTTGGAAAGCCTCTCTAACGCCAAAAACAAAAAAAGCCGTTGATAATCAACGGCTTCTTTCGTATTTAATATGGCGGAGGGATAGGGATTTGAACCCAAGAAATTCGCCATAATTAAAATTTAAAATACATTAAAATCAATAACTAATCGAAAAATCACGTTTCAGGTAGTGAACATTCGTAGTCTATATATGACATTTAAGTCCTTATCGGTTAGGTTGTCAATTGAAAACATAATTACTGATTTTCTTGGTTGTATTGTGCATACAATATATCAGCGAAATCTGTTTCATTTATAACACCAAGCACTAAATCTCTTACAGCATCAGCTAACAGTGTGTTATCACTCGTCAATTCAAAATCATTCAACGACAAATACTCAAGCGCAACAATCAAGCCAGTACGTTTATTTGCATCAGGCAAAGAATGAGCAATAGCGATACTTGCCGTATATTTGGCAGCTATTTCAAACACATCATCTAAACCATCGTACACGATTGCATTATCTATACGGCCTAATGCCCCTTGTAATTTTGAGACATCGATTTGCCCTTTCATCCCAGGTTCGGTTTCTAAAATGAATGTATTGATTTCGATTACACGCTCAAATGGAAAGCAGATAATTTCCATTACATATCAGCCAATTTCTCGAAAGTCTTTCGATGCGTTCTTAAAGCAAGCTTCGTTTCTGACTTTACTATTTGTTGACCATAAATCCCAGATAAATCAAGTTCTTTAGTTGCAGTGATTTTAGGTCGCACAACGGCATTAACACCATAAGCTTCAACTTTTTTATTCATCTAGAACTCCATTATTGTGAAAATGTTAATTATAGTACCAAACTCATTGCACCATACAGTGTTAAGTATAAACAAAGGCAAACTAATTAAAAAATCACAATGCAATCAACAAAGTCGTTTACACCCTAAATGAGCCTGAAACTAACTGTGCAAAAAGCACCTCTGACTTGAATAGTGCCATCTTAGGGTTAACCGATAAATGTCTCGGCTTTGGCATCCTGCATCGCCCTACCTCCTAAATCCATTTAGTCGTAGTGCCCCTGATATTTCAAAGGAATGAAAAGTGTCAGGCATCGATAAGATCGCACTAAGAGAGCCTCTATATGTGTTTGCATGCTGTTATTTTTAAAAAGCACGACGATTTAACAGCTAAATGACAGACGAAGTAGATGAATTTGTTGATTGATTTTAATTTGACTGACAAAGCAGTCAAATAAGTTAAGCTCGCCTATTGACTGGCGGGAGGCTCATATGTGTTAGCTGCTTTGGGCCGACTCAGGATCATACCAAATACCATATTTGTCACCTTGCCATTTCAGCCAATGGTATAAATAAGCTGTAGCAAGCATGAGCAGACCACCGACAAGAGCAGCTTCACTTATGAAGCCTAAACAACAAAAAGCAAAGCCACTAATATGCCCAATAACTTCAATTCGAGATGCTGACTCTCTACTAGGTCTAGTTTGTAAGAAATTAAAAACAAACCAGCATTTCAATACAAAAGGCAATTTTTGCCAATTATCCGATTTTTTATCTATCATAAATTTCTCCTGATTCAAGGTTGAAATATCAACATTAAGTGCAGCAGCAAGACATTTAAGAGATTCTGAGCTAGCATTATGTCCGCTTTCAATGCGCTGGATTGTTCTAACATTTAATCCAGACATTTGAGCTAATTGCTCTTGCGAAAGATGACGGCTAATACGTAGTTCTTTTAGGATCATTAAATTTACCTCTGCACTTAAGAATCACAAGTATTCATTGATTTCCTTAGTGTCGGTTACGAATTTAACCCGACATTTCCCCGACAGTGCGGGAATAATTGTATTCGTAGCAGCAACGCACACCTAAACGGCGAGCAACTTGTTGAGAGTCCTGCGGCCGCAGGCCGCGTTGTTTAGGCGCTTGATACTCATTGAGCCCCCTCCCTAGCAAGCCGCATCAACGGTATGCTTAAGGTGACCAAACCAACAGGAGAAAGCTCAATGAGATTTTATAATAACTCACATCCATACTACTGTGGTATCGATTTACATGCACGTTTACTTTACGTCTGTATTATTGATTCTAAAGGGGAAGTTGTTGCTCACAAAAAGATTGGTGCCAACAAAGATGACTTACTGCTCATTCTGGAACCTTATATCGGTAATGTGATTGTCGGGGTTGAGTGTATGCATTGTTGGTATTGGGTGTCAGACTGGTGTGCTGAACTGGGTATCGATTTTGTGTTAGGTCATGCGCTTTACATGAAGGCTATTCACGGTGGTAAAACCAAAAATGATAAAGTCGATTCCTTTAAAATTGCCACACTATTGCGTGGTGGTAACTTTCCAATAGCTTATGACTATCCAAGTGAAATGCGTGCAGCTCGTGATCTACTGCGCCGAAGAATGAAGATTGTCCGTCACGGGGCCATGCTCAAAGGTCATGTAGTTAACACCAACAGCCAATACAATTTACCTGCCACTGAACTTAACCTTAAAAACATCTCTGCAAGACAAAAACTGCGCGAGCAATATCAAGATCCTATCGTGCAACGTAATATTGATTTAGACATGGCGCTACTTGATTGCTATGCCAAAGAACTCGCTCAAGTTGAATGGTTCATTGAAAAACAAGCCAAAAATCATAACCCCGTGTATCTAGAACTACTTAAAACAGTACCTGGCATCGGTAAGATTTTATCGCTGACTATCCTCTATGAAATTGGTGATATCAGTCGATTTGAGTCAGTGCAAAAGTTTGCTTCATACTCTCGATTAGTCAAATGCAAAGCTGAGTCTGCGGGTAAAACCTATGGTACTAATGGTAATAAAATCAGTAATGCTCATTTAAAGTGGGCATTCTCTGAAGCTGCTGTGCTTTACCTGCGAGGCAATGATAAAGCCCGTAACTATCTTAATAGATTACAAAAAAGAATGAGTAAGGCTAAAGCGTTATCTGCACTGGCACATAAGCTTGGCCGCTGTGTTTATTTCATGTTGAAGAACAAAACGGTGTTTGATGAACAACGATTCTTAAAAGGATAAGTCGCGCAATAAGGTGAGCTGAACGTCTAACTAGATACTCTTTGAAAAAGAGAAGCGAGCATGACCGTGAATGATGTGCCTAATGAAGCAACGACTTCTCACCATCATTACTATGCCAAATGCTATTTAAGCTACATCGCCTTGATTAGACACCTTATTGGCGCGCATTAATGAATACAATCAACAAAGTCGTTTACACCCTAAATGAGCCTGAAACTAACTGTGCAAAAAGCACCTCTGACTTGAATAGTGCCATCTTAGGGTTAACCGATACCCCTGATATTTCAAAGGATTGAAAAGCGTCAGGCAGCGATAAGATCGCACTAAGAGAGCCTCTATATGTGTTTGCTGTAAACGACGATTTGACAGCTAAATGACAGACGAAGTAGATGAATTTGTTGATTGATTTTTATTTGACTGCCAAAGCAGTCAAATTAGTTAAGCTCGCCTATTGACTGGAGGAAGGCTAATATGTGTTATGTTCTTTTATCCAATATTCTTAAATACAAGTTTATGAAAGCAAATAAAATGACCCCAAAAATAAACGGTAAAACAAAAATAAATAAATCTTTTGAAATACCAAATGATTTAATACTCCAAAAAAATCCAGATATTATTATGACACCGCCAAAATAGTCGTACAGTTTAAGTCCGCCACCTGATTTGAAGCTTGAAAGTCTGAATGGAACACAAATCCCTGCCGAAAAGTAAGTAACAAAACCAGCAGAGTAAAAAGCACTATAAAGCCCACTTTCATAAAGTGCGAGACAAAAAACAGCAAAAACACCAATAAAAAATTTTAACATTTGTCTCCAACTTTAAACATGCGCCAGGCTTACAAAGAACATAACAGCTTATTGAAGGGCTTGCGCAGTAAAGTCAGTCCCTTAACTTATTGATTAATAACATCCTACATTTGCTATCTTATTGATGTAAAGCAATTAATTGTATCAAGCAGACAAAAACAAACCGAGGTTGCGCGTAAAGTAAGATATGCCTTGACGGCAATAAAAATTAAAGCAAATAAAATCAGATGATTATGATTTATCTATTTTTAATACGATGCAACTAAAGCACGATTTTCAATCCATTTTTATCATAAATTGATGAAACACCATTATAACTGTACATAAAAACAGTGCAGTCCATATAAAAGTGGTGATGCTGCTTTTGTATTTAACGCTTTTGATTTTTAACATGCGAAGCATGTGGCTGTTGGGTTCAAAGGGGTACTCCCCTTGCCCGTAGCACCTATCACATCTCTTGGGGAACCCAAAAGTGGGATAGGTGCGTACCCGGTTACTATGTCATCCCACTTTTTAAGTGGGCTAATCTTGAAAGCATTTTATTGTTGTTATCAATATTCAAATAACGCCCTGTCAGTGTGATAAATCTGCCAGTTAGAGCCTAAAAACAGCGCCTGTACGCGCTTAATTGCATTTTTATGGCCATCAAAAAGCCGAGAATTAAATACAGCAATTTTTGTATATTTTTTACTCTCATAGAGTGCGAAACATTTAATTTATCAAAATGCCTCGCTCTCTGGTGTAGTGAAATGTTTACCGTTGTTCGTACCTGTCTGATGCCTTAACCCCGATAAAGGCCATTTACAGTCTCATTTTGCGCTAATGTCGTTAATTTTGTGTCGGATAGGTATTTTTGAGCCATTTTTAGTGATTATTTTTGCCCGTAGAGATGGCAAAATTCTCTGAAAAATCACCGTCAGTTCGATTTTTTTGCGTTATTTGAGCAAATTTACGGCTTTCAATACGCTCAGATTTTGCGATTAATGGGTTAATTTTAAGCGCTCTGGCGAAATATTTAGCTCAAATTGAATACTATCTATGACTGGTTTGAGCGTTTTAACATCAAACTTTTTGCCGTAACGTCCGTAAGTGATGTTTTGATAAGCATGACCGACAATTTGTGCCACTAATGATTCTTCTATTTGCCGTTGTTTAAGCTCATCAATAAAAGTGTGCCTAAATGAGTAAGCTGTTGGGCGCTTGCCTGCTGTGAAGTTAAGTTGGTCGAGTAATTTGCCAAATTCACGGCAAAAGGCATGTGACCAATTGCCGTCATGACTGGGTTGATAATGAAATAACGGTTTTGATTTTGATGTCCGGTCAGCGCGTTTTTTTACAAAATCCATAAACCCAAGTTCAATCAGTTGCTGGTGTATAGGTACTTTGCGTTTTGATTGCTCTGTTTTGAGCTGTTGGCCTGCACTGGCATTAGTGATGTTCATTAAGGCGATACCGTCTTTGACTTCAATATCATGAATATGCAGCTGACAGGCCTCTGCTGGGCGTAAGCCGCCATACATCATGAGTAGCGTTATCCATTTAAAGTCATGGCTTTTGTCGATAAAGGCGGTTGAGTTTAAAACCTGCTTAATCTGGCTCGGTTGCCAGCGCAAACGCGCTAAATCGTGTCCAGCCTGATTAGCAGGTTTAGTGAGCTTGACTTCATCAAACGGGTTTTCAGTGGTATAGCGCATTAACTTGCACCATTTAAAAAATTGCGACACCGCAGCTAAATAATCTTTGTTACTTTTATGGCTTCTACCCTCCTCTAATAAACAGTCTTTGTATTCCATTGCTTCAGCACTTGTTATCGCGCAGACATCATCTAAATGGGTGCGTTCAATAAAGTGACCTATACGTTGATTAAGCTGCTTGACCGTTAAGGCTGAGACAGACTGCTTTTGTTTGGAAGCGATAAATTTAGATAATGCGTTACACAAATTTACATTAATCATTGATTTTAAATTGCTTTTATTCTCTATTTTATTTAACGATACCCGATTATCGTTATAGGGATAATTGTCATATGTCGCTGTATTATGTGCTACTTGCGTTGGTCGAGTCGGTATCAATTGCGTGACTTCCCGCACTGGCTTGGCGTTATCATCAAGCGTATCTGTTACCCCAACAAAGCTCGCTCGAGCATCATTAATCAACGCATTAACCTGAGTTTTAAACTCATCAGGCTGTGATTGTGGGGTTAAGTTACTGATTAATGGTCGTAAGATACCCGCTATCACTAGGTTTCGGCCTATCGCGATAGAGCGTTGTTTGGTAAGCAATGATACTTTGATGTCAGCAGAAAAGCCTTTATCACGTAGATAAACAGGCAACACCATGCGGGTGTAATAGGTACAATTTGTGGCGCGAAATAAGTACATATGTCTCAGTCATCCGTTTTTGGCCTGAGAATATGATTTTTCAAATGCTAGAAAGCAAAAAAGCCATTGATTATCAATGGCTTTTTCACTTTAAAATATGGCGGAGGGATAGGGATTTGAACCCTAGAACGGGGTAAACCGTTGCCGGTTTTCAAGACCGGTGCATTCGACCACTCTGCCATCCCTCCGAACGCGGCGAATAATATGACAACCTATTGATGCTGTAAAGCCCTAATTTAAAATAATTACCTAGATGATTATTTTAAAACCAAAATGATTAGTCTTTAGTCTTTTTTATCGCAATACGAGCAGGATCTGGCATGATAAAAGAACCTTGCACGCTATTCCATGAGGTATGGCGGCTTGTGTAATATGCGCCAAATACTATCAGTGAACAAATTAAGATACCTAAACCAATTGCTTGCTCACCTGCGTTTGCAAATGCAGCAACAATGCTTGACGCACCAAATGCGACACTGATTTGTATAAAGTTCTGTAATCCAGCGGCTTTAGCGGCATCATCTTTAAATGTTTGTAATGCATTATTCACAACAATTGGGTAAATCGCGCCATTAGCTGCTGCCATAAAAGCAAATACAATCAACAGTGGGTAGATAGTTGTCATCTCAAAAACGATGGTCAAGATGGAAATAAGCATTGTTGTCGTAAAGAAAAGACCTAACTGTACTTTTAGTGCTGTATGACTGCCTAGTTTTTTAATCAGTATTTTTCCACTATAACCGCCAACAATGAACATTATCGTTTGCGGAATAAAACTTAAACCAATTGCGGTGGCATCAAAACCAAACTTATCCATTACCGCAGGCCATAGAGTTAAGTAGGAAAAAAATGCACCTGAACACGCGGCAAATATCATCACATTACCCACGTAAAATGGATTTGCTAACATTTGTTTAAATGTCATGGCCTTATTTTTTTCAGCCTTGATGGATTCAGCACTTGGTTTGTCCGCTTTAACAAAAAACTGAGTCATAAGAATTAACATCACACCCAATAAAGCTAAGCAAACAAAAATACTTTGCCATCCCCAATAAGACAAAAAGAATGCTCCGATCAGTGGTGCTATTGCGGGTGATAGCGCCACAAGCGGCATAATGTTTGATAATACCTGCTGTGATTCTTCAGCATCATATTTTTCAATAACCAAAGCTTGCCAGATAACACTTGCACTGCATACACCAATTGCTTGGATAAAACGGCCAATATTCATCATCACAATATTATCGCTAACAATAATCAAACCAGTTGCGATAACAAATAGCATTAACCCTAAAAGTAATGAATTTCGCTTGCCCCATTTTTCAACTAACTTGCCATAGAGCAGTTGACCAAATGCTAAACCTGCTAAGAATGTCGTGAGCGACATTGCCACTTCAGCTGTTGAAGCTCCAAATGAGCCTTCAATTGATTTAAAAGCAGGCAAATACATATCTGTGGCGATAAAACACAGCATGCTTAAAATAGTTAAATAAAGAAAAAATCCTGCTTTCTCTATCATTCCGTGGGATTTTTGTTGTTTACTCATATCTAATACTCAAATGATTTTTCATTAGACATAGTTTAAATATTAGAAATTACTCTGTGAAACGTTTATATTTGAACGTAGCTATCAAAAAATATCACAGCAAGGGTATTGCTATGCTTTCAGAACAAACACTCCATATGATCGATATCGTTGCTAGATTAGGCAGTTTTACCGCCGCTGCAAATGAGCTACATAAAGTGCCTTCTGCGGTGAGTTATGCCGTGAAGCAAGTCGAGACTGATATTGGTGTAGTGTTATTTGAGCGACACCATCGCTCGGTTACCTTAACTGAGCCTGGTAAACACTTTTTACAGCATGCAAGAGAACTGCTCAGACAAATGGATGAGCTTAAACGTGAAACTCAACGCGTTGCCAATGGCTGGCAACCCACCTTGTCTATCGCGCTTGATAACATTGTGCGTGCAGATAAAATTAGCTCATTGATTGCTGACTTTTATCGACACTTTGATGATGTCGAATTAATCATTCAAATTGAAGTGTTTAATGGTGTTTGGGAGTCATTGGCTAGCGGACGAAGTATGGTAGCCATTGGCGCAACCACAGCGATACCCGTTGGTGGTGTATATCAGTATCGTGATATGAAGGATATTGAATGGGCTTTTTTAGTCAGTAAAAACCATCCGCTTGCCGATATCGATAGACCGTTAATTGATGATGAACTTCGTCAATATCCAGCAATTTGTCTTGAAGACACTTCTAGAGAAATTCCTAAACGCACAACTTGGTTGTTAGATAATCAGCGCCGTTTAGTTGTACCCGACTGGATCCGAGCAATTAACTGTTTTCGTTCGGGTTTAGGAATAGGCTATATGCCAATCCACCTTGCACAGCCTTTCATTGCTAGTGGGATGTTAGTTCAAAAGACATTGCAAAACCCTAAACCATCAAGTCCATGTTGTTTGGCTTGGGATCAAGGTCGTATGTCCCCTGCACTTCAATGGGTGCTGGATTATTTGGGTGATACTGAAAAGCTACATCGTGAGTGGTTAGCTTAATCTAAGCTAATCACTTGAATATGAATAAAATAGCCCCATATTTAAATGTAATGTCGCAATTGAATTGTTACAATGGAATTTGTGCAAAACGTTAATAATTAATATTCAATTAAGCTAGCTTGTTGACAATGAAGCCATTGCTAAATTAACACGGATTAATGGTCAATTAGCTTTATTATAATGATGACAGCAACAATTTATAATAAGCTGGGCATTCATTAACGAATTTACGGTCAGGCGGTTCACATTACAAATCTGCCTGATTCAAATGCTAGAAAACGTATTTATATGTCTTGGAGACGATTATGAATCAACACACTTTGTCGAGCCAACATGCTACGACGATGGAAACAAACAAACTCATCAAAAACACTTATATGCTACTTTCGATGACATTAGCATTTGCCGCGGTGATGGCAGGTGTTGCAATGGCTTTGAATATCGGTCCCTTTATGTCTATCGGTCTGTCTTTAGGCAGTATTGTAGTGATGATGGTCACCTTGAAAAAAGCTGACAACGCTTCTGGCCTAGCTTGGATTTTTGCTTTCACGGGTATGCAAGGTGCATCACTGGGTTATATCTTAAATCACTATGTTGGCTTAGCTAATGGCCCTGAATTGATCATGCAAGCCTTTGGTTTAACATCGATTATTTTTGTGTCGTTATCGGCTTATGCGATTACTACCAAAAAAGACTTCAGCTTTATGGGTGGTTTTCTATTTGCGGGTTTACTTGTTGTAATTGGCGCATCGCTGATCAACATGTTTGTTGGCAATGGTGTGGCTTTCATGGCCATTCAAGCCGCTGTTGCCATGTTAATGGTCGGTTTGATCCTGTTTGATACAAGTCGTATCGTGAATGGCGGCGAAACAAACTACATACGTGCCACCATTTCTTTATTCCTTAACTTTATCAATTTATTCATGGCCCTACTTCACTTATTAGGCATGGGTAACGACGATTAATCGTCATTACTGATAAATTAAGATAAAATGGCCCTAGTTTAGGGTCATTTTTTTTATAATGAATAAATTCATCGTCCAAGTTAACGGTCCCGCTTATGGGTCAACAGCCAGTTTCAGAGCACTGAAGTTTTGCCAAGCGGCTACCTCTGCTGGTCATCAGGTCATCAAAGTCTTTTTTTACCAAGATGGCGTGCAAAACAGCAACTCGTTGCATTGTCCTGCCTCGGATGAAATTAATCTGCACCAACTATGGGTAGATTTTTCTCAATCACAACAGGTGCCTCTTATCAATTGCGTATCTGCAGCACTAAGGCGCGGAGTGTTATCTGAACAAGATGCAATAGAAAATAGTAAATCGCAATGGAACAGTGCGAGCGAATTTACCATGGGCGGCCTTGGTGAGTTAGTCAGTGGCATTGAGCATGCCGACCGTCTAGTGTGTTTTTAAGGACAAAGATGAAATGAAAAAAGTGTGTATTGTATTTCGACATTCTCCTTATGGCACAACCCATACCCGTGAAGGGATAGATTTTGCGTTATTAAGTGCCAGCTTTGAGCAGCAAGTATCGCTAGTATTTTGTGATGAAGCCGTATTGCATTTATTACCCAACCAACAGGCAGAATTAGCGGGTAGTAAGGATTATGTCGCGGTTTTTAAAGCCTTTGACTTGTATGAAATTGAAACGGTATTAGCCTGTAAAGCATCACTTGATGCGCTTGGGATCGATCAAAATGAGCTAGCTATTAATGCACAAATAGTAGAGGCTGCAACCATTAGTGCGGCACTGGCAGATGCTGATGAGGTATTGGTATTTTGATTTTACATCACATTCAAACATCCCCTAGCCATGACAACGCAATGCGATTGTGTTTAAGGTATATCCGCTCTGGCGACAGCATTATTCTGACTGCTGATGCAGTTAACGTTTTACTCTATCAAGAGTGGTTAAACCTGCTGACCGCTGTACCTGTTTATGTGTTAAAAGATGAAATAGAAGCGCGTGGATTAGCGGGTAAATTAGCCGATATTTCCAACATGAAAATTAATGTGATTGATGTTGATGAGTTCGTCAATCAAACGCTGCATCATAGCAAGGTGATTACATGGTAAGTCCCGTTTTTGAATTTATGTTTGAGTTTAACGGCCAAATTATCGAAACCGATAAACAGGGTTATTTAAAAAACGTCGAGGATTGGCAACAAGAGATGGCGCCATTATTAGCCGCGACAGAAAACATTGAATTGACTGATGCCCATTGGGAAGTGATCCACTTTGTCCGCCATTTCTATTTAGAATACAAAACCAGTCCAGCGATTAGAGTATTAGTAAAGGCGATTGGGCAAAGTTTAGGACCTGATAAAGGCAACTCAAAGTACCTTTACACCCTATTCCCCGTTGGCCCCGCAAAGCAAGCCACAAAGATTGCAGGCCTTCCAAAACCGGCAAAATGTCTTTAAATATGGATGTTAAACCTGAACTCTAGTTTATAAATCTATCTTCAGCGGCTATTTGCAGCGCTGACGGTCTTGGATTCACTTGCAATAGACCTGCTATTGCACGTTTATGAAACGCTGTTAGCAAGACAAAACGCTGTTTGGTAAGCGTTTATTATCCCAGTCTGAAGTTATTTAAATCAGACATGTTTACATGAAAAAAACATAAAGCCCCGAAGCATGATGCTTCGGGGCTTTTTTGTATGTTACTGGTAAATTAGGGTAACGTATTTTCAAGTAATATATACAAGGCCTGGCTCAGTTGAGCTAATACCACAAAACCAAAAAAATACATCACAACAGTATATACCACGCTGTTATTTTTAGGCTTTCGCGACATGAATTGACGTTCTCAACAAAAAATATCTAATGCGCTATTTTTAATGAAAAACTCTTTCCTAGTCAATAACTTTCGGCTTTATCCGATAACTTCTAAACCACCCATATAAGGGCGTAATACTGTAGGTACTGTAATTGTACCATCTGCATTCTGATAGTTTTCAAGTACAGCCACCAGTGTACGACCAACGGCTAATCCCGAACCGTTTAATGTGTGTAATAAAGCAGGTTTATTATCCACTTTATTACGGTATCTCGCCTGCATACGACGTGCTTGGAAGTCCTTCATGTTTGAACAAGAAGAAATTTCGCGGTAAGTATTTTGTGCAGGTAACCACACTTCGATATCAAATGTCTTACTTGCGCCAAAGCCCATGTCACCGGTACACAACACCACCGTCCGGTAAGGAAGTTCAAGCGCTTCTAAAATACTTTCAGCATGCTTAGTTAACTCATCTAATGCCGCCATTGAATGGTCTGGGTGCACAATCTGTACTAATTCAACTTTATCAAATTGGTGCTGACGAATTAAGCCACGAGTATCACGGCCGTATGAGCCAGCTTCACTTCTAAAACACGCTGTTAAAGCCGTCATTTTAATCGGTAACTCTGCTTCATCAACAATAGAATCGCGAACCAAGTTAGTCAGCGGCACTTCAGCTGTTGGGATCAAAGACAAGCTTTGCGCTTCTTCAGTCGCTGGTTTAGTGTGAAATAAATCTTCACCAAACTTAGGTAATTGCCCTGTGCCTAACAAGCTGTCTTCATTGACTAATAACGGTACGTAAGCTTCGGTATAACCATGTTTCGTGGTATGGGTATCAAGCATGAACTGGCCAAGGGCACGATTTAAACGCGCAATTTGACCTTTCATGACAATAAAACGTGAACCGGTAATTTTTACCGCATTTTTAAAGTCTAAGCCCTGGAGTGCTTCGCCTAAATCAAGGTGATCTTTCACTTCGAAATCAAACGATTTCGGCGTTCCCCAACGCCTTACCTCTACGTTATCGTTTTCATCAGCACCGTGCGGCACTGCATCGTCAGGTAAATTGGGTAAGCTCATTGCAATCAAGTTTAGTTCTTGCAATAACGCCGTTAATTCGGTCTTTTTAGCATCTAACTGGGCACCTAAATCACCGACTTGAGCCATGATCGAACTTGTATCTTCACCACGCGCTTTAGCTTGACCAATGGACTTAGAAATTGCATTGCGAGAAGCCTGAAGCTCTTCGGTTTCTACCTGTAGCGATTTGCGCTTGTCTTCTAATGCCGAGATGTGCTCTACATCTAAGCTAAAGCCGCGGGCTGCTAAACGTTTAGCAGTGTCTTCAAGTTCGTTACGCAAAAATTTTGGATCTAGCATGTTGTCAGTTCTTTTTAGTTAAACGCGAGAAAAAATTAGCTGCTGACCTAAATACACCATGAATAAACACAGGGTAACGTTCAACAACACATTAAGCATACTTTTAAACCATAACCCCTCTTGCATCAGCAATAAGGTTTCATTAGAAAAAGTAGAAAAGGTAGTTAATGCTCCAAGTAAGCCTACAGCAACGAATGACTTAACTTCAGGGCTTAAATGGCTAAGTTGCCCTAAGGCATAAACTATCCCCATTAAAAACGATCCTAATACGTTGACCAACAGTGTACCAAAAGGGAAACTGCTTCCAAATACTTGGATCATAAAAATTGACATAAGATAGCGTAAAACAGCGCCAATCGATCCACCCAAGGCCACAAACAGAATATTAGTCATAACGTTTTAGCTCACTTTGTTGATCACGCAGGGCTAAATTGGTCAATTTGTCTTGAATGCGCTTTTCAAAACCACGATTGGTTGGTTGATAAAAATGGGCATTTTGAAGTGATTCAGGGAAATAATTCTCACCGGCAGCAAATGCATCAGGTTCGTCATGGGCATAACGATATTCCTGACCATAGCCAATATCTTTCATCAATTGCGTGGGAGCATTACGTAAATGATTGGGTACAGGCTCGTGCCCTGTTTGCTTAGCCAGCTCTCGAGCTTGTTTAAACGCCGTATACACGGCATTACTTTTTGGCGCACTGGCAAGATAAAGCACTGCTTGTGCTATGGCGCGCTCGCCTTCGGCTGGCCCTAAACGATGAAAACAATCCCACGCATTGAGTGCCACGGTCATTGCCATAGGATCCGCATTGCCGATATCTTCGGAGGCTATGGCTAATAAACGCCTAGCCACATAAAGCGGATCGCCGCCGCCTTCTAAAATTCGACAAAACCAATAAAGGGCTGCATCGGGGGCAGAGCCACGTACCGATTTATGCACCGCGGAGATTAAATCGTAAAATTGATCACCATTTTTGTCATAACCCGCCACTTGATGGCCAGCTACTTGGGTTAACATTTCAAGGGTAAATTTGCCATTATCGGCAACTAAATCACCCATTAGCTCAATTAAGTTTAAGGCTTTGCGAGCATCACCATCACAAATTTTTGCTAATGAATTAGCCACCTCATTGGGTAACATCAGTTGTCTTTTACCCAACCCTCGTTCTATATCCGTTAATGCTTGTTGAGCGATTTGAATGATTTCGTCATTGGTTAAACGATTGATTAGATAAACCCTGGCCCTTGATAAAAGTGCATTATTGATTTCAAATGAGGGGTTTTCAGTTGTTGCACCGACAAAAATCACCGTGCCATCTTCAATGAAAGGTAAAAAGGCATCTTGCTGGCTTTTATTAAAGCGATGAACTTCATCAACAAACAATAAGGTTCTTTGACCACGACTTTGCGCAATTGCTTTTGCCTGTTCAATGGCGGCGCGAATATCTTTAACACCTGAAGTCACGGCAGAGATGCGTTCTACATGAGCATTGGCATAATGCGCGACTAATTCAGCTAAGGTGGTTTTGCCTGTACCTGGCGGCCCCCACAACAACATGGAGTGGGCACGATTTGCCTCTAATGCTTGACGTAAGGGTTGGCCTGCACCGAGTAAATGCATTTGACCAATATATTCACTGATATTGCGCGGCCGCATTTTCGCCGCTAACGGGCGAAAATCGGGGGCGAAATTAAAATCTAGGTTGGCCACAAATTATTGGATCTGCTTTAAACGTTGATCATCAATATCAACATTTTCAGGCAGTGCAAAGTGAAACAAAGATTGCTCGGATGGCGTGACACTGCGCTGTTCAAGTAAGGTAAATTGGCTTAAATTGCCTTGCTCATCGGTCAAGTCAAAAGCGGATAACTGATTCTTATTGAAACACACAGTCACCGCAATCACGCTGCCTGTAGCCTCTTTGGGGATAATATCAAAGCAAGCCGATTTTTTTGCCGATTGCTTAACATTGTACTGCGACCAAGTGGCTTCATCGCGATGAACTAATAAGGCGATTGGAGATGCATCAACGGCTTGAGAGACATCCATTACCGTGACTTCTTCTGCAAACGGGTTATATACCCATAAACTTGAACCATCAGCCACTATCAAAGACTCATCTGGTTCGGTCAAATGCCAATAAAATTTATTCGGATATGACAAGGCAAAAATACCGCTGCCGGTTTGAATCGGCTTGTTGTTCACATCGGTGACTTTTTGTTGAAACTTTGCATACAAATTATCGATATTTGTCAGCTTGCCACGTAATGCCTCAGCATCATTGGCGCTTGCAATACTACTGCTCAACAAACTGGCAGCGGCAATGGTAATAATGGCTATTTGCTTTAATCGCATAACTTTTCCTAATTTCTTGGTGGCGGTGGCGCCAATACTTCACGATTGCCATTATGGCCTTGGGAGCTAACAATACCTTGTGCTTCCATTGACTCAATTATTCTTGCAGCTCGGTTATAACCAATTTTGAATTTTCTTTGTACGCTAGATATCGAGCCTCTACGCGTTTCGGTCACAAATGCGACCGCTTCATCATAAAGTGCATCAAGTTCATCATCTGAGTCTGCTGACTCACCAGGTAACAACACTTGCTCGCCATCTGACACACCATTCAAAATTTCTTGTACATATTGAGGTTTACCGCGTGCACACCAATCTGCTACCACTTTATGTACTTCATGATCATCAATAAAGGCGCCATGAACACGGTTAGGTACGCTAGTTCCTGGGGGTAAATACAACATGTCCCCCATACCGAGTAAAGTTTCAGCGCCTTGTTGATCTAAAATCGTGCGCGAATCAATCCGTGATGACACCTGAAATGCAATTCGGGTTGGAATGTTAGCTTTAATCAAACCGGTAATGACATCAACCGATGGGCGCTGTGTGGCTAAAATCAAATGGATACCTGCCGCGCGCGCTTTTTGGGCAATACGGGCAATTAACTCTTCCACTTTTTTACCCACAATCATGATCATATCGGCAAATTCATCAACGACCACCACAATGGCAGGTAACTTATCTAATGGTGGCGCTTCATCAAGCATACTTTCAGATTGTTTCCAAAGCGGATCAGGGATGTACTCTCCTCTTGCGGCCGCTTCTTTAATCTTGATGTTATAACCTTTTAAGTTACGCACACCTAAAGCTGACATTAATTTATAACGACGCTCCATTTCGCCCACACACCAACGCAGTGCATTGGCGGCTTCTTTCATGTCGGTGACAACTTCACACAATAAATGGGGAATACCTTCATAGACTGACAATTCGAGCATCTTAGGGTCAATCATAATAAATCGAACGTCATCTGGACCAGATTTATACAATAAACTGGTGATCATCACGTTAACGCCAACAGATTTACCTGAGCCCGTAGTACCGGCCACTAATAAATGGGGCATTTTGCCAAGATCAACAATGACAGGATCGCCAGAGATATCTTGGCCTAATACCATAGACAATTTCGACTTACTTTCTCTGAAAGCATCACTATCGAGCACATCGCGCATAAAGACGGTTTCACGGAATTTATTAGGTAACTCTAAACCGACGTAAGCTTTACCAGGGATAACTTCAACAACGCGAACATTTTCCGACAACAAAGAACGGGCTAAATCTTTTGATAAATTAGTGATTTTTGAGGCTTTAACACCCGGAGCAAGCTCTAATTCAAAACGGGTCACAACTGGACCTGGATAGACACCCACGACATTGGCGATGATATTGAAATCAGCTAATTTCATTTCAACTAAACGCGCGACTTGCTCAAGCTCTTCCTCGCTAATTGGATTTTTCTTTCTATCAGGTATGTCAAGTAAGCTCAAGTCTGGTAATGGTGCCATGGCCGCTCTTGGCTTTTCAGGTGCCTGACCGTCAATCATCACAATGCCATCAACAATTTTGGCTTCTTTTTTAGGTTGTTGCTGTGCAACTAATGCCCCTGTCGAATGTACTTGTTCGAATTCTGGTTCATCGATAAGGTCAGGGTTATCATCAAGATCATCAATTGCTGAAAAGCTGGGTATATTGTCTTCATCTTCTTCGGACCACGAGTCAAACGATGGCTCTAAATCTTTAATATCCTGCTGGAACATTTTAGGCTCAAGAGCATCGTCATGGTCATAATCAGCTTCAATTTCTACTTCTGGTTCAACGGGCGCTTCTTTCACCTTGCGGCTAAATATACTGCGCTTTTTTTCAGCCTTAGTGACTGGCATAGAAAAGGGTTTGATTGTTGGCTTATCTACATTATTTTGAATGCCATTATCTTCATTAATTTCCTCAAGCGGATTGATCTTAATGTTGCTATGAATGTCGTCTTCAGCAATAAGCGGTTGAGATAATTCATCGTCAAAACCACTGTCACGGCGTTGTTTAAATTTATCTACAACGGACATAAATCCGCGCGTGTCTTCTGTTTCACGATCACGTTTAAATGATTGTGGTAAGTTCCATATTTTTTTCGCGGACCAAATCACACCATGGCCAATTAACTCGATAATCGTCAGCCAACTAATGCCTGTCGCTAAAGTGAAACCAGCACCAATAAAACACAGTAAAAGCAATACGGTTCCAAGTACGTTAAAGTACGGCAACATAGCTTGGCTGATGACATCTCCGGCTACACCACCGGCAGAAAATACATATACATCATCCACATTCATGCTGACTAAAGCCGCTAAGGCTAATACCATTAGCATGAAACCAATAATACGTAAGCCAACTGAAAAATAATCAATTTCTAATAACTTGTGCGCACGATTAAAGAAAAACCAACCTGTGGTGGCAATAATAAGCGGGATACAGTAGGCAATAAAACCAAAGAAATACAACAAAACATCTGCTGTCCAAGCGCCAACAGCACCAGTCCAATTGTGAATTTCGCCTTGAAAATGCGATTGACTCCAGCCAGGGTCATTCGGGCTGAAGCTAGATAATGCTAATAATATGTATGTTGCGACCATACAACAAAAAATTAAGCCGCCTTCAAGTAGTCGCTGTAGACCACTGAGCGTTTTTAAACTATTTCCCTGAGTCAACGGTATCATCCATACATGAAATTAAAGACAGTAATTAAATAGAATATCACAGAATTAATCTGTGTTTTCAGTGATTATGCACTGTGAAAGCCATAAGCTCAATCGAATGTGAAGAGGATTTCATCGCTTAAATCGCGAATAAGAGAGGCTGGATAAATAATAAGCAGAAATAGCATGTAATAGCCTATTTCTGCTTATGCGGGCTGACAGGTTAACTGCTGCGATTTACAGCTAACCCTAACAAAAGTTACAACTCAGCAATTAAATTAAGTGCAACTTTATTGGTTTGCTTAACTTCTTCCATTACAACGTATGTACGAGTATCAGAAACTGAAGGCAACTTTAATAGGGTTTCCCCCAACAAACGACGATAAGCTGACATATCGGATACACGGGTTTTTAATAAGTAATCGAAATCACCCGACACTAAATGACACTCTTGAATATCATCGAGTAACTGAACAGCACGATTAAAACGATCAAAAATATCAGGGGTATCACGGTTTAACGTGATCTCCACAAATACTAATAATGATGCGCCTAAATAATGCGGATTAACTAATGCCGTATACCCGTTAATAAAACCTTGTTTTTCAAGACGTTTAACCCTTTCAAGACAAGGGGTTGGACTAAGACCAACACGCTTAGATAGCTCAACATTTGAAATCCTTCCATCCATCTGTAATTCATTCAAAATGTTTCTATCAATTCGGTCTAAATCTTTAATTGAATAGTTCTTATTATTTGCCATATTTTTAACTCTATTGTACCACTTTAACAACATTATTATCTTTTTATTATCAAACTTCAGCAGCATAAACTGCTGGACCGGTACTATACTAGAGCCTCCTGAAATAAGCACGTTCAGGGTAAATAATTAATAATAAAATTACTCGTCTCCCCTACGAGTACTATTCAAATCGAGGCTCAAAAATGATTATTGGTGTTCCAACAGAAATCAAAAACCACGAATATCGTGTTGGTATGGTTCCTTCAAGTGTTCGCGAATTGACTATTAAAGGTCATGAAGTCTTTGTTCAATCTGATGCTGGTGTTGGTATTGGTTTTACTGATCAAGACTATATTGATGCCGGCGCGGCAATATTAGCAACCGCGGCAGAAATCTTCGCCAAAGCTGAAATGATTGTAAAAGTAAAAGAGCCACAAGCCGTTGAGCGTGCGATGTTGCGTCACGACCAAATTTTATTTACCTATTTACACTTAGCACCAGATTTACCACAAACTGAAGATCTTGTTAAAAGTGGAGCTGTTTGTATCGCTTATGAAACAGTCACAGATGACCGTGGTGGATTACCACTGCTAGCTCCAATGTCAGAAGTTGCTGGTCGCATGTCTATTCAAGCTGGTGCACGCGCTTTAGAAAAATCATTAGGTGGCCGTGGCATGTTATTGGGTGGCGTTCCTGGTGTTGAGCCTGCTAAAGTTGTGATTATTGGCGGCGGTATGGTGGGTACTAATGCTGCTCAAATGGCGGTTGGTATGGGTGCTGACGTTGTTGTGTTAGACCGTAGCATTGATGCTTTACGCCGTTTAAATGTGCAGTTTGGTTCAGCAGTTAAAGCGATTTATTCAACTGCCGACGCGATTGAACGTCATGTATTAGAAGCTGACCTAGTGATCGGCGGTGTATTGGTTCCTGGCGCTGCTGCACCAAAACTTGTCACCAAAGACATGATTAAGCGCATGAAACCAGGCAGTGCTATT
This sequence comes from Shewanella subflava, assembly GCF_025971955.1. Classification (GTDB taxonomy): domain Bacteria; phylum Pseudomonadota; class Gammaproteobacteria; order Enterobacterales; family Shewanellaceae; genus Shewanella; species Shewanella subflava. The sequence goes on from NZ_JAPDMX010000033.1 coordinate 22,690, forward strand.
GTGGATGTTGCTATTGACCAAGGCGGTTGTGTTGAAACATCACATGCGACCACACACCAAGATCCAACTTACATTGTAGATGATGTTGTTCATTACTGTGTTGCGAACATGCCTGGTGCTGTTGCTCGTACTTCAACATTTGCACTTAACAATGCAACCCTGCCTTATATTATCCGTTTAGCAAACCTTGGCTATAAAGAAGCATTATTAAGCGACAAGCACTTATTGAACGGCTTGAATGTTATGCACGGTAAAATTGTATGTAAAGAAGTGGCTGAAGCCCTTTCATTGACATTCACTGAACCTAAAAGCTTACTTGTATAATCAAATTTTGTAAGCAACTGAATTTTAAAAAATACCGCTAATTTAGCGGTATTTTTTTTCTAATAATAAGGCAGTGATTAACACAAACAAGAAACAGCACATTGTTCTGTATCTTACGCGCAAGACCAAATAAAGCGCTGTTTAAACAAAAAACACAAAGCTGAATGATTTTTACAGAAAATATACTATTAATCATAATCTTATAACAACTTCAAAAAATCTGACTTGCTCATGGGTTTATAATAAAAATACCCTTGTACCGCCTGAATTTGTTGTTGTTTTACAAAATCCAATTGACTTTGGGTTTCGACCCCTTCGGCAATAACGGTCAAATCTAACGCACGGCTCATACTGACAATCGCTTCAACTAATGCTTTATGTCTGGGATCGGTTTCTAGTTGATGAATAAACGATTTATCGATTTTTATTTGATCAACAGGAAAACTCACTAAATAGGATAATGATGAATATCCCGTCCCAAAATCATCAATTGAAATACGGATGCCTCTTTGTCGTAATAATGACAACAGTTCACAAACCGCTTTCTGTTGTTTCATCATTAAGGATTCGGTAATTTCTAAGGTGATCATTTCATAAGGAAATACGTCAATATTAAGCTGTTCTACAACCTGATCAAAAAACTGTAAAAAACGAGTTTGAAGTTCTAACGACCAAAACTCCAATGTGGACACGTTAACCGATATAGGCACATGTAATCCTAGTTTTTTTAACTCAATCGCCATCATAACAGCTTGGGTCTTCACCCATTCGCCAATTTCAACAATGACACCTGAATGTTCTGCTATGGGAATGAATTCGACAGGAGATATATATTGCCCTTTGTGACACCAACGCAATAAGGCTTCCGCTTTGACAATTTTGCCGTTCAACGGGTTGACGATTGGTTGATAGAATAATTCTAACTCATTTTGGCTGATGGCTTTTTTTAAATGCAGATGCAATTGCGCAGTTCGTTCTGCTTGCAATTGTATTTCCTGATTGAAGAATTGATAACAGTTTCGACCACAAGCTTTGGCGTTATACATAGCCTGGCTGGCACAGTTAAGTATCAACTCAGCCGTTGTTGCATCGCTTGGGAAAGTTGCAAAACCACTGCTAATCGCCACGGACATGGTTTGATTAGACACAGACATTTCTTTGCCGATGGTGGCTTTAATTGTTTCAGCAAAGTCGGACAATTTATCTGTGCTTTGATATCCCGGCAGGACAATCGCAAACTCATCTGCAGCAATACGCGCAGGCAAGCTATTATCGGGTAAAACCTCTAATAACCTCTTCGCCACCGTTTGTAGCACTTGATCGCCATTATCCGAACCTAATGTGTCATTTATTTGCTTAAAGTGATCTAAATCTAAAATCATCATACTGAATGGTTCAATTTCACCATCCAAACGTTGAGACTCACTTATTAAGCTGTCCATTTTTTTAAACAGATATTTACGATTTGCAAGACCCGTGAGTTGATCGTAATGGTTTTGGAAATCAATTAATTTCTCGGTCGTTTTACGGGCTGTGATGTCGGTTATCATCCATGCATAACAATTTTGCTGTGTTAAAGAATCACGGATAACGGTGACAACCAACTCGATATCACTAATATCATTAATATTTTTTCGCGCTTTAAGCTCACCTTGCCATGAATGCCCCCGACCAATTGCATTGAACAGTTCTGTCACTAACTCAGAGTTTGAGGGTTTAAGGTAAGTGCGCACGTTAAAATAGTTATTGTTAACGTCATAGAGTGTGGTCGATTGGGCAAAACTGGGATTACAGGTCAAGACTGCATTTTGTTCATTGGTGATAACTAACGCAATCGGTAAGCTTTCAAAAATTTTGCTACTCAAGCGCTGTAAGTGCAAGCCTCGACTACGTTCAATCGCCAAACTGGCTAACCTTGCCGCTTCTTGAATTAAGTTTAAATCTTGAGCCGTGGGCGATTTAATGGTGTCGTAGTACATCGCAAAGGTGCCTAGCACATTGCGCATACTATCAAATATTGGCTCTGACCAACATGCTCTGAGGCCCGCTTTGAGAGGGAGTGATTTGTAATCCGCCCAATTAGGGTGATTTTCAATATCTTCAACAATGACGCGTTGTTGAAGATAAGCCGCCGTGCCGCATGAGCCAACATTTGGACCAATCACCACGCCATTGATTGCTTCGTTATAATCACTTGGTAAATTGGGTGCTGCGCCGGATAATAATCTTGTGCCATCATCACTCAATAACAGTACTGAGGCACGGGTACCTATTTTTTGTGCCTCGATCAACAATACCAAACTGTGGAGCATTTCACCTAATGGCAGCCCTTCAAGCACCATGTTCAATATGGCACTGTAACGTTCAAGGCTAGATTTGTGCTCATCCGTATGCACAACTCCTGAAACCGCTTTGATCTCTATTTGACCTGAATCCATACTGCTCCGCATTAACTGATGATAAGAAAAAGCTCGATATAAAAATCACCTACTTCAGATTATGCGTAATAGCAGATTTTATCAAACAATAGTTACAGTAAACAAACAACCCATTAACAGATGTTAATCGCTAATAGTCTAAGTTACTCGGCATTTCTGATCATTTTTGCCAGATAAAAACCATCAAAACCTTGTTCTGAAACTAAAATAGTTTCGTCCTCAATTAAGCTAAAATGAGGGTTATCACGTAAAAAGCGATCAACTTGATTACGATTTTCATCCGGCATAATTGAACAAGTCGCGTAAATGAGCATGCCGCCCACTTTGACCATTCGGCTATAGCTATCAATAATCTGTTTTTGTAAATCAATCAGCACCGGCAGGCGCTCTGCTGTATCACGCCATTTGGAATCAGGGTTACGCTTTAATACCCCTAAGCCTGAACATGGTACATCTAGCAAAACACGATCAGCAGTCAACTTTAAGCGTTTAATCGTTTTTGAACTAGCAATAATACGCGTTTCAACGTTATGTGCCCCTGCTCTTTTGGCACGGGTTTTCAGATTATCCAGTTTCCACTGTTCGATATCCATCGCCAATAATCGCCCTTTACCTTGCATCTGAGCTGCAATATGTAAAGTTTTCCCCCCCGCGCCGGCACAAGCATCTACTACTCGCATTCCGGGTTTAGCATCAACTGCTGCCGCCACTAATTGCGAACCAGCGTCTTGCTGCTCAAATAACCCTTTTTGAAAGCTATCTGTTCTGAATAATGCAGAATCGGATGTCACTTCAAGGGCACTGTCGACGGTGGCGACGATTTGGGTATCTACCCCCTCTTTAGCAAGACTTGTCATCAGCTTTTCACGGTTTGTTTTTAATTCATTAACACGAATGAAACGACGAGGAGCTTGCGTTAATGCCGCCCGTTCAGCTGGCCATTTATCACCTAGCTGCGCTTGACCTAGCGTGTCTAGCCATTCTGGGCACCCATCCCACAGTGTAGGAATTAATTTAGCCGCTTCAATTTTTTCATTCAGTTGCTTTTGATCAACTTGTAATGAATATTGCATTTTAGGCAACGCAAGCCCATGGAATAAATGCCAGCCATTGAGTAACTTTGACCCTAAACGGTCAAACTCATGCTGCTCAATATCAACGATAAAACAATACAGATTTAAGCGTCGAAGAATATCTCCTGCAACAAACGTGATTCTAGCTTGTTCTGAAGGCTCAAGTTTTAAACCCGAGAAGTTATGCGAATAAGCCCGGTCCAAAGGTTTTCCTTGGCTTAACACCATAGTTAACACATTTAACACTAGCTCAGAAGAACTACCAGATAGAGGAAAAGTCAGCATAACACTCTCAATTTAGAAACAAGATTAAAAACAATGTATGGACAAATACTGTCATTATCAGCGCCATGAATAGTTTGCTCACGCGTTTGTTGAAGCATCATAAGTTTAGCAACCAACAAGCCTAGGCTTACTATAAACACAAGCATTGGTTAAACGAATCTTTCAATAATGGGTATAAATGGCCTATTGGCGCCGATCATAGGTATTAACCGCAATGATAGCAATAAAAAAGCGACCAACTAAGGTCGCTTTAACAAAGCTAAATCGTTAACCAGGCACTTTACGCTACATCTTAGCGCCTTTAGCGCCGTAGAAAAGGATGAAGGCATAACAGATCACCGGCAAAATAAACGCTGGCTGTAAACCCATGTTGTCCGCCATCACACCCTGTAATAAAGGTACTATCGCGCCGCCAACAATAGCCAAACATAAAATGCCTGAACCTTGTGAAGTATGCGGGCCTAAATCACGTAACGCTAAGCTGAAAATGGTTGGGAACATAATCGAGTTAAATAACCCGACAGCCAAAATAGCCCACATGGCCACTACACCTTGGGTGTTCATGGCGACTAATACAAGTAGCGCCGCCATTAGGGCGTTAAACGCTAATACAGTACCAGCTGGAATTTTTTGCATCACCGCAGAACCGATAAATCTTCCCACCATCGCCCCGCCCCAGTAATAGGCAATATAATTAGCGGCATCGGCTTCTTTAAGTCCTGCGATGCTTTCTTCACCCAAAAAGCTCACTAAAAAGCTACCAATAGACACTTCAGCGCCCACATAAACAAAAATACCCACAGCCCCTAACACAAGGTGCATTGACTGCATGGCACTGGTTTTTCCATTATGAGTTATTTTTCCTGACTGCGCTGGTTCAGTATGTTCAACAATTTTGGGCAATGAAAGTTTTGAAAAAATCACCGCTAATACCGCCAACATTCCAGACAACAGTAAATACGGTAACTTAACAACATCCGCCTCAGCTTGTGCATGCGACAAATCCGCTGTGGCACCCGATGCAACAGATAAAATCAGTACCGCACCAAAAAATGGCGCTACCGTGGTGCCTAGCGCGTTAAAAGCCTGGGTTAAATTAAGACGACTGGATGCCGTTTCTACACTGCCAAGAGCGTTAACATAAGGGTTGGCCGCAACTTGTAAAATGGTGATTCCCGAAGCAAGTACAAATAGTGCGCCTAAAAATAATCCATAAACAGCAAAATCGGCGGCGGGATAAAATAAAGCGCAGCCCAAACTTGCGATAGATAACCCAGTAACAATTCCCTTTTGATACCCTAGCTTTTTAACTAAATTGCCTGCTGGAAGCGACACTAAAAAATACGCCCCAAAGAAGCAAAACTGGATCAACATCGCCTCAGTGTAACTCAGCGAGAAAACCGATTTTAAGTGTGGTATTAAAATGTCGTTTAAACAGGTGATAAATCCCCACATAAAAAACAACGAGGTAAGCGAAACCAAAGCAAAACGGTAATTGTCGTTTCCACTGGAGGATACGGCAGATGCGTTAGAGGGGGCTGAAAGCGCCATAAATATATTCCTTTATTCATTATTGTTATTGAACCGCTGATAAACAAACGCCGATAAAATGCAATCGGCGTGTGTACTTTATTTTATATTAGCAAAATAACATCCAAATGGCGGCAACTCGATAGTGTTACCAACCAGTTTACCCGCTAATAAACCATGTTCATTTAACTCTGCACTCAATTGATATTCATCACAATTGAATGAGGTATTTTGATCGGAAAAATTAAATAAAACTAACATTTTTTGTTCAGCTAACTGGCGCTCAAACGCGAGAATGGCATCATTCGCATCAACAAAGTGAATATCGCCGCTGATCAGTATCGGTTGTTGTTTTCTCCATGCTAAAAACCGTCGATAACTATTCAGTGTTGACTCTGGCATCGACTCTTGAACATCGACTGCTTTTTCAGCATGCGCAAGTGGGATCGGTAACCATGGCGCGACCTTCGAAAAACCCGCTTGAACAGCATCTTTAAACCAAGGCATTGGGGTTCGACAGCCATCACGACCTTTGAACATCGGCCAAAAAGCGATGCCAAATGGGTCTTGCAGTTGTTCAAATTCAATTGGAGCTTCTGTTAAGCCTAATTCTTCGCCTTGATAACTGCAGACACTACCGCGTAATGAAAACAACATGCCGTTTAGCATTTTCACTAAATCAGGATTCGACTCACCTTTGCCCCAACGTGTAGCCACGCGCTGCACATCATGGTTGCCAATGGCCCAACACGGCCAACCGTCGCCAATACTGGCTTCTAATTCTTCAACGGTTTGGCGAATATAGGCGGCACTAAAATCATCTGTTAACAGTTCAAAGCTATAAGCCATGTGTAAGCGCTCGTCGCCTTGGGTATATTCGGCCATGGTGGCAAGCGAATCTTCAGATGACACTTCGCCTAAAGTGACAGCCCCAGGGTAGCGATCAATTAATGCACGTAATTCTTCAATAAATCCAACGGTTTGATGGCGAGTATTATTGTAGTAATGGTACTGATAAGCATACGGATTATCTTCGCTAAAACCTCGGCCTTGACGTTGATCTTTGGGTTTAGCGGGATTGTCGCGTAATTGCTCATCATGATAACAAAAGGTAATGGCATCTAACCTAAATCCATCAACCCCTTTTTTCAGCCAAAACTCCACGTTGTCCAATACCGCTTGGCGAAGATCATCACAATGAAAATTAAGATCGGGTTGGCTTTTGAGGAAGTTGTGCAAATAATATTGCTGACGACGTGGTTCCCACTCCCATGCGCACCCACCAAAAATGGCGAGCCAGTTATTCGGAGCACTACCATCCTCTTTAGGATCGGCCCACACATACCAGTCAGCTTTAGGGTTAGTTCGATTTTGGCGGCTTTGCTCAAACCAAGCATGTTGATCTGAGGTATGACTCAGTACTTGATCAATGATGATCTTAATATTTAAGTTGTGGGCTTTGGTGATCAGCTCATCAAAATCAGCCATGGTGCCAAACATAGGATCGATATCTCGATAATCACTGATGTCGTAACCAAAATCTTTCATTGGTGATGTAAAGAATGGTGAAATCCAAATCGCATCCACATTTAGACTTGAAATGTAGTCGAGCTTTGCAATGATCCCTTGTAAGTCACCTACTCCATCATCGTTCGAATCCATCAAACTGCGTGGATAAACTTGGTAAATGATACCGCCGCGCCACCAGGTTACTTGACCCATTACATTCCCTCTAAATGATGCTCAACACTGGCAAGTTACACCCAAACTGTTAAACACATGTTGCGACGCTTTAACGCGCCATCGTTATTTTGTTGTTCAACGAGGATACGTGAATTTAGAAATCAGGTTCAATACACCTGCATACGTATGCATTAAAATAGTTATTAATTTCACTCGGCGAAATTTGATAGATAATCAATATATACATAAACTTAAACAAACAAATTGATATCAAAAGCCAGTTAACAAAATGTAAAAAAACAGTCAATATTAATGCGCATACCTTTTGAATACGTATGCATAATATTGTCGGCAAAACAATCCTAGGAGTAGTATCGTCACTGTTGTGCAACAATTTGGTCATAACTTCAGCGCTTATGCAGTCAATTAAGACGGCTGATACAAAAACACAATAAAGACTGTAACCAAAATCATAAGGATTGCTAACGACTTGATCTGGACATATCAAGGTTAAGCATTCAATAAAGGGGAAAGATGAATGTTGCTTTTTAAACCGAGCCTACTCACATTAGCGTTAGCTGCTGCAGGTGCTAGTATAAGTGCCTATGCTGCTGACGATGCTACAAACACCGCCACTGCTGATGAAAATATCGAAGTGGTTAAAGTCACTGGTATTCGCCGCAGTTTACAAGAATCACAATCACTAAAGATGTCTTCATCTTCTATTGTTGAAGCGATTTCTGCTGAAGATATTGGTAAATTACCTGATGTATCAATTGCCGAGTCACTCGCCCGTTTACCAGGTGTATCGGCACAGCGTCTTGATGGTCGTGCCAACGTCATCTCAATTCGCGGTATGGGCCCAGATTTCACCACTGCAACACTAAATGGTCGCGAGCAAGCCTCGGTTAACGATAACCGTGGTGTAGAGTTTGACCAATACCCTTCTGAATTATTAAATCGTGTTGTGGTATATAAAACACCTGATGCTACCGTAATGGCACAAGCCATTGGCGGTACAGTTGACATGCAAACCATTAGCCCACTTGCCCATGGTGAGCAAACGTTTGCCGTAGGTCTTCGTGGTGAAATGAACGATCTAGGCTCACTGAACAGTGGTTCAGATGACAAAGGTTACCGTGGCAGTGTTTCTTATATTGATCAATTTGCTGACGACACCGTGGGTATTGCCTTAGGTTATGCTCGTATGCAATCGCCTAACCAAGAAGAACGTTGGCAAGCATGGGGCTACCCTGAAAATGCAGCTGGCGACAGTGTATTAGGTGGCGCTAAGCCATTCGTCCGCTCAAGTGAACTTGAACGTGATGGCTACTTAGGTGTTTTAGAATATGCTCCGAATGATGTTTTCCATTCAGTGGTTGATGTGTATTACTCAAAGTTTACCGATGATCAACGCTTACGTGGTATTGAAATCCCCTCTGCATGGGGTGCTAACGGTGGCGTTGAAGCGATAAAATCGGAAGCAGGCTTAGTGACCGAGGGCGTGATCCGTGGTGCGGAAGTCGTAGTCCGTAACGATGTTAACAAGCGTGATGCAGAATCATTATCTGTAGGTTGGAATAACAAATTCCAAATCAATAATAACTGGGCTGTCGAGGCCGATGTCGGTTATTCAAAAGCAAAACGTACCGACATTGGTATGGAAAGCTACAGCGGCACAGGTCGTGGCACGGGTGTGGGTGCAGTTGACGACTTAGGTTTTGTTAACAACGGCAATGGCGGATATACATTTAGCCACGGTTTAAACTACGCCGACCCAAATGTTATCAAACTTGGCGATCCATTAGGATGGGGCAGCCCATTAGGGGCTAACACCCAAGATGGATTTATCAACAAGCCAGAAATTGAAGATGAATTAAAGTCATTCCGTTTAAGTGCTGAATATGTATTAGATAGCAGTGCTTTACGTAGCGTTGAATTTGGCGTCAACTATACTGAACGTGATAAGTCTAAATTAGACAAAGGCTACTTCTTAACGCTCAAAGGTTATGATGGTACTAACCCTAATTACACCATGGCAGTGCCAGAACAATACCTACTTTCGCCAACATCGCTTGATTTCTTTGGTATGGGTAATGTGCTTAGCTATGACTCGTTAGCTTTCTATAATGACGGTAATTACACTGAAACAGACGTGGCCGATGTTGATGCCAGCCGTGCAGTTAACTCTTGGGATGTCAGTGAAGAAGTGACCACTGCGTTTGTCATGGCTAACATCGATACTGATGTTTACGATATTCCTTTAACTGGTAATGTTGGTATTCAAGCTGTGATGACTGATCAGAGTTCAAATGGAACAGCATCAACTTTAGAAGGTGGCGAATTAGTCACTAATGCTAACTATGACAGCGCATCTTATACAGAATGGTTACCCAGTGTTAACTTAGGTTTTGCTGTTGCTGATAGTCAAATGATCCGCGTTTCTGCTGCACGTACCTTAACGCGTTCGCGCATGGATCAAATGAACTCTAACATTGGTTACAATTATGAAGAAAATCCTACAACGGGCGTCAATTGGACGGGTAATGCGGGTAATACTCAGCTTCGTCCTTGGTTAGCACGTCAGTACGATATCAGTTATGAAAACTACTTCAGTGACCAAGGTTATTTTGCAGTAGCATTATTCTATAAAGATTTAGAAAACTACACTTACAAGCAAACATCATTTATTGATTTCACTGACATAGTGCCACCACAAAACCCAACCGATAATCCAATTGGTAGTTTTGAACAATGGCAAAATGGTGATGGTGGTTATGTTCAAGGTGTTGAAGCGTCATTATCCGTCGATTTTGGTATGTTTGCTAATGCACTTGAAGGCTTTGGTACCATACTTAGCGGTTCTTACAATGATAGTGAAGTAAAAGAAACCCCTGATAGCGAAGCAACAACGTTACCTGGCCTTTCTGAAAAAACCTTTAACGCCACCGTTTACTATGAAAACTCAGGTTTTGAAGCGCGCGTCAGTTCTCGCTACCGTAGTGACTTTTTGGGCGAAGTCACCGCTATCAGCTTAACGCGTCAAAATGTTAATGTTAAAGCTGAAACGGTTGTAGATGCACAAGTGGGTTATGACTTTAGTGAAAGTGGTATTGATGCCTTATATGGTTTATCAATATTATTCCAAGTTAACAACTTAACCAACGAGCCATTTACGTCATACACAGGTGATGATCAGCGTTTAGTACGTGATTATCAAAACTATGGCCGTAACTATATGTTAGGCGCGAACTACAAGTTCTAATCTAACGGCGACAAAAAAGCCTCTGTAACCCGTTACAGGGGCTTTTTTAGCTTATATCAGTGATGAATAATATGAATAAAAACAAAGTTAAAGACATTGTCATTGTAGGTGGAGGCACATCAGGCTGGATGACCGCGGCCATGCTCGTGCGTCTTTTTAAAAGTCAATTAAACATCACCTTAGTTGAATCTGAAGTTATCGGCACAATCGGTGTCGGTGAAGCAACCATCCCCCCGCTGCAAATATTCAATAGCGTATTAGGGATTAAAGAATCCGATTTTATTAAACAAACCCAAGCAACCTACAAGCTGGGTATTGAATTTGCAAATTGGGGTAAGCAACAACAAGCTTATATGCATGCCTTTGGCAATATTGGCAAAGACATTGGCTTTACTCAGTTTCATCATTACTGGTTAAAGTCCAAGCCATTGCAAGCTAGCGATTTTTGGCAATACTCACTAAATTATCAAGCGGCGAAACACAATAAATTTGAGGCAATCGATACCCTAGCGGGCTCACCGCTGGCAGGGATCACCCATGCTTATCACTTTGATGCAGGACTTTATGCCAATTTATTAAGGCATTACAGTGAAAACTTATCCGTAAAGCGAATTGAAGGCCTGATCACTTCAACTCAATTGAGCAACAATGGCCATATAGAATCAATTACATTAGCTGATAACCAATGCATTAAAGGTGACTTGTTTATTGATTGTTCAGGGTTTTCAGCCTTACTTATCGAAAAGCAATTACAAGTTGGTTATGAGAACTGGCAGCATTGGCTGCCCTGCGATAGTGCTTATGCAGTGCAATGCGAACGCGTGGACGACATCATCCCTTACACACGCTCGATAGCCCATGATGCAGGCTGGCAGTGGCGCATACCTTTACAAAATCGCACCGGAAATGGCTTAGTCTATTGCAGTAAATTTATCTCGGACGACGACGCAAAAGCCCTATTACTAGATAATTTAGATGCTAAACCATTAACTGAACCACGCAAAATACAGTTCACTACGGGGCGTCGTAAGCTGCAATGGCATAAAAACTGTGTCGCGATTGGATTATCAAGTGGATTTTTAGAACCACTAGAGTCCACCAGCTTGCATCTTGTACAGTCAGCTATCATTCGCCTGACTAAATTATTTCCCCATCAAGGGATCCAACAAGCCAATGTTGATGAGTACAACCGTCAATCGGCATTAGAGTTCGAACAAATTCGCGATTTTATTATATTGCATTATCACGCAAACCAACGCAGCAACACTTCAGGTAACCAAGCAGATTTATGGCAACAATGCCGTGAAATGCCGATCCCTGAATCATTAAAAAATAAGATAGCGTTATTTGAAGCAACCGGCACAGTCATGCGCCATCAAGATGAGTTGTTTACTGAGGCGGCCTGGGTTCAAGTGATGTTAGGACAAGGCATTATGCCTAGGGATTACAACCCGCTTGCTAACAGCATTCAACCGCAGGATCTCAGCGAATTTTTAACTAACGTGAAAACCATTATAAAACGAGCGGTTGATAACATGCCCGATCATGAACAATTTATTCAACGGCTTTAATACCCTTTTTGCCGTTAATCTGTTGTTACTCAAAACAAAACGCTCCCTTTAATATTAAACAAGGTCAAACAATGAACTTTTTATCACCTAAGCTGGGTTTCAGTCTGATTGCAGGTTTATTATTATCTTCCCCCTGTTTCGCCCAAATTAATGCCATTAAAGTAGAGCCTGAATCTTGGTGGGCGGGCATGCATAACAGCCAATTACAATTGCTTGTTTATGGCGAAAATATCAGTCAATTTGAAGTAAAATTACTTCACTCCACAGGCATTAAACTTGTCAAAGTGGATGCAAGTCAAAGCCAGCATCACCTTTTTATCGATTTAGATTTAACCCATGCCAAGCCACAAACGCTGACCTTGGGTCTTTATGATAAAGATGAATTAGTACAAGAAATTGAATATCCTATTTTAGCTCGCCAGAAAAATGCGCAACATCGTCAAGGTTTTAATAATAAAGATGTGATTTACCTGATCACGCCAGACCGTTTTGTTAATGGGGATCCCGACAATGATAGTCATCCGGATATGCTTGAAAAGGCAAACCGTAACGATAAAGATGGCCGACATGGCGGTGATATCTTGGGGATTAGAAAAGCGCTGCCCTACTTAAAAGATTTAGGGGTGACTCAGCTATGGATTAACCCATTGCTTGAAAATAATCAACGGCAGTATTCCTATCATGGTTACTCCACTACCAATTTTTATAAAATTGATCCTCGCTTTGGCAGTAATGCGGAGTACAAAGCTTTGGTTGAAGAAGCTCGTCACTTTGGTATTGGCATCATAAAGGATGTCATCGTCAATCACATGGGATCGGGGCACCACTGGATGGCAGGTGATAACAGTCTTGGATTTCCGACATCCACTTGGATTAATGGCCAATCAAACTGGTTACAGGATCATAAAAACATCGCTTACACCAGTCATCGACGCACGACAGTACAAGACCCTTATGCCGTAGCCAGTGATACTGCTGAATTTGAAAATGGCTGGTTTACCGACACCATGCCAGATCTCAACCAACGCGACCCACATTTAGCCACATATTTAATTCAAAATAGTATTTGGTGGGTTGAATATGCCGGACTCAGCGGCATTCGTGAAGACACCTACTCCTATGCCGATAAAGCCTTTTTAGCAAAATGGTCACAAGCGATTATGGCCGAATATCCACAATTTAATATTGTCGGCGAGGAATGGTCAGCCAACCCTATCACCGTTAGCTATTGGCAAGCGGGAAAAATCAATAAAGACGGTTATCAATCTTATTCGCCCAGCATGATGGATTTTCCTTTATATGAAAAAATCATTTCAAGCCTAAATGAAAAAGAAGACTGGGGCAGTGGTTTAATCAATCTGTATGAAATGTTAGCCAATGATGTGGTGTATGCCAGTCCGACTCAATTGGTACTATTTGAAGGCAATCATGACACTAATCGCTTATTTAGTTTATTAAATGAAGATATTGCCCTATACAAAATGGCCATGGCCTATGTATTAACCAGTAATCGCATCCCGCAAATTTTCTACGGTAGCGAAGTATTGATGACAAGTCCCACTAAAGACAGAAATGACGGTGCAGTCAGAGCTGATTTTCCTGGTGGATGGCAAGGCGATACTGTCAATGTGTTTGATAAACACAATTTGTCCACTGAGCAATTAGACGCATTGAACTTTACTCGAACGCTACTGCAATATCGTCAACAATCGGCGGCAATCACGTCGGGCGAATTAAAACACTTCGCACCTAAAAATGGGGTGTATGTGCAATTTAGGCAAGCTGAAAATGAACTCTTAATGATCATTTATAACAAAAATGATCAACCTATTGAGTTAGATTTACAGCGGTTTAATCAAATCATTCACCACGCTAATCAAGCAAAAGATATCCTGACCTCAAACATTTATGAGTTGGATTCGCCGCTTAAATTGACGCAAAAAGGTGTCACTATTTTGTCTCTCTCTCGATAAAGCAAAAGGTTATATGATGAAAAATGTGAAACAGAACCCAAGAGCTTTATCAATAGCCGTTAGCGCCTTACTGACATTGTCGGCTTGCTCAGAATTAATCTCGGTGAGCACTGAACATAACAAAACCGTGTCAATGGAACAGAGGTCAACTCAACTAGCGCCACTCTCACAAGATCTAAATAATACAGCAAACACAGATCTACCCCACAAAGCAGTGGTTTATCAAGTATTTACCCGCCTCTATGGCAACACCAATACCCGTAACAAGCCCTGGGGCACCATTGCCGAAAACGGCGTCGGTAAATTGAGTGATTTTACTGATATAGCCTTACAAGACATCAAATCATTAGGCACCACCCATATTTGGTATACCGGCATACCTCATCATGCATTGATTAATGATTACAGCAACATTGGCATCAGTAATGACGACCCAGATGTAGTCAAAGGAAGAGCCGGCTCACCTTATGCGGTGAAAGATTACTATAACGTTAATCCCGATTTGGCTGATGATCCGGCCAATCGCTTAGCTGAATTTGAAGCGTTAGTCGCGCGTACTCACCAGCATGGCATGAAAGTGATCATTGATATTGTGCCTAACCACGTTGCACGTAATTATCAGACCTTATCAACAGTCGATGGCGCTAAAAACTTTGGTGCCCAAGATGATAAAACGCAAATTTATGCCAAAGATAATAATTTTTACTATGTGGTTGGTGAAGACTTTCAAGTCCCTGATGCAACCGATGGCTACCAAGCGTTAAACGGTGAAGCCAATCCACTGAGTGATGGGTTATTTTTAGAGTCCCCGGCAAAATGGACCGGTAATGGCTCTCGGTTAGCCAAACCCGATGCTAATGACTGGTATGAAACGGTAAAAATTAATTATGGCGTCAAACCTGATGGCAGCCATGACTTCCCTGCTCTGCCACATAATTTTGATACTCAGCCTGTGGAGGCTCATTACGCTTTTTGGCAGGCACAACCAGCAAACACCATTCCTGACTCATGGAAAAAATTTGCCCACATCACCCAATTCTGGCTAGCAAAAGGGGTTGATGGCTTTCGTTATGATATGGCAGAGATGGTGCCGGTTGCATTTTGGAGTTATTTAAATAGCAACATCAAACACATTAATCCGCAGGCGTTTTTATTGGCTGAGGTATACAACCCCGATTTATATCGAGCCTATATTCACCAAGGTAAAATGGACTATCTGTATGACAAAGTCGATTTGTACGACACCTTAAAAGCCATTATTCAAGATAAAGCCAGTACCGCGCAAATTGCCACCGTTCAGGCAAAAGTGGCTGACATTGAAGCGCACATGCTGCATTTCTTAGAAAACCATGATGAGCAACGTATCCACACTAAAGACTTTGCGGGCACTGCCGAGGCCGCATTGCCGGCCATGGTAGTATCGACAACCTTGAGCCGTTCACCCACATTATTGTATTTTGGCCAAGATGTGGGTGAAGCAGCCACTGACAATGCCGGTTTTGGCCAAGCAACGCGTACCAGTATTTTTGATTATATAGGGGTACCCGCTCATCAACGCTGGATGAATAACGGTAAATTTGATGGTGGACAGTCAACTGTGCAAGAAAAAGCATTACGCCAATACTATCAAAACTTGCTCAATTTAAGTCATACGGCTCAAGCACTCAAGGGGGAGTATCAAGAGTTAGACAGTCACCAACGTGAAATAAATGTTGCCGGCTATAACGATAAAGTGTTTGCATTTGCCCGTTATACTCCAGCGCAAAAACTGATTATTGTGAGTAATTTCAGCTCACAGAACAGCAGTCAATTTTCACTTAATATCCCTAAAGACTTGATCAAAATTTGGACTATTGAAGCTGATGCCAAGCTAACAAATTTACTCGATGAAACAACACCATCTACTGATTTACTGCTGCAGCAAGATGGCAGCGCAACAATCAATATCGCATTACAGCCGCTTGAGTCGGTTATCTTAGCCGTGTCTCAATAACCGCTCCTACCCTCTTGAGTCATTGTTATTACTCAAGAGGGTAAATTGCATGGTCCAGCTCACGACCCAATATGATAACGAGCCAATTAGACCCTAAACCAATAAATCAATCCAGGCACAAGTTACAATACGTGCCTGTTTCACTTCTTGTCGATTGACGCTTTATACCATAACAGCATTTACATCACTCTGAATCATGCCCAGTATTAGCGTTACAACGTTAATGAAAGCTGAGATAATAGAACACACGCATTCGTTGATTGATTATCTTTCAGTGGCAAACATTTACCGCATTTTCTAACGAGTCTTAAATCAACGGTTGTTGAGCTTAATTAGATTGCGATTTCTTTTTCAACAGGATTTTTCATGCGCGCTTTTGTTTTACGAGCCAGAGCGGCTCCCGTCGACAGTAAACTTTTTCTTGCCGGAATTGGTCAAGAAGCACACACAGAAATTCTTGCCCATGTGCTAATGAACACTATTTTTGTGGCGCAATCCTATCGTGATGATGTGGTTGTTTATTTAGTGCTTGAAAGCACTAACGACTTTTCACGAACTATTTGCTTTACATCAAATGAATTACGCAATATCGGCGGATTTCATGAACAAAACCTCACCGCGAAGATTGCCAAAGCCCTTGATGCATCAAAAGGTATGACCAAAGAGCAATCTCGTGATGTTGAACCCGGCATAAACGTACGAACGGTAAGCTTTGAAAAGTTAGTCCAAGAGTTAGCTGAAGATTATCAATTATATATGTTAGAGAAAAAAGGCACGCCAGTAAGAGAAGTTGAGTTTGCTCACAATGCCTGTTTTTTGCTAACCGATCATATTCCTATGCCTAAAAAGAGCTTTAATAGCTTAAAACGTCTTGGTACCCAACATATTAATTTAGGCCCTAAAATGTTATTTGCTTCGCAATGTATTGTACTTATTCATAACGAATTAGACATGAGATAGCGCATACTACTTTTTGCCTGATGATATCCAAATAGTCAGACAAAGCGCTGGTCATAGGACACGTGAACTTATCGACTATAATTAAGCAATAGTTTTTTAGGTCAACACGTTAAATTTTCCATAATGATTGCAGCATCAACCATTGACTAAACCCTCGGTTTAAAGACATTCGACTCTACTACTTAGGCTCTCTATGATACATAAACGGTCCCAAGACATTGCCCCAAACAGCGACACAGTTAATTCTGTCAATGATCTTGCTAAGCTCGCTAACTATTCATTCATGGATACGTTAAATTGCGATCCTGATGCAACCCCAGATGGTATTGACTATGCGCCGCGCCAAGTATTGAGTGGTCACTATGTGACAGTTAAACCTACACCTATCGAAAACCCAGAGTACGTAGTGCATAGCACCCGCTTATTTGGCGATTTGGGTTTTACCGACAGCTTGGCGCAGTCAGCCGACTTTATCAATATGTTTTCCGGCGACATGTCGAATGTGCCAGCACCCATGAGTCAACTCGGTTGGGCATGTGGCTATGCGCTGTCCATCTTTGGCACTGAATACGTTCAGCAATGTCCATTCAAAACCGGTAATGGTTATGGAGATGGCCGAGCAATGTCGATATTTGAAGGCGTGTTCAAGGGGAAACGCTGGGAAATGCAGCTTAAAGGAGGCGGGCGAACGCCTTATTGTCGCGGGGCAGATGGTCGCGCGGTGTTGCGTTCAAGTGTCCGAGAATTCCTCGCGCAGGAGCACATGCACGCACTGGGTGTACCAACGTCACGTTCGCTGAGTTTGTATGTGTCAAAAACCGAAACTGTGTTGCGTCCTTGGTACTCTGAAGGGTCGCGTTCGCAAGATCCTGACCGAATGATTTCTGAAGCGGTAGCCATTTCAACGCGTGTTGCATCATCCTTTATTCGGGTCGGTCAGCTGGAACTTTTCGGCCGCCGTGCGCGTATACAAGCTCATCCACAAGCAATGGCAGAACTTACCCAACTGGTGTTGCATTTAATCGATCGTGAATACGCTGATGTGATCGACCCGCAACTGAGCCTTAGCGATAAAGTGTTATTATTAGCGCTTGAGTTTCGTAAGCGCTTAACGTCTTTGGTAGCAAACTGGATCCGTGTCGGTTATTGCCAAGGTAACTTTAATAGCGACAACTGTGCCGCAGGTGGTTTTACTCTTGACTACGGCCCTTTTGGTTTTTGCGATGTATTTAGTCCACAATATCAACCTTGGACAGGCGGGGGTCAGCATTTTGCTTTTTTAAATCAAGGTGTGGCGGCAGAGCGTAATTTCTTAATGTTTTGCACTGCGTTAAGTCCATTGATCGCCACTCATCCCGATGAGCTCGACCAACTTCAACGGTTAGTGAATGGCTTTACTACCGAGATGCAAACAAAAATGCAGCAGATGTGGGCTACAAAACTGGGGCTTATTACATTCAATCAGCCGCTATTTCATGAGCTTGAAGCGCTAATGATCAAAACGCCAGTTGATTACACCCTGTTCTTTCGTGAACTCTGTGCGCTACCTGCCAATATTACCCCGCTAAAAAAATGTTTCTATCAACCTCCTTCCAAGGCAATTGAGCAACAGTGGACAGCTTGGTTAACCCAGTGGCATTCGCTACTCGATTGCACTGAAGATGTTGAAACGGTAGATTCGAATACTGTTGCAAGTCATAACCACGCCGAAATTACAAACCATATAAACTCAAGTCCGAGCCGTACCCGTGAGCAAATATCGGTACAGATGAAACAGGTTAACCCCAAATACAGCTTACGTGAGTGGTTATTGGTGCCTGCATACAGCCAAGCCAGTGAGGGCAATTACTCACTTGTTCGAGAGCTTCAGGCTGTGATGACACAACCGTATGCCGAGCAAACGCAGGAAATAGAAGATAAATACTATCAACTGAAAGCACCTGAGTTTTTTGCTATCGGGGGACTGTCGCATTTAAGCTGCTCATCGTAAGGTTAACACCACGAGTGAGCCAGAAATAAGCCTTGAATACGTATGTAGAACTTTGCGAAAAAATCACAAAGCGTCATATATTGCTTGTTGAATATAAAATAATAAACAACAAGGATTTTGTATGGCGCACGCTAATTTATCTGGCTCAATTAAATTACTCTTGGCCACTAAAACCCCCTACTCCAAGCATCTAATGGCCTCAAGTATTACCCCTCGAATCGCAGGCATAGCAAAAGAAATGTGTTTCACGCCAAAGCTTATCAGTGTGTCCTGTGCGCTGGCTCTTTTCAGCTTAGCCATTCCAAACATCACCCAAGCGAAAACGGTCAATGTCGCTTCCCCTGACAAGCACATTTCTATCAGTGTGACAGACGATAATGGCTACCCTGAATATCAAGTTCAATTTAACGGTAAAACCGTGGTTAACCCGAGTAAATTGGGTTTAGTGTTTGCGCAATTGGGTGAGTTTGGCGTTGATTTTAATATTAGCGATATTAAAAGTAACAGCGTCGATCAAACTTGGCAGCTGCCTTGGGGGGAGCGTGAAAATGTGCGCGACCATTACAACCGCATTGTGGCGACTTTCAGTAATGGCAGAATTAATTTTGATATTGAATTTAAAGCCTTTAATGACGGTATAGGATTTCGCTACTCTGTGCCAAAACAAGCTGGATTGGCGAGCACACCCAAACTGGATATTATTGACGAATTAACCGAATTTTCCATACCCGATCCCCAGCAGACTACCGCATGGTGGATCCCTGGGCGCGGTTGGAACCGTTATGAATATTTATACCGTACAACTTCACTCGATAAAATCGACCGTGCGCATACGCCAATGACGTTCAGAACGGCTGATGGTGTACATTTAAGTATTCATGAAGCCGCCCTCACCGACTATGCTGCTATGGTACTTAATCAAGGCCGTGATGGCACATTACACGCCGATCTTACCCCTTGGTCTGACGGTATTCGTGTTAAAACCCAACCTGGTTTCAACACTCCTTGGCGCACCATACAGATTAGTGACAATGCTGTCGGCTTACTCAATTCAGATTTAATTTTAAACCTCAATGAGCCAAACACACTTGGCGACGTATCATGGGTGAAACCAGGTAAATATATCGGTATTTGGTGGGCAATGCATATCAATGAAAAAACATGGGGCAGCGGAGCAAAACACGGTGCCACTACAGCAGAAACTAAGCGCTATATGGACTTTGCAGCCCAATATGGATTTGATGGCGTATTGGTTGAAGGTTGGAATGAAGGCTGGGATGGTAGTTGGTTTCATAACGGTGATGTATTTAGTTTCACTCAGCCTTATGCCGATTTTGATATGCAGGCCATCAGCCAATACGGGTTAACTAAAAATGTGCGTCTAATAGGTCATCATGAAACATCTGGCTCGGTAACGAATTATCGTAAACAAATGTCTGCCGCCTATGATTTATATCAACAACATGGTGTCACCCAAATCAAAACCGGTTATGTGGCTGATGGCGGTGATATCAAACGCGTCGATGATAATGGCATTATTCGCCATGAATGGCACGATGGTCAGTTTATGGTTAATGAATATCTGCATAGCGTGACCGAAGCGGCTAAACGCGGGATCAGCATTAATACCCATGAACCGATCAAAGATACTGGCTTGCGCCGCACTTACCCCAATTGGATCGCCCGTGAAGGTGCCAGAGGTCAAGAATTCAACGCCTGGGGAACCCCGCCCAATAATCCTGAACATACCGCTATTTTACCTTACACTCGTATGTTATCGGGTCCAATGGATTTTACCCCAGGCATATTCAATTTAGCCCCCGAAGGACTCGATGCGGTTAATCGTGTTCAAACCACGCTGATGAAACAATTGGCCTTGTATGTTGTGTTATACAGCCCAATTCAAATGGCCGCTGATTTACCCCGTAACTATGTTGAGCGCTTGGATGCATTTCAATTCATTTTGGACGTGCCAACTGACTGGAGCGAATCAAAAGCGCTGGCAGGTGAAGTGGGTGAATATGTCGTATTTGCACGTAAGTCGCGTCAAAATAACGATTGGTTTTTGGGCGCATTAACCGATGAGCAACCGCGTAGTATCAATATTAGCCTAGATTTCCTCAGCCCTAAAACAAAATACCTAGCTCAAATATACCGTGACGGTGACCAAGCTGATTGGTTAACTCATCCTTATGATTATGTTATTGAGCAAAAAACCGTAACCGCAAATGATAAATTAACCTTATCAATGGCTAGCAGTGGCGGTACAGCAATTAGATTTAAAGCCATTAAATAACAATGTTTTATATTTAAAACTCATTCAACTTTGATACCTAAAAGTGTAACCAAAAAGTATCGTTTAAGTTGTTAAAGATGGATGAATACGTATGTATTCAGTTGTGTAAAACAAGAGCCCGAGGCTACTATAAAACCTGCTAATTTCACTCTCTGCTTGTGGAGATGAAGAAGGCTAGGTCGTTTCTGATACCGAACAGGCCATGGGAAGTATCAGCTTTGGAGTACCTCGATTAACTTTATTGGGTGTTTTTGATTACCGAATAAAGGTATTAGGTGTTTGGCGAATACCCGTCTTAGGGAGATGTGTATTCGCCATTTTTTTATCTAGCGAGTGAGCAAGGGTAAGCAATAGATTTACCCCTTAAAAGGAAGAAGAATGTCGGCAAATAACCAAAACAATCAAACGCTGAACCCCATACCCAATACCCAGCCACAACTTAATTTTTGGCAAATATTTAATATGTGTTTTGGATTCTTAGGGATCCAGTTTGGTTTCGCACTGCAAAATGCCAATGTCAGTCGAATATTTCAAACACTGGGCGCCGATATTGAAGCAATTCCCATTCTATGGATAGCTGCACCGCTAACGGGGTTAATTGTCCAGCCTATTATTGGCTATTTAAGTGATAATACTTGGAACGTGTTAGGTCGTCGTCGTCCCTACTTTCTGATTGGCGCAGTGCTCACCACCCTGTCTTTATTTATCATGCCACACTCACCAACCCTTTGGATTGCTGCGGGTATGTTGTGGATAATGGATGCGTCAATCAATATTGCAATGGAACCTTTTCGTGCCTTTGTAGGAGATAATTTACCCCCAAACCAACGTACCCAAGGCTATGCCATGCAAAGCTTCTTCATTGGAATTGGTGCGGTAATCGCCTCTGCGCTGCCTTACATTCTGACCAATTACTTTGATGTCGCTAACACCGCACCTGCTGGCGAAATCGCAGATTCAGTGCGCTATGCCTTTTATTTTGGTGGTGCGGTTCTGTTCTTGTCAGTGGGTTGGACCGTGATTTCAACCAAAGAATATTCTCCGCAAGAACTGGCACATTTTCACCAACAGGAATCAGCACAACAACAGACTCACTCAGTCAATACCCGTACAACAGGGCAATATCGCAATGGCGCATGGGTATGGATGGCTATCGGCGCAATCTTTACTGCGTCAATCGTCTTTAATGACTTAGATAAACAACTGTACATTTTAAGCTTAGGTATTTTTGCCTTTGGTCCATTACAACTCATCTGTTCAATCAAGCTTGCCAAAAAACAACAACAGCCGCGCAGTGCACTTGGTTTGGTTTTCAATGTAGTCGATGATCTGTTTCACATGCCTAAAGCCATGCGGCAATTAGCTGTGGTGCAATTTTTTGCCTGGTTTGCATTATTTGCTATGTGGATATATACCACAGCAGCAGTAACAGCTCATCACTATGGTACTTCCGATGTGGTCAGTCAGGCATACAATGACGGGGCTGATTGGGTCGGTATGTTATTTGCCTCATATAATGGCTTTGCGGCCATTGCGGCAATCATTATTCCTTTTTTAGCCAAAGCGGTTGGCATTAAGCTTACCCATACTATCAACATGTTTATGGGTGGCATCGGCTTAATCAGTTTCTATTTTATTCAAGACCCTACACAATTATGGATCCCGATGATCGGCGTAGGTTTTGCCTGGGCATCCATCCTATCAGTACCATATGCCATGTTATCAGGGGTGTTACCACCGCAAAAAATGGGTGTGTATATGGGAATATTTAATTTCTTCATTGTGATACCTCAACTATTGGCCGCCAGTATTCTTGGACTGTTATTGAAGTTATTTTTTGATGGCCAGCCGATTTATGCCGTGATGTTAGGCGGTATTTTTATGATGATTTCAGGTATTGCGGTGCTATTTGTTGATCAAAATAAACACACTCAATAACGCGTTATCGAATTACATTTCAATAAAATAAACAATAAAAAATTTGGGGATTGACATGTTAAAGCCACGCTCAGTGATCAAAAAATCAGTATTAACCAGTGCCATTACCATAGGGTTACTTGGGTTATCCGCCTGTTCAGAGCAACCATCGGCTAAAGCGGATCAGATTACACCATCGGCGGCAAGCTCAGTTGCACCTGGCGCTCCAGGCGCTGAACCAGTATGGGCATTTTCAGGTAAAACAGGCATAGGCACCTCGTATGAGCCATACACTGATGGGCAATATCAAGGTACAAAAGCGAACCCAATTAGCAAAGTGTGGTTTTCAGTCGCACAGGGCATTTTAACCGAAACCATGTATGGCCTGATCCACAATGCGCAGTTAAAAGAACTGCAATTTGTGATTGTCGGCAAGGATTTTATTGATACTGAAAAAGATCATACAAACAGTACCATCGAATATTTACACACTGATGCGCAAGGCCGACCATTGTCTTTAGCCTATAAAATCATCAATAAAGATAAAGATGGAAAATACCAAATTGAAAAGCATATTTTTACCGATCCAAACCGTGACAGTTTAATGATGAAAGTGGTATTCACTGCCTTTGAAGATGGGATTACTCCGTACCTTTATGCTAACCCGCATATTGATAATAGTGGTGCTAATGACATCGCTCAGGTTGAAGGCAATGCGCTGTTGGCTCATACCAACGCTAACAATTCATCAGTATTAACCATTCGTTCAGATGTTGACTTTGTTAAAGCCAGCGCAGGCTTTGTAGGTACCTCGGACGGTTTAATTGATTTGGCTGACAATGGCCAATTAGACAATATTTATCAAACCACCGCAGCCGACAATATCCGTGTCGGTAATGTCGCCTTAACCGCGCAATACCCTACCTTAAATAGCAACAGTTATACGGTTAACTTCACCCTTGGATTTGGTGCCAATAAACAAGCCAGTTTAGACAATGCCAATGCCACCTTAGCATTGGGTTATGACGCGGTATTAAGCGCATACCTTGGTGATGAAAAGCATGTGGGCTGGAAAGATTATATTTCCTCACTTGCCCCGCTTACCACCATGGCCAATAACACCACAGATGGCGGCAAATTACTTTACGCCAGTGCGCTAGTGTTAAAAGCTCAGGAAGATAAAACCCATGCAGGGGCCTTAATTGCCTCTTTATCTAACCCTTGGGGTGACACGGTTTCTGCCAAAGTGGGTAGTACAGGCTATAAAGCCGTTTGGCCGCGTGATTTTTACCAATGTGCCATGGCATTTTTAGCCATGGGCGACACCCAGACGCCTAAAGTGGCATTTGAATACCTGAAAAAAGTTCAGGTTACAGAGAATACCCCCGGTTATGAAGGCACGCCAGGATGGTTTTTACAAAAAACCCATGTTGATGGCGAAATTGAATGGGTGGGTGTACAGCTTGATCAAACCGCAATGCCAATCATGTTAGGATGGAAGTTGTGGCAAGCGGGTGTACTATCCGATGCTGAAGCAACTCACTGGTATCAACAAATGCTTAAACCTGCTGCAGACTTTTTAATCACTGGCGGTAAGGTAAAACTGGATTGGAATGATACCCAAATCAATCCTCCTAGTACCCAACAAGAGCGCTGGGAAGAACAAGCAGGTTATTCGCCATCCACCACAGCTGCTGTAATAGCGGGTCTAGTGGCGGCAAGTGAGCTTGCTACCCTCGCGAAAGATAAAAGTAGCTCAGACTACTTGAACGCCGCCCGTAAACTCGAATCTGAATTATCGACGACTATGGTAACTAACACTGGTGCATTTGCGCAAAATAATCAGGGAGAGACTAAGCCGTTTTATCTGCGTATAAGTCCAAATGGTACCCCAAATACCGCGGATAAATTACTCGATAATAATGGTAAAACGGGCATCGACCAGCGCTTAATTTTAGATGCGGGATTTTTAGAGTTGGTACGCTATGGGGTGAAAAATGCCCAAGATCCTATTATTCAAAATAGTGTCATGCTGGTGGATAATACAAACATTGAAGATAACTTAAGAGTAAAATACGAATTTAATGCCAAAGATGGTACTACAATTCCAGGTTATCGACGTTATGGCAACGATGGCTATGGCGAAGATACTGTCACAGGTTTAAGTTATGCTGAAAAAGGCAATACTGAGCAGCAGCGAGGACGCGTATGGCCATTCTTTACCGGTGAGCGCGGTCATTATGAGTTAGCGCTGGCAAAATCAACTGGTAACCTTACGCCAGAAACAAAAAGCCAACTACTCAACACCTATGTACAAGGCATGGAAACTTTTGCCAACCAAGGGTTAATGTTACCCGAACAATCTTGGGATGGCGTTGGCAATGTAACACGTTACCAGTACGCGTTAGGGCAAGGGACAAATTCAGCCACGCCTTTAGCTTGGACTCACGCTGAATATGTTAAATTGGTTCGCTCCATGACGGATGAACAGGTGTGGGACCACTACCCTATTGTTGAGCAGAAGCTCACACCTTAGTATCGATATAAACCATCAACCATACGGTCAAGGTCGCAACCATCTCCCCCACGATGGAATAAACCCCCATTAATACCGCTAAACAGACAAGTTTGGCGGTATTTTTTATCTGTTTAGCTTGTTAATTAACAATGAAATTGATACTACTAGCTGTGCAACTTTGGTATAAAGCCACCAAATATTAGCTTAATAAAATCTCAAAATTAGGATATTAAACAATGGAATGGTATGTAAAAGTATTAAAACAATATTTTGTATTCAGTGGACGAGCGCGCCGTAAAGAATATTGGATGTTTACCTTATTCAACTTTATCGTCAGCTTCGTACTATCACTGATTGATATGGGCATTGGCAGTTTTGATGAAATCACAGGTTTGGGTGCTCTAAGCGGCGTTTATACCCTATTAGTGCTTATTCCAAGTATTGCGGTTGCAGTGAGACGCTTACATGACACTAATCATTCTGGCTGGTGGTTATTCATTGGTTTAATCCCATTACTGGGCGCCTTATTCTTATTAGTGGTATTCTGTTTTGATAGTAAAGAAGATAATGAATATGGTCCAAACCCTAAAATGTTAGCTGATAATGAATTAAACGCGTAATTGACAATCAAAGGTCAGTTGATAAATTATGCAATCGGCTATTTTTCTGTCAGGCAATCACTAATGAACGCCGTTTAGCCCGCTAAATAAGTGAATTTGCGGGCAAAATGACTGGGAAATAGCCCCTATTCGCTGCAAAAACAATCTCTACAGATCAACACGCCCCAGTACATATTATTGAAGTTGAAAAATAACAGATCAAAACTAAAAAGCATATTGTCGCGTTTAAGCGCATCAATATGCTTTTTGTCGGCAACGGTTGAAGTTATCTATCAGCACTCAATCAAACCTTATCAATACCCATCTTTAAGGGGTAACTAACCGCGTAATTTTTGCACTATTGTCATTAGCGCTAATGCTATCGCTCCCGCAACAACCCCGAATAAAGCATTTAATACACTTGGCGTGATTGCCGCTAACACTGCGCCGATATAGTCGAAATAAGAGACCCACCCGCTTGCTTGCTCAAACAACTCGCTTATAACATGCAAGCCGTGGGTGAGAATTCCGCCGCCGACCATAAACATGGCAATAGTACCAACAACGGTTAATGTTTTCATTAAATAAGGGGCGGCGAGAATTAATTTTAACCCCAAATAACGCCCAAAGCGGGTCCATACCCCCTCACCTTGACGCTTATTCAGGTAAAAACCTAGGTCATCTATTTTTACAATCCCGGCGACTAATCCATAAACACCAACGGTCATCACTATGGCAATGACAGACAAGGTGAGAAATTGGTTCATTAAGTCTGATCCCGCAACGACGCCTAAACTAATGGCAATGATCTCAGCTGACAATACAAAATCCGTTCGAATGGCCCCCTTTACCTTTTCTTGTTCATAGGCCCGTAAATCTTGTACATCTTGGGCCAATTTTTGTTCAACCATATTATCATTGAGTGAATTTTCTTGCTGACGATGAGTATAGGAATGGTGTAGTTTTTCGAATCCCTCATAACACAAGAATAAGCCGCCGAACATTAATAGCGGCGTAATGGCCCAGGGAATAAAAGCGCTGATCACTAATGCCGCAGGCACCAATATCAGTTTATTACGAAAAGAGCCTTTGGCAACCGCCCATACTACGGGTAACTCTCGTTCAGCTGCCACGCCCGAAACTTGCTGAGCATTTAATGCTAAATCATCCCCCAATACCCCTGCCGTTTTACGTGCGGCAACTTTACTCATGGCAGCAACATCGTCCAAAATCGTTGCTATATCATCAAGTAATGTCAGTAAACTTGCACCTGCCATAATCTGGTTATTCCTTATTAAACGCGTTATAACGCATACTGCCAAAGTAAGCCAAATGAATCAAAATCGTTACCAATGCGCGTAATCACACCTGTATTCGCGTAAAACTTCAGGCTATGCTGTTGATTTAACGCTAACGAATAAGTGAGGCCAAAACGAGAGTTGTCCTGTTCATCGTTGGCATCCACACCATCTTTACGGGTTTGTCCGCCGATAAAGTAATTTGCGCTCAACGATAGCCACTGCCCTTTGGCCAAACTGTAGATGAGATGACCTTGAAGTGAATATTGTGGCGCTTTCTCTAAATAAATTCCGTTATAAAACTCATCGTTGTCTTGATATAAGCGCACCGTAGTATTTGCGCTGTAATACCAATGACCTACTTTATACGACACACCAAAACCGGGTCTGAACACCCATTGATTTGCACCAATATTGACTAATTTACTCGCATCATAATCCCCTAACGGAGCTGTTACCTGCAAACTCGCTCCCATCACAAAACCTTCTTGGTATTGGGCAAATTCTTGACGAGTTAAAGACGGCGCACCATAAAAATTCCATGTTAATCTGAATGTCGGATCGCTAAAACCACAACGTTCGCCTTCAACATATTCACCCTGAAATATTGCCGAACCGCTTATACAGACTCGACTTGCAGCCATGTCGAATTTTGACGAACTGCCCCCTAAATCAAACGTGGTTGCATAACCTAAAATACCAGCATTGATTTCGACATCAGAATCTTTCAATGGCACTTCAGGCGCTGGCGATAAACCGCCCTGAGAACGGCCATAACCGGCGGCCAAAAAGTGCATATCGATTGGAATATTGGAATAACTGCGAGGCTCTAAATCTTGTGCCAAACCCTGCAAGCTTAACAAGCTGCTCATGAGGCAAAAAGGAAGGATTAACGGTTTAATCAAATGTTGAAATGGTAGCGTTGGCATTGAATCTATCAGTCCTTTAATGATTATTGCAACATAAACACACTGCATCACAGTGTGTTTACTGAGCTAATTTATTACCCTAAAATTAATCAGTGGTGGCACCACATGATTGACGAACAACAAGATTAGTTGGGATCAACATGGGAGAAACCGCTTGGCCACGAATAAGCTTTAATAAACTTTCAACCAATATTTCACCGGCCAGTTGGGTGTTTTGCTTAATGGTAGTCAATGATGGATTAGCGAAACTGGCCACTGGAATATCATCATAACCAATAATGGCAACATCCGTTGGCACGGTTACACCGCGTTTCTTCAACGCCCGTAATGCACCAATGGCGATTAAATCACTGGCCGCAAAGATGGCATCAAACGCTATTCCTTTATCCATCAGTGCATTAGCAGCATCAAATCCTGAGCTTTCAGTGCTTATGGCATCAAACTGCAATTGTTTGTTCGGCTTAATTTGCTGTGATTTTAAGGCTTCACAATGACCAAGATAGCGATCTCTAAATTCAGGGCTATGGCTCGATGCATCACCTAAAAATGCAATTTTTTTTCGACCTTGGGCGAGCATATGTTCAGTAGCAATCACGCCACCTTGATGGTTATCGCAACCGATAGATAAGACGGATTTATTATTGTGTTCGGCACCCCAAATAACAAAGTGAGTGTTTTGTGCCAGTAATTTCTCCAGCTTATGGGCGTAATCCATGTAGTCGCCATAGCCTAATAAAATAATACCATCAGCTTTATTGCTGTCTTCGTAATCAGCATGCCAATCACTTGAAAGCTGTTGAAATGACACTAATAAATCATAACCTTGCTGGGCAGTTGCACGTGTGATTGATCCCAACATAGACAAAAAGAACGGATTAATCATAGAATCATCATTAGTCGGATCTTCACAGATTAATAATGCCAAAGTGTGACTATTCTGAGTCCGCAAATTACTGGCATTCTTATCAACTTTATAGTTCATTTCTTTGGCAATGGCCTGAATGCGCTGCCGAGTTTCTAAATTTACTAAAGGGCTGTTTCTTAACGCGCGTGAAACCGTAGATTGGGAAACGCCTGCGCGATAAGCAATATCAATCGATGTTGCTTTAGATGCCATGTTTATCGCTCTACCTTTGTCAAAATACACATATCAGTTTTCAATTAAAGTCCTAACTCATTCAATAAATGATCCGCTTCAGCCACTGCTACGCCTTTAATACTTTGCTCTTGTTTAGGTTTCGTTTTAGTCACTTTGTTAGCAAGTACATTCTGTTGGCGGTGAGTTTCAATGAGAGAGTCGGGATCGAACTCTTCATCCATTTCAAAATCTTCAGAACGCATAAATTCAGTTTTATCCATCGCAAACTCAAGATAAAAAATATGGTTATTTTCAGTTTTAAATGACACTCGGCGTGCAACGGCATTATCAAGGTTAGTATCAACAGAAATGGTCAACTCTTTGTTGATTGTCAGCATTTTAGGTTGGCTTTGACTAATGGATGTTTGCAGTTCTTTCGAAATTTTGCCGATAAAATCCCCCAAAATCTGATTCATCAGCTCGCCCATGACATTGGCAACATCATCTGAAGTATGTGAAAAAGCCAGTTCAGTTTCTGGCATTCCCATGTTAATCATATAACGGCGGTAGATTTCGATGGCAGCATCAGCTGAAAAGTTGATCACTACTAGGCCTGAAAATCCCCCATCAAAAATAGAAAAGCAGCCTAAGTCCGGTTTTAATCGGGTACGTGAAATAGATTGCACCATGCCTGCGTGAGTCACCTGACTTGCACTGGTGCTGGAAAGTACATGGGAAACTGAATGGCAGAGTTTTAACAAAATATCGTCATTGTTAACGGTTTGATATGCATTCATGTTGGAGATACCTTATTTTTATAATTAGTCTAATCTTGCGGGTAAAATGATAAAAAATCAAAATTAAAACAACTCTTTAGCTTATTAAGTCAGCTAAAAAATTGTGCTATAAATTAACCTATTGATTTAAAGTAAATTTTAATTAGGTAGCCAAAGAGCAGTGTTTGATAATATTTTCTTGGTCGCTTCACAAATCTATGACAATAAGCACTACAAACTTCGCTAACTCTTATATCCTACTCCCCATCTTGAGTTGACAATATGAGAACACAAATGATCGCTTCATTACGCCAGTTAACCATTTTAAAGCGCTTATTCATTATGCTTATCTTAGCGGCTATCGGCACTGTGTGTTTTGGCAGCTTTTCTGTCAAAGAACAATATGACAATTTAATCGATGAAAAACACCATCAACTAGAAAGCAATCTCGCCCTTTTTATCGCAATAGCCAATGAATTAACATCAAATAAAACTGAAGATCCGCAACTTATTGAGCTACTCGATGGTATCAATCAACACAGTCAAAATCCCATTTATTTATTTGACGCTAATAAACAATTACTGTCGCAAACAACTGATCCACTTTTTAGCACCAATATTGCCAATTTAACTGATAGCCACGGTCAATTAAGTTTGAGCCAATTATTTGATCAAGCTAAAACCCGCACCTTCGCCAGTGCCAGTATTGAATTCAATATTCAAGGTCGCTCGCACATCCGCTTATTAGCCAGTATGTATGACCAGCAACGAGACGTTTTCCTTGTATCGAATGCAGACACCGATGATATTAACGCCAACCTCAGCGCAATTACCCTCGATTATTTAATTATCATGCTGTTGATTTCAGTGCCCATTTTTATCTTTTTCTTATTACTGAATAGTTCAATCACTACCCCAATTAATACTGCTATCGCGACCATGCAGGACATTGCTGCGGGTGAAGGAGATTTACGTAAACGTCTAGATGAAAATGGTAAAGATGAAGTCTCTGAATTAGCAAAAGCATTCAATTTATTTGTGATAAAAATTGCCGATGTGGTCGGCGAGCTTAACCCGATTGGAAAGCAACTGAATATTAATGCCACTGAATTATTAACCGCAGTAAGTACCTCTCAACACAGCAGCCAAAACGTCAATCAAGAAACCCAAAGCGTAGCCGCAGCAATTCATCAAATGCTGATGACCACCCAAGACATGGCGCGTAATACTCAGCAAACGGCAGAAAGTGCAAATGAAGTAACAACTCAAGCTCAGCATGGGCAAAAGTTGATGCAATTAACCGTGAGCCAAAGTGAAGCCCTAGGCAATGAATTACGCCATAATGTCCAAGTCAGTGAGACGCTGTCACAATCATCCAATGAAATCAGCTCAATTTTAGACGTCATTAAAGCCATTGCAGATCAAACTAACCTACTTGCACTCAATGCTGCAATTGAAGCCGCAAGAGCAGGAAGTCATGGACGAGGATTTGCGGTTGTGGCTGATGAAGTAAGGGCTCTGGCAAATAGAACCCAAGATTCAACCAACGAGATTAATCAAATCGTCGTAAAAATTCATCAAGGCATTGCCTTATTAAAGCAAAGTAATAGCCAAACTTTACAGCAATCGGATGATTTACAATCAAAGGCTCGCCAATCAAGCGAGGCAATGGCAATCATATTGTCACTGGTTGGCAATATTAATGATATGACCAACCAATTGGCCAGCGCCACAGAACAACAGGCGATGGTCACCGAAGAGGTGAATATGAATATCAATGCAATTTCAAATCTCACCGACCAAGTAGTCAAAGCCAATAAAACCAATGAAAATGAGGCCAATGCGTTACAATCCATTAGCAAGAAAATGGATAATACCCTGCAACAATTTAAGATTTAGCCCACAAAAAAGCGAATCGAATTGCTTGCTTTGATGGCTTGTTACATTAAGGTATAGTAATTCGGTTTTAGCCTTAATCCTTAAAAAGGGTCCATCATGTATCAAAAAACCGTTACCATTACCGCTCAGCACGGTATTCACACTCGACCAGCAGCTTTACTTGTTAAAGAAGCCAAAAGCTTTGATTGTGATGTGATAGTTGAATGTAATGGTAAACAAGCGAGTGCTAAAAGTTTATTTAAACTCCAAACCCTAGGATTATATCAAGGGGTTGAAGTAACGGTGCTAGCACAGGGAGAGCAAGCTCAGCAGGCCGTTGAACGGGTATCTGAACTTCTCATTACCTTAAGCTAAGAGGTTATCATGCAAGTCAATGGCATTGTGGTTTCAACCGGGGTGGCTTTTGGACAAGCACTCAATATTAGTACTCATCCTCAACCCCTTGATCTGCGTTTACTGCCAATTGCCAACATTGCCTCTGAAAAAGACGCCATAAAACAAGCAATCGCACAACTCATTCGCTACCTTCAAGATTGCCAACAACGTGTTTGTCCCTCTTGCGATACCTTTCAATTAATTGATGCCGATATCTTACTGCTTGAAGATGAATCACTGCTCACAGATATGCAACAGCATGTTGAACAATATCGGGTCGGTGCTGCTGTCGCTGTTGAGCGCATTTTTAACGAACAAGCATTGGCCATTGCGGGTATTGACGATCCCTATCTTGCCAATCGCAGTCAGGATATTTTATTACTCGCCAAGCGTTTGATCACCACTTTACAGGGAAAAAGTCAGCACGATTTATCGAATCTCACTGAAAATACCATTTTACTGGCAGATGATCTTACCCCTGCAGACTTTGCCATGTTGCCGCTTAAATTTATTAAAGGCATTGTATTAGAGTCAGGTGGCTTAACCAGTCACACCGCCATTTTAGCGCGTTCAGCGGGTATTCCAACATTATTAAATTGTCCTTGGTCTAGCCAAGACGGTCATATAGACGATGGGGCATCGCTGATCCTCGACGCCATTGAAGGTGTGCTTTATATCCATCCTGATATTGACGTTCAAACATCGCTCAAACATAAGCTTGCCGACCACCTCAAGCATCAGCAAGCCTTACTAGTATATAAAGATAAACCTTGCCTTACCCTCGATGGCCATGCATTAACCTTACGTGCCAATGTAGGTAATTTAAGTGATATTAGTTCACTGATGTTAGTGGGCGCAGAAGGTATTGGCTTATTCAGAACCGAATTTTTATTGATGAATGCCCAAGCATTACCTGATGAGGACCAGCAATATAAACTCTACTGTGATGCGTTACAGGCTCTCAATGGACAAACGTTTACGATTAGAACATTTGATGTTGGCGCAGATAAAGACATTCCCTGCTTAAACCAACATACTGAAGAAAATCCCGCATTGGGCGTAAGAGGTATTCGTTACAGTTTACTTAACCCAGATATGTTTATTGCCCAAATCAAAGCCATACTGCGGGCAGCTTGTCATGGTGACATTCGATTGATGTTCCCTATGGTCAGTCAAATTGAAGAACTGCTTCAGGCGTTTGAATTAATTAAGCAAGCCAAACAACAACTCGCTGAGCAAGGCAAAAAAATAGGCAATGTGGAATATGGCATTGTGGTAGAAACCCCCGCTGCGGTTTTAGCATTAGAGAGTATGCTGCCCTATTTAGATTTCGTCAGTATCGGCAGTAATGACTTAACTCAATACACGCTTGCAGCCGATCGCACTAACCTCAAATTAGCTAACTTATATCCGCCTTTATCGCCTGCGGTACTCACCCTGATTGCCATGACGATTGAAAAATGTCAGCGAGTTAAGGTTAAAGTCTGTCTATGCGGTGAACTCGCTAGCAATGCAAACGTCTTACCCTTATTAATGGGTATGGGTTTGAATGAACTCAGCATTAATCCTGCAAGTTTACTGGCCGTTAAAGCGCGTATTGTTGAGGGGAATTACAGTGCATTTTATCAGCATGCTCAAACGGTTAAGCAACTCATTTCCAATGCAGCGATTGACGAAGCCATAAAAACGTTTAACTTAAACCATAAAAGCCGATTTGATCACTAAACCAGCGAATATATCTGATTAAGCCTATTTAGGATTAAGCGGAGTATTTAGTTAAGGTGAGAATGTGTTATAAGTTGGCAATAGACAACTATAATGAAAACAACAATAACAAGAGGCTTGCTCAAATGGGATTTTTAAGCCGTATTCGACGACTAATTTCAGGCCAACCTGAATTAACCGGCGGGATCGCGATTTATGCGCCGGTTTCTGGGCATATTGTACCAATTGAAAAAGTACCCGATGTGGTATTTGCTGAAAAAATAGTGGGTGATGGTATTGCCATTAATCCTGAAGGTGAATTTATTCTTGCCCCTATTGACGGTACTATAGGAAAAATTTTTGAAACCAATCATGCCTTTAGTATTGAGTCACCACAGGGGTTAGAACTCTTTGTTCACTTTGGTGTTGGTACTGTAGAGCTTCGTGGTAATGGCTTTAAACGTTTGGCCGAAGAAGGACAACAAGTCAAAGCCGGTGAGCCGATTTTATCCTTTGACTTAGCCTTTTTACAGGGACAAGTTGAAAGTTTGTTGACGCCCGTTGTGCTTGCCAATATGGAAGACATTAAAGGGTTAGACAAATCACCTCAAGGTCATGTTACAGCTGGAAAAGATATTATTTTTACCGTGCAGTTATCATAAAAAGATACCCCTTAATAACGTCATTGAGTCAATGCCTTAAAGCGGGAAAGCAGATTTTGAGTATCTGCTTTTTTCATTTTTGCAATAATCCCCCAACTCACAGTCAATAAGTTTTTAGAAATAGCCAAGCAAAAATGTATGGGAACAAGGCAAATTTTTATGCTAAGCCTTTAACCTGCAATCTAACAATTTAATAGTGTTATCGCGTATTTTCATAAGCTAGCAAGAGCCGTTATTTATGACGATCGCTATAATGGGTGAAATATCTTCAAATACACGCCTTTATCTTGTTCAAGTTTATTCACAATGCCACAATGTTGCATCACACCCCAACGGCTGTAAATCATAAAGGGAGTATACAGATTGAAGTTATATGGTATTAAAAATTGCGATACAGTTCGTAAGGCACGAAAATGGTTAGAAGCACATCACATTGACCACGAATTTCATGATTTTCGTGAACAACCTCTGACCCAGGAAAGTGTTACTAAATGGTGCCAAACCTTGGGTTGGGAAAGCGTATTTAACAAGCGTAGCACTAGCTTTAGAGGCTTAGATGAAGCCCAAAAAACAGATCTAACCGAACAAAAAGCCATCGCTTTAATGCTGGAACACCCGACCCTCATCAAACGTCCCGTACTCGAAAATCAATCGAAGGTTATGGTTGGTTTCAAAGAATCTGACTATCAAGCGTGGTTTAAATAATGAGTAGTGTTATTGATTTAGCGAAAGATTTACTTTCTCGTGCCTCGGTGACCCCACTGGATGAAGGATGCCAACCTTTGATGGCTGAGCACCTGAGTAAAATCGGATTTAATATCGAATCTATGGTGTTTCACGACACAACTAACATGTGGGCTCGGCGCGGCACACAAGCACCCGTTTTTTGTTTTGCTGGCCATACCGACGTAGTCCCGACCGGCGATTTAAGTCGTTGGCATACTCCGCCTTTTGATCCAACGATTATTGATGGCTATTTGCATGGCCGCGGTGCTGCCGATATGAAGGGGTCTTTAGCCGCCATGATCGTTGCTACAGAACGCTTTGTCGCCAAGCATCCCGACCACAAAGGCTCAATCGCCTATTTGATCACCAGTGATGAAGAAGGCCCATTCATTAATGGCACGCCCAAAGTGATTGAAACCCTTGAGGCACGAAACGAGAAAATTACTTGGGCATTAGTAGGCGAACCCTCCTCAACCCACAAACTGGGAGATGTAGTTAAAAATGGTCGTCGGGGCAGCTTAACAGGCAACCTCACAGTGAAAGGAATTCAAGGCCACGTTGCCTACCCTCACTTAGCCGATAATCCGATTCATAAGGCTTCACCAGCATTAGCCGAATTGGCACAAATGCATTGGGATAATGGCAATGAGTTTTTCCCACCAACCAGTTTTCAAATCGCTAACATCAACGGTGGCACAGGCGCTTCTAATGTGATCCCTGGCGATCTCAAAGTGATGTTTAATTTCAGATACTCCACTGAAGTGACCGCTGAAGAACTGATCCAACGCGTACTGAGTATATTAGATGCACACGGATTAGATTACGATATTGACTGGGTATTTAATGGCCTGCCATTTTTGACTGGCGATGGGCCATTACTTGAAGCAACTAAACAAAGTATTCGTGAAGTCACCGGATATGATACCGACCCTCAAACTTCAGGCGGCACATCAGATGGACGCTTTATCGCCCCAACAGGTGCACA
Source organism: Shewanella subflava (assembly GCF_025971955.1). Taxonomy (GTDB): domain Bacteria; phylum Pseudomonadota; class Gammaproteobacteria; order Enterobacterales; family Shewanellaceae; genus Shewanella; species Shewanella subflava. The sequence continues at coordinate 59,537 of NZ_JAPDMX010000033.1, forward strand.
GGTTATTGAATTAGGCCCTGTTAATGCGACAATTCACAAAATAAATGAGTGTGTCAGTACCGCAGATCTTGAGCAACTGGCACTGTGTTATGAGCGTATTTTGGAAAAACTATTGTGCGACTAAGTACAATTAACGAGGCGACAAACTCGACCGTATTACAGCCAAATTTATATGGATTGGATGCTTCTGCATTAGTTGAGTTTGAATCTTTATTGCTACAACGCGATACTGCGAGCGCATTTGCGGCCATGCGAATGGCCGCAAAAAAAGATGGCATTGAGCTTGCCATCTGCTCTGCTTATCGCAGCTTTGAAAAACAATTATCAATTTGGAATGCTAAAGCAACAGGCAAACGTCAATTGCTCGATTTACAACATCAACCCATTGATTTTATATCTTTATCATCTGAAGAAATTATCAACGCAATTTTGCTTTGGTCAGCACTTCCTGGTGCTTCTCGACATCATTGGGGCACTGATATCGATGTGTATGATGCCTGTCATATCAACCGCGACAATTTACAATTAGTGGCCAAAGAATACCAAGCAGGTGGCCCCTGTCACAGCTTATATCTGTGGTTACAACAAAATGCAGCGCGATTTGGTTTTTACTTTCCTTTTCAACACGGCAAAAGTGGCGTCAGCACTGAAGAATGGCATTTAAGTTACTTTCCCATTTCGAAAGAGTACACTAATCAATTTTCAGGACAAGACCTAGCAAAAGTACTCCATCATGCCGAATTTGAGCTAAAGCAACCGGTATTGTCTCAATTGGATAAGCTGGTGAGTCATTACGTTAAATTTGTTGCAGCCCCACCCGTTTAAAAAGTGGCTGTACAGGGTTAATCGGTTTTAAAGCATGGGCTTTTAAGTAACACATGGCAAATTTGCTCGTCGATGACCAGATTGACAAACACCGTCAACGGACAGCTATTGCCCAATTTTTTGAGTATCTTTTTACTGGCAGCGAACAATTATCACCGCCATATTGAAAATTATTGAGTCTCATTATGTTATCTAATTCAAAACAAGGTTTAATCGAACAACAACCATTGCATTTCTTTGATGTCGGTCAAGGTGATGTGATTGTGTTGTTGCATGGTTTATTTGCTAACAAACACATTTGGCAGGCACAAGTACAGCATTTAAGTGGGCAGTATCGCTGTATTGCAATTGACTTGTGGGGCCACGGTGACAGTAAAACCATTCCAGAAAACACAACAAATTTAATTGATGTCGCAGGGCATATAACGCAGCTTTTAACTGATTTACAAATTGCTCAATATCACATCATTGGACACGGTTGTGGCGCTGCTATCGCGGCTGAAATGGTGTTACAGCAACCATCTAACGTAAAATCACTGGTCATGCTTAATGCGTTTATTGGTTTTGAACCAGAGGTGAATTGCCTCAAGTATCAACAATGGTTAGACGTAATGAACCAAACACAAAGCATCACTGAAAATCTTGCTGATACAATTAGTAGGTTAATGTTTGCTAAAGGAATGCAAGAAAACCAACTAATCAATCAATTCAGCCAAGAATTACGCAATATCGACAGTAAACAAGTCCCTGTGTTGAGCCGTTTTGCCCACATGGCTATTTACAAGCGTGACACTATGGAGTTAGTTGAACAATTGACTGTACCGACTCTGGTTATAGTCGGGGTAGAAAATCAACTTAGAACCGTATTAGAAAGTTATTTAATGAGTGATGATATTGATGGCGCAAGCTTATATCATCTTGCAGAAGCTGGCCATTTAGCCATGGTTGAACAACCTGCACAATTGAATAGCCTATTGCAACAATTTTATCAGCAGCAATAAGCCACTTTATCTGCCACCTTATTTGCAGTATGCATGCGGATAAGGTGGGTCCATTTTTACCTCATCACTGCATCTTACTGGTAAAACTGTGCAATACATTAAAGCGCAATCGGCCTATCCATAAAACCAGTAACACACGGCAATCGCCGCGATAATGCCACCTAAATCGGCCGCTAAGCCACAACCCAACGCATGTCGCCCATTTCGAATACCCACAGAGCCAAAATACACCGCTAATACATAGAAGGTTGTTTCTGTACTACCTTGAAATATTGCCGCTAATCGACCCGCAAATGAATCAACACCGTGATGTTCCATGGTTTCTAACATCATAGCTCGGGCGCCAGAACCACTGAAAGGCTTCATGATAGCCGTTGGCATGGCATCAATAAAGCGTGTGTCATAGCCCATCCAAGACACTAAACCCGCCAAACCTTGAAGTATATAATCGAGCGCGCCAGAGGCTCTGAGTAAACCAATGGCTAACAACATGGCCAATAAATAAGGTATGAGTTTAATTGCCTGCTCAAAACCGCCTTTAGCGCCTTCAATAAACTCATCATAGATTGCCACTTTTTTTATCCCCGCGACAATCACAAAACTGAGCACGAGCACTAATAAAACGCCATTGCCTAATACACTCGACACCTGACCTATCGCCTCGGCGCTTAAACTGAGTAAATAAAACATCGAGGCCATTAATAAAGACAGTAATAACGCGCCGTAACCTAAAATTACGATGTTGATTAGGGAAATACGTTGCACAATCGCAACAACCATTAAACCAACAAATGTTGATGCGCAGGTGGCCAGTAAAATAGGCAGAAAAATATCAGCAGGTGATGCCGCGCCCTGCTGAGCGCGATATAAGAACACCGTCACGGGCACCAGTGTCACAGAAGAAGTATTAAGTACCAAAAACAAAATTTGCGCATTAGTCGCAACTGTTTTTACAGGGTTCAAGCTTTGTAAGTCTTGCATCGCTTTTAACCCAAGCGGGGTGGCAGCATTATCTAACCCAAGCATGTTGGCGGTTAAATTCATACTCATACTGCCATAAGCAGCATGGCCGCGTGGCACTTCTGGCATCAATTTAGATAATAACGGTTCAAAAAGCTTGGCAAACAATCCCACAACACCCGCTTTCTCGCCAACTTGCATCAATCCCATCCATAACGCTAACACGCCAATCAAACCCAGGGATATTTCAGCCGCCAGTTTTGCACTATTAAATAATGCATTAACCGCATCGTTTAATACTGTGAGATTACCTGAAATCAGCTGCAATATGATGGCAATCGCCGCAGTGATAAAAAAGCCTAACCAAACTCGATTCAGCACACACTTTCCTTTTTATTATGATTTGGGTTTGTCATTCCAATACCCCCCTGCGGTCACATTCCGTGATATGATCCTGTTAATTATGCCACGAGAGTGAACAATGTCTGCATTATGGTTCAATTAAATCCAAATTTTATCAAACACATCGCTAACGAATTACCCGAACACCTTTGTCTAGATGAGTTTATCGCTATTTGCGATAAACCACTTCGAAAATCTATTAGGGTCAATACCTTAAAAATCAGCAGTGCTGAATTTATACAGCTAATGGAACCTAAAGGCTGGCACTTTGAATCAATTCCTTGGTGCAAAGATGGATTTTGGGTCAGTCATGATGAAGCGCTTCAACCTGGTAATCTTATCGAACATATTCAGGGGCTGTTTTATATTCAAGAAGCCAGCTCAATGTTACCGCCTACGGCATTATTTGATGACGTATCAAATACTGCCATGATTTTAGACGTGGCTTCAGCTCCTGGTTCAAAAACCACCCAAATAGCGGCTTTAATGCAAAACCAAGGTTTATTAGTTGCCAATGAGTATTCAGCAAGCAGAGTGAAAGTATTGCATGCCAATGTGCTTCGCATGGGCGCCAGTAATGTTGCCCTGACCCACTTCGACGGCCGCGTTTTTGGCGAATATTTATATGAAACCTTTGATGCCATTTTATTAGACGCCCCCTGCGGCGGCGAAGGCACAGTCAGAAAAGATCCTAATGCGCTAAAGCATTGGGATATAAGTGATGTGACGGCGATTGCTGATACCCAAAAGGATTTAATTGAATCTGCTTTTTTAGCATTAAAAACTGGTGGAACTTTAGTATATTCAACCTGCACATTAAGCCAATTAGAAAATCAGCAAATTTGTTATCACCTGCAGAAAACCTATCCAGATGCGCTAGTGTTTATGCCGTTAAACGATTTATTTCCAAATTCGCAAGCGGCTTGCACCCCTGAAGGTTTTTTACACGTTTGGCCACAAATTTATGATAGTGAAGGTTTCTTTGTTGCTAAAATCAAAAAAACAGCATCGGTTGAGCGACTCAAAAAGCCGCCTAAATTGCAAAAAAACTTCCCTTTTACACCCGCAACAGAGAAACAAATACTGGCGCTCACACAATATTTAAGAGAGTGTTTTGCGATAACATTACCAACAGACAGTCATGTCATGCAACGTGATGATGAGTTTTGGTTGTTTCCGAATAGTTTCAATCCACTTATCGGTAAAATGCGTTTTCAACGTATTGGTCTAAAACTGGCAGATGCGATGAAAAAGGGTTTTAAAGTCAAACATGAAGCGGTACAGGCGTTAATTGGAACAACTGAATCTAACCCACATTGTATAGAACTGTCTAGCCAGCAAGCACAGCAATTTCTGATGGGGCGCGACATTGAAACAACCACGTTTAGCATTGAAGATCAGCAATGGTTATCACAACATAATCAGGGCGAAATGTTAGTCAGTCATCATCATAGTGTATTAGGTGTGGTAAAGCATTTAGGCCATCGACTAAAAAACAATCTTCCACGTGAATTAGTCAAAGATAACGTCACCTTCATTGAATAAAACACATTGAATCGATTTTTAATTGACTGATTTGTCACCGCCCGCTATTCAATGCAATAGATACCAATGAATACACTCAAAAAGCCTGATCACTTTCAGGCTTTATTTTTAGCAAGTAATACCAGTCAACAAAAAAATGTGATCAATCCTACTGGTTAAAATCGCTTATAACTTCGTTAGAAATTTTGAGGGTAGAACAACTTGCCAGCTGCAATTTGTGCCTTGTTCTGAGCGATTTTTTCTGCGCAATCTCTGTTCACTCTTTTATCCCAATGGGTATAAATCAAATTGCGATGCTGATTATTATTCAGAATTGCAGTTAATAACCTGATATACAATGATTTTGTGACAGCAAGGTTTAATGAATAAAAATATGCAAAAAAATAACACTAATTTATTAGGCAAAGCTAAAGGATGCTGACTATAATTTAAACAGTTATCCCTCCACTCTAGCGCACGGCTCTGCAAAGAGCCATTTCCCTAGGCTCAAAACAACTGGATCGTTTTGAGTCTTTTTTTGCCTTAAATTTAGCAACATAACATTGAGGTTAATCAATCTATTGTTTTGTGCATATTGATAACAACAGATTGATTTATATTTTGAAAGTGAATCATCGCCCAACTAATTTTGCAGCATCTTTAAACAAAGTGAAAAAGTTTTCTGATGTGTAATCGGCTAAATCTTGATATTTTTCTCCGCGTAGTTCAGCCACGAACTCAGCAACGTCTTTAACATAAGCCGGTTGGTTTTCTTGTCCTCGATGGGGGACGGGTGCAAGATAGGGGGAATCAGTTTCTACTAACAGCCTGTCTTTAGGCACTTTACGAATAACGCTACGTAAATCGCCAGCATTTTTAAAGGTCACTATCCCAGACACTGAAATATAAAAACCGAGATCGATAGCTGCTTTTGCCATCTCCCATGTTTCAGTAAAACAATGTAGCACCCCCGCCACTTTTTCGGCTTGGCCATTTTTTAACATGGCAATGGTGTCTTCTCTAGCATCACGGGTATGGACAATTAACGGTTTGTTCACTTCGACAGCTAACGCGATCTGTTGCTCAAAACATTGCTGCTGCAATAACTTAGTTTCATCGGCATAGAAATAATCTAAACCCGTTTCACCAATGGCAACCACTTTAGGATCCGTTGCAAAGCGTTTTATTTGTGCAACATCCAAACCTTCTTTAACATCTAAGGGATGAACACCTGATGATAAAAAGACATTATCAAACTGTGCTACTTTAGCACGCATTTGCTCAAAACCCTGCTGTCGAACATTTACACATAATAAATAATCAACGCCTTGAGCCTTAGCATTATTCATTATCGTTTGCATAGTAGCATGATCAGGAGCCGCTTTTAAGCGGTCAAGGTGACAGTGTGAGTCAATTAGCATAGTAAAAGATGATTTAAGCAAATGGGATGCAGAGGATACCTAGCTACATAGTGCAGGTCAAATCTCCGGATGATAATTCTTGTGCTAATAGCTTTTCGATATGATGTTTATGGCTTTCTGGATCGGTTTTAATTTTAATCCCGATACCTGCTGGGCGCCCACCTGAAGCCCCTATAGGATTTATCCACACAACAGAGCCTTTAAATTCATTTACTTGGCTTGTATTAGGTAAACGGTAGGCAATGGTGAGTTCTTGGCCTAAAAAGTGACTTTCTGTGGTTGCCACAAATAACCCCGCCGGCTTTATAAACGGCATATAGGCACGATATAGCTGATGCAATGTATCGTAATTAACCACCAAGTCGACCATAATATCTTGTACTTCTCTTGTGTTAAGTGATTTTGAAACGAAATAAACTCAATAAGTATAATCGTTAAGTGAGTGCGAGCACATGCTTGAATTGTAAAACATAATTTTGGCACAAAGCCTGAGTATTTACATTAGCCATTGTAGTTAATTTATGGCACATCTGCATCACATCACCTGCCAATCCAATCACTCTAGCTTGAATGAGTGGATTTAACTTATTACTTTTTAACACATATTGTCTCAAGTACAAATATAAAACCTTCAAGGCATCAATAATTTGTTGTTCTGACAATTTTAATAGACTGTTTTGTAGATGTCCTGACTGTAAACTGGACATCCAATCCTGACGATAATCAAGTAACTGTTGGTAATGTTTCGATGCCAAACTCTCTGCCAATTTAATTGGGCCCCCTACAACACCTAAACACCAGGTAACGTCATGACGTTTACCCTGCGCATCAGCTTTTGGCAGTAAATTTTGCTGTGCGAGCCAGTCAATAATGTCATTTCGAGTTGGCGATAAAAACGCTATTTTTTGGCATCTGCTAGTGATTGTGGGTAGCAGGTTTGCCGGTGTATCGGTTTGCAATAGCAATAATGTATTATTACCTGGCTCTTCTAATGTCTTAAGCAACGCGTTTGCTGCGGCAATGTTCATCCGCTCACTGTGTTCAATAACCGCAACTCTCGCACCAGACTGCTGTGCGGTATGGATTAAAGATTGGCAAAGCTCTCGGATTTGGTCGACCTTAATTTGGCTGCCATCACTGCGGATCCAATGTAAATCGGGATGGTTACCCGCTTTAAACAATAAACAAGCCTTACACTGACCACAGGCACCAATGGGGGTTCTATCTATACACAATGCCATTTGCGCCATATCATGCGCCAATTGAATCCCACCTAATGCCATATCGACGGGAATTAACTGAGCATGGCTGTGTTGGTTGCGATAACACAACTGAGCAAAACGTTCAAATGGGGCTAAAAGCCATGGTAATTGTGTCAGTGTGTAATCGGTCATTATGTTCCCTGTGGATAGCAAGATGCATGACACTTATTTAGAGACTAATGAGAGTCTTTTAGTTAATTCGGTACGAATATCTTGATGCACCTTTTCCATAGTTTGACTGGCATCAATCACAATGATTGAACTATCTTGTGCTGCAAATTGAAGAAATGTTTCACGAGCACGTTCAAAAAACGCGATATGCTGCTTCTCAATTCTGTCCAGTGCACCGCGCTGTGAGGCACGCTGTAAACCTAAGCTGGGTTCTATATCAAGATACAAGGTAAGATCGGGTTTAAAACCATGCAAGCTGGCATCACTAATGGCTTTGACTAAAGGCATGAGTCCTCTGCCACCGCCTTGATAGGCAAGCGACGATAAATTATGGCGATCACCCAATACCCATTGCCCTTTCGCCAACGCAGGTTTAATCACGTTCGCAATTAACTGAGTACGCGCCGCATAAAAGAGTAAACATTCGGCTTCATCACATAAGGGATCATTAGGTTCTGCGATTTTAACCAAGTCTCTTATTTTTTCTGCTAAGGGGGTGCCACCGGGTTCTCGAGTGCAAACCGGCTCATGGCCTACTTCGGAGGTAATGATGCTATGGACTAACTCGATAGCGCTGGACTTACCTGCACCCTCTAATCCTTCAATGACAATAAACTGTCCAATTTGACTCATTTTCTGTTTCTCTGGTATTCATTAACAGCACGGTTATGCTCTTTATAAGTCGATGAAAAAATATGACTACCATCATTTTTTGACACAAAGTATAAATAGTTCACTTTAGCTGGGTTAGCTGCCGCATACAAAGACGCTTTGCTGGGGGCTGCTATAGGTGTCGGTGGTAAGCCATCGATTCGATAGGTATTAAAGGCGGTTTTTTCCAAAATATCGTTTTTAGTGATATTGCCTTTATATCTGTCACCCATGCCATAGATAATGGTTGGATCAGTTTGTAAACGCATGCCTTTTTTTAATCGATTATTAAACACCGCACTTACCCAGTTTCGTTCAGATTCCTGTGCGGTCTCTTTTTCAATAATTGAAGCAATAATCAATAATTCATATGGCGAGTTTAATTTAAGGTCAGGATCGCGTTGCGCCCATGCTTGTGCAAGATGAGTTTGCATCATCTGATAACTGCGTTGCAACATCGAAAATAAATCATCATCGACACGATAATGGTAGGTTTCAGGAAAAAACTTACCTTCAGGCAAACCAGAAGTGTCACCATTTGCAGCCAAAACACGATTAAATACGTCGTCTTCAAATGGCATATGCTCAAGGTTTTGCAATACTGGTAACCATTCTTTGATGGTTTTACCTTCAATTAAGGTCACAGAAAACGCCATTTCTTGACCTAGTCTGACTCTGTTCAAAAAATCAACTAGTTTGTCGCCAGGGGTCATTTGATACAAACCCGTTTTAATTTGGCCAAATTGAGGTTCAAGTTTAACTAGAAATCGCGTTTTCCAACTCTCAGCGACAATCCCCTGCTGCTCTAATTCTTGGGTCAACTTCAGTAATGAGGTGCCTGGCGTAACAGTAATTTGCGTTGCCTCAGTAATGGCCAACGGTTGATTTTTATATGCTAAAATATCTTTTGCAAACCAATATCCCACCAAACAAATGACGGTAAAAAGTGGGATCAAACTGGCTAATAATCGTGTTTTTATTGTATTCATAGACATCTAATTAGGTGGATGATGATGGTTGATTGTCTCAAAGCGTTTTAGCTTAATGTCGTTTGTAACTTTTGTGCAACAGCAATTGTATGCACCCAAGGTTGATAGCTGGTTTTATCGACTTTTATAACATCAATAATCCCAAATAAACTATTACTCATCATGATTGAATCTGCATCGACAATATCACGTTGGCTTAAACGCTGAATGCGAACATCTATGCCAATGCTTAATAGTACCTCAATTACCGCCTCACGCATTACCCCGCTGATCCCCGCCTGATTGATGGCTGGAGTGAATACTTGTCGTGATTTCACGACAAAGATATTGGCCATTGAGGCTTCAATAACATTGGCTTGAGTATCGTAAACTAGCCAGTCGTTATAACCATCTGGAAGCGGTTGGGATTTTATCAGAACCTGCTCAAGCCGATTTAAATGCTTAATCCCCGCCAATAAAGGTTGTTGAGCTAATGTAATACTTGAGGTTGCTAATGCGACCCCTTGATTTTGCCAGGTTTGATAGTGAATAGGGATTTCATGTACTGAAGTGATTTCTGTGACATGGGCATTCTCTGGTGCCTGATAGCCCCGCCCACCAACACCTCGGGTGAGTAATAATTTAATACAGCTGTTTGGGTACTGCTCTGCAAGTTCAGATAAATGAGCCAGTAATGTTACTGAGGCAGCCCATTTGATATCTAATCTCTCACAGCCCTGTGCTAATCTAGCTAAGTGTAAATCCAAAAACATAATGCCAGATTGCTGTGCTGATTTAGGATAAGTGCGCATGGTCGCAAATAAGCCATCACCATAAGCTAAACCACGATCAAACGGGCTGACGGTTTGGCTGGGTTGCTGGTTAATCCATACCTGTGTCATTTTTCATCCTGACTAATACGGCTAGCCACTGCATCTTGCTGATCTTTGTATTTAGCAGTTTTTCTTTGATTATATGGCCGTGCAACCGGGCCACTTAGGCGTTCAAAATTTAACGCACCGATGGTCATTCCAGGTCGTAATGCAAGTGGCAGTTTACCGCTGTTAAAAAACTCTAACACAATTTTACCCTGCCAGCCGGGATCAATTCGATGCGCAGTCACATGCACCATTAAACCTAAACGCGCTAATGATGATCGCCCATCCAACCAGCCCACAATATTGGCTGGCAATGTCACGGTTTCAAGGGTAACAGCAAGTGCCAATTCCCCAGGGTGAAGAAAAAATGCCTCACCTTCGGCAATATGAATTTTATCACTCATTACGCGATCTAATGCCGCCTGCATTTCTACACTTGGCCCACTTAAATCAATATATGGCGCGGTATGATCCTGAAACACTCGAAACTGATTGCCAAGGCGAACATCAACACTGACACCCGAAATAGCATCTGCAGGTGGTCTAGGATAAATAACGATTAGCCCTTCATCTAAACTTTGTTCGATTTCGATATCAGTTAGACGCATTGATGCAGCCTCTTTGTGTTTCGTTTAACATCAACGATTATCTTGCTAACAAATGTTGAATTCGCGCTTTTAGAATATCGGTCGCAATTCGGTTTTTACCACCACGTGGCACTATGATATCGGCATACTGTTTAGACGGCTCAATAAACTGTAAAAACATCGGTCTAACCGTCTTTTTATACTGAGAAATCACCGACTCCATTGTACGACCTCGTTCCGCTACATCACGGGTTAAACGGCGTAAAAAACAGATGTCCAACGGTGTATCCATAAACACACTGGCATCCATTAAATCACGCAGCTTAGGATCAGTTAACAATAAAATGCCTTCTAGAATAATCACTTTTTTAGGCAGCATCTCAACGGTTTCAGACATACGAGTATGTTCCGTGTAACTGTAACGGGGAATATCCACCGCTTGCCCTTGTTTAAGCTGCTCAAGATGACTAGCAAGTAGTTTATGATCCAGCGCTTTTGGATGGTCATAATTGGTTTGAACTCGCTCTTCCATGGTCAAATGAGATTGATCACGGTAATAGGCATCTTCGTTGATCACGCCGATTTGATTAGTGCCCAAGTCACGGCAAAGTTCTTGAAAAATGGTATTGGCTATTAAACTTTTACCCGACGCAGATGCGCCGGCGATACCAATAATGACACACTGTTGAGAATTCATATAAGCTTACTCGTCGTCCGATATACTGATTGAAACCGTTGATTTAATTTGTTGTAACGCCAGTTGTGCACCTAATTGACGGGCAATTTCACGATAGATACCCGAAACTTCCGACTCTGGCTCTTTAACAACGCTTGGCGCACCATTGTCCATGGACTCACGAATATTAATGTTAAGCGGTAATGCCCCTAATAAAGGCACATTATAACGCTCAGCAATTTTACTGCCCCCATGAGTACCAAATGGGTGTTCTTTATGGCCACATTCAGGACATAAATGAAAACTCATGTTCTCAACAATTCCTAACACAGGAATTTGCACTTTATTGAACATGGTGATGCCTTTTTGGGCATCGGCTAACGCGATATCTTGCGGCGTGGTCACAATCACAGCGCCGCTCACGGGAAACTTTTGTGACAACGTAAGCTGAATATCACCGGTTCCTGGAGGCATATCAATGATCAAATAGTCTAATTCAGGCCATTGTGTCTCATTAAGTAATTGAACCAGTGCACCTGCCGCCATAGGACCACGCCACACTGCGGCTTCGCCATCACCCAGCATAAAACCGATTGATTGTGCCGATATGCCATGAGCTGAGGCGGCAGTCATCATCTTACCATCGGGAGATTGCGGTCTAAAATGGGGGATCCCTAGCATCAAGGGAATTGAAGGGCCATAAATGTCAGCATCTAAGATCCCCACTTCAGCGCCTTCAGCTTTAAGCGCTAACGCTAAATTTACCGCCGTCGTTGATTTACCCACACCACCTTTACCAGAAGCAATAGCGATAACTTGCTTAACATTGGCAATAGGCGCAACTGAGGTAATAGCAGAGTATACTCGGGGTTGAAAATCGATTTCACATTCGACCTCATCAATAGCATCTAACACTGCAAGCTTGTTGGTAATCGCCATAACAGTATCGCGGTATTGAGTCATACAGGGATAGGGATAAACCAAACCGAGTAAAAGTCTTTTGCCTTCAATGGCTAATTTAACCACACAACCGGCAGCAACTAAGCCTTGCTTTAAATAGGGATCTTGATGGGCATCTAAAATAGCTAACACTGGGGTTAATAATTGAGCATCAAGTTGATAATCAGGATAGGAAATAGACAAAAGCATGACTCCCGTTGACAAATTTCTGCAAGTGTATCAGAACTTCGCAAAAATTTAGTGACTAATTGGGATATTTTCATGCATGTTTGGGTGAAAATATTGCTTTTTTCAGTTAGTATCTGGGCAATATTTTTAGCGAAATTCGATGTTGAGAGAAAATGACCCAATCACAGCGTAAAATACTGGTAACCAGTGCCCTTCCTTATGCCAATGGTCCTATCCATTTAGGCCACATGCTTGAATACATTCAAACTGATATCTGGTCTCGCTATCAAAAGTTGCGCGGTCACGAATGTTACTATATTTGTGCCGATGACGCCCACGGCACGCCAATCATGTTAAAAGCACAGCAGTTGGGTATTGCCCCTGAAGAAATGATTGCTCAAGTTCAAAAAGAACATGAACAAGATTTTGCTGACTTTAATATTCAATTTGATAATTTTCACAGCACACACAGCCCAGAAAACCGGGAGCTAGCAAGCGACATTTACCTAAAATTGCGCGAAGGTGGCTATATTAAGTCGAAAACGATTTCGCAGTTATTTGACCCTGAAAAGTCCATGTTCTTACCAGACAGATTTGTCAAAGGCACTTGCCCTAAATGTAAGTCTGAAGAGCAGTATGGCGACAACTGTGATAGCTGCGGCGCCACCTACAGCCCAACGGATTTAATTAATCCTAAGTCAGCGGTATCAGGTGCCACACCAATTATGAAAGACAGTGAGCACTTTTTCTTCGACTTACCGGCATTTGAGAGCATGCTACATGAGTGGATTAACTCTGGGTCGCTCCAACAAGAAATGGCAAACAAGCTCAGTGAATGGTTTGAACAAGGCTTGCAACAGTGGGATATTTCACGCGATGCACCATATTTTGGTTTCGAAATTCCCGATGCACCCGGCAAATATTTTTACGTTTGGTTAGATGCACCTATTGGTTATATGGGGTCATTCAAAAACTTCTGCGATAAAAATCCTAATGTCAGTTTTGATGAGTTTTGGGCAAAAGATTCTACTGCTGAGGTTTATCACTTCATTGGTAAAGACATTGTTTATTTCCACAGCTTATTCTGGCCAGCAATGTTACACGGCGCCAATTACCGTAAACCAACCAGTGTATATGCACATGGCTATGTCACCGTTAACGGCGCAAAAATGTCTAAATCAAAAGGCACTTTTATCAAGGCGCGCACTTATTTAGATAACCTAGACCCTGAATTTTTACGTTACTACTACGCAGCAAAACTCAGTAGCCGTATTGACGATTTAGATTTAAATCTTGAAGATTTTGCCCAACGTGTCAACTCTGATCTCGTCGGCAAGTTAGTTAATTTGGCCTCTCGTACGGCGGGCTTTATTAGCAAACGTTTTGATGGCAAGTTAGCAAAAATTGCCGACAACAGTCTGACAGATGCATTTTTAGCAAAACAGGAACAGATTGCAGAGTTTTACGAGACCCGTGAATACGGTAAAGCTATGCGTGAAATTATGGCGCTTGCTGATATCGCTAACGGTTTTGTTGCGGATCAAGCCCCTTGGCAACTAATCAAGCAAGAAGATCAACAAGAACAAGCACATCAAGTGTGTTCTATTGCGTTAAACCTATTCCGTATACTGGTCACTTATTTGAAGCCAGTTCTCCCGCGTTTAAGTCAGGATGTTGAAGCATTCTTGCAAATAGAGCTGACCTGGAACACCCTAAACATGGATATGACTGGTCATGAGATTGTGCCATTTAAAGCCATGATGCAGCGCGTAGATTTAGATAAAGTGACGTCTATGGTTGATGCCTCTAAAAACAACTTGCAAGTCACTCAAACGCCAGTTGACACCAACAGCAAGAAAGCAGATAAAGCGGAAGTTAAAACCGCTAGTGGCAATCCGTTACAAGATGATCCGATCAGTGACACGATTGAGTTTGACGACTTTGCAAAGTTAGATCTTCGTATTGCGCGTATCGCGAAGGCTGAGCATGTGCCTGAAGCTAACAAACTATTAAAATTAGAGTTAGACCTTGGCGGTGAAACTAAACAAGTCTTTGCAGGTATCAAATCAGCCTACTCGCCCGAAGATTTAGTGGGTAAGTTAACGGTAATGGTTGCCAATCTTGCACCTCGTAAAATGCGCTTTGGTATGTCGGAAGGCATGGTATTAGCCGCAGGTCCTGGTGGTAAAGATCTTTGGATCCTTGAGCCACATGAAGGTGCTCAACCGGGTATGCGAGTGAAATAACCCACACCGAAAATAGCTAAAAACAAAAAGGCTGTAATCGAATGATTACAGCCTTTTTATCTTCATCTTCAACCGATACAAAGTGATCAAATAGACCATTTAAACAGTCGCCGCAAAACGGTTTTACTCAAAATTATTCTACAGTTGATAATGGGATTGCACGATTCTCAAGTAACACTGGAATGCCATCATTGATGGGATAAGCAATTTTATCAAACTTACAAATCAACTGCTGGCCTTCCTTGTCAAACTCCAGTTTACCTTTACAGACTGGGCACGCGACAATATCAAGTAACTTTTTATCAAAAGCCATTTAAATTTCCTTCTTAAGTTGGATAAGTTGAGTCATTCGACTCATAAACTGGGTATCAAATTCTGTACTTAGCTTCGCATTTACTGGTAAATACCACCAGTTCGGTGATGCAAAATCGCGACATTTAACCGCATCTTTTTCTGTCATTAGCAAAGGGGTTTGCTCGGATAGAGCAATTAATTGCTGCTGGTCGTATGCCTGATGATCGGCAAAAGCGACTACGTGTTCAAGTTGATAGCCCTGCTCTGTTAAACTATCAAAAAATCGTTGTGGATTACCAATGCCCGCCATTGCCGTTATCGGTGCTTGTTTCAAAGTGAATTGCGGATCGATTTCTGTTGACTGTAAAGGATTATTTAAGGACTGCACCTGACAAACACTCGCAGGCATCAGCTGCATGAGGTGTTCTTTTACGTTGTTTGTATGGGTGGCAACCACTGGGCCGCCATTATTGATGATCCAGTCTATCGATTTTAATCGCCATAGTCCTTCTCTTAAAGGCCCTGCAGGTAATAAACACGCATTTCCGTAACGGCGTCCACCATCCACTAACGCAATTTCTATGTCTCGAGCCAGCGCATAATGCTGTAAGCCGTCATCACATATGATCACATCGACATCAAAATCGGCTAACAGTTTTTTGGCCGCTAACACCCGTTGACTGCCAACCACCATAGGTACGTGGGTGCGACTGACAATCATTAACGGCTCGTCGCCAACATCGACAGCTAAACTTAACGGCGTGACACTGACTACACCATCAATCTTGCCACCATAACCACGACTAACAACCCCAGGTTTCAAACCATTAGCCCGTAATAGGTTAATCAAATAAATTACCGTTGGGGTTTTACCACTGCCACCTGCGGTTATATTACCCACAACCACCACAGGCACTGGCAACACATGAGTAGACTTGATCCCGAGCCTAAATAAAATGCGCCGAATACTACTTATTAGCCAAAAAAGTCCTGACAAAGGTAATAAAATCCATTTTGCCCAGTGCCCTTGATACCAAACTTGGTTAATCCAGTTTTGCATTAGCTACCAAACTGCATCTGATACAAGTTAGCGTATACGCCATCTTGAGTAATTAAGTCTTTATGCACACCACGCTCAATCACCTTACCTTGATCTATGACTAAGATTTCATCGGCAGATTCAATCGTTGATAGACGATGAGCTATCACAACAGAAGTCCGATTGTGACGTAAATTATCTAAGCCTTTTTGAATCGCTTTTTCTGATTCGGTATCTAATGCTGAAGTGGCTTCATCTAAAATGAGTACGGGCGCATCACGTAACATCGCACGCGCAATAGCAATACGCTGACGTTGTCCACCTGATAGTAACACGCCATTTTCGCCCACTTGTGTGTCAAGCCCGTCAGGCAGCGTGTTGATAAACTCCATTGCATAGGCGAGTTCGGCAGCATTGATAATTTGGTCTCGAGTCACCTCACCTGGGTAGGCGTAGGCAATATTATTAGCAATAGTATCGTTAAATAACGTCACCTGCTGAGACACTAATGCCACCTGATTACGGAGATTTTTTAACTGATAATCATAAATACTAGTACCATCAAGTAAAATATCACCGTTTGATAACCCTCCGTAAAAACGCGTAATTAAATTAGCAATAGTCGATTTACCAGAACCTGAGCGTCCAACTAATGCAACGGTTTTACCGGGCTTAACATCAAACTCAATTAAGTTTAAGGCTTGCTTTTCCTGTTCAGGATAACTAAAACTCACGCCGTTAAATTGTAAATGACCTTGCACACGATCGACGGCATGGGTACCTGTATCAGATTCAGTTGGCGTGTCGAGCAACTCAAACACTGTTGTACAAGCCGCAATGCCGCGTTGGAATTCAGCATTCACACGGGTTAAATTTTTAATCGGTTGTAACATCGCCATCATGGCACCCAAAATAGCGGTAAAGGTACCTGCTGTTAGATCAGTTTGCATGCTCTCCCAACTCGCGGCGTACAATACAAAAGCAAGGGCGAATGAACCAATAATCATAATCACCGGCTGGCTAACCGATTGCGCTACGGCGAGTTTCATATTTTGATGACGGTTTTTATCATTCACCTCAAAAAAACGTGCCATTTCCGTTTTTTGGCCGCCAAAAGACAATACATTTTTATGGCCTTTAATCATTTGTTCAGTGGTCGCCGTCACCCCACCCATCGCTGATTGAATTTGCTTTGATACTTTACGAAAGCGTTTGCTGACAATACTGATGACGATGCCCATCAAAGGGCCAATCACTAAAATACACAGTGATAATTTCCATGAGTAGAAAAACATGATCGCCAACATGCCTACCACCGTCATAGAATCACGCACGATTGAAATTAATGCACTGCCTGACGCTCTGGCAATTTGCTCGGTATCAAAGGTCACACGAGAAATTAAATTCCCGCTGTTTTCGCGATCAATATAGCTAACGGGTAAACGTAAATAATGTTCAAACACCTGCTGACGCATATCCATAATAAGCTGTGCGCTCATATAAGAAACACAGTAAGTAGACACAAAGTTGGCAATACCTCTAAGGGTGAACATGCCTACCACGACAAAAGGCGCCATCATCATAATGTCTGTATTGGCATTAAAGCCGCCATGTGTCGGCAATTCAACACCCGCTACACTTGGGGCGGCACCAAAACCTTGATCGATAAAAGGCTTAATAAACGCGATAAACGCGGCGTCGACTGCGCCATAGGTAAGTAAACCCAATACGGCCATAATAAACATAGCTTTCATGGGTAAAACATAAATCATTAAGCGTTTAAAAACGCTCCACATTTCATTATCTGAGTGCGACGACATCAATATCATTCTTTGCTGATAAACATGGACAACATTCTACTCTGCTTTAACTATCTGGCCAAATCTAAACAATCGGTTATACCAAAAAGGGGCTAAATCGTGTCGATAACTGCTTACTTGGTAACCAGTTGATGTAAAATTAATGCTTATTTGACCTTGTTCACCGCTGACTAAAGTGGCAATCTCGCGATCTAAATAGCGGGAGATAACATCTTGCTTGGGGAAACCATATTGATTATTAAAGCCTGCATTAAAGATGGCTAACTTAGGCGACACGGCATCGATAAATGCCGGGGAAGAAGAAGTACGACTGCCATGGTGGGGAACAAATAAAATGTCGGCTGCAAGCTGTTGCTGGGAATCCAATAAACTTTGCTCTCTTAACGCTTCAATATCACCAGTGAGTAACACCTTTAATATCTCAGTATGACTATTTTGCTGATTTAAATGAGCTGCCGGATCAATGGCTAACATCATCACACACGAGCGATTATTGTCTTTATTGGATTGCAAATGATCTGCCAATGTCGTGATACTGATACTTCCCCATTGCCTAACACCAGCCTGACAATCACTAACCTTTACCCTTTGATTGTCGAAATTTCCCTTAAGTAATAAGTGTGCGCTATCGGCAATGACTTCAGCATCTGGATAGGCGGTGATTAATGTATTTAAACCGCCACTATGATCGTTATCGTGATGACTGATAACGATATAATCAACTTGGCTGATCCCCCTTGTTTTTAAAAAAGGTAATATAGCACGCTCAGCATAACTAAAATCACCATATGCAGCCCCGCTATCGTAAATCAACGCCCTACTGCCTTGCTGCAACACAATTGCTGTCCCCTGTGCCACATCTAAAGTGTGTAAACTGATGTCATCATTTGCGCCAACAGTGAATGATCCACCAGTGACGAGCTTTGTATTTTGAGTCAAATCATCCCTATCCGTTGTGATGAATGAATTAATCACCAGTTGCAGAAGCGGAATATTCATCACTAAGGTTAATAGGCAAATAATAAAGCCATTTTGACTCAGTCCGTCCTGACGCTTTCTGATACTTTGACTCACACGGTAGCCATAATTAAAAATTGACCAGCGAAATGTCAGTAATAAACCAAAACCCATTAAGCTACATAAACTTGCTGCAATCCAAGCCTCATTAACATCAAGCAGACTACTGGGAAAATAATCAGATTGTTCAAGTAATGCTGTAAATGGTGCTAATAACTGATCAACCAATGCAAAAATCCAACTATTAACAGGCAATTCAGTCCCGAAGGTTGTACCAAATAAATCACTTAACACTTGCCACACTGACCAAACAACAAAGCATAGCATGGCTACAGGTATCACTAACAAACTGAACCAAGGCACCACCAGCAAGTTTATCCAAACACTGTGAATGGAGACGGTGCCAAATAGTAATGCTTGCAATACACCGAGCCCTATCGCTAATCGCCATTGAATTGACCACAGCGCCTGGCAATAACTCAGCACTTTTTGTATTTTATTAGCCCCTGATGTCGTAACTGATTGCGACATTGGCTGCTGATCAAGAAAGCGTAAAATAATCCCTAAAGCAACAAATGACAGCCAAAAACCTGCACTCAACATTGAAAATGGATCAAACAGTAAGACACCTGCCAATGCATACATTAATCGCTGCCACAACGAATGGTGCTGTTTCAGTAAACTCAGTAATACCAATAAAACCAGCATAATTAATGCTCGTTGCGTTGATACAGAATAACCCGCCAAATAGGCATAAACCCATGCCATTGTTGTGGCAAGGGTGAGTGAGGCATACAAAGGAAATAACCCGTACTGGCAATGTATTTTCGCTAATAAAAGCTGCCCAAATCGAAAACGTGTTAGTAAACCAAAACAACAAATAAAAACTAAGCCAAACACCACGGATAAATGCAAACCTGATATCGCGATTAAATGGCCAGTTCCGGTTTGCCGTAAATGCTGCCAGCGCACCTCAGATATTTGACTTTTGTCGCCAAACAATAGTGCCAATAATAAGTCACCATTTTTCAATTTAGGGGTCACTTTCGCAAATGACGATAACCACTGTTGCCGTATTGATGGGGTAAAAGACACTAATGTCGCTTGTTTTACCTGCCCCTTGCCCACAATATGACGATGTATATAATATCGCTGCTGATTAAAGCCACCTTGGTTGGCAATACTGGTGATTGGCTTCAACCGCGTATTTTCAAATTGCCAAACTTGGCCTACAGTAATCAAAGGAGGTTTCTGCCAAGTGAGTCGATAAAATCTGTCTATAGGGATGCCTTTTACCCCCTCTGATAGATTAATATTGGTTAATTTGGACTCAATTACACGTACATCTAAACTTATCCAGTCGCGGTCACCATTAACTAGTGATACTATCTCACCGGTAAATGTAACTTTGTTTTGAAGTGTGAAACTTGGTTGAAAGTCTAACGAATAGAAATAGATGCTTATCCAAAACACGGCAAAAGCAGCACCACTAAACAGCGGTGCTTTAATCAGGCAAACGAAAGCCAAAAGCAGAATGAGGGCTAAACTCCACACAGGAGGCATAACGGGCCACAGTAATGCGCTAAGGCTACTGATGCAAAAGCCGAAAACAAATCGATTCATAAGATATTAGTAAAGACAGTAATCAACTAAGATGCCAAAAAAATTCATACAAAAATTTATGCCTGATCCTAAAACACTGCAAAAGCATAAATATTTGCGTGTATTTGGAAAACTTTTGGATAAACCTAATCTTTGGGTATTGAACCGAAAATCAGCACCTGGGGCGTTTGCTGTCGGCCTATTTGTGGCTTGGTTACCGATCCCCTTTCAAATGGTCGTTGCGGCAGGTTTAGCTATCATTTTCAATGTTAATATTCCGGTTGCCGTTGCCTTAGTGTGGATCACCAACCCTTTTACCATGCCTTTTTTGTTTTACATTGCCTATATGTGTGGGGCTAAAATCCTTGGGGTTGAAAGTCAGCATTTTGAGTTTGAAGCTAGCTGGCAATGGCTAGAATCGTCTTTATCGACGATAGGTCCCCCCTTCTTATTAGGCTGTGTTGTATTAGGCCTGGTGTCTGCCGCAATAGGTTATTTGGTTATAAATAGCTTTTGGAAATATTCAATATTATTTAAATGGAAAAAAAGAAAATAACTAGGGCATGTTTATCTTTGGTTATTTTTTATGTAGCGAGATTAAATGACTTTAGGCAAGGCGAATAATTGTGGGCATAGTTGCCCGACGGCAAGATTATTCAACGCAGTATAGCCGCAACTCGAAAACAGTGGCTTTTTTAGAGGCATTTTGCCCGCAAATTTACTTATTAAGCGGGCTAAACGGCATTGATTGGTGACAGCCTGGTAGAAAAATAACCAACCGCATAATTTATCAATAAAGATAAACACGCCCTAACCACTGTTCAAAAATCATCTCAACTTTCATTTTCAACATTAACCCGTAAGTTTTTGATGTAGCCGAATGCTTATTTATGCCGATGGTTTACTGTTTTTTATTCGGTAATACCACCAGAACAGCAAATGCACAAACAACAAGCCGCTAAAAGCCACACAGAAAAAAAGTACCCCAATTGATTCAACGGTTTTAGGTTGTTCAGCGAAAAACCACCACCATAGTGGCCAGCCTATCAAGGATAAAAGGCTAAGTTGCGCCATGCAGCGATAGCAACGACCAAGCTTTTGAATAAAAATAGACTCATCACATTGATGGCAGGACATGAAGTGCTCTAGTTAGGTTTTCTGGACAGCTTAAAATCACTGGCTAGCATTGCGTATTGGTATTCATCACACCACTGTCCCTTAAACATTGTGTGTTGAATAAAGTGTCCTTCACGGCGAAATCCGATTTTTTCTAGCACACCAATACTGGCAATATTTAAACAATCGGTAATGGCAATCACTCTATGCCGCTCGAGCACATCAAATAAGTAATGAAGCACACAGATTAGGGCTTCAGATGCAACCGCTTTACCTTGCTGCAAGGGAGCTACGGTATACCCCACCTCGACTTGATTATCATCAACAAAATGTAATGCTATATCGCCAATAATGGCATCTGTGTTTTTATCGCAAATGGCCATTTGATACCATTTACCCACAAGGGCAAATTGTCGGTAATCCGTTTGCTGAAACAGCTGCTGCGCATCAACAAGGGGGTAGTCAGTCCAACTTTGGTATTTGGCCACATTAGGATCATTTCGATAAGTTGCAAAAGCCATTAAATCGTCTTCTTTAAAAGCTCGAATGATAAAGCGATTGGAATACAACACAGGTGACGATAATTGCGCACGAGTAGACATCAAAGTAAATCCTAAGCTATGTATTACTATTTATCGACCGGCTAGGGCTGTAGCAGGTGCAATTTTAGTTGCCTTCCAAGCAGGATAAATGGTTGCGATTAAACTCATCACCAAGCCTAGTATAATTACAAAAGCCACATCGTGCATTTGTAATTGTGATGGAAGAAAATCAATAAAATAAATATCAGAATCTAGTAACTGAATCCCCAAAAGCGATTCAATAGCTTTAGCAATACTGCTTAATTCAAGGGCAACGACAACCCCAATTGCGCCACCTAAACTGCAACCTAACAAACCATTTAATCCGCCCTGCATAACAAATATAGTCATGATGGCTGAGCGCTTTAATCCCATTGTCATTAAAATCGCAATTTCAGAAGCTTTATCGCGTACCGCCATCACCAAGGTAGAGACAATATTAAAACATGCAACAGCGATCACTAACGCCAATACTAAATACATCACCATTCTAACAAGTTGAATATCCTGATATAAATGTCCTTGGGATCGTGTCCAATCATTTAGGTAAAGGTATTGCTCTTGGGCATAGCCTAAATCACGGGTAACACGGGGCGCATTAAACACATTATCCACTTGCAGACGAACCCCACTCACCCCCGTGCCGAGCTGGAGTAAATCGCTTAAATATTTAAGTGGAACATAGGCTTGAGACGCTTCGATTTCACCGCCTAAATCATACACACCACTGACGGTAAATCGATGGCTTTTAGCGGCACTTAAACGGTTGTTGTTAGCATCGGGTGTGTACATTGCCAGAGTATCGCCCACCTTCAATTGCAGTTTATTTAATAAACTTCGCCCCAAAACGATATGGTTGTCATTACCTTGCAAAGACTGCCAAGCACTGTCATCCATATACTGCGCAATATGCGACACTTGCTGTTCATAATCGGTGTCGATACCGTTAACCACAATACCTTGAAAACCACCGGGTTTCTGCACCAAGCCTTGCAAGCGAACAAAGGGAGCAACACCGGTAATTTGAGGGATGTGTTTGGCGGTTTCAGCAATCGCCATCCAATCATCAATGGGCTCATTTACGCCGACTAATTCACCATGAGAAATCACCCCAAGTAAACGATTTTGCAGTTCTTTTTCAAAGCCATTCATTGCCGATAACACGATAATGAGCACAGCAACACCCAACGCGATCCCCGCTGTCGATGCGAATGAAATAAAGCCAATAAAGCCGTTATTTTGTCTCGCGCGGTAAAAACGCCAACCGATTAAAAATGGTAACCATTTACTCATTAACGTTACCTACTGCTACCTGTAACACACCGTCTTTCATGGTTAATTGTCGGTCCATTTTGGCTGCTAGTTTGTGATCATGGGTTACCACAACAAAAGCGGTTCCAAACTGCAGGGCTAATTCACGGATCAATTGATAAACCGTTTCACCGCTTGTGGCATCTAAGTTACCCGTAGGTTCATCCGCCAACACCAATTTTGGTTGATTGATTAAGGCTCTGGCGATGGCAACGCGTTGTCTTTCACCGCCCGATAATTGCGCAGGAATATGTTGCAGTCTGTGCCCGAGACCTACGCGCTCTAACAACACTTTTGCGTTAGCTAATGATTGCTGCTTGTCTTTTCCTTGAATAAAAGCCGGCATCGCCACATTTTCAATTGCACTGAACTCAGGCAAAAGATGGTGGAATTGATAAATAAAACCTAAGTCTTCATTTCGCAATTTAGCTTGTTTAGCCGCAGATAATTGGTAAATGTCAGCACCATCGAGTAACACTTGTCCGTCACTTGGGGTATCTAAGGTGCCCATTAAATGCAGCAAAGTACTTTTACCTGAACCCGAGCTGCCCACAATGGCTAACTGCTCCCCTTTAAATACCTCAAGATTGACGTCTTTAAGTACCTGCGTGGTCACTTCGCCGTCATGATAATGTTTACTGACATGATTAACTTGCAGTAATACTTGTTTGGTCTGTGTCATTATTCGTATCTCAATGCAGTAGCGGGTTGAACCTTAGCGGCGCGCAACGCTGGATAAATAGTGGCGATCAGGGTAATGAATAAGGTGCCCATCACAATCACTGTCAATTGTGCCAGTGATAATTGCACAGGCAGGTTTTGACCTGCGCCAAGAATAGATATACCTAATGTAGATAAAATTTCATTTAAATTAAGCGTCAGCACAATGCCGGTTAAAGTCCCTATCACTAGGCCTAGAACGGCATTCAGTGACCCTTGAACAATAAAAATGTTCATCACGGCTGCAGTCGAAAGGCCTTGGGTTTTTAATACCGCAACATCAGTGGTTTTATCGACAACCATCATCACAAGAGCTGACACAATATTAAATGCCGCAACCGCAACAATTAAACTCAGCATCAGGGACATCATATTTTTTTCCATTTTGACGGCAGCAAATAGATGGCCAAAGTCGGCGCGCCAATCACGGCTAGTCACTTCCACACCTCGCTGGTTTAAGGTATCTGTGATTAACGGCGTAATGCTGGCTACATTAAAAGGATCGTTTAGATAAACCCGTAATTCAGAAATCACCTCTGGGTTTTGGCGCATCAAGCGACGCGCATCTTGATAATGCACATAAGCCACCGAGGCATCGACCTGTGCGCCCATTTCAAACACGCCAGCCACCTTAAATTTGCGTTGACTCGGCACAGGTCCCAGTGGGGAATAAACCACGCCATCACCACTTAAAATACGAATTTCATCATCAGGTTTAACGCCTAGCTTTCTCGCCAGCTCGCTGCCTAATACAATGGCATAGCTTCCTGGCGTCAGGGCATCGAACGCACTTGAGTAAGTGTGAGAAATAATACTGGATAACCCCTGCTCCAGTTCAGGGTATACCCCTAATACTTGAGCCGCAGCAATGTTTGAACTGGATTGCAACATCCCCTGAGTGGTTGCGCTAGGGACAATTCCCAAAATGTCATGTTGTAACCGCGTGTCTTGTTTGACGGATAAAACACTGGCTTGCCAGTCGTCAAAACCAGCGTCATTAATAAGAGTAAGTTGTGGCACAGCCCCTAATATACGGTTTTTAAGTTGGCCTTCAAGACCATTCATGACTGAACTGACAACAATCAACGCCGCCACACCTAAAAAAATGCCCGACACGGCAAACAAAGTAATAAATGAAGCAAAGGCATTGGCTTTACGTGCGCGCCAATAGCGATACCCCACAAAAAAAGAAAATCCAAAATTCATATACAATTTGTCATCCACTGCCGTATTTCGGGCGTATATTGGTTATATCTGAGTCAAAAACTATGCTAAAACTGGCCTTAAAAGCTTATGACTTGCTAAACCATCAAGTTGGGCACGATAATAGGGGTATTAGTTTGATAAATAAAGAGGCAAACCTTGATAAACGATAGCAATTCTTATTTTAGCGTGCCTCACCAATTCAATGTTTATCTTAATGCTTGGGATAAACAACGCCCGATCCCTGACGATAACCAATTACGGCAAATGCAATCGACGGGGTTAAAGCTTTTATCCGAGGTGAAAGCACTAGAGGCTAACTGCTTAATGCAATTACGCCAACTAGACAGCGAAACCAAATCCATTGTCGAATTTTTGAAACTGCAATCGCGTAAAGTGGATTTAGTGTTACAGCACGTGTTAGAAAAAGAGACCCAAACGGGTCAACAATATCAAGGGCTTCAATTTGGTGGCAGTGGTTTAAGTATTCAGTCGACTACCCCAATAGAAGTGGGATCTATTTTTAGCTGTCATATGTATCTTCACGCAGAGGTTGTTGCGGTATTGTGCATCTGTGAAGTCACTGGCGCTAAGCAAGTCGAAGCACAAGCGCTTGACCTGACACCAGCCTCACCTTTATGGCATATCGAACTCACATATATTCAAATTTTAGACGAAGATATCGAGCAATTAGTGAAAGCCAGCTTAAATGTGCAACAAAAAATGCTTAAACTGCGTAAGCAGCAACGTAATGACAATCTGTAAGTTTTCTTAATACAAGTTAATCAATTTCATGAAGCAATTTAGTGTAACTGCCCCGCCAAGTGTCAAAAAAGGCCAACATCAGCAAATTCTATCTACGCTAGGCGGTGTTTCGCAAGCGCTGACAGTGGCAAACTTAATTAACCAACATTCAGGCACTAGTCTGGTCGTTACCCACGACACGCCAAGTGCGCTGGCATTAGAAGCCGAATTAAGTTATTTACTGGCTAATTCAACGGTCAATGTCTGTTTATTTCCCGATCGTGAAACTTTGCCGTATGACAGTTTTTCCCCGCATCAGGATCTGATTTCGCAGCGTCTTGAATCGTTAGCACAAATCAGCCAAAGCAGCCATAACGTGGTCATTGTGCCGGTTAACACCTTGATGGTGCGCTTGCCACCCAAGTCTTTTTTAACCGCCAACGTTATGATTTTGAAAAAAGGCGATATTTATAGTCTTGATCAAGTACGTCAACACCTTACCGACACTGGCTACCATATTGTTGATCAAGTGTACGAGCATGGCGAGTTCGCCATCCGTGGTTCAATTATTGATATTTTCCCAACAGGATCAAAAGAACCGTTACGAATTGAGTTATTCGATGACGAGGTTGAATCAATTCGCTTTTTCGATGTAGATACCCAGCGCTCAGGCATGGCGCTTGAACATATTCGCATGTTGCCAGCCAAAGAATTTCCAACAGACAGCGCCGCAATTGAAGGGTTTAGATTACGCTATCGTCGCCGTTTTGAAGTGATATCAAAAGAAGCTGAGTCAGTCTATCAACTGGTTAGCCGTAATCTAATGCCTGCCGGTATTGAAAATTATTTGCCGTTATTTTTTGATGACAGTGCATCACTATTTGATTATTTACCACAGCAAAGCCAGCTCATTACACTCGGTGATATTGATAAGGCCTGCGAACAACACTTAAACGAAGTGCATAGTCGCTATGAAGATCGCCGTGTTGACCCCCTCAGGCCGTTACTTGAGCCAAAAGAGCTGTATTTATTAACTGAGCAATTATTTGCCGCATTTAAGCCTATGCCGCGCAGTCAATTTATTCAGGCAACCGTCACGGCTGATGGACAACTAGATGCAGAATTGCTCCCTAAAACGGCACAAATGGTGAAAGCTAAACCAATTGGTGATATCAATGCCAACCATAAGCTTAAACAACCCATGCAGGCATTACAGGACTACAGCCAAAAGCAGCCGCAAATGCTCTTTGTCGCAGAGTCTGAAGGTCGGCGCGAAGCACTGGTAGAATTACTGGCCAAAATAGGCATTAAACCCAAATTATTCAAGCATATTGATGATTATATTAGTGCCAAAGACTTTGTGGGGTTAATTGTATCGCCATTATCACGAGGTTGTGAGCTTGAACTTGGCGCTAAAGGTAAAGTCAGTATTATTTGTGAAACTGAACTCTTCGGTCACCGTATTTCACAGCAACGCCGCCGTGAAAAACAAAAACAGGTTAGTTCAGATGTTTTAGTCAAAAACTTAGCCGAATTAAAAGTAGGTCAACCTATAGTTCACTTAGAGCACGGCATTGCACTTTATCAGGGTTTAGAAACCCTTGATACCGGTGGTTTAGTGGCTGAGTATTTAAAGTTAGAGTATGCCGGCGGCGATAAATTATATGTCCCAGTATCGTCATTACACCTTATCAGCCGCTACAGTGTTGGTAATGATGACAATACCCAACTGAATAAATTGGGCAATGAAACGTGGGCCAAAGCGAAGAAAAAAGCTATCGAGCGTATTCGTGATGTCGCCGCTGAGTTATTAGATGTTTATGCCCGTCGCCAATCCAGACCCGGTGAAGCATTGTCGTTAGATGAAGATGAATACGCCGTTTTTGCCCAAGGTTTTCCGTTTGAAGAAACTGTCGATCAAGAAAGTGCCATTCATGCTGTATTAGCGGATTTACAAGCGCCGATGGCAATGGATAGATTAGTGTGTGGTGATGTTGGCTTTGGTAAAACCGAAGTTGCCATGCGCGCTGCGTTTGTGGCCGTCAATGCAGGAAAACAGGTGGTGGTACTTGTGCCAACCACCCTGCTGGCGCAACAACATTATGAAAACTTTAAAGACCGCTTTGCGGATTGGCCGATTGTGATAGAAGTGATGTCACGCTTCAAAAGCGCCAAGGAACAAAGCCAAGTTGTCGAAGACTTGGGCAAAGGTAAAGTGGATATTGTGATTGGTACCCACAAACTCCTCACCGCAGAGGCCAACTTCGATAATCTTGGCTTATTGATTATTGATGAAGAACATCGATTTGGTGTGCGCCAAAAAGAAAAAATCAAAGCCCTGCGTGCCAATGTTGATATTTTAACCTTAACTGCAACACCTATTCCTCGTACTTTGAATATGGCCATGTCTGGCATGCGTGACTTATCCATTATTGCCACGCCACCCGCCAAACGTTTAGCGGTTAAAACCTTCGTGCGTGAGTACGACATTGCCACAGTAAGAGAAGCAATATTGCGCGAAATTTTACGTGGTGGTCAGGTGTATTACTTGCACAATAACGTTGAAACCATTGAAAAAGCCGCTCAGGAAATTCGTGACATTATTCCTGAAGCGCGTGTTGTCACTGCACATGGACAAATGCGCGAACGTGACTTAGAAAAGGTCATGTCTGATTTTTACCATCAAAGGTTTAACGTGCTGGTGTGTACAACCATCATTGAAACAGGCATTGATGTGCCCAGCGCCAACACCATTTTAATCCACCGCGCCGATATGTTTGGTCTGGCCCAGTTACATCAATTACGCGGTCGTGTGGGACGTTCCCATCATCAGGCATATGCGTACATGATGACGCCGCATCCTAAACGCATGACAGCCGATGCGCGTAAGCGGCTAGAAGCCATTGATGCACTAGAAGATTTGGGCGCAGGCTTTTTACTGGCCACTCAAGATCTTGAAATACGCGGTGCTGGCGAATTACTCGGTGATGAGCAAAGCGGCCATATCAGCAAAATCGGTTTTAGCCTCTATATGGAAATGCTAGAGTCCGCCGTTAAAGCGTTAAAAGAAGGTAAAGAGCCCTCATTGGCTTATATGATGAACGCCATATGCGATATCGATTTACGCATCGCCGCCCTGCTACCTGAAGATTATGTCAGTGATGTGAATATGCGATTATCATTGTACAAGCGAATTGCTAATTGTGACTCCGAACGCATGATTGATGAACTTAAAGTCGAGTTTATCGACCGTTTCGGTATGTTGCCCGATCCTACTCGCAATTTAATGGATATTACCTTATACAAGCATCAAGCGACAGAGCTCGGATTACAGCGAATTGAGATGCATGCCAAAGGAGGTAGCATCGAATTTGGGCCACAACATAAAATCGATCCCATGTTTATCATCGATTTGTTGCAAAAGCAGCCACAAATCTATCGAATGGATGGGCCAAATAAGTTAAAGTTCACCATTCCAGCTGAAACAAGTAAAGAGCGCCTGGGATTGTTAAAAACCTTACTTGAACAGCTTGCTAAACATCAAACTGGAGAGCAATAGTGCTTCGTAAAATAGTGATAGCAATGGCAACGCTCGGTGCGTTGTCTATATCAGCTCAAACCAAGGCGGATACTTGGTTTGAAGTGGAAGTGTTTATATTTGAGCGAGACAGCCAATCATTAGAGCAATGGATCAACACTCCAGCGCTGCAAATTAATGAACAAGCAGTCGACTTTATCACGCCATTAATTAGCACCGACATCACTGGTGTGGCAGCAAGCTTAAGCGGCTGTACCTCCAATGATTGGTCCACTGACATAACCTCAGACTGTAATACGCCGTTAACCAGTAGCACAGTCCGCAGCCATCCTAGTCAGGTTCCCGTTGAAATTGCAGCGTCTAGTCCGCAACAGGCCTACTTGAACCAAGGTCCGCTGCTATTAGCACAAAGCCAAAGTCGATTTAAAGATATTATCAGAACGGTTAGTCGCGAACGCAACGTAAAACCGATAGTGCATTTAACTTGGCAGCAAAATATGCAGTCAAAACGTTACGCCAAAGCGGTACGTATTTTGGGTGGTAAAGATTATTCTAAGCAATTTGACTACCACGGCCAGCAAGTCAGTAACCAAAGCAATAGTGCCCCAACTTATCAATTATCAATGAGTGATTATTCAACGCTAGGTAATATGATGCAAACCGAACAAGTTAAACCCGTATGGGAGCTTGATGGCACAATCAACATTTATTTAAGTCATTATTTATATATTGAAAATAACTTGGCATTGCGTAAGCCAACACAAAAACTTGTCGAGTCAAATCGCAGTGAGTTTAATCAATTTGATGCGGTGAATATGCAAGTCGAAAAGACCATGCAGCCGTTTTTGCAGACTATTCCTTTGACTCAAAATCGTCGTGTCCGTAGCGGTGAAATCCATTATTTTGATCACCCGCAAATGGGTATTGTGATGCAAATCAGAAAAATGGCTCAACCCACCATGGTCAAACCGATTGATTTAGGTGAGCCAACACAGCAAATTCAGCCACAACCAGAGCAATCTCAAACCTTTCAATCAGGTGTGATCCAACCCTATTCTCAATAAATGAAGTGAGTTAATACGCATTAAACCGAAGTCTTCTTCGGTTTTTTTATTTTCAGCCCTAAACCACCGATTTCAGTGGGGATTATCATCAATTTGGTTCTGCCTGAAGTAGGTTCAATGGTATTGAGGTATAACTCAAGTGATACGTGAACTTTGCTAATGTTGGTACAAGTTTCTAAATCAAGAACGATTTAGTAGGGCCTCGGCGTCTTGTGAACGCACGGTAGGAAAGCTCCCTTTTAGGGAGTGATATCAAAGCCACCTTCTTCAGAAGGTAGTTCTTTTACAAGCAAAATACAATTAGTGTGACGGAACAATCATGTGCAAAACCACATTCTTATTTGGCATTTTATTGAGGTAATAAAAAAGCGGCTACCAAAGATAGCCGCCTGCAAAAATTGCATAAAACAGTAAAATATGACATTGAAGATAACATAAGAATCGCATTTCAAACGCTATCTGTATCAATTTGTATCATAGGTGTGTGTTTTTTGCCATATATTGTCTTTATTCGCTTATCAAGTGCTGCAAAAACAAACTAAATTCGCCACTTTTATGCTGATTTCTCTTTCAAAGTATTTTTACCTGCATATAAAGAACAGATAAAAACTAAGCGCTACTTTAAGCTATTCTGGACAATTAAGATTCTTCGCAAACACCTAACGACCAGCAATAAACCGAGTAAAAGTTAAACGGACTGATGAATAAACTTGGCCGTTTCAATCGCCTTTAGCCAACGAGCTTCTTGCTCTAGGGCATTGACAACGTTTAATGGCTGAGGCTTTAAACTGATGGCATTGGCCACTGGCGGCGAGGTTGGCCATACAAATTTTGTCAATAATGCCGCTACACCAACGGGATCATTGCAGACTAATATCATATCGCAGCCAGCATCTAATGCCGCTTGGGCGCGACCTAAATAGTCGCCAGCAAAACTTGCACCTTTCATCCCTAAATCATCTGAAAAAATAACCCCTTTAAATCCTAACCGCTGACGCAAAACATCTTGCAACCAGTATGGAGAAAATCCTGCAGGATTAGGATCGACTTTGTCGTAGATTACATGGGCAGGCATAACACCATGTAAATGCCCTTTTGCTATCAAATTAACAAACGGCTGCATATCAAAGGCTTCAATTTCAGTTTGAGTGCGGCAGTCAATTGGCATAGCAATATGTGAATCAGCCGCCACACTGCCATGTCCTGGAAAATGCTTCCCTACTGCCGCCATTCCAGCGTCTTCCATACCACGAATAAATGCCGCTGCTAAAGTGGTAACCTCGTCAGGATTAGGGCTAAAACTACGTTTGCCAATCACTTCGCTAATCCCGTTAACATCTAAAACTGGTGCGAAGCTTAAATCAATATCACAAGCCAGCAACTCAAGGGCCATCAAAAATCCACATTCTTTAGCCCACTGCTCTGCTAATGCTATATCACCATTTGCCACAGGTAAAATATCGCCCATAGCCGGAATATGTGTGAAGCCATCTTTAAACCTTTGTACTCGCCCACCTTCGTGATCCACAGCAATCAGAAGCTCTGGCCTGATGGCTCGCACCTGTTTAACGAGATCAACCAATTGTCCTTTATTAGAAAAATTACGGCTAAAAAGGATTATCCCTCCAACTTGAGGATGCTTAAGTTGTAAAGCTTCATCTGCAGATACTGTTAATCCCGCTAGATCCATCATTAAATAGCTCAATCGACTACCCCTCATTATTTAGCCTGAATCCATTGATGTATAAGTCAGACTAATCTGAAAAAAATGCATAAAAAAAACTAATGAACAGTACAATTAAAAACTGTGGGATACTCTTTATATAATGGAGTATTTCATCACAAAGCAGCTCATTGTTTTACGTTTGTGAGATGTAAAACAAATCAGTTCACGATCGTCTATAGTGAAGAAACTCTGCGACCGTGAATCGATACATTTAAGTGTGCGATGATAATACTCTCAAATAACTAAAACAATAAACGACCTAACAAAGGCTACATATAATGATCAGTGTTTTTGACATGTTCAAAATTGGCATAGGCCCATCAAGTTCCCACACCGTCGGCCCGATGAAGGCAGGCAAAATCTTCATGGATAAATTAGCAGAGCAAAATCTGCTAAACATTACTGATGAGCTTCAATCCGAATTATTTGGTTCTTTAGGGCAAACAGGTAAAGGCCATGGTACGGGTAAAGCCGTTATTTTAGGTCTAATGGGTGAAGACCCTGAAACCGTAGATACCGATACCATTGATGCCATTTTAGAATCAGCCTCTAAGGATCAACGCTTAAAATTAGCCGATGGCCGCTATGTAAAATTTACCCGTGAAGACGGTGTTACCTATCATCGCCGTAAAACGTTACCAGCTCATGCCAATGCCATGACACTGTATGCATTGGCCAAAGGCGAAATCATTTATCAACGCACCTATTACTCCGTCGGTGGTGGATTTATTCTTGATGAAGATGAAATCACTCAGCGTAATGCCTCCCCTGCAACACCAATTAAACAAGCGCCTTTTGACTTTCATAGCGCTGCACAACTGCTAGAACTTTGTTGCGAAAATGGCTTAAGCATTTCTTCGCTCATGATGGCAAATGAACTGAGCATAGCCACTGAAGATGACGTTAAACAAGGTCTATGGAAAATTTGGCAAACCATGAAAACCTGTGTTGAACGTGGTTATCAAAAAGAAGGTATTCTTCCTGGCGGACTAAAACTTCGCCGCCGCGCGCCCTCTTTATATCGCCGTTTAAAAGCAGAGGGGCGCAATAACACCGATCCACTGACAGCGATGGACTGGGTTGATTTATTTGCCCTATCGGTAAATGAACAAAACGCCGCAGGCGATCGCGTTGTTACCGCCCCAACCAATGGTGCTGCGGGTATTATTCCTGCCGTTTTATGCTATTACGATATGTTCGTTCAAGAAGTGGATATTGATGTATGTAGCCGCTATTTACTGACTGCTGCCGCTATTGGCATTTTATATAAGAAAAATGCTTCAATTTCAGGTGCTGAGGTGGGTTGTCAGGGTGAAGTTGGCGTAGCCTGTTCTATGGCTGCAGGCGCTCTTACTGAAATTATGGGCGGCACCGTGGAGCATGTTGAAAATGCCGCTGAAATTGGTATGGAGCATAATTTAGGTTTAACCTGCGATCCTGTAGGTGGTTTAGTGCAAGTGCCTTGTATTGAGCGTAACGCCATGGGTGCGGTCAAAGCCATTAATGCTTCGCGTATGGCATTGCGCGGAGACGGCAATCATAAGGTGTCGCTGGATAAAGTGATCAAAACCATGATGGATACAGGTAAAGATATGCGCAGTAAGTACAAAGAAACCGCCAAAGGGGGACTTGCTGTTAATATTGTCGAGTGTTAACACTTGTTGCATGATTTAAAATAAATACCGCCAACCATCACAGGTTGGCTTTTTTGTTTTAAGTTCGTGATATTCTCTGGGTAACTTTTTCAACATACCATTGAATTTTGTTTATAAACCACTCTTCTGGCACACTTCATCCATAGCAATGATATAAACTAAGCCAAGCTAATGACTAAAGGACAATACAGCAGCATGAAAAATATTATCTGTGATATCGATGGCGTTTTACTGCACGATAATAAACTGATCCCAGGCAGTGATAAGTTTATTCATCGTATCCTTGAACAAGGCAACCCACTGGTTATCTTAACCAATTACCCAGTACAAACGGGTAAAGATTTACAAAATCGTCTTGGTGCGGCAGGGATCAATGTCCCTGAAACCTGTTTTTACACTTCTGCTATGGCAACAGCAGATTTTTTAAAGCATCAAAAAGGAACAAAAGCTTTTGTTATTGGAGAAGGTGCCCTCACTCACGAGCTTTATAATGCTGGTTTTACTATCACAGACATCAATCCTGACTTTGTGATTGTTGGTGAAACCCGTTCGTACAATTGGGACATGATCCATAAAGCCGCCCGATTTGTGGCAGGCGGAGCACGTTTTATTGCCACCAACCCTGATACTAATGGTCCAGGATTCAGTCCAGCCTGCGGTGCATTATGTGCACCAATTGAACGTATCACCGGAAAAATGCCGTTTTATGTGGGTAAGCCGTCAAGTTGGATCATTCGGTCTGCGTTAAATCACATTCAAGGACATTCAGAAAACACCGTTATCATTGGCGATAATATGCGTACCGATATATTGGCAGGATTCCAAGCTGGTTTAGAGACCATTTTAGTCACAAGTGGTGTAAGTCAGATGGCCGACATAGATAAAGAACCCTTTAGACCAAATCATGTTTTTGCCTGTGCTGGTGATATTGATGTCGTTTAACCTATTCAATTCATTGCTCCGGTAACAACACCCAAAACCATGTATTTAACCCGAGTAGAGGTTATTTAATGTTAACGACTTCATTTAACAGATTAGCGGCAAATATTATATTTGCACTGACACTCATGCAAATCATGCGGTTATTGTAAAATTTGTTGTTTCAACAATAACGTCATTCGCGAAACAAAGACCGTTTAATATGCTTTGAGTCTTATGAACTGGGATTATTTACATTAGGTAACACATTTTCAAGCCAGCACACTTGTTATGAGGTGCTGGCTTGCTTCATTATGCTCAGCCAACAGTAACATACAACAAACAATAACAATTGGAATACTGATGAAGCATTTATTTCCATTTTGCGCAATTGCTCTTATGGTGAGTGCCTGTAACGGCCAAAACACGGTGCAAGCTCCCCAGATTGAAAAAAAACAACAAACAACCGAGGTAAACCAAGCTGCTATTAATGTTAATTTTGATGAAGCACGTTTTAGGGCAGATATAAAAACATTGTCATCGGACGAATTTGAAGGCCGCGCCCCTACCACCCATGGTGAGAAACTCACATTAGATTATTTAACTAAACAGTTCACCGATATGGGTTTAATTGGTGCAAACCAAGGCAGTTTTTTACAAGCCGTGCCTATGGTGACCTACACACCAAGTGAGCAACAAAACATTACTTTAGCGGGTTTACCGCTGCAATATCGTCACGATATAGTGTTGAGCAGTCGTCACGCCAATGAGCAAATTAACATTGAAAATGCACCACTTGTCTTCGTCGGTTACGGGATTAACGCCCCTGAATATCAATGGAATGATTACTCTGATTTAGATATGCAAGGTAAAATTGCCGTCATCTTGATCAATGATCCCGGTTTCGCACATCCAGAAGGCTCGCAGTTTAATGGTTTAGCAATGACCTATTACGGCCGCTGGAGTTACAAGTTTGAAGAAGCCAGTCGTCAAGGTGCATTAGGCGCAATCATCATTCATGATACTAAACCCGCTTCTTACCCTTGGTCTGTAGTTGAAAACAGTTGGACCGGCCCACAACAGGATTTAGTGTTAAACACTGATGAAGCAAAAAATCGAATTCAAGTTGAAGGCTGGATGACATTAACTGCAGCAACCCAGTTGTTCACTAAAGCGGGATTCTCATTACCAACCTTAATGGAACGTGCGGCAGATCAAGCTGTTAATGTTGATTTAGCTCAAACGGCCAGCATTCAATTCACCAATAAAGCACAATATGCGGATAGTTATAATGTGGTCGCCACATTGAAAGGCTCGACCCAAGCCGATGAGCAGTTATTATTTACCGCCCATTGGGACCACATAGGTAAAGATGACACCAAAGAAGGGGATCAAATTTATAACGGCGCCTTAGACAATGCTTCAGGTACGGCGGGCATTATGGAAATTGCCCGTCAATTTGCAGCACAAGCACAACAAGGTAATGGCTTAAAACGCTCAGTCACCTTTATCGCAACAACGGGTGAAGAGCAAGGTCTACTCGGTTCACGTTATTATGCCGCCAATCCGATCTATCCTTTAGACAAAACGGTCGCGGTGTTTAACTTAGATAGCACCAATATTTACGGTAAAACTAAAGATTATACTATCGTTGGAAAAGGTCAGTCTGAATTAGAAAACTACCTAGCTGATGCAGCAAAACAGCAAAACCGTGAAGTTAAATCAGAACGTAATCCAGCTTCGGGCGGATTTTTCCGCTCAGATCATTTCAGTTTTGCTAAGTACGGCGTACCCGCAGTATTTGCAGGTGGCGGCAGTGAGCCACTAGATGATGCTACAGCGGCTTATAAAACTGAAATGGAAAAAACCATGAAAGGCTGCTATCACAATGTCTGCGATCATTACCATGAATCATGGGATTTATCCGGCGCACTACAGGACTTGGGAGTTTATTACCAAGCAGCTAAGACACTTGGCAATAACCAAGATTGGCCTGGATACCTTGTCGGCTCAGAGTTTCATCACTTGCGTCCAGCCAAGTAACCTATTTATCTTCCCCCCAAATAAGATATAAAGCCAAAGACCAGAAGCCATGCTTCTGGTCTTTTTATTTTCTACAAAACTTACCTCATTACTGACAAGTAATACCAATCACGATAAGTAAGTGATCAAAAATAGCGTAGGAAAAACGCTTGAGAACAAGGCAGACTTTTCGATAAGTAGTTATTCTACAATCAAAAAATCTAACACTGTTATCGAGTGTTTTAACAAGCTACGGTGATCAGTTATTTATTACGATTGGTATAACCGTAAAGCAACATATTTTTGTGTAAAAAACCAGCAAACAAACCTACAGGCTGCTTTATGTATCTTCAACGGAACTATTAACAATTCTTCAATAATAGTCCATCCTCAGCAAGATAAATGCAGATAATTCAACTTTTAACGGCTTTGGATAAACTATCCTCATAAATAACAATGTCAAATAATATTATTATCGCTAAAAACGCACTTTAAATGAGGTTTAATCAAAAATAATACTTGGCGAGTAAAGAAAATGCTGGCAAAGTACAAAACAGATAAAGATTAAATAATGTTGTTGGAGCGGTATTATGTGTTCAATATTTTCAATTTTAGATATCAAATCAGATGCAAGTGAACTTCGCCAAGTGGCACTTGAAATGTCAAAACTGTTACGTCACCGCGGTCCAGATTGGTCTGGTATTTATGCTGACGATAAGGCCATTCTTGCCCATGAGCGTTTAGCGATTGTTGACGTTGACCACGGTGCACAGCCGCTTATTAGCCAAGATGGCAACCTTGTGTTAGCCGTAAACGGTGAAATTTATAACCATAAACAACTTAAAGCTGATTTAGGTGATAAATACCAATACCAAACCAACTCTGACTGTGAAGTGATTTTATCTTTATACCAAGAATATGGTTGTGGCTTTTTAGATAAACTGAACGGGATTTTTGCTTTTGTACTGTATGACAAAGCTAAAAACACCTATTTAGTGGGTCGTGATCATATGGGGATTATTCCTCTGTATTCAGGTCATGATAGTGCGGGTAACTTCTATATTGCCTCTGAAATGAAAGCGCTTATGCCAGTTTGTAAAACCGTCGCAGAATTTTTACCTGGGCAATATTTATATTCGGCAGATGGCAAACCAACCCAATACTATGTCCGTGATTGGATGGAGTTTGATACAGTAAAAGACAACCCAGCGAGTGTTGAAGAATTACGCGATGCATTAGAAGCGGCAGTTAAACGCCAGTTAATGTCAGATGTACCTTATGGCGTCTTGTTATCAGGTGGCCTAGACTCATCTATTGTGTCAGCAATAACCCAAACCTATGCAAAACATCGTATTGAAAACGATGGTGAGACTGGTGCATGGTGGCCACAATTACACTCTTTTGCTGTAGGTTTAGCTGAATCACCGGATTTAGTTGCGGCGCAAAAAGTCGCTGACGCCATTGGCACCATTCATCACCCAATTATCTATACTTTCCAAGAAGGGTTAGATGCCATTAAAGAAGTGATTTACCATTTAGAAACCTATGATGTCACAACCATTCGTGCTGCAACCCCTATGTATTTAATGGCCCGAAAAATTAAAGCCATGGGTATCAAAATGGTGTTATCAGGCGAAGGCGCCGATGAACTGTTTGGCGGTTACTTATACTTTCATAAAGCCCCAAATGCACAGGCATTTCATGAAGAATTAGTCCGTAAATTAGACAAGTTACATTTATTCGATTGTCTACGAGCCAATAAAGCCATGGCCGCATGGGGATTAGAAGCACGCGTGCCCTTCTTAGATAAAGAGTTTATGGATGTGGCAATGCGCATTAACCCAGAAGCGAAAATGTCCAAAGATGGCAGAATTGAGAAACACATACTTCGTCAGGCATTTGAGCATAAATTGCCTAAAGAAGTGACATGGCGTCAAAAAGAGCAGTTCAGTGATGGTGTAGGCTATTCATGGATTGATGGATTAAAAGAGCATGCTGCTAAGCACGTCGATGATATGCAATTAGCGAATGCCAAATTCCGTTTCCCTTACAACACACCAGAAACGAAAGAAGCTTACTTCTATCGCTGTTTCTTTGAAGAGTTTTTCCCTTTAGCAAGTGCTGCAGAAACGGTACCTGGTGGCAAGTCAGTAGCCTGCTCTACTCCTGAAGCACTGGCTTGGGACGAAAGCTTGCAAGGCATTATCGATCCATCTGGACGCGCGGTACGCAACGTACACACTAGCAGCTACCAGTAATTTTTAACCTAAATTCTAGATTAATTAATCTAGAATTTAATGGTGAACGCCTCAACGCCCGCGACATTTGTTGTGGGCGTTTTTTTATACTGAGCACCCAACATTAAGCTGAAGTTATCTTCGGTAAAACAGTTATACCCCTAATTAAGTAGTCATAATCACTATCCCGCTATGCTACAAAAAATGTCGATGAGTTAAGCTGTTAGGCAAAGCGCTTTATATGATCAATTATCCGCATCAATGCGTATTTGTTATTAAATCAATTGAATCATATAAGGTTAGTTATGGTTATCCCACTGTTTCCTTTATCGATGTGCCTGTTGCCCCATGGCTTCAGTCAATTGCGCATATTCGAACCTAGATACAAACGTTTAGTGACTGAATCGCTTAAAACAAACAGCGGCTTTGGTTTGTGCATGTTAAGCGACGATAAAAAACAAATGTTGCCAATTGGTACGCTATGTAAAATTATCGACTTTCAAACTCTAGATGATGGACTTCTTGGCATCACTATCAAGGGGGAGAGAAAATTCCATTTAAAAGATTTTATCGTCGAACCTGACGGATTAAAGCGTGGCACAATTGAATTAATAGATGATTGGCCAAAATCGCTGATCAACTTAACTGAATCTCAAAAAATGAG
The DNA here is from genome assembly GCF_025971955.1 of Shewanella subflava. Classification (GTDB taxonomy): domain Bacteria; phylum Pseudomonadota; class Gammaproteobacteria; order Enterobacterales; family Shewanellaceae; genus Shewanella; species Shewanella subflava. Next base: position 99,508 of record NZ_JAPDMX010000033.1, read on the forward strand.
TCAAATCCAAGCAACTGCAAAAATGTTAAGTGATACCTTGCGGGATATTTTACATCAATACCCCGAGCATTTGGCCCAATACCAAAATGAACATTTTGCCGATATCTCATGGGTATGCCAGCGATGGTTAGAGATCATTCCATTAAGTGCAGCTGAAAAATACCATTGCATAAATAATCATGACCATAAAATGGCGCAGAGTTATTTAAGTAATATCATTAAGTAACTGCATTTCCAAGTGATGTAAAAATATAGATGATGTACAAAAAATAACTCACAAAAGATGATCTAATTATAATTTATCGACGTATAGACAATTACAATCGGCAAATAACACGACGCGAGTGAAGATAATGGAAAATTTTCAATCACAAACTGCGGAAAATCGTTATGATAAAGCAAGTCTTGCTAAAAATAACGGTGCTACACAATTGTCTAACACAAACGAACTCGATGCAGAACAATTAGCAGAGTTAATGCTCAAGGTAGCCAACTTACGCTGTAAAGTCTCATTCGCCAAACTATTCAAGCATTTCGGCCCTAAGATAAGCGCATTCGGTAATCAAAGATTGCATCAACAGGGTCTTGCGATGGATTTAGTCCAAGAAACCATGACGCGTGTTTGGACCAAAGCACATTTGTACAGTGAAGATAAAGCTGCTGTAAGCACTTGGGTATTCACGGTGATGCGAAATCAGTGCTTTGATATGCTGCGTAAAGTACAGCACAACAAAGAAGACTCTTTTGGTGACGACATTTGGCCTCTTTTCGAATCAGACGATGCCGAAAGTAATGAAGATGATTTTAAATTGTCCGGCACGCTTCTTCGTCATGTGGATGAATTACCTCCACTACAAAGACAAATTGTGCAGGGTATTTACATGCAGGAAATGACCCAACAAGAATTAGCGGACAAACTCGGTATCCCCATAGGCACAGTCAAATCTAGATTAAGATTAGGCTTAGAAAAGTTAAAGGGATTTATGGAGAAACATTATGATTAAGTACCATCCACAACATGAACTATTGTCTCTCCACATTAAAGGTGAGCTTCCGTTATCTATGTCTTTGGCAATCTCCGCTCACGCAGAGCTTTGTGACATATGTCAGCAAAAACTGAACCGTCTAACAGAATGTGAAACTGCTGCGACATTCGATAATAATACCGAGTCAAACATCAGTGTTGATTTAGATTCTGAAATGTCTTCTTTGTTGGCTCACATGATGCAGGACACTTTAGATGAGCTAGATGCTAATCCAGCTCAACCCTATAATGAAGGGGTGACTGAAGTCACCGTTAAAGACCAATCATACCCTTTACCCCGCGCATTTAGACATCAAATAAATGCACAATGGCAAGGTATCGGAAAAGTCAGTCGATTACGTCTCAATACGGGTGAGGAACAATCAAGAGCAAGCTTGTTACACATAGCACCTCAAGGCGAGATCCCTGAACACACTCACAAAGGTTCAGAACTGACCCTTCTGTTGGCGGGTGAATTTAGTGATGAATATAATACATATCGACCCGGTGATTTTATGCTGCTAGATGAGAATCATCAGCATTCACCAAAAACAATGACTGGATGTCTATGTTACACAATAGTTGATGCACCATTATATTTTACTAAAGGATTCAGTAAGTTATTAAACCCTATCGGTGAATTGCTTTACTGACGAATGCTGTTGAACGGGGTTGTGTGAGTATTAGCTTTAAACAACAAAGCGTTGGCAATAAATAATTTAAAATATTTGTTGCCAACCTTCCTAACTATGTATATGCTTGCGGAAGTTTAATTACCTTGTTTATTTTGTTTACCTATCGTGAGTCTGCTCAACTTCCTTTCGTAAACCATCACAAGCTACAAAATTACCTGTCGATATAAATATTAATCATAAAAATATATGGTATCGATTGATGTTATTTTTGTCATTCGCTTGTCATAAACCTATGGTCAACTAGTGCAATCAAGCAGTTAACCTTTTTAATAAATGTTAACTATTTGAGCAAATGATGAATTTTATTTAATCTAAAATTATGATTAAACCCTCACATTGCTCATATAAACACTTGATTAGTGTAGGATTGATAGGGTAACTTAACTAAGCTAACTTAAATCTTTCGCAACACGAAAAATGTTAAGGAATTTTATTGTTAAAACTAACATCACCTAAGGGTGAGCAAATTATAACAGAAGGAGTATGATAATGTCATACCAATTTAACGGACACGAAATTACAGTTAACTTTCCAGTTAATTCAATTTCATCAAATAAAAACTCAATTGCTTTTACTGATTCACTTGGTAAAAATAAGACTACCTTTTCAAAACGCATCGAAGCGTTAAATTTTATGAAATGGTTAATCAGTTCTAACAAGTAAACCTCCACGCTTTGCGTACATCATTTGCTCTGTGATTTAATAAACTCGGCTAACGGTATTCTCCTCTCATTTACCGTACGTTTATTATAAACAGAGCAAACTGATCAATATCTCGAACCCAATACTTTATTCCATTCGAATCATAACACTAAAGCATTTATCTTTATTGGCCATGATTAGTTTACCTCAACTCAGGTTACAGCTTTCATTCCAACCAAGGTCTACCTCCCCTACTTTTATTGCAGGCGTATTACCATTCAATACAGCACTCGATGCAAAAGGCATTTGATGAACATTTATCATTCATATTAGAGGTGTGTTAAGGCCTGCTTTCTCAGATATCTGGGCAACATTGTGGCATTACCTAACAAGCCCCCTTGATGAATATACAGTATTTCACGGTCGTTGCTCATCCCAGACTCTATAGTGTGTTTCAATACATTTAATCCAATGGGATCATAAAGTAAATCAAACTCAATTCCAGTTGAATTCAATACCTGTTGCCATAGTTGAAATAATGAAAGATAAAGCTTACCGAAATGGTATTTGTTACCATCATTTACAATTTGGGGATGATATGAAGTATTAGAAGATAGCTCATAAAATTGCTTTATTAAGTAACTGTCACCGCCAACTGTGCTACAGGTTAACACTTCAATATCAAAAGAGGTTTTCTGAGTTTGTGTTACAAAGTACTCTTGCAAATATAATGCTGTAGTACCTGTTCCTGATGGCAAAAATATTGATAGCTTATTAATACTTTTGGCAACGGCCCAATTCAATATTTCTTTACCTAGAATATAGATACCCGTTCTCGCATATTCACAACGCCCCCCTTCAGGAATAAATAAGGTTTCGTGAACATTATCTTTTCTTAGATAATCTTGTTTCAAAACATTCATGGCATCATCTAAATGTTGACAGGCATTAAACAAATTTGAAGCCCAATCAATTTCAATGACATTGGCACCATTTTTAATTGCCTGAGAATAATTCGATTTGTTCCCAGAGGGTGAGTTCGCCTGTTGCTTTACATAACCGGCAATATGACTTACATAGTAATCTAATTGCCACCCCTTTATTTTTGCCAACACCGATAAAGAATATAATGAATTTGCCTGCGCAGAACCGGATCCGACGATATGAGAAACACCTGGAAAGTCATTAATTAAAAAATGATAAAATTTACGGGCTTTATTGCCGCTAAAATCTGCGTGTAACAAATCATCTCGTTTAATATGTATTTGTCTGCCTGCAAAGTACATCATTTCTGTGGGGCTATTCGTTAGCATCTATCTCAATCATAAAGTCATCAATAACGGCATTGTAGCTAATTTTAGTGAAAAGCCGCTATATTTAGTCTAATTACTCATTTTATTGGCCAAACTATTTTAAAAAATAGCAGTAACTGAATAAAATCAGCATTTTAAATTTTGGCATATTAAATGCTATACCCAATATGACTGATTTAAAATTGTTAAAAGGATCTCAAATGGCTATTTTTAGGCTGATTTTTAATATTGCATGGTTTGTACTAGGTGGTTTTGTAATGGGACTGGCTTGGTGGTTGGCTGGCTTATTGTGTTTTATCAGTATCATTGGCATTCCATTTGGCCGCGCTTGTTTCGTGATAGGTGAAATGGCATTTTGGCCATTTGGCCAGCAAACGGTTAATCGTAGACAATTGACTGGTGAGCATGATTTAGGCACTGGTACCATGGGAATGGTGGGTAACATAATTTGGTTCTTATTGTTCGGTATTTGGTTAGCAATAGGTCATCTAACCCATGCATTGGCTTGTTTTATAACCATTATTGGTATCCCATTTGGTATACAACACTTGAAGCTTGCCTTGTTGAGCTTAACCCCCATTGGTCAAACGGTTGTACCAAAAGAGCAATATTAATGGTTATGATGCTTATTTGATTCTAACAAGTAAGCATCCATCTTTTGTTGTGCATCGAATCTAGATAACCCACTATTGATAATATTCAGCCATTTACGACCTTGTTCATTATTATTAAAGGCTATATGCAAACTTTTTAACTCTAATGGTTGGATATTCATTTGTAATAAATGGGAAATTTCAGCAATCTTGGGTTCATGCAGAAGATACTCATAAACATTGAAATCAATAACGATTGCGTCGATCCTCCCCGCAGCTAGCTTTAAAATATTCTGCCGTTCATCATTCGCTGTCTCAAAACGCTGACGCCCATCGTTAATCATATTGTCTATTTCGACAGTATTAACATATCCCTTAACGACACCAAGGGTATAGTTATTTAAATCTGTAATGACTTTCCATTTGATTGGGTATTTTTTACGCTCTAATAAACCGATAGGGCTACTTCCAAGTGAGTTGGAAAATATAAAATCATCTGTGACATTCAGATACTCTGGAAAATAACCGTGGTTTGCACCTGTTTTTGCAACTCGGATAGCACGGTTCCAGGGCAACACCGCCACCTTCAAATCATGCCCTTCATAACTAAGTGCTTGTTGAACTATCTGAGTAGTTACCCCTTTATCAACTAAATGTACACCTGTAAATGGCGGCCATTCTAATGTTGAAAGCTCAAGAGTATCTGCAGTTAGCTGAACAGAAAACAGCATTACAAGAACACTTACTTTAAAAGCAAGCTTTTGACAGGCCAGAATATAAACCATTTATTTCCCTTAATTACCTTTAAAGTTCAGTGGTATAATGGTTTGAAAATGTAGAAAACTGCCGCAGTCGACAGCAAAACATGGCAACTGAAAGCGGTTAAAATAAGTACAATTATTTAATAATAGTACAGACTCACTTTTTGGTGCAATTTATGAATTATTGGTTGATGAAGTCAGAGCCTGATGAATTTAGTATTGATGATTTACAATTAAGTCATCATCAAAAAACACCATGGCAAGGAATTCGTAACTATCAAGCGAGAAATTTTTTACGAGATAGTGTAAAGCAAAATGATCGCGTGTTTTTTTACCATTCCAGCTGTAAAGTGCCTGCTATTGTTGGGTTAGTAGAAGTAAGCCAAGCGGCGACTGTAGACACCAGCGCTTTTGATGTTACCTCGGTATATTTTGATAAAAAGTCCGATATTGCTAATCCCAAATGGATTCAAGTTGAATTACATTTTATAGAAAAATTTAACCAGCCTATTACGTTAAAGCAGCTCAAAGCCGACCCACAGTTAACCAATATGGTGTTAGTTGCTAAAGGGGCAAGGTTGAGTGTACAGCCAGTCACGGCAGAAGAGTTTGAGCATATTATGTCTTTAAGTCGATGATTTGTAGAACAATCGCGCTTTGAATCAGCGCTTTACATCATAGATACGATGAATCGATAAAATAGGCTGACTCATATAACCAATTGTCCATCACTTAAGTGGTATACGAGTCACTATTTATCAAGATTTTCTAGGTTGTGTTTCTCTTTGTTGATAAATTTTACGGTAAGCTATTTTTCTGTCAGACAATCACAAATTAACGCCGCTTAGCGCCGATAAACATTTGAATTTACGGGAACAATAGCTAGAAAACAACCTCGATTTTCGGGGTGAGGCTAAAATGACTTTATACTGCATGGATAATATTGACATAGGGTAACGATTCCCGCAATTATCCGCCTAGCCTAAAGTCATTTTATCTCTTAGCATAAAAAACAACCAAAGATAAACTCGCCCTAACAACAGTGATGAACGCAGATTATTGTTCGCCCTGGGCAATACCGCCTTTTGCTGGAGCATGGGCGATAATGCGGTCGGCCATTCTTGAGAAAGGTAATGACTGCAACCATACCGTTCCGTGACCTTGTAACGTGGCTAAAAACAACCCTTCGCCACCAAAGACCATAGATTTTAATGAGCCAGCACGTTGAATGTCGTAATCAATTCCGGGAGAAAAGCCCACTAAACAGCCCGTATCAACCCGCAATACTTCCCCTTTTAATTCTTTTTTAATTAAGGTGCCACCAGCATGAATAAACACCATACCGTCGCCCTTTAAACTTTGCAGTATAAACCCTTCTCCGCCAAAAAATCCTGCGCCTAATCGGCGATTAAATTTCATTGTGACATTAGTGCCTAAAGCGGCCGCTAAAAAACTGTCCTTTTGACATATAATTTCGCCTTGGTGTTTTGACAAATCGACGGCTAAAACACTTCCCGGATAAGGGGCTGCGAATGCAACTTTGCGTTTACTATGACCATCATTTGTGAAATGAGTCATAAATATACTTTCACCGGTGAGTGCTCGTTTGCCAGCGCCGAGTAATTTGCCGAAAAAACCTGATTCAGGTTGAGAGCCATCACCCATTTTTGCTTCGAAGACAATATCCTGTTCCATATAATTCATGGCACCAGCTTCAGCAATTACGGTTTCTTTCGGGTCGAGTTCAATCTCAACTAGTTGCATACTCGAGCCAATGATTTCAAAATCCACTTCATGGCACTGTTTACTCATTAGTCTCTCCTTTAACATGTTATCTCTATAGATTATGTCACCAACATAATTACATGGACATAATATGTCAACTATATACTGCTCACTCAGCACAAGTCATCTTAGTCGATAAGATTAAACCGCCAATACAGCAAGCCGGCTAAGACTTTCAATATCTCATCCATTGTAACGGCCATACGGCACAACCTAATGTACTTGCGAGTACGATCTTTTTTATCCGTCACTTGAATGGTGCAAAACCGTTTAACTTAACTCTCTCATGTAAAAATTAAGTTGAAAAGGCGATTTGCTGGTGAACAAAACTTTATTTTTCCGTCAACTTAACATCACTGATATCAAGGTAAATATATACCTAGTAAGTGCCCTAACAAAAAGAACAAGCCAACTGTTACAATACAAACTACGATATAATTTCTTTAAAACAGAAGCTTAGGTTAGCCGCTAGAAATAGGAAATCATCCTAACCCAGTTGAACTAAGCTCTTTAGACCCCTGTAATTCGAAGCGGGTGAACTCATCAAGGATCAATTCAGTCAATAATTGCCCAGCTCGCCCAAGTGGCCGTTCAAGTGTCGACACCAACTGAGGAGTAAAACTAAATCGATGTCCTCCAAGGAAGTCGACTGTCTTTAACTCACCAGACTGCAATTCCTCTTGAATTAAAAATTCCGGCATCCAACCAAAACCCAGTCCTTTTAATAGGGCATTTTTTTTCATGATAAATCCTGACAAATAAAACACTTTATCGCCACCGAATTGCATTTCATCACGAATTAATCTTTGCGGAGAAGAATCTTGAATCGTCAACTCAACGTGTTGTTGTAACTCGGTCAAACTGACATTGTTAACAGTCACAAGCGGGTGTTGTCGGCTAGCCACCAAAATGCTTGTAATAGTTGGTAGCGCTTTGGGATGGTAATTAGGGCCTGCTAGATAGTCTTTTACCAGCATTAAATCAGCATTGTCTCGCTCAAATCTATGTTGCACACCGCCCAAAAACTCCATATTCAATTGTATTTTAGTCGGCACTTTGTGCTCTGCCATGCGCTTCAATGCCGTCATGATAGGTTCCATAGGTAACGCACCATCAATGACCAACTCTAGCTTTGGCTCCCAGCCCTCGCTAAATCGACTGGCAAGATGCTCGATATTAGCCAAATGTTGAAGCAAGCGCTGCCCTTCAGCCAGAATAACTCTTCCTTCAGGAGTTAATTCAGCTCGATACTGATCACGATTAAAAAGGCTGACACCTAGATGTTGCTCCAACTTTTTAACCTGATAACTCACCGCAGATTGTGCTTTATGCAGCTTTTCAGACGCTTTAGCAAAACTTCCTTCTTCGACTAATACCTGTAAAACCTTAAATGCATCGACATCTATGCGCATAAACCGTCCTTTTTCGGTGAAAATTCACTTTTTGTATCGAATAGCTGCCACAGCTGTATCAATTTCAATACGTTCTAAAAAATTGATTGAGTCTAGCTATTTATTATTCTTTTTTTTGTTCATCCAAGCAACTAAATTGAATGAATCTATGCAAAATAGATCACATTATTTTCGCGAAGCATGCGTTAGATGAGATTGAAATGTAGTACAAACGGATTAAGGAAGCTGTTATGCCATTTTATGTAAAACAAGGCGAGATCCCCACAAAGCGCCATATCGCATTCGAAAAAGATAATGGCGAGCTTTACCGTGAAGAACTATTCTCAACCCATGGTTTCTCAAACATTTATTCCAATAAATATCATCACAACATGCCAACTAAGGCGATTAACGTTGTGCCCTATGCTGTAGACCATGGTCAAGAATGGCAAGATTCACTCATTCAAAATTATAAGTTAGATTCGCGTATTGCTGACTGTGAAGGCAACTTTTTTAGTAGCCGCAACAAAATATTCTATAACAGTGATGTAGCGCTCTACACCGCAAAAGTTACCGATAGCACCCACGAGTTTTACCGGAATGCTTATGCAGACGAAGTGGTATTTGTACATGAAGGTGAAGGCCAGTTACTCAGCGAATATGGCGTGATTGAGGTAAAAAAATGGGATTACTTGGTGATCCCTCGCGGTACAACTTATCAACTAAAATTCAATGATTACAGTAATGTACGCTTGTTTGTTATTGAGTCATTTTCAATGGTAGAAGTGCCTAAACATTTTCGCAATGAATATGGTCAATTACTTGAATCTGCTCCGTATTGTGAGCGTGATATTCGCGTCCCTGAATTAGCCAATGCCATTGTCGAAAAAGGTGAGTTTCCTTTGGTGTGTAAGTTTGGCGATAAATATCAGCAAATGACGTTGGAATGGCATCCATTTGATCTTGTTGGTTGGGATGGCTGTGTTTATCCATGGGCATTTAATATCGAAGAATATGCACCAAAAGTTGGCAAAATCCATTTGCCGCCCTCAGATCATCTCGTGTTTACGGCACATAATTTTGTGGTGTGTAATTTTGTACCGCGCCCATATGACTTCCACCCGAAGTCAATTCCAGCCCCTTATTACCACAATAATATCGACAGCGATGAAGTCTTATATTATGTCGATGGCGATTTTATGAGCCGAACTGGTATTGAAGCGGGCTTTATGACCTTACATCAAAAAGGTGTGCCACATGGACCACAACCGGGCCGAACTGAAGCTTCTATTGGCAAGAAAGACACATACGAATATGCAGTGATGGTCGATACATTCGCCCCACTAAATCTTACTTCCCATGTAAAAAATTGCATGAGTGAAGACTACAACCGCTCTTGGTTAGAAAACTGAATAAACTGCATAAGTGCGAGTTGAAAATATAACGAGGAATAACAACATGGCAAGCGAACAAAACCCATTGGGACTTTTAGGTATCGAATTTACTGAATTTGCGAGTCCAGATACCGATTTTATGCATAAAGTATTCATTGATTTTGGTTTTTCAATGCTAAAAAAAGCCAAAGATCACGACATCACTTACTACAAACAAAACGACATCAACTTTTTATTAAATAAAAGTCGTGCGGGATTCTCAGCTGAATTTGCTAAATCACATGGCCCGGCAATTTGTTCGATGGGCTGGCGAGTCGAAGATGCGCAATTAGCTTTTAAACTGGCTGTTGAGCGTGGTGCCAAACCTGCTACAGAATCTGAAAAAGACATGGCCTACCCTGCTATTTATGGTATTGGCGACAGCCTGATCTATTTTATCGACACCTTTGGGGCTGATAATAATATTTATGCTAAAGATTTTGTTGATCTAGAAGACCCTATTATCACGCCTGAAAAAGGCTTTATGGAAGTCGACCATTTAACCAACAATGTCTATAAAGGCACTATGGAAAAATGGGCTAACTTCTATAAAGATATTTTTGGATTTACAGAAGTACGTTACTTTGATATCAGCGGTGCACAAACAGCACTAGTATCCTATGCACTTCGTTCACCAGATGGCAGTTTCTGTATTCCAATCAATGAAGGTAAAGGCAACAACAATAACCAAATTGATGAATACTTAGGTGAATATAATGGCCCAGGTGTACAGCATTTAGCCTTCAGAAGCCGCGACATTGTGGCATCTTTAGACGCGATGGAAGGCACTGCCATTAAAACTTTAGATATCATTCCTGAATATTACGACACGATTTTCGATAAGTTGCCTCAAGTAACCGAAGACCGTGAACGTATCAAACATCACCAAATATTGGTTGATGGTGATGATGACGGCTATTTATTGCAGATATTCACTAAAAACCTATTTGGACCGATTTTTATCGAAATTATTCAGCGTAAGAATAACCTTGGCTTTGGCGAAGGTAACTTTAAAGCCTTATTTGAATCAATTGAACGCGATCAAGTTCGTCGTGGTGTGCTATAAGCCCATCAAAGCAAAGCTTCGTTTTACAAAAGCCAGCCAAGTGCTGGTTTTTGTTTATATAGCAGATTACACTCATCGCTCATTTGATAACTTAGACTCTATTTATGCCTGATTTCGCTTTACTTGCGGTATTTATTCCGACTTTCTTTTTCGTCTCTATTACCCCTGGGATGTGTATGACACTAGCAATGACGCTAGGCATGAGTATTGGGGTACGCCGTACCATGTGGATGATGATAGGTGAATTAGTCGGGGTGGCGATAGTAGCCATAGCTGCAGTATTAGGCGTTGCCAGTATTATGCTTAACTATCCTCAAATTTTTGATATTTTGAAGTGGATTGGTGGCGCATACCTTTGTTATATCGGCATTAATATGTGGCGCGCCAGAGGCAAAATGGCCGTTATAGACGGTCAGCAAGTGAATACGCGCAGGCTGAGTTTAATCAGTCAAGGCTTCATTACAGCCATCGCTAATCCAAAAGGTTGGGCCTTCATGATTTCTCTATTACCGCCATTCATCAGTGTTGATAAACCAGTAGCACCACAGTTGTTGGTGTTACTCAGCATTATTATGGTGACGGAATCCTTATCTATGCTCGCCTATGCTAGCGGGGGCAAAAGTTTACGTCTGTTTTTATCCCGAGGTAATAATATCCGCTGGATGAATCGTATCGCAGGCAGCTTAATGATACTGGTTGGAGTTTGGTTAGCATTGGGGTAGTAGTAAATGCCCCCATGATTAAACAATAAATAAGATGTTAAATAGCCACCTTTATATGAATTTCCCCATTTTTATGGCAATACTTACAGGTTATGGCTTATCTTTAAAAGGCAATTGCTGGCTAATTTGTGCCATGTATAACGTCATATTCTGTTGTTCTTGCAGACAATAATGACTTATTGCCTCTTTAAATTCTGAATGAGCAATTAAATGTTTTGAGTACGTTGCTATAGGCTCGAATCCTCTTGCGATTTTATGTTCGCCTTGCGCCCCAGCATCAAATACTGACAAGTTATTTTTAATGGCGTAATCAATACCCTGATAATAACAAGTCTCAAAATGTAAACCATCAATCTCAATCAAGGTGCCCCAATAACGGCCATATAAATGGCTTTTAGATACAAAAAACAACGCCGCTGCTATCATTTGTTGATGACAATCTGTCACAATCAATAATCGAATAACCTCGCCCATCGATTGACGTAAGCCTAAAAAGAAAGCCTCGTTTAAGTATCCTTGATGCCCTGAACGTTTTTGATATGTTAACTGATAACATTTTATAAAGTGATGCCACTGTGCCAAGCTTGCATCTTCGCCTGAGACAAACGTAAAATTTAAGTTTTGTGAAGCTAACAATTGACGTTCTTTATTGATATTTTTACGTTTTCTCGATGTCATCGTTTCCAAAAAATGTTCAAAATCACTGTACCCTTTGTTATGCCAATGAAACTGCGTGCCCTTTCGGGTGATACCCATATTTTGCGGCCATAACGCTAGCTGCTCTTCACTGATAAATAAGCCATGCCAAGATGAATGATGGTAGTTAAGCATTTTTTGCTCGAGGTATTCACAAATAGCAATCAATATTGCTTTTCGAGCCGATGGTGCCACATCGATATGGAAGCCAAATCGATGCCCTGTTGCGGGAATAAACGGTACGCTGGTGACTAATTTAGGGTAATAATTGAGTTGATTTCGCTCATACGCTTCAGCCCATGCCCAATCAAAGACATATTCCCCCCACGAATGGGTTTTCTCATACATTGGCATAATCGCGCAAATTTTACCCGTGGTTTCATCTTTGATGACAAGATGACTCGCTTGCCATCCCGAAGCACCGCCAACACAACCAGCCCTTTCAAGCCCTTGAAGAAAATCAAATTTAATAAAAGGGTTATCATCATTAAAACATTGTTTCCATTGGAGACGCCCAATCTCATCAATATTATTTACTTCAGTAATGAGAAATGCTTGCTGCAATGTTTTACCCTTATTATTTAACCAATTTATCACTACAGCATACCAATTTTCTTGCAGCTATGGCACAGTCGAATAATTCAAGGAACGACTTAAGGATTACCCGTGTTTTCAAGCATCAAATTTACCCCATTATTACTCTCAACTGTAATCAGTTTCAGTATGACTGCGGCCAGTTTTTACCCTTCAAAGGTTGCTGCCAGTGAGGATTCAATCTTCAGTGAAATGGCAACAGCCCAGCCTATTTTTGCTAAAAATGGCATGGTAGTCAGTCAGGAAGCCATGGCCAGTCAAATTGGTGTTGATATCCTTAAGCGAGGTGGTAATGCTATTGATGCTGCTGTGGCTGTAGGGTTTGCACTTGCGGTGACCCTGCCACGCGCAGGCAACATTGGCGGCGGTGGCTTTATGCTTGTTCACATAGCAAAAGATAACAAAACCATTGCCATTGATTACCGCGAAACCGCTCCAGCTAAAGCCCACAAAGATATTTTCCTCGATGAAAAAGGCAATGCTGTTGATAAATTAAGTCGAGAGCATGGCTTAGCTGTCGGGGTGCCAGGTACCGTGATGGGCATGGAAATGGCACTCAAACAATATGGCACTATGTCATTACAACAAGTGCTTGCTCCAGCCATTGTACTGGCGAAAGAAGGCATTGAGGTAACATCAGATCTTGCTAATTCATTGGCCGGTACTAAAAATAGAATTTCACAATGGCCAAGTTCTAGAGCTATTTTCTATCGCCCCGACGGCAGCAATTTTGAGGTCGGCGATACATTAATCCAACCCGAACTCGCCCATTCGTTATCACTCATTTCCAAACTTGGTAGTAAAGGCTTTTACCAAGGTGAGACTGCTGAAAAAATGGTTACCTCGATTCAGCAAGCCGGTGGGGTAATGACATTATCTGATCTTGCAAATTATAAGGTCGTTGAACGTGAACCCATTCGCGGTACCTATCGAGGCTATGAAGTCGTCTCTATGCCTCCACCGTCATCAGGCGGAGTTCACATTATTGAAATGCTGAATGTATTAGAACAATTTCCAATTGATCAATTTGGCCATAATACCGCTCAAACATTGCATGTTATGGCCGAATCAATGAAATATGCCTATGCCGATCGCAGTGAGTTTTTGGGTGATCCTGACTTTGTCGATGTGCCCATTAACAATCTGATCAGTAAAGACTATGCCCACCAAATCGCAAACAAAATCGCCTTGAATAAAACCACCCCAAGTAGCGAAATTAAACCCGGAAATATAGAGGGATATGAAAGTCCACAAACCACTCATTACTCTGTGGTCGATAAATGGGGAAATGCGGTTTCAAACACTTACACCCTTAACTTCAGCTACGGTTCTGGACTTGTTGCCACAGGTACTGGCATTTTATTAAATAATGAAATGGACGACTTCTCGGTTAAACCCGGGGTCCCTAATGGTTACGGCCTAATTGGCGGAGAAGCAAATTCAGTTAAGGGGAATAAACGCCCACTGAGTTCAATGAGCCCAACCATTGTAATGAAAGACGGTAAACCTTTTTTAGTGACCGGCAGCCCAGGTGGTTCAAGAATAATTAATATCACACTCCAAATTATTATGAATGTCATTGATCATCAACTGAATATTGCCGAAGCCAGCGCCGCAGCAAGGGTACATCATCAATGGCTTCCTGATTTTCTATGGGTTGAACGTAATTTGAATCAAGACACCATTTCATTACTTGAGGCCAAAGGCCATAAAGTGAAAGTGCAACAATCGATTGGCAGCACGCAATCCATTATGGTGACTGAACAAGGTAAATATGGCTCATCCGATCCTCGTAGAGCTGGATCAGCTGCTGTAGGTTACTAAGCCATTTTGCCCCCTGTGCCAGAGAGTGTGAAAGCCTACACTCTCTGACTTTATGCCTAATAAGCATGGTTTCAGTTCAAGTGTAAAATCCAAATATCATTCCAATTCCACAATGATTAATTTAAGTGAAAAATACCACTGTTCAAAATTGTGAATTTATGTTGCCAACTTCCACTCACTTTGAATTTAAGTTAACTTTGTTAAAAACAATTAAAGTAAATACACTAACTCGCCGATATTTATGCTTATTAGCTTCTTATTGAGTGTTGTTAGATTAACGCTGCTCTGTGATACGGAACATCTGAGTTAAAAAAGAAAAGACTATTGATTAAAAACATATTTCGATATTTTTAATGTGATTTGTGGTTGCTCTAGAAAACGAGTAACACATTGAGTTGCTTCTTGGAGTGGCCTTAAACAATTTTAAGCCATAATTATCAATATAATTTTCGATAACTGCCTTATTAATTGGTGATTTATCAAAAAATTAGCTATATCAATATAGCTAAACATAAAAATAAGCCCTTTGGGCATAATGAGTGATGATAAAGGAGTACCCCTATGCACTTTAACGTGAAAGCGCTTCCGTTAGCGATTTCTATTGCATTAGCACCAGCAGCGTTTGCTGATGAAGCCACAGATGCAAAAATTGCACAACTAGAACAGCAAGTTCAGGTTTTACAAGCACAGCAAACCAAAAGTCTTACCGAAAAATTCAACTTTAACGGCTTTATTAGCGGCGGATATATCACTTCTGATAACGATGCCGGTTATAACAATGCCACTACAAGTGCCGACTTCAGCCAAGATACCAAGTTAGGCTTTCAAGGCACATTTAACATGAGCAACCAAACTCAGGCTGTTTTACAGCTGATGATGAAAGGTGAACATGATTGGGA
Source organism: Shewanella subflava (assembly GCF_025971955.1). Taxonomy (GTDB): domain Bacteria; phylum Pseudomonadota; class Gammaproteobacteria; order Enterobacterales; family Shewanellaceae; genus Shewanella; species Shewanella subflava. The sequence continues at coordinate 114,946 of NZ_JAPDMX010000033.1, forward strand.
AGTAGAAGCGGAATGGGCTTATTTATCTCATCGTTTCGATAATGGCGTAAAACTTCGTGGCGGTAAGCTGCGCGTACCCTTATTCATGTATTCTGATTACCTAGATGTGGGTTACGCCCAGCCATTCGCTAGACCACCTTCTGAAGTCTATGGAACCATTCCGTTCTCATCATACACAGGTGCAGGTATCTCATACGATGTTGAATTTGATGACTCAACATTAACCTTGCAAGGTTTTGGTGGCGAGTCTGATGTGAGAGATTCTGCTGTAGAAATAAGCAATTTAATGGGTGCTAACGTCAGCTGGACCGATGAAGTATGGACCCTTCGTGGTGTATATGCTCAGGCAAAGCTTGATGGACCAATTACCACAACTGTCAATGTGCCTTTAGCACCAGGTGTTGAAACAAGTGCTGAGTTTACTGTGCTTGATTTAAATGATGAAACCGGCTCATTCATTGGGTTGGGGGCAAGTTATGATAACGGCTCATTCTTAGCAGTAACCGAATGGACCCGTTCAGAGATTGATAATGCCTATCCAGATACTGATTCAGGTTATTTGACACTCGGTTATCGTATTGCAGAATTTACCCCATATGTCACTGTGGCATATTTGAAAACCCAAGATAATGATGAACGTTTACCTGTCTCTCAGCCTGATGTGATTAGAATGATTGCTTTTAATGCTGAGCGTATGGCATATAGTGCAGGCCTGCGTTGGGACGTGATTGACAATGTCGCGATCAAATTCGACGTCACTTATGCTGACGAGTTTGGTGACACTTCTGGTGGCTTAGATGGTAATACACTCGATGATACAACGGGTAAGTTTGTTTACGATGATACTGTGATTTACACCGTTAAATTCGATGCTGTATTTTAAAAGGGAGCGATGATATGAAAAAGTTATTATCTGTATTCGCGCTCAGTTTAGGTGTTGCATTTACGGCCTCTGCTGGTGTTGTTGTCATTGGTAACAATGCTGCGGGTGATATGTCGATGTCTGATGCTAAAAAAGCATTCTTAGGCAAAGGCGACAACAGTTTAGTTGTGTATGAATTAGATGAGGGTAACCCGACTCGATCAGAGTTTCACAGCACAGTAACTGGAAAATCTGATGCACAATTAAAAGCATTTTGGTCTAAGCAAGTGTTTACTGGAAAAGGTAACCCACCAGCAACAGTCGCCTCTGCCGCGGCAATGAAAGCCGCTGTTGCATCAAACCCAAATGCGATTGGTTATATTGATGAAGCAGATGTCGATGGCACTGTAAAGATCATTTTGAAACCTTAATATTGATCACTTAAGGTTTTATTTTTACGACCTTATTTTTAAACGATGTAATACCTTTGTGTATTACATCGTTTTTTTTGTTACAAACTAAAGCTCAAAAAAATGCTAAAACCTTTAAAATAATCCCTGAAAATTACACTCTAATTAAAAAAGGGAATAATAATGAAGGGATTAACCCTCAAACCAATTGTCACAGCGGTTTCTTTGGCTATCGCGTTAAGTGCCTGTTCAAGCAACGACGCTAACTTGGCGTTACATTCAGCTCAATCGAATACCGAGATTGAAAACGCCACCGAATCTCAACATGCTAATAATCCTTTTTTCAAACCGTATGATACTTTTTTTGGTATCCCAGATTTTGATAAAATCCAGCCTGAACATTACTTACCCGCATTTGAAGCTGGCATTGCTGAGCAAAAGCTGCAAATTGCAAATATAGCTCAAAACCCTCAACCCGCTACGTTTGCCAATACTATCGAAGCTATGGAGTTTTCAGGAGATCTGCTTACCAAGGTTATCAGAGTGTTTTATAACCTCACTAGTGCGCATACTAATCCTGAATTACAAGAGATCTCGAAAACTGTTTCGCCAATGTTATCTTCTGCCAGCGACGATATTTTTTTAAATGATCGATTATTTCAACGTGTAAAAACCGTCTATTTACAAAAAGACACATTAAATTTAAATGTAGCAGAAGCTAAGCTTTTGGAAGATACCTACAAATCATTTACCCGTGGAGGCGCAAACTTATCGGTTGAAGACAAGCAAAAACTGCGTGATTTAAACGAACAAATTGGTAAATTAAACTTGGTATTTGGCGATAATGTACTGGCAGAGAACAATGCCTTTCAATTAATTATCGACAATAAACAAGATTTAGCAGGCTTGCCCGATGATGCGATTAACACCGCCGCCCAAAAAGCCATTAAACTCGGTCATGAAGGCAAATGGGTGTTCACGATTCATCGGCCGTCAATTACTCCTTTTTTAACCTACGCCGATAATCGTCAGTTGCGCGAAAAAATATACAAAGCCTACATATCACAAGCCAATCATGATAATGCTAATGACAACAAATCAACCTTAGCTCAAATTGCAGCTTTACGCGCTGAGCGTGCAAAATTAATGGGTTACCAAACACATGCCCATTTTGTACTTGAAAAACGAACAGCTAAAACCCCTGAAAATGTCTACAACCTGTTAAATAAAGTATGGCCTGCCGCTTTAGAACAAGCGAAAACTGAAGCGGCCGATTTACAACAAGTCATTGACAGTGAAAATGGCGGTTTCAAGCTTGAAGCGTGGGACTGGTGGTATTATTCAGATAAAATTCGTGTTGCCAGATATGACTTTAATGAACAGCAAACAAAGCCTTACTTTTCGTTAGAAAGCACGCTTGATGGCGTTTTCCATACCGCTAACCGTCTATTTGGTATTACGGTTAAAGAGCGCACAGATTTGCCCAAATATCACCCAGATGTTCGCACTTGGGAAGTTTATGATAAAGATGGCAGTTTGATAGGGATCTTTATGGGAGATTACTTTGTCCGCGGTTCAAAACGTGGCGGAGCTTGGATGAATGCTTATCGGCAGCAATACAAGATGAATGGCGTGGATTCAAAGCCTATTATTGTAAACGTATTGAACTATCCTCGTCCGGCCGCGGGCGAACCTGCCTTATTAACCTTTGATGAGGCAAGTACCCTATTCCATGAGTTCGGACATGCCTTACATGGGTTATTATCGAATATTAAGTATCGTTCTCAATCGGGTACTAACGTGCCAAGAGACTACGTAGAATTTCCTTCTCAAGTGATGGAAAACTGGATGACTCAACCAGAAGTACTGGCCCAGTTTGCCAAACACTATCAAACAGGCGAAGTGATCCCACAAACCTTAGTTGAGAAGATTCAAGCAGCAAGTCAATTCAATCAGGGATTTTCAACCGTGGAGTATATGGCGGCAACATATCTTGATTTAGATTGGCATACCTTGAAAAACAATGACATTCATAATGCGGCAGAATTTGAAGAAAATTCGTTAACTAAAATGGGCTTAATTCCACAAATTGCTCCTCGTTACCGCAGTACTTATTTCTCACATATTTTTGCCGGAGGCTATTCCGCTGGCTACTACAGCTATTTATGGTCAGATATTTTAGGCGCCGATGCGTTTGAAGCATTTAAAGAAAATGGTATTTTTGATAAGCACACCGCAGATAAGTTCCGTCAATATATCTTATCCACCGGTGGTAGTGCTGATCCTATGATGCTTTACAAACAATTTCGCGGAAAAGAAGCAGGTATTGAACCGTTACTTCGCTCAAGAGGCTTGTTAGACAAACACTAAAATTTACTCATTGGTTTAAAAAGCATCACATCATTTGTGATGCTTTTTTTTAACTGTTTACAAATGCATCAGTAACAAATTGATACAGCAAAAAACAAGCTCTCGTCACATTTACTTCATTGAAATTCGATATAATTTGCCCGCTTTAATAATAAAAAACCAACACATAATCATAGGTTTGTTATTCAAGCAAGGGCAAAGTCGCCCTGGGGTCGAACAGGAAATATCTCAATGCATAACAAAAAAATACTTGCGATGATTATCGCTAGCTCACTTGGTTTATCCGCATGCGGTAATAACGATGATGAATCCATCGGTGTCATTGAAGTGGATTTACGCGTAATGGAAACCACTGATCTTCACACCAATATCATGGACTTTAACTATTATTCAGGCAAAGACGATCCTACTATTGGTTTAGCTCGTACCGCCAGTTTGATTAATGCCGCAAGAGCGGAAGTCACCAACTCTGTGTTAGTTGATAATGGCGATTTATTGCAAGGCAGCCCTATGGGCGATTACATGGCTAGCGTAGGTGTAGATGATACTCACCCTGCTTACAAGGCAATGAACACACTTGACTATGATGTGGCCAATATAGGTAACCATGAGTTTAACTATGGTTTAGACTTCCTCGAAAAATCACTAGAGGGAGCAGATTTCCCTTACATAAGCGCTAACGTAATTTGTGCCAATAAAGCGGGGTGTTGGAATGATATACAATTCTCAGAGCCGATGTTCAGCCCTTATCTCATAAAAGAAAAAGTCGTAGTCGATACCCGAGGGAATGAGCATACAATTAATATAGGTTATATCGGTTTTGTTCCACCGCAAATTATGATTTGGGATAAAGCCAACCTTGAAGGTGAAGTTGAAACCATAGGAATTACCCAAGCGGCGAACAAATATGTACCTGAAATGAAAGCCAAAGGCGCCGATGTGATCATTGCTATTCCCCATTCAGGCATTGGTTCACCAGAAAACCCTGGCGATGCATGGGCTGAAAATGCAACATTCGCATTGACCGATGTAGATGGCATTGATGCAATTATGTTTGGCCACAGTCATTCCATATTCCCACATGCAAATTATGCCACTTTACCAAATACTGACGTAGAAAAAGGTTTATTAAATGGCGTACCTGCGGTGATGCCAGGTCGCTGGGGTGATAATTTAGGGATTGTTGATTTAAAACTGCGTAAAAAAGACAGCCAATGGGTAGTAATACACAGTGAGTCACAAACAGAAGCGCGTCCAATTTATGATAATGCTAACAAAACGCCATTAGTGACCGGTGAAGACAGCATTCGTGATGCTGTTGCTTTAGAGCATCAAGGTACACTTGACTATGTAAACAAACCAATAGGTAAATCTACCGGCGACATGTATAGCTTCCTATCGTTGGTACAAGACGATCCTACGGTACAAATTGTATCGGATGCACAGATTGCTAATGTAAAAGCAAAATTACCACCAGAATTAAAAGATTTCCCAATCTTGTCAGCCTCGGCACCATTCAAAGCAGGTGGAAGATACTCTGAAGGTGATGCAGCTCAATATGTTATGGTTGAAAAAGGCGATCTAACCTATAAAAATGCTGCTGATTTGTATTTATACCCAAATACTATGGTTGCAGTTAAAGCAAATGGCGCCGAGCTTAAAGATTGGTTAGAGTGTAGCGCAAATCAGTTTAATCAAATTGATCCAAATATTACTGCCCCACAAAACTTAATCAACCGTACAGGACACCCAACATATAATTTTGACACTATTGATGGCGTGACCTACAAAATTGATGTCACACAACCGGCTAAATTCGATCGCAATTGTAAAGTGGTTAATCCAGATGCTAACCGTATTGTCGAGTTAACCTACACAAACACTGAAGGTCAGCAAATAACAGGCAATGAACTAGACGCAATGGAGTTTATTATTGCTTCAAATAACTACCGCGCATTTGGCGGTGCATTTGCTGGAACCGGACCGGAACATGTCATTTTAGAACTTCCAGATGAAAACCGTGCAGCATTAGCAACCTACATCACTGAGCAATCACAGCCTGATGGCAGCGGTGGTTATCATTCTGCGGTAAACCCGACCGCAGACTACAACTGGGACTTCAAAACCATCAATACATCAATTCAATTAGATGTACGTTTTGAAACCCAAGACAGTGAATTAGCTGACACATTTATTCAAGCTAATCAGCAACGTAAAATGGTCAAAAAACAAGTTGAAGGAACGATAGCTGGGTTTGCGATTTATAGTATCGATTTACAAAACGACCCAATAAGATAATTTCACGTGTTATAAAATGCCATGCCCTACATTTGTAGGGCATTATTTTTTTCAGCCCATAAACCACCTACTTCATTAGGGGGTTATCATCAATTAGGCTTTGCCTGCAGTATGTTCAATAGCTGATTAACTCAAGTGATAGGTAAGCTTTGCTAATGGTGCGGTACAAGCTTCTAAATCAGGGATGATTTAGTAAAGCCTATAGGGATATATTTACGGCGTCTTGTTAACGCACGTATAGGATAGCGCCCTTTTAGGGAGTGATATCAAAGCCACCTTCTTTAGAAGGTGGATTCTTTACATTGGCTTTACCAGTGCTATGATGAAATACATCTTCGTTATTCGGATATATGCACATGATTCCTCATCAAAAATTCACTTATTTTTTTATATTTGGCTTTTTTTGCCTTAGCCTGTTAAGCATGAGTAGCATGGCACAAGTCATTAGCCCATCACATAGCACACCAACGCTAAAAAGTGACGATGATAGCGCTCAAAAATGGACTTTTATTTTGGTTCGTCACGGTGAAAAACAAGCTGGCAGCGACCCCGAATTAAATGAACAAGGCACACTCAGAGCCCAACGACTTGCAGATATGCTGCAGCATATTCCGCTAAATAAAGTGTACTCAACCGATTATCGCCGTACGCAGTTAACAGCAGAACCTACTGCTAAAAGTCAGAGCTTGCCAGTAACGTCATATGATCCTAGCGATCTTGAAGGGTTTAGCCAAACATTAATGCAACAACCTGGGCGTTATTTAATTGTCGGCCACGGCAATACGATGATTGTATTAGCTAAAAAGTTAAGCCTGCAAGCCGATTTTGCCAAAATGGATTACACCGAAGATTATGATCGTATGTATTTTATTGAAGTGAATATTATTGATGGTAAAAGAACAAATTCAGTATATCGGTTCAGTTATTAATCCTCGCAAAGCTTTTTAGCATGAGATTTTAACAATAATGACATTACAATGAAAACGTCATTTCATATCTCACCTTGTTTTCACGATTTTGTCTTCGTTCAGTAACTGTGTTTCTGTTGATTGAAATGACCAAGGCCAAAACATTTTTGAATTGCAGAACGTGGGCAACACAATGACATTAAGCAGCTATTGATTTAATGTAGTTAATGTCATTTATTCACTATGGAAGTATGTATGTCTAAAATGCTTGCCTGCCATCTTCACGATTATATTGAGCTGATATGCTTACATCGATACACAGTATTGCTAACACTAAACAATGGTCAATACATTACTGGCGTATTTCATAACACAGGCTTTAGCGATACCCCGATAAAACAAGAGGTGATTTACGGTAAGCTGAAAAACGGCCATGAGATAGAGGTGATACTGACCGACATAAAATCAATTGAGGTGTTAAACGAAAATGCACAATTTAGTATTGTGCATTTTTAGTTTTTAACAACTTAGGTTATTCAAAGGATTATTATTCAAGATCAAGGGTCGTTTTTTGCTCATTTTGTTGAGGCCAAGCATTAATCACTGCTTTGACTAAAGAGGCTAAAGGAATAGCAAAAAATACCCCCCATACTCCCCATAAACCACCAAATACCAATACCGCGGCAATAATCATTACTGGGTGCAAATCGACCGCATCACTGAATAAAATCGGCACCAAAACATTGCCATCCAATGCCTGGATAATACCGTAGCCTAACATTAAATAACCAAACTCAGGTCCAATTCCCCACTGGACAAACGCCACTAATGCGATGGGTAAAGTAACTAACGTTGCACCAACATAAGGGATCAAGACTGATAAACCAGTTAGCACGCCTAAAAGCGCAGAATAACGTAAGCCCATTACGGCAAAAAATACGTAGCTCACCACCCCAACAATAATAATTTCCATCACTTTACCGCGAATGTAATTAAATATCTGTTGATCCATTTCAAACCACACTTTACTGGCTAAGCCTCGATTGGCAGGGAAAAAACGCTTACTTCCCTGAATCAATTCATGCTTATCTTTTAAAAAGAAAAACACTAATAGTGGTACTAAAATGGCGTATACCATCAGCACAAGCAATGAAGCAGAAAAGCCCAATATTTGCTTACCAAAATCTAACAGATGTTGTGTATCGAGTAGTTTTTTAAGCTCGTTAAATGAAGCATCGATTTGTTCGACACTGATAAACTTTGGGTAATCACGGCTCAAATCACGAATAACGAGCATGCCTTTATCTAACATACTGGGAATATCTGTCACTAAACTGACACCTTGTCGCCAAATACTCGGCATTAAAACAAGAATAATTAACAGCATTAAGCCAAGAAAAGCGACCAATACTATCGAAGCGCCAGCGGTGCGGTTAATGCCTAATTTAGACATTTGTGCCACGGGCCACTCTAATAAAAAAGCTAGCACTAATGCCACCAGTAATGGTGCTAACAAACCTGCACCAAAATAAAGCGTTAAGGTTATACCGACAAGAATAAACACTAATGTAATTGCTTGTGGATCACTAAAACGGGTTTTGTACCATTCTTTTAAAAACTCTAACATTGCAAAACCTTGTATAAATGAAGAAAAATTAACCTAACATAGGCCTATTTAGTGATATTAATTGCCATAGTGCTTTTATCTTGCTGCAATAGGCTGACATGAAAACCATTTTTTTCAGCCCATGCGGGAACATCTTTGCAAGAACCAGGGTCTGACAATAAAATTTTCAATGTTTCGCCTTGTGGCAATTGTTTTAATAACAGTTTGACCTGTACTAAAGGATATGGACAACGATACGTTGTTAAATCTATCAGTTTCATAATAATTTACGTTAAATAAACTGATGCTATTATCCTTAGTTGGATGGCAAACCACAAGCTAACAGAGTAAACTCTTGTGCGGTTTTCTCTACATAATAATCAGCGTTAAGGGTGTCGTTTGAGTAAATTATCTTTCACCACTAAATCATTCCGAAAAATGAGTAAAACCTTTATTGCCAGTGCGGTTTCAGTTTTATTTGCGGCCAATATTGCCAGCAGTTTTGCCAATAGCGACCTACCCGATCTGGGAACGGCTGCGGTGAATACATTTAGCCTTGAAAAAGAAATGGTTTACGGTGATGCATACATGCGGGTTATCCGCTCATCAGCGCCCGTATTAAACGATCCCGTGTTAAATCAATATTTATCTGAACTGGGCAATAAACTTGTTGCCCATGCGACTGGGGTTAAAACCCCTTTTTACTTTTTTTTACTCAGAAACGATGAAATTAATGCTTTTGCCTTTTTTGGCGGCCATGTGGGGGTTCACACAGGATTATTTCTCAATGCGGACTCAGAAAGTGAGCTCGCATCCGTATTAGCACATGAAATCACCCACGTTACCCAGCGTCATCTCGCCCGTTCTTTAGAGGCGCAACAAAAAAGTTCCACTGCAACCATTGCAGGCTTACTAGGGGCGATATTATTAACTATCGCCGCACCACAGGCTGGTATGGCTGCATTAGCTACGACTCAAGCATTAGCCACACAATCAAAAATAAACTATACCCGTTTACATGAAAAAGAAGCTGACCGTATCGGCATGCAAATTTTAGTCGAAGCAGGATTTGATCCTAATGGCGCTGCTGATTTTTTTGCCGAGTTAGCAACGCGTTACCGTTTTACCACTACGCCACCACAAATGCTGCTCACTCACCCATTACCTGAATCGCGTATTACTGATGCCCGTAATCGAGCGGCACAATATCCAAGCCGTTATATTCCTGATAACTTAAATTATCAACTTGCGAAATCCCGTATTCAGGTCCGTTTTTCTAGCTTTAATGATGAAGCGGCGCTTTCATTATTTGAAACCCAAATTAAAAAGAACACTTACACATTTAAAGAAGCGGCATTATACGGCAAAGCATTAGCGTTATTTCGTCTTAAAAAATTTGACGAATCTGAAGCGATTATCGATACATTAATCAAACAAGATGCCAATAACCTATTCTATATCGATACGAAAACGGACTTACTTGCCCAACGTAAAGCGTTCGATGATGCGATTGTATTACTCGAAGCACAACGCAAACTTAAGCCGACGTCTCAAGTCGTTAATGCCAATTTAGCTAACATTTACGTTGAGTCAGGCTCACCTAAAAAAGCCATTCCAATGCTAGAAGAACTGATATTTTTAGATAAACAGAATATACTCCCTTACCAAATAATGACCGACGCTTACCGCAAAATGGGCAATAAAGCCTTAGAATATTATGCTAATGCTGAAGCAATGGCGCTGGCGGCTGATTATAAAGGTGCGATAGACCAGCTAAATTATGCTTATCGCCACTCTGAAGGCCAGCAGCTACAAATTGCGCGTATTGAAGCGCGTATAAGACAATTTCGTGAAGCTGACAGACAGTTAGAAGCGCTTAAATAAATCGTGTTCAAGTCCAAAAATGAAAGTTGATACTATGACAAAAATTACTATTTTACATAATCCTCGTTGTTCTAAAAGTCGTGAAACCCTAGCCTTAGTGCAAGGTAAATCAGATGATATTAACGTGGTTGAATATTTAAAAAATACCCCTTCGGTAGATGAAATCACCCATATCCTGAGTTTACTCGGATTAACCGCCCGTCAATTAATGCGAACAAAAGAAATCGAATATAAAGAATTAGGTTTACAGGATGAAACATTGACTGAAGTGCAACTTATTCAAGCAATGGTGAATACCCCTAAACTGATTGAACGCCCTATTGTGCTAACTAATGGCAAAGCTGCGATTGGCCGTCCTCCTGAAAGTGTTTTAGCGATTATTGAGTAACCATAGATGACAACCCAAAGCTTATTCCAGCTATGCCGAACAGGCTATATTGCTTTAGTATTATTGTTAACCGGATGGTTTATTCAGCAAGGTCTTGAGGGTAGCTACTCTTTAGCATTTAATCTTATGTGGATTTTACCCTTATTAATGCCTCTGAAAGGTGTGATTCAAGGCAACCCATATACCTATGCATGGGCCAGCTTTATTCTTTGCCTTTATCTACTTCATGGGCTGACTTTGGTATATGTCACTGAAGAAGCATTAGCGTTTGCCGTGATTGAATCTGTGCTTATTTCTGCACTGTTGGTAGGTTTTCCATTTTATGCCCGTAAAAGAGGCAGAGAATTAGGTTTAGGCCTTAAGAAAAAATCACAAAAAACAGATTAACTAACTGATATAACATCAAGTTAGATATGAGAAAGCGCCATTACGGCGCTTTTTTAATCTTGTCGTAATGAAAAATGCCATGCTATAGTCAATTCATAATAACGATAGGAATCACCCCATGGCAATGAGTCGCAATATTATCTCACTTCTTGTATCAGCCTGTTTCCTCACAGCTTGTGGTGGAAGCTCAGATCCTGCGCCTTCGCCGACTCCGCCACCCGATCCTAACTTGCCGATATCCCAGTGTGATAACCCTGTCGAATGGTCAGTTGTCGAGACCACCGACAATATTGAATTTTTAACTGAATTAGCCTATCAAACAGATCAACCTGCAGTGATTATTGCCAAACTGACAGATAAAAACTCATCAGGGATGCGTTTTCAATGGCAACAAATATCAGGAGAACCGCTAACATTGATCAGTGATAAGTCACCGGTATTGAATTTTACACCTGCTAATAGTGGAGATTATCAATTCAAACTGACTGTTAGTGGAACCGGGCAAAATATCACTCAATTCGTGACGATAAACGTTAATAATGCTCAACAATCTAGCCTTGCTGTTAACAGCGATCACCAAGTGGTTGAAGGCAATAATGTCAGCATAAGATTGGCCAGCATTAATGGCCAAATGCCAACCAATATTGATTGGTGCATCTATTCTGGTACAGATGTCAATTTGGATTTATCCAACCCTGCGCGCCCGCTATTTGTCGCCCCCAATGTGGCTCAAGATAGGGTGATTTCAATCAGGGCGTCTGCCGACTTTAACGGTCAAACATTAACTGATGACGTTCATATTCTTGTTACAAATGAAGCCAATATTAGCTCTCCCTATTTCGATAGCCCATTAGCACGCACTTATGCTTATAAAACCAATTCAGCTTACAGTAACCGTTTAACTCAATGTACTTATTCCAATACCCTCAATAGCAGTTGCACCATTTCACAACTGCCACTGATAGGTCAACAAACCACAAATCCTAGCATAAGTAATATTATGGACCGAGTGGTGGTGTCACATGATTGGATGGGGCGTAATTTCGAACAGTTTTTGCAACAGCAAGATCCACACGGTGACTTCATCACCCTGTTACAATCTGTCAGTGCAATTGTCATCAGTTATGACATTCGTCCTTCGTTCTATTGGGTCGTCACCGGCGCCATTTATCTTGACCCAGATAATTTATGGCTCACATCAGCTGAGCGTGACAGTATTAATGAAGCTCCCGACTATCGAAGTGATTTTGGTAATGATCTGCAGTTTTTAATGCCCTGGCGACACGTCAAAAATAATCAATATGCTTATTCATCGTATCCATATGAAAACCGAACTAATCGCACGATTAAAGACTTAACACCTAGATTAGCGTCATTGCTATATCATGAATTAGCCCATGCTAATGATTTTTTTCCACGTAGCGTGCATGCTGATCTTCAAGGACCAACATTATTAGATGATTTTTATAAACGCACAAATAACAGCGCATTGATATCTGATCAACTCAGTAATTTTTCACCTCTGCAAAGCAGTGAAATGTATGGTCTAGCCAATGTCAGTTTTAAAGGTGAAACAGCCAATGCAACCCAAAAATCCTATGTAGCGAGTGATGTAACCAGCTTCTTCAAACCCGATCATGCCTCGGACTATTATGCCTATTCTTCAACACGCGAAGACGTTGCCATGTTATTTGAAGAGGCATTAATGAGTCACCGATATGCGATATTACGTGACGTTGCAGTGACTGATGCACCTGAGAATGCATCAGGCTCGACGATTACCGTTAATTGGGGACAAAGAGGGCGAATTGGAGAAGCGACCATCAAACCTCGTGCAGAATTTGTTATCTCAGAAATATTACCCGAAGTGGGAAGCACAACCTTAGTCGACAATTTACCTGAACCGTTACCAATGGTTGCAGGTAAATCATGGCTAGAAAACTTAACCTTAATATCAAATGATGGCTTTGTCCCACAAAAAGTTAACCAGGTTGAACAACGCTCAAACACACAAGAAAGACCGTTAGAGCTAAGCGGCAGCCAGCATAAGATAAGACAAAAGGAAGATGATACTGTTGAATAGCCTAACCCGCTAAAATCGATTGATCTTTCGAGGTTATTTCGCAGCAAACTGTTGTCGATTAATGCGACGCTGAGTCTGTGAGGTAGCGTTATTGTTTATTAACTGATGATGCAGAAGCACCGACCAATATCAATAACGGTTCATTCTAGCTTGCTATAAGATTCAATGACGGCGTTAGATTTTTCGATGTAAGAATAACAACTTATCGTAAAGTCGGCCTTGTTACCATGCATCTTTCTGCGCTATTTTGGTCGCTGATTTATTGATATTGTTATAAAAAGCACAATAAACTCAGCCCAAAGGATTGAGTTATTACAATCGGAGCATTTCTTTAATAAAAGGAATCGTTAATTTACGTTGATGTACCATGGATGCTTTATCTAATTTATCCAGTACGTCAAATAGCGTTCGCAGGTCCCGCGCCATTCGTGTCAGTAAGAATCGACCCACATCATCGGATAACTGTAATCCACGCATTGCAGCACGGCGCTGCAATGCAACTAGTTTTTCATCATCCGCCATAGGCTGCAAATGGTAAATTAACCCCCATTGCATACGCGAGACTAAATCAGGTAAAGCAAAACAGGCTTCAATAGGTGATGCACTCGCACTGACAATTAAACGGCAGTCCTGCTGCTCTGCTATGCGATTATACAAATGAAATAGCGCCTCTTCCCAAACAGGATGACCTGCTACCGCATCAACATCGTCAATACAGATTAAGTTTAATGCTTCGACACCTTCAAATAATGCAGGTGAAATACTAGCATGAATGCCTAATGGCACATATAGAGAACGGCGGTCTAATTCATTGGCATGGGCACAAGCTGCATGCATCAAATGTGTTCGACCAGATTTTTGCGGGCCGGATAAATATAAAGACGAGCTCAGATTCCCCTCAGCACATGCTTGGAGCTTTTGGATCAGCTCATCATTACCTGATGCAGGATAATAACTATTAAAAGTTTCATCATCAGGTAAATAAACGGGCAAAGATAATTGACGTGGGGAGGATTGGGTCACTCAAAATTCTCAAAAATAAACACAGCGGGAGCAATCATAACATAAGTGCTCCCGAGGTAAAAATACTAGCGACTATTGACTTTTCCATTCATAGATTAGCGATGTATCATTGTTTGTTTGCGGCGTTAAATATGAATTTGCATCACCCATGGTATCTATTTTAGATAAGCGTGCATCAATACTCAGTAAACGCTGTAAATCTTCAACACTACTAAATAAACCGAGTTTGTAGGTGATGGTGTCTTTACTGAGTTTGCTAACGGCAACCTCTTTTACTGCGCTGAGTTGTTTGAGATATTTTTCAATTTCAACAACCTGCTTCATGCTAGATACGCCAGTAAAACTTACTGAGGTTTCAAGATTGTTTCCCGAAGAGGCTATCGCATATTGGCTAATATAATAATTGGCAAGTAACGTCACAATGCGTTTAGTTGCAGATGTCACATCTACAGCTTCGCCTTGCTGCATGATAATCGGTTGTAATAACGCCCCAGTATGCGCTTTATTATATAAAGCAAGTTGAAACCTCAATTTGCCCTGTGACTCGTCAATGTCAACCATCGCAAAATAATCGGCTTGATAACGGCTAGAGGCGATATTAACAGGATTGATAAACATTCCTTTTACATCGGTTGGTGTTACCGCCATTAAATCATCTAAATCCATCAAGGGCAGAAGTACGGGTATCCCTTTATTACTCGATTCAGTGGCAAAGTCCATTCGTAAAGGGTTTTGGCTTGAATCAGATAAGATCACAGTTTCGTTATTTTCAGCCATAGTCACCCATAATAACGTCAACGGACGCTGGGCTCCCCACACAGGCAGGTTAGCCTGGCGCAGAATATTAATTACCCCTTGATGGTCAAAACTGGCCTTAAATATTAAGTCTTCATTTACCTGACTGTAACCGTATTGAATCAGCAAGGCTTCAGGGTTTTCGATTTGTGCTTTAACCATCGGGTTCATTACCACACTAGGGCTACCCGAGTTTTTAAGAAACACACTTGCCAATGCCTCTTTTAAAGCACTTGAACGGGCACTGTCAGCACGAGAGGTGACAACAATATCAGCTTCATCCAGTTTTTGTACCTCTGCAGCAAATACCTGTGCATGAGAAAAAGACAAAGTCATAAATATAAAAGTAAGTAATTTTTTTAGCATTAGGTGACGTAAACGCAATCAAAATAAGTGGTGAAAGTGTAACATAATAAAAATCTAACGAGTAAGGTCTTTAGTCACTCTTTTTATCTGATTCTATTAGCATAAAAATTATACGACAGGACAACTCGAAAGACATAATAAATATAATGGAGTTTACCCTATGAATCGCTTGTCAATCCCACTGCAAGGTGCACAAATGCTATTTGTGGCCTTTGGTGCTCTTGTCCTCATGCCCTTACTTACCGGATTAGATACCCGTGTAGCCCTATTTACCGCAGGTATTGGTACCCTACTCTTTCAACTCGTTACAAAACGCCAAGTTCCCATATTTCTCGCCTCTTCTTTTGCGTTTATCGCCCCCATTTTATACGGGGTTCAAACGTGGGGGATCCCTGCAACAATGGGCGGCCTAATGGTTGCTGGATTTGTTTATGTATTATTAGGCTTAACAGTAAAAATCAGAGGCATTGGTTTTATCAATAAATTACTGCCTCCTGTGGTCGTTGGCCCTGTGATCATGATAATCGGTTTAGGTTTAGCCCCTATGGCCGTTAACATGGCACTAGGTAAGACAGGAGATGGCGCAATTGAATTAATTCCCTCAAATACAGCGTTAATTATTTCATTGACGTCTTTATCGGCTACCATTTTAGTAGCAACTTTTGCCAAAGGTCTTGCCAAACTCATGCCCATTTTGGCCGGTATCACTGTAGGTTACTCGTTGAGTTTAATGTTCGGTGTGGTTGATTTTACACCTGTTCATCAAGCCGCTTGGTTATCGATACCGGATTTTGTAGCCCCTGAATTTCACTGGCAAGCGATTTTATTTATGATACCGGTTGCCATCGCACCTGCAGTTGAACATATTGGTGATATTCTTGCGATATCCAATGTCACTGGTAAAGATTACATGAAAAAGCCAGGCTTACATCGTACTTTAACTGGTGATGGTATTGCGACTATGGCGGCATCGGCATTTGGTGGCCCACCGAATACCACATACTCTGAAGTGACTGGCGCAGTCACCTTAACTAAAAGTTTTGACCCCCGCATTATGACCTGGACAGCAATAACCGCAATTATTTTAGCGTTTGTGGGTAAATTAGGTGCGTTGTTACAAACCATCCCTGTGCCTGTTATGGGTGGGATTATGTGTTTGCTATTTGGCTCTATTGCTGCCGTTGGCCTAAACACTCTAATTCGTAATCAGGTTGATTTATCAGAACCAAGAAACCTCAGTATTGTTGCAGTAACATTGGTATTTGGAATTGGTGGTATGGCGTTTGGGATTGGTTCATTCAGTTTAACGGGTATCAGTTTATGCGGCATCATAGCGATTATCATGAACTTAGTGCTACCTAAAACGCATAAGGATCATCAATCAGCACATTAATTTGTATCATAGCTATCTAATGATGGCTATGTTCCAATTAATACTCAAGCCATTAAAACTTAAAGGGGCGTTTACGACTTAACGCCCTAAGCAGCAACTCGTTTAGAAGTGAAGATTTTTGTTCATTTGTCATGGTATGCCAAGCTAGAATTTCATCCAATGTGCGATGACATCCCAAGCAAATGTCTTGCTCATCTAAACTGCAGTGACGTATACACGGCGAAACAATATCGTGCGGGTCAGTCATAGGAATTATTCTGACCAGACTGCATATTCATTGCCATTGGTATCTAAAAACTGAAACCGCCTTCCACCTGGAAAAGTAAATATGGCTTTGCTTATCTGTCCACCATATTCAGTCACTCGACTTTGTGTTTGCTCAAGTGATGAACTGTATAAAACAATTAAAGGCGCCCCATTTTCAGTTGTAAACACCGTGTCTGACTCAAAAAAGCCACCACTGATACCGACGTCTAAAAAGCAGCTATATTGAGAACCATAGTCCTGAAATTGCCAACCAAAAACCTGCTTGAAAAATGTTTTCGTTTTGGCAACGTTTTTAACCGGAATTTCTAGATAATTAATGTGATGATGTGGCATGGTAATATCTTTCAATAACAAAGGTTATCCACAGTATAGCGAATAACCTTTTATTGCCCAATTAACTTAAGTTGGACTAGCGAAAAGAATAATAAGCAAGGATATCTGATCGATTCGCGCTACAACCATAAGATTGATTAACTGATTAACGCAGCAAATGCGCCTATCAACCCACCAAATACTCCGCCCCAAACCACTAACCAACCTAGATGTTGTTTAATCATTTCTTGAATAATTTGTTTAACTAATTCGGGGGTTAACTCATTTAACCTTTGGTCAACAATATTAGCGACTTTCGCTTGAATGTCGGCAATCACATCTGGCTGCTCTAATTCATTTAAGAGAATTTGATTAAACTGCTCGCTTTCTGATAACTCAATTAATGATTGCTTCATTTTCTCAATAAAAGGCGCTTTTAATGGCAGTAGCGCTTCAGAACCACCAAACATTGCCAGCATAGCACCTAATGATGATTTCTCTACAGTAGACACTAATGCATCGAAAGATGGTGCTAAATCCACTTTATCAATCACTGGAGCTAAGTTAATTGCTTTGCTGTCACTCACGGTGAGAAATCTATCGATGTTTTCTTCAGTAAAAAATTGCGCCATCATAAGGTGTTTGATCCCCGCTTTGAACTCTTCAAAACGGTTAGGCACGACACCTGAACCATATAACCCAGGCACCTTTTCAAATAACATGTACACAGCCAACCAATTAGTGACTGCACCAGAAAGTGCAAATAAACCAACCGTTAATATTAATGGTTGTGCAATAAAGTAACCCACCACAACGAATGAGGCAGCAATTACGTTAGTTAACAAACTCTTATTCAACCTATCATCTCCAGATGCTAAAAACCCCAGTATTTTAACAGTAAAATACTGGGGTCATAAACTATTCGTTTAACCTTAAAACTAAACTCGTAAACTTTGCTCGCGATGACCATCGACTAATTTTACCTGAGCACTTGTTGCTAATATATTGGCTCGGGCAATCATTTGGCTTGCAATACCTTGATTACGATATTTCGGCATAACGTACGCATCTTCAAAATACCATACAGGCTGTAACATTAATGACGAAAAAGACGGGTAAAGTTGAATAAAACCGAGAATATTTTCGCTTTCAGATGCGACAAAAATAATTGAATCATTTTCAGACAATCGTTGACTTAAAAAAGTGTAACATCCATTAATGTCACTAGGGTGATCGCAGGATTGACGGTAATGATCAAAAAGATGACTTAGAGGCTGTAAATCAGTATCGGCAGCAAGACGTATGTGCATATTTCATCCTTGAATTACGAATTAATTGGCTATTTGTAAAAGCTATACTCACAGCTCAAAAAGACAAGCAGATTAAAACCATGAATTACAAAAGTTTACATGTAAATAGTACAAATGTCTATTTGTTGTCTATTTGAAAAAAGCAAAGAAAAACCTCTCAATCATGCTCAACATTGGTTAAAATAGTGCTATCTTCTTTTGTGTCAAAGAGCACCGTATGGCTTCCTTATATTCTCACTTTTCACAACGCCCCCTTTATCAAAAGAGCCTATTTATTGCGTTATGTTGCTATGCATTATTGTGTCTGATGCTAGGTGTTCTCGCCCCTTATCTTGCACTTAAATATGTCCCTGATCTCATCACCAAGCAAACGGGTCGTAATACTCAAATTGAAAATATTAGCTTCAATCCCTTTACCTTTGAGCTAATAGTTGACCGCCTATTAATGGCAGAAAAAACGCCTCAAGACACCTTTGTTGGATTTGAGAAACTCCTTGTTAATCTATCTCCATGGCAATCTTTGGTTAACTTAGATGTCAGTATGCAAACAATTGCCATTAGCAAACCCACAATCAACCTAGCACGAATCACTGAACAGGAATTTAACTTTTCCGATATTCTTGCATTTATCGAAAAAAATACTGCGCCAGAGACCAACACACCTCAGACTCAAGAAACCGAACTGCCATTTGGGATCCGTATTGATAAAATAACCATAGAACAAGGTGCAATTTCACTTAGCGACGCAGTGAGTGATAGCCACGTTGTTTATCCCACTATTAATTTAGAATTCAATCAATTTGATAGTTTAGCCAAAGTGGTTAAGTCAAACGATGACCCACTTGAAAAGCGAAACAACTATAAAATAATTCTTAATGACGAACACAATAGCCAGCTCACTTTAGCGGGTCAGTTTCAACTTTTCCCATTTACATTAGATATTGATCTTGCACTGGCCGATTTCAATCTTGAAAAGTATTGGCAATTTATTGATGAGCACTTTGACATTCAACTCAATCAAGGAAAATTAAATATTGTTAGCCATATTGCATTAACAATCGATCCTGCAATTGAACCCCCGCTACAATTCAATTTATCCAAGACAAACATCGATTTGACGGGCATTGTCGCTTCGCACGCAAATGAACGCAAAATTGCCATTGACAAAATTAAGCTCAACAATTTAGACATCAATAGCGTGAGCAAACAAATTAACATTGAAAGTTTTGAAACTCACCAAGGTGAAATAGCAATGAAGGTTTCGCCGACTGGTGCTGATTTAATGACCTTATTAATGCCCAAAAACCTTACTGATTTAGAAACCGACACAACAGATGACAATCTTGAAGAGTCATCTGGCGAAGCCGAGTCTCCTTGGCTTATTAGTTTAAATAAAATTAACATGACTGAATATGCAATACACCTGGGTGAATCGGTTGCCAGTGAAAATGTCATTTTATGGCAAATGGATAATATCAACATCGAAACAGGCGTTATCAAATCCGACTTATCGGTCCCATTAACTTATCAAATGTCAGCTCAAATAAATCAAAGCAGTCTGCTAGATTCATCGGGAACATTTGATTTAGAGAATCAATCACTGGATGCTGACTTTAGCTACCAAAATGTGTACTTGCCTAAATTACAGCCTTACATTGAACCCTTTGTAAATATCACCATTGAAGATGGCGTTTTCAATACTAAAGGTAAACTGAAAATAGATAGTGCCAAGAACTTAATTTACCAAGGTGAAGCTTGGTTAGATTCATTAAACATCAAAGATAATTTACTTAAACAACCGCTATTGAGCTGGAAGCATATGGCAATCAATTCATTAGAATTTGATCGTCAAAAAAGCCAAATTAATATTGATGAAATGTTATTTGATGAGCTGTTTTCTAGAATTATCATCTTAGAAGATCGCACCACTAATATCTCACATTTATTAAAGCCTGCTGTCACTCCTGCGCCAACGGATAACAACTCACAATCCAATGCTGAACTCACGGCAAAACAGCAACAAAAAACTGAAAACGTCAACCTAGACGATGCGAATGCTAACACCGAAAATGTCAGTCCGAGTATTGAAATTAAGCGTATATCCTTCAAGAATAGTTCAGCATTTTTTGCAGATAATTCATTAACACCTAACTTTTCTTCTGGAATTGAATTACTTAACGGTCACATTAGTCAGCTATCAACAAATCCTGAAACAATCGCTAAGGTTGATTTAGCGGGTAAGATTGATAAATACGCTCCGGTTACATTAAAAGGAGAGATAAATCCTTTATTAGCTCAGCCCTATTTAGATTTAAATCTGATCTTTAAAAACGTCGAGTTGACGTCTGTTAACCCTTATTCAGGAACTTATGCTGGTTATTACATAGACAAAGGTCAAATATCATTAAACCTCACCTATAAGTTAAAAAATAATGCTTTAGTCGGTTCAAACCACGTAGTCATAGATCAATTACAGCTTGGTAAACCCAGTAACAGTGATTTAGCAACCAGTTTACCTGTGACATTAGCCGTTGCATTATTACAAGACCGACATGGCGTTATTGATTTAGGCGTTGATGTCGAGGGCGATTTAAACTCACCCAGTTTTAGTTTTGGTAGCATTATTTGGGGGGCTCTAGGTAATATCATAACAAAAGCCATTACCGCACCATTTAGTTTGCTTGCAAATCTAATTGGATCTGACGAACCTATGAATAACGTCAGCTTTGAATACGGTGACAGCTCAATTAGCGATAGCCAAGGAAAGCATTTATTAGCATTAACCGAAGCTTTAATCGATCGCCCATTACTTATCGTCAATGTTAAGGGTGATATAGACGCCATCAATGATAGCCAAGCACTTGCTGAACAAGCCTTAAAAGTTAAATTGGCCAAAGCCGCTGCAATCGAAATTGGTGAATTACCAGCAAATTTAACCGCCAGTCAATTCCCAACATCGGGTCCATTAAGCGATGCGCTTTATCAACTGTACAGTACTGAAATGGGTGCAAATCCAGAAGATGTCAAAGAGAGCATCATGGCAGAAAGCCAAGCAAAGTTACCACAAGAAGAATTAACTGATAATGAAATGACAATCCGTTGGCACATTGCTTTGTACAACTTACTTAAAAATTCACAAGTTGTTGATTCTGCAGACTTAGGTATTCTGGCTCAAAAAAGAGCCAAAGCAGTTAAATCATTCTTAGTTGACCAAGGTAAGATAGAAAGTCAAAGAATATTCGTGATGGAAAGCCGTATTAATGCCAAACAACAAGCAGCAGAGGTACAACTAGAACTTCAAGCTAACTAGGGCGTGTCGATCTTTGTTGAAAAATTATGCAGTAGCCAATGTCCCCTCAGGCAATAACAAATGAACGTCGTTTAGTCTGCTAAATAACTGAATTTTGGGCACAATGGCTGAAGAGCCACTGCCCTTCGGGTTAGGGCTTAAATTAGCCATTGCACCGAGTTTAGTTAACGAAAAGGGTTTATGAATGGCATTAATGATACAGGGATTATTCACCAGTACCTTTTATCTGAATCAGCAATAAAGTAAAATTACATTTAATTGATATACCAACACTATTTTTACACACCAACGAGGTTTTTATGTTTGTAGTACGCTGGATTTTGGGTCGAATTATTCTTTTACTCAATTTTGTTTTTGCCCCGAAGAAGCGCCAACGCTCAGCAGATGACCAACAACAAGTTGATCTTAAAGCTCAATCATTAAGTCTTTACCAGTACAATGCCTGTCCTTTTTGCGTCAAAGTGCGCCGTGAGATGCGTCGCCAAAATGTAAATATTAATTTAGTTGATGCCAAGCAAGATAGTAATAAGCAGGAATTAGTCAACGAAGGTGGCAAGCTGCAAGTACCTTGTTTGAAAATTAATAATAATGGCAAAGTTGAATGGTTGTATGAATCAAAGGCCATTATGAATTACCTCAATACTGAGTTTGCCTAAATTCATCAATGTGTTAAAAGAAGATTCATTATTTTAACCTGTCGTTAAGTTGATATTCACTTTAGCCCCCCCCAACACCAATGGTATTTGTATCGTTGAACTAGAAGGTCATTTCAGTGCTTAAAATTGTTATCTCAACATCAATACTCCTTTTACTCACAGCTTGCAGTGCAAAAACCATCGATCCGATGGAGTTTGCTGGTCAATTCAAAGATAAATTTAGCACTGAAATCAAAGGTGATGGCATAAAATTGTTTGTTTATAGTGCAAAATTAGCAACAGCGGCTGACCGCAACATCAATGATGCAACAAATCGACCACCGATTGATAGACGCAAACAAGATGCACGCAGTTATGCACAAGAAATGCGTGACAAGCAAGAGTTTCTCGAATTGTGGACACAGCAGGTACAAATTGGATTAGAAAAAACAATCGCGATGACAGGCTATTGTAAGCAAGGCTTTATCGAATTAAGCCGCTATATTGAACCTGAACGCGGTGAAATTCGTGGTGAATGTAATGATGGAGCAACGGATGAAGATATCAATACATTTGGACGCTAGGGGTTTTAGTCAACATAGGCTAAAATGGCCGCAAGAATTGTTGCGATCGCTTAACGCCGTCGTATATCAGCCATTGAAGATGTATTATGAATAAAAAACAGCAGATGATAAAAAAATTGGCCAAGCGTGCCAAAGCGAGACAGAATAAAGTTGTTCCAGACAACCCTAGCAGCAAGCCAAAAGAACGCTATATCTCCAAAGCTGAGCGAGCAAAATTAGCATTAGAGCAAGAATTACCAGCTGAAACCGTTATCGAATCCGAAACTCCTTCAGCAAAAGAGTGATAAATCGCTTAACACGCATAATAAAAAACGCCAATCAAATGATTGGCGTTTTTTATTATTCAAGCACTCTACTGAAAACAAGACTGTTGGCGTAAAAAAATGTCGCAGGAACTAGATTTTTTCACCACAATGACGTTTAACTATTGTCATGCGCAATTTCTGCTGGCATATCATCACGTAATTTCTGCCACATTTTACCACTTTCAATACCGTTTAATCGCATCAATGCTGGTACGGCTTGGTAATTTTTATCGCTAGCAAGCTTTTCTAATTCAACATAAAAATTAAATGCTAATTTTCGTGCATCTTTGCTTGAAAAATAATAACGCCCTACTCGACTATAAAGGCCTTTAAATCCGTTCAAAATCAAAACATATAATGGATTTCCTGAGGCGAAAGCTAACGTATGATGAAGACGATAATCAAAATCAGCATACGCTTCTGCATCATCCGATAATAGATGAACAGTTGATAGAATCTCTTGCGCTTTTTCAGGGTTATGGCGAAATGATGCTCTAAAATAGATGGTACTAACATTGGCACGAGCAGACATCAACTGGTCAACCAATAAAGGAAAGCCTTCTGGATTTAAATCTGCAATCGTTTCTAGAATGTTTAATCCTGAGGTTTCCCAAAAATTATTGACCTGTGTTGGCTTGCCATGCTGAATTTTCAACCAACCATCACGTGCTAATCGCTGTAACACTTCACGAAGCGTTGTACGGGTAACACCGATAAGTTCTGAAAGCTCACGTTCCGCAGGCAATATTGAACCTGGTGGAAATTTGTTGTCCCAAATAGAACGAACAATGTACTTCTCTGCAAAACTTGCAGGACCTTTGGCATTGATAATCATCAGCCTAAATTTCCTATACTTAACTTGGCGGTTGTAGCTGACAAGCTACTTGAATTAAAACTGATCATACCAGAGAAGTAGAAAATAAAAACATTTGTTTAATCACAACACATTCGATGGCTATTTTGTAACCAGCAAGTAATAAAATAGTCACGAACATTCAACCGTTTTTATGATTTAGCTCAAGCTTTTGAATTACAATTAAGCTTTAATTAAGCTAAACTAGCCCAAAATTACAGAACCGAATCAAGAATTAATGCCTTACTCGTTACGATAAAGGTATTTAAATCAGTTCATTATGATTTGATTAACCTGACTTGGTCACAGCAGATCTCAGTCAAATTAATACCTGTTAATTTAGTGTATTAAGATGTTTAACTGTAGAAAAATAACATTGCGCTGTTGTCAGCTTTACGTTAATCAAAACCTTAATGATGCTTTATTTGGGCAAAAATTCATAACATAACAATATCGGAGTGGCGAATATGCCAGCAACCCAAGCTCAAGCGATGTTTAGTAACTTTCTAGGTAACTCGCCTAAATGGTACAAACTAGCCATTGTGGCATTTCTTGTAATCAACCCATTATTATTTTTTTATGTCAGCCCTTTTATCGCAGGCTGGGTATTAGTCGTCGAATTTATTTTCACCTTAGCCATGGCTTTAAAATGTTATCCACTGCAACCGGGGGGATTACTTGCTATTCAAGCCGTGATGATTGGCATGACCTCGCCCACCCAAGTGTTACATGAAATTGAAGCCAACCTTGAAGTCTTGTTACTGCTAATTTTTATGGTCGCTGGCATTTATTTCATGAAGCAATTATTACTCTTTGCTTTCACTAAAATGATCACTAAGATCCGCTCCAAAATTGTAGTTTCTTTAATGTTTTGCGCAGCATCGGCATTTCTATCCGCTTTTTTAGATGCGTTAACGGTGATTGCCGTCATCATTGCTGTCGCTGTTGGTTTTTATTCTATTTACCATAAAGTGGCTTCTGGAAAAGATTTTAGTTCTAATCACGATCACACTATCGAAGAAAGTAGCCCTCAATTAAACCATGATGAACTTGAAGATTTCCGTGCATTTTTACGTAATCTCCTGATGCATTCTGGAGTAGGTACAGCACTAGGTGGTGTTTGTACTATGGTGGGTGAACCTCAAAACTTGATCATTGCGGCTCAAGCTCATTGGAACTTTGGTGAGTTCTTTATTCGTATGGCTCCTGTGACAATGCCAGTGCTGTTCGCTGGCATATTTACCTGTTTCTTGGTTGAAAAATTTAAATTGTTTGGTTACGGCGCTCAGCTGCCAGAGGCTGTTCATCGCATTCTGACCGATTATGCTAATTATGAAGACGAGCATCGCACAAAGCAGGATAAAGCACGATTGATTATTCAAGCGATTGTCGGAGTTTGGTTAATCGCAGGTTTAGCATTACACCTTGCTTCTGTCGGCTTAATCGGTCTTTCTGTGATTATTTTAACCACAGCGTTTAATGGTATAACAGATGAACATCAAATCGGTAAAGCATTTGAGGAAGCATTACCATTTACCGCATTGCTCGCAGTGTTTTTTGCGATTGTAGCCGTCATTATCGATCAGCATTTATTCGCCCCCGTCATTCAATGGGCTCTCAGTTACCAAGGCAATACCCAATTGGTTATTTTCTATATCGCGAACGGTTTATTATCTATGGTCAGTGATAACGTGTTTGTTGGAACCGTTTATATTAATGAGGTTAAAGCCGCGTTAATTTCAGGGCAAATTACCCGTGATCAGTTTGATTTATTAGCTGTGGCGATCAACACTGGCACAAACTTACCATCTGTTGCCACACCAAATGGACAGGCTGCATTCCTGTTCTTGCTCACTTCTGCATTGGCTCCGCTTATTCGCTTATCCTATGGACGTATGGTTTGGATGGCTCTGCCATACACCATAGTGTTATCTATCGTTGGTGTTACCATGATTGAATCAGGATTTTTAGCCGATATGACCACCTACTTCTATGATAATGCTTGGTTGATACATCACTCAGCTAAAGATATTGGCGGTGCTGTTTCAGGCCATTAATATCCGTTAATGGCAATATCTTAGGATAGACAATAATCTAGAAATATTTTATGGTCTGAGCATAGTTGAAACACCCTCTTTATGAGGGTGTTTTTTATCTCTCTTTTTGCAGGATAATATTTTGACCGCATTACAACATTTTTGTCATCAGCGTACATCTTGGGCAATATTATTTGCCTCTGGTTTAGCGCTTGAGTTAGCTGCACTGTATTTTCAATACGTATTGAAGTTTGATCCCTGTGTGATGTGTATCTACATTCGGGTTGCTGTACTTGGGATAATGTTATCGGCTTTAGTCGGGTTGATAATGCCAAAACTTTGGCTGGTTCGTTTGTTGGCGATGATAGGTTGGCTTGTATCTTCTGTATGGGGCGTCAGGTTGGCTATTGAGCTTAATGAGATGCAAGTAAATCCTTCTCCTTTTTCAACCTGCTCATTTTTCCCGGAGTTTCCTGATTTCATGCCATTAGATCAGTGGCTGCCACAGGTGTTCTCGCCAACGGGAATGTGTGGTGAATCGGTATGGTCATTTATGTCGATTAGCATGGTGCAATGGATGATAATCGGATTTGTTGTGTACTGTTTAATCTGGCTTGTCATGGTTTTACCTGCATTGACACCAAAACGCTAACGCTTGCTACCTTATGCCCAAAATACAAAAACAGACCAATTGGTCTGTTTTTGTATTTGATAAAACCGCTAGTTAATCAATATCTTGAAGGGGCCATAACACAATATTATCTTCAAGATACCTGACTTTCATTTCATTAACTGTTTTAGCCTTAACTGACATACCCGCAAGATGCATAGCCTCTTTTGAACCGGTAATTAATGGGTGCCAACTAGGTAAATCTCTACCTACAAATAAACGTCGATAGGCACAGCTATCTGGCAGCCAATGCAATTCAGGCAGGTTTTCTAAACTGATTACAGTGCATTCTGGAACGTATTTAAATCGCTCTGGATAGCGCCGACATTGGCAACTTTCATCGTCAAGCAGATGACAAGCGGCATTGGTGTAATACAGTTCCTCTGTTTCATCATCAATTATTTTATTTAAGCAGCACTTACCACATCCATCACATAGGGACTCCCATTGTTCAGATGTCATATCTTTTAAAGCTGTTGTTTCCCAAAAACGCATGGCACATTCGTCTCTTAATACCTATCAATAAGTCAGTTGTTTACTATTTACAACTTACTTTCGAAATTGATACTGGCTTTATGTTGTTCGAGTAAGTTTTCATTTGGGGGAGGAAGTTGTAAATAATACCCCTTGGCTTTTAATTCACTTTTCACTTTTTCGATATCAGCTAATGCTAAAGAGTCCCTTTTGGTTAAAGGCACTAACATCACTAATTTTGGCGTACCAAACATGTCCATTAATGGTTGAGGTACGTCATTAAAAACATCACGTTTTTCAACAAAAAGGTAAGTATCTGCCTTGCGACTACTTTTATATACTGCACAAATCATTTTAGTGTAAATTTCCGCTGGTTGAAACTTGATAGTCCACTACGCACACTATAACATGGTGACCCAATAAAATAATTGTAAATCAGATTACAAGCATAAAAATTTGGAGAATAACGACGAGATGGCGAAACAAAATCTCGAGTTGAAAGCCACATCTTTTACTCTATCAGTACTTTATATCAATAATGCTGATCTTGACATTATTGCCGCAGAACTTGATAAAAAGCTGGCTCAAGCTCCGCATTTTTTTCTTGGCGCACCATTAATATTAAATTTAAGCGCTTTAGACGATACGCCGGTTGATTTAGCGTCATTAAGATCATTACTTATTGAACGCCAATTAGTCATTGTTGGTATTACCGAAGCTTCTATCCCTTTTTCTGTTCAGGCAAAAGATTTAGGATTGGCAGTGGTAAAATCAGGTAAGCAGGCTGCCACTGCTAAGATACCCCCGCGTGGAACAAAAATTGTTAAACAAAATATCCGCTCGGGACAACAAATTTATGCTAAAGACGCCGATTTAATTGTTTTTGGTGCTGTAGGTAATGGCGCAGAGGTGATTGCTGATGGTAGCATTCATGTATATGGGGCATTGCGGGGTAAAGCCATGGCTGGCGCTGGCGGTGACACACAGAGTGTGATTATTGCAAGCTCACTAGAAGCTGAGCTAGTTTCCGTTGCTGGACAATATTGGCTTGCAGAAAACCTGCAACAACATTGCCAAGCTCAAAGAGGTTGTGTCCGTCTTGAAGGCGAGTCTCTCACAGTTGAACTATTGCCATAAATTAGGCAAATTTTAAGGATAATTATCATCATGGCACAAATTATTGTTGTCACTTCGGGAAAAGGCGGCGTGGGTAAGACAACCTCAAGTGCTGCTATCGCTACAGGTCTGGCGTTAAAAGGTAAAAAAACGGTTGTTATCGATTTTGATATCGGATTACGTAACCTGGATTTAATCATGGGTTGTGAACGCCGTGTTGTTTATGATTTTGTTAACGTGATTAACGGCGAAGCAAACTTAAACCAAGCCATGATCAAAGATAAGCGCTGCGATAAGTTATTTGTTTTACCCGCCTCGCAAACCCGAGACAAAGATGCACTGACGAAAGAAGGCGTTGGCAAAGTTTTAGAAGATTTAGCCAAAGAATTTGATTTCATTGTATGTGACTCACCAGCAGGTATTGAACAAGGTGCAATGATGGCACTTTATTTTGCTGATATTGCAATTGTCACCACTAACCCTGAAGTGAGTTCAGTACGTGACTCTGACCGTATTTTAGGTATGTTGCAAAGCCGCTCACGCCGTGCTGAACAAAACCTTGAGCCGATTAAAGAATATTTATTATTAACGCGCTACTCTCCTTCGCGTGTTAAAACTGGCGAAATGCTAAGTGTTGAAGATGTGAAAGAAATTCTGGCCATTGATCTCTTGGGCGTCATTCCTGAATCTCAAGCAGTGTTGAAAGCATCTAACTCTGGTGTGCCAGTGATTATTGACCAAGAAAGCGATGCAGGCTTGGCATACAGTGACACTGTTGATCGTTTACTGGGTGAAGATGTCCCAGTACGTTTTATCACCGAAGAAAAGAAAGGGTTCCTAAAAAGGATATTTGGTAGCTAATTATGTCCATACTTGATTATTTCAGAAGTACTAAAAAAACCAACACCGCCTCTTTAGCTAAAGAGCGCTTACAAATCATTGTTGCCCATCAACGTGGAGAACGAGATGCCCCTGATTACTTGCCAAGAATGAAGCAAGAAATTATCGAAGTTATCCGTAAATATGTGCAAATTTCCGATGAACAGGTCAGTGTTCAACTTGAACAGAACGATGATAATTTATCTGTATTGGAATTAAATGTGACCTTGCCTGAAGGTAAGTAACCTCAACTCTGGATAATAAACGCTCACAAAACAGCTCTTTGTCTTGCAAACTGCGTTTCATTAACGTGCAATAGGTCAGCTATTTATGTGTTAATACGCCTTGTTTTCAAAACAAATGACAAGTTTACTAAAAGATAAGCTCAATCTGTTGAATTGTGCTTATTGAGCCCATCTCTTAACCCGAGTTGAGCTTAAGTAATCTTGGCCATTAAAGGTAACCAATAAAAAAGGATATGATTAATCATATCCTTTTTTATTTTTAAGGGGATGAAGGCCTGTTGAGATTATTTAACCGCGAAGATCGACATGCTCTCTTGCCAAGAGAACCTATTCGCCTTTAAAAACGATATCATCCAATGTACTGCCAACTAATTCACCACGCCAGCCTTGAAGCACAAGAGGTCTCTCCCCTTGTTTATCATTAAATAACCACAATAAAAATTGATGAATTAATCTTTTAGACCCAATAAACTCTAAAGGCACAATTTTATCTTCGCTTATATCGGTCAAACGAGTTTTAATTGTTTTAAATGCTGATTTGTAGCCAGATTTAAGTGCAATGACATCCACTTCTTCAGGGGGATTATCAAAATCCGCAGTTGCCATCACTTTCAATAAATCTTTACCATGAAAACGTTTTTCTTGCTCCGTTAAATCATTCATTTGATTTAGTTCTGCTAAGGTTTTGGGCGCTTTTTTGGCTAAAGCAATCAATGCATGATCTTTTATTACAAAACCTAATGCTAAATTTCTCGCGACCGCTTTTTCAAGTCGCCATGCAGCCATAACTTTTAAGCTTGCCAATTGAGAGCGAGTTAATTGAAAAGCATTCTTCACCTTTAAATAGGCTTCGGCAGGGTCCGCCCCAGTTAAGCGACCGTCTGTGATCCGCTCCCCTTCTTCGTATAGCCAATCTAAACGATTTTGTTCAGTCAGTTTTTGTAAAATTTGCGGGTAAAGTTGATAAAGATAAGACACATCATTGGCCGCATATTGAAGTTGGGCTTCAGTTAAAGGACGCTTCATCCAATCGGTACGGGATTCACCTTTATCCAGTTCAATACTCAAACATTGCTCTACTAACTTAGCATAACCTAAACCATGACCCATTCCAGCTAAACTGGCTGCTATTTGACTATCAAATAATGGCGTAGGTTGGCATTCCCCATAATGCGCAAAAACCTCAAGATCTTCACTACAAGAATGCAGTAACTTAATGATTTTTTGATTGGTGAGTAATGCCCAAAATGACGATAAATCTTTAATCGCCACAGGATCAATTAACGCTAATGTTTTACCATCATATGCTTGAATTAAGCCTAACTTTGCGTAATAAGTACGGGTACGAACAAACTCGGTGTCTAACACCAATAATGGAGCTTGCTCATATTGCGCCACTAACAAGGCTAATGCACTCTCATTACTTATATACTCAAACGCTAACACAGCTTACTCCGTCTATTTGGGGGATAAAAAAACCGGCTAATGCCGGTTTTCAATATTACGCCTTTTTAGCTTCGTCTCGAAGCTGACGGCGTAAAATTTTACCCACATTGGTCTTTGGTAATTCGTCTCGGAATTCTACCAGTTTTGGCACTTTATATCCCGTTAAATGATGACGACAGTGATCAATCAGATCTTTTTCAGTCAAAGACTTGTCTTTTGCAACTACAAATATTTTAACTAATTCACCACTGGCCTCATTAGGCACACCAACGGCAGCAACCTCAATCACCTTAGGGTGCTGTGCAACCACATCTTCAACTTCATTGGGGAACACATTAAAACCTGATACCAGAATCATATCTTTCTTACGATCAACGATGAAGAAAAAGCCCTTTTCATCCATATAACCAATATCGCCAGTGGCTAACCAACCTTCTTTATCAATTACTTTGGCCGTTTCTTCAGGACGTTGCCAGTAACCTAACATAACTTGTGGGCCTTTGGCGTAAAGTTCACCGGTTTCACCTTGGGATAATACCTTGCCATCATCATCTCGTACTTGGATGGCCGTTGATGGTGCAGGAAAACCAATAGAACCATTGTAGCCATCTAAATTATAAGGGCAGCATGTCACTAGTGGTGAGGCTTCCGTTAAACCGTAACCTTCTAACAAACGCGTTTTGGTGATCGATTGCCATTTGTCAGCAACCGCTTTTTGCACAGCCATTCCGCCACCAATCGATAGCTTTAATCGACTAAAATCAAGCGCTTTAAAATCTTCATTATTAACTAAAGCATTAAATAAGGTATTGACGCCAGTCAGTGCAGTAAACGGATAACGTTTCAGTTCACCTACAAAAGCAGGGATGTCTCTTGGATTAGTGATTAACAGGTTTTTGCTGCCTTTATGTAAAAACAGCAGACAATTCACCGTTAATGCAAAAATATGATATAGCGGCAAAGCGGTAACCACAAACTCTGTCCCATCATCGAGTGCTGGCGAATACGCGCCATTGGCTTGCAGTACATTGGAGACAACATTACGATGAGTCAACATCGCGCCTTTAGAAACCCCCGTCGTCCCACCCGTGTATTGCAAGAAAGCAAGATCATCACCGGTGACTTCAGGTTTGACATACTGTAAGCGCCTACCTTTAGATAAGGTGTCTCTAAAAGAACGTGCATGGGGTAGGTCGTACTTAGGAACCATTTTCTTGATGTACTTCACCACGAAGTTGACTAACGTGCGTTTTGGCGCACTTAATTGATCGCCCAAGCGCGTAATAATGACCGCTTTAACTGGAGTTTGATCAACCACTTCTTCTAAGGTATTTGCAAAATTAGACACCACAACAATGGCTTTTGAACCAGAATCAATCAACTGATGTTTTAATTCTCTTGGAGTGTAAAGTGGATTAACATTCACAACCACCATGCCTGCACGAAGCACACCAAATAAGGCAATAGGATATTGCAATAAGTTAGGCATCATCAATGCGACTCGGTCGCCTTTTTCTAACTTCAGATCATTTTGTAAATATGCGGCAAAAGCACGGCTTCTTTCTTCCAGCTTTCGATAGGTCATTGTTGCGCCCATGTTGATAAAAGCAGGTTGATCAGCGTATTTCGCCACTGCATTTTCAAACATCGCCAATAAAGAAGGAAATTGATTAGGGTCTATTTCTGCCGGTACATTGGCTGGTAGGTTATTAATCCAAGGCTGGTCCACAGGTGTCTCCTATAATGGCCGCTGTGCTAAGACGTGCATTCCCCGTCAGCGGCTAAAACGTGTCACTATTATTTACTCTTGTTATGATTTGGCAATAATCAGTGTACGTGTTGTTATTGTTATTGCCTGTGATGAAAATCATACAAGCGTTTTAATTTTGAACATAATCACATAATTGAACGTAAAATAATAGCGCTTTAAGCGATACAGAGCTTATTTTAGAATAAATACTCGGATCAAGTTAATTAATCCTTCAGCATTACTCATATGCAAGTGGTGATCACCTTCGATTTCTTCCCATTGTAATCGTTTAAACCATACGTTCGCCTGTTGTTTAGCTAATTTTAACTGCTGAAAACCAGCATGACCTAATACTAATAACGTCGGAGTATCGCTTTGGCTCATTAATGCATCGACTTGTTCAAAGGTCATTCGATATGCCGAGTCTAATTTCAACCTAGGATCGCTCCGCCAGTAATACAAACCATCAATAAACTGAAGGTTTCTAACTGAAATTAATCGGCACCATTGCTCATCCATCCCTGTTAATAGCTGTCTAGCCTTTACCACCACATCAACAGAGGCATATCCTCTTGGTTTATTAGATTCAATGCCCGATGTTGTTTAACACTTCTATTAAGCCTCGATGCATTGCGATTTGCATCTTCAAATAATGGGGATAAGGCTTCAATGAGAATAAGCTTAGCTATGCGTTGTGGAAAACTGGCATTGTAAGCACTGGCGACTATGCCACCAAGTGAGTGGCCAAGTAATAGTATTTTCTGATTAGGATCTGAAATTAAATAATTAACGATAGAATCTAAATCATATACATAATCAACCCAATGTAACGGATAACTGCCTGGGCGATGCGACGATAATCCATGCCCTGGCCAATCAAAAGTAATCAATTGAAAATCTGTGGCTAACTCTGATCGTAAAAAGGCATCTGCGAGTGGTATAAAACTGTTCAGATTATCGAGCCAACCATGGCATGCCAGAATAATTGGCTTATCATCTTGTCCATAGCGTGTCGCGGATAGCGATAAATGAGCCAAAGAGATTGTCAAAGACTCGCCTTCAAAAGCGAGAGATGAATGCTGCTTTGGCTCATTGACTGGCATAGGTTATTTCGCTTTTTTGATAAACTTCAAAGTCATGCGATCACTTTCGCCAATATCTAAATACTTTTGCTTATCCTGATCACCCATCGCTAGGCGCGGCGGTAAGGTCCAGACACCTTTGGGATAATCTTTAGTGTCTTTGGGATTAGCATTCACTTCTGAGCTAGCAAGCAATTCAAAACCGATTTTCTTAGCTAATTCTACCATTTGGTTTTGTTCCATATAGCCACTTTCTGCAGCCATACCAATATTGGCACGGTGCTCAACTACACCGAATGAACCACCGTCTTTTAATACTGCATAAGCTGCATTAAATACACCTTCTAGCTGGCCTTTCATCGCCCAGTTATGCAAGTTTCTGAACGTTAATACATGATCTGCAGAATTATCTTCACCCAGCTTGAGTTTTTCTGGTGGACTTAACGTCACAAACTGCACATTACCAACGGTCGCTTTATTATCTTCAACCCATTTTTCAAACTTTAACCCTGCAGATTTATAATACGCAGTTTGACGAGTATCTTCTGCCGGTTTTGTTTCAAAATTAGCCGCTACATATTGGCCATTTTTAGCTAAATACGGTGCTAAAATTTCTGCATACCAACCACCACCGGGCCAAAGCTCAATAACCGTTTGATCAGCTTTTACATCAAAAAAGGCTAAAGTTTGTGCAGGATTTCGGTATATATCTCTTAACTTATTTGAATCGCTACGAAAATCACTGGCGACTGCAGCCGCCAGTGCATCATTGACTTTAACCTCTTCGGCTTGCACAGCCATCGGGGCAGAATACAGGCCCACTGTTGTAAAACTCACCATAATTGCGAACGCTAAATTACATTTCATTTAATACTCCCTTTTGTTGAATCGACTTTTTGCCAACAGAGCCATAACATGCCACAACTGACCGCCAACCAAATCACCACCCAACACCAAGCCGGAATCCAGGTGATTTGTGCTAACGCAACGGCATCGCCTTGCCCATTTAAACCAAACAACACCATAGGGCTAGCCATAGCGTTGAGTATTATCATCAAGCCTAATATACGCAGTAAACTGTTTAAAGGACGACTATTTTTTAATTTAAGTGGTAACAAAATAAGTCCACTTAAGCAAAGTAAAATAGCAATAGTGAGCAGATCTCTTGCCCATAAAATGACCGAGACTAGAATGGTTAAAGCCAAAATCGACAAAGTAATACGTATGCCATCACGCCATGTGGCGAGTAAAAAAATCAAATATCCCCAAATTGCAGCCCCCAAATACCCCGAAAATGCAATCATCACGGCATTGCCTCCTTGGCTGTAACAAAGTCCAGCTCCATTTGGGAATAATTGAATATGGCTAACGATCCCCCCAGTAATTAGCGTGGCGATTCCGTGAGATAATTCATGAAAGTAGCTTTCAAACCATTTAAAAGGCACATTGATATAAGGTAAACGAGTTATTAGAAACGCAGCGATGAGCTCTAAAAAAAATCGTCCTCGACTGGGAGTACCAGAAGAAAAAATCGACTGATGACTTGGGTTAACATTTGCCATTACAGTTACAAGTAACCTACCAAAATGATTAATATGCTTAGTTAATCAGAATTAAGTCGATGAGGGAATGGCTACTAAACATTAAGATACAAACTTTTTATCTTCTGAATAACCACGATAACAATCAATAAGTGATCAGAAATAGCCAAGCAAAAAATGTTTGATAACAAGGCAGATTTTTATGATAAGTCGTTTTACTACAATCGACAAAAATTCACTATTATCTTGTATTTCCATAATCTAGCAAGAAAAGTTAGATATTACGTTTGGTATCAATACTACCCAAAATGTGAATGGCAAGAATAGGTTTCACATCAGACTTAGCGCGTTTCGGTGATTAAAAAGTAACAAAATTGATTATGGTTTGAAGGGAATATAAAGTAGATTAGGAAAATCAGCTCAACACATTGGCTCAACCACAAAGCAACAATTTATCGATTAATGGCGAGAGTTACACGTAGAGATCAATACCGACCATTTGTTGTATCTCATCACGCCTATCTGCATGCTGTGTCATCATATACATCCGTATGGCGCCACGATTCATCTCAAGTTCAGTATCATATTGTAATTTTGCACTTTCATGATCTGCAGTATTGGTGACGATATCGAATTGTGGAATTTTTCCCGAAAACTCAAATAAACCAGATTCAGCAACGGTTTGCTCTATTTCATTTTGACTTAAAAGATTTTTTTCAATGTCTTGCTCAAACGATTGAGCGGAGGACGAGGTATGGTGGTTAACAATAGTGGTTACAGATGGATTTATCGGGTTAATTTCACCAATAGCCCCTAACGGACGATTGCCCGCAACAGCATGACTCAACGGGGTTTTCACCATGGGTTGAGTGACTGTTTTCTGAATCAATGTTGAACCAATTTGCATTGATGTTTATCTCACAAGACCATAAAAATCATAAATGTAAATGCGTTATTGTGCTGTATTTATACCATCGATGAAAAATAACGCACAACATAATTGAATATTATTCACGTCCAGGTAATTTTTTCCACGTTACCGTATCACGTAAATATACTGGCGCTAAATCATCCACCGATGTTTGCAAGCCTTGGCTTACGCCAAATTCAGCAAGTGCTATCATGGCTTTAGCATCAGGATATTTTATCGCTTCAACTTCCTCTATCATACAAGATAAGGCTGTTAAGCTAGGGTAAGCATCAAATCCCGTACCACAGGCTTTTATCGATTTTGATGAATCTAAGTGTAGTTCAACATCTGCTGGTAAGCAGACCTGTTCAGTACCTATTAGTGTGGCTATGCCATTTTTTGCAATAAATTGACCAACATAAACTTCATTCATCCTTGCATCAATGGCACAAAATACTTGTTCAGCGCCGTGCTCTGTTATTGCCATTTGCGCCATGGCTGCCAAAGTAGAAATACCGATAACAGGCAAATCACAGCCTAATGCTAACCCTTGCGTCATGCTAGTACAAATACGTATGCCGGTAAAACTACCCGGTCCTCGTCCGTATGCAATCACATCGATATCAGCAAGCGAAATGTTAGCTTCTTGAAGCACTTCATCAACCATAGGTAATAAGCGTTGGCTGTGTTCACGGGGAGCATCGGCAATACGAGTAAATAAATTACCGTCAACAGAAAGCGCAGCAGAACAAGACTCTGTGCAAGTATCAAGTGCAAGTACACGTAATGGCGAATGAAATGTCATGTTTACAACCCGTTTTGGAACAAAATTAAGGCGCTATGATAACTTAAGGAATT
This sequence comes from Shewanella subflava, assembly GCF_025971955.1. Taxonomy (GTDB): domain Bacteria; phylum Pseudomonadota; class Gammaproteobacteria; order Enterobacterales; family Shewanellaceae; genus Shewanella; species Shewanella subflava. The sequence continues at coordinate 152,302 of NZ_JAPDMX010000033.1, forward strand.
TGTTTTAAAAAGTGTAACGCACTATCTAAATCGCGTGTTCGATGCATTGGTGGTAAAGAATTGATAAATGCTTGTCCATAGGCACGATTGACAATGCGATTGTCACATAGGATGAGTACCCCGCGATCTTTTTCATCACGGATCAACCGCCCTACCCCTTGTTTTAATGCAATAACCGCTTGAGGCAACGAAATCGCGACAAATGGATCGCCACCTTGACGTTCAATATTCATCGCCCTTGCACGGTATAAAGCGTCATCTGGCGATATAAAAGGCAGTTTATCGATAATCACACAGCTCAATAGTTTGCCTCTTACATCAACACCTTCCCAAAAACTACCTGTGCCCAGCAAAACGGCATTGCCCAATTGCCGAAACTTTTTAAGTAAACTTTGTTTGCTTGCTTGTCCTTGAACGAGTAACGGATAACTTACTTGGCTGCGCAATAAACTGGCGACCTGTTCCAACATGCTATGGCTAGTGAATAGAATAAATGTGCGCCCCTGTGCCGCGTTAATAGCTTTCACACACACATCGACAAGTTGTTTAGCACTAAATGGTGTTTGACCCACTTTACCTAAATGTCTAGGGACACAAAACATGGCTTGATTTGGGTAATCAAATGGACTGTCTAAAATAACTTGTGTCGCACGTTGTAGGCCTAATTCGTTAGCAAAATGACTCAGTTGGCGATTAACTTGTAAAGTAGCCGAGGTAAAAATCCAACTGGTTTCGGGATTGAATAATTGTTCACATTGCTTGGCAACATTGATTGGTGAAGCGCGTAGCGTAATAAATCTAGGCCCATACTCAACACTGTAGGCTGCATGCGGATCTTGGCATTCAAAAAATATTTTTAGCCTGTCTTTTAAACTATTAAGTTGCTCAAACGCCGTGTCTAGTTCGTCATCGCGCCCTAAGTGATGCGTCACTAGCTCACTTAATTCAACTAAAGATTGATGTAACGCCCATGAATCAATGATTAAAGATTTCGTTGCCAGAACTTGACGCCAATCAGTCTGAGCGCAGTCAAACATGGCATTATGCCAATGGGTTAATACGATGATGGCACGATTAGCTAAATGCTCTATTTGAATGCTGTCACGAATGTTGTTTTTATGAATAGAAATAAGCTGGTTAAGTAGTTTATCTATTTCTCGACTGCCAAGATGACTGCCAAAATAGCTGATGCAAATATCCGTAACCAAATGAGCTTCATCAAACACAACTACATCAGGATCTGGCAGCAGCTCCGCAAACCCAGTGTCCTTTAATAGTCTATCAGCAAAAAATAAATGATGGTTTACCACAACAAGCTTTGCTTCCATCGCTTTTAAGCGGGCTTTTCGTGTAAAACATACATCGTAAAACGCACATTTTTTACCCGTACAGCTTTCTTTAGTACTCACCACGCTAGGAATTACTGTCGAGTGTTCTGACACTGAGGTTAAATTACCGATATCGCCATCTTTACTGAGTGTTGCCCATTGATTGATTTTTAATAAATCATCTAAAGCTTGCTCACGGTATTGGCTTGCATACTGCATTTGCTTGTCTAAACGAAGTTGGCATAAATAATTACTTCGACCTTTTAACAAAGCGATACGTGGTTTTATCTCCAGCATCGAAAGTAATGCAGGTAAATCTTTTAAAAACAATTGTTCTTGTAAGTTTTTACTCCCAGTACTCACCACAACTTGCTTACCACTTAATAATGCGGGAAGCAGATAAGCAAAGGTTTTGCCCACACCAGTACCCGCCTCTAATATTAAGTTTTTCTTTTTAACGATAGCTTCACTGACAGCGACAGCCATATCCGTTTGCACCTGGCGGCTACGATATTGGTGAACATGTCTTGATAAAGACCCACCTTCAGCAAACTCAGCAATCACAAGTGAAGTGAGGCTAGATAATTTGGCAGATATTTTGGGTTCAGTACTTAACAAGGGGTTTGTGAATGCTCTTATAGATGGGTAAAAATGAAAATGACGGCATGAATCAATGCAGACCAACTTAATATTAATGATACTCTAATTTAAATGCTAATTAACCTCAATTATGTTTTAGAAATGACTAATCGAAATTTAAATTGCCATCCAATATCTTAGGGCGTGTTTATGTTTGTTGATAAATGATGCAGTAGGCTATTTTTCTATTACACAATCACAAACCTATTACCCCAATCACCACAAATAAGTTATCAGAAATCGCCAACGAAAATGCATGATAATAAGACTGGTTTTTATGATAAATCATTATTCTACAATCGAAAAATCTAAAGCAGTGTTCACATATTTTATGAAACTAGCACGAACAGTATTTTATACGATGGGTATTTCATGAAATGGTTAACTTAGAGCCATAAAAAAAGGAACCCGAAGGTTCCTCTTTTCAAAGCCGACTAACTAATTACTTAGTTAAAGCTTCTTTTGCTTTTTCAACTAACGTTGCAAATACAACTTTGTCGAATACAGCGATGTCAGCCAAAATCTTACGATCGATTTCGATAGACGCCTTTTTCAAACCGTTGATGAAACGGCTGTAAGACAGACCATTTTGACGAGAAGCCGCATTGATACGTGCAATCCATAATTGACGGAATTGACGTTTCTTTTGACGACGGTCACGGTAAGCATATTGACCAGCTTTAGTTACTGCTTGAACAGCAACACGGAAAGTACGGCTACGAGCGCCATAATAACCTTTAGCTAATTTAAGTACTTTTTTGTGACGAGCACGAGCGGTTACACCACGCTTAACTCTAGGCATTGTTCATTGCTCCTTTTATTAAGCGTATGGTAGTTGACGTGCAATTGCTGGCACATCAGACTTAGCTACTAAACATTTAGCACGTAAGTGACGTTTACGCTTAGTGCTCTTCTTGGTCAAAATGTGACGTAAGTGTGCTTGTTTACGCTTGAAACCATTAGCGGTTTTTCTGAAGCGCTTTTGTACACCCTTGTCTGTTTTCATTTTAGGCATTTCTAAAACTCCGCATTGGGACGTTAATAAAACGTAAGGCGAGCGAAGTCCTCAAAAGAGTCTTCGCTACTTTTTAATTGGTTGCCCTACTATTTCTTTTTAGGTGCTAGCACCATAATTGCTTGTCGGCCTTCCATTTTCGGGAAAGATTCAACAACCGCATATACTTCCAAATCAGCCTTGATACGGTTCAAAAGATCCATACCTAGGTTTTGGTGTGCCATTTCGCGACCACGGAAACGCAGCGTAATTTTCGCTTTGTCCCCATCTTCCAGAAAACGAATCAGGTTGCGTAGTTTTACCTGATAGTCGTTTTCATCAGTGCCAGGACGGAATTTAATTTCCTTAACCTGAACCTGTTTTTGCTTTTTCTTTTGTTCTTTTTGGGCCTTAGCCTTATCAAAAAGGAACTTACCGTAGTCCATTATGCGACAAACTGGAGGCTCAGCATTAGGGCTGATTTCTACAAGGTCAACCCCTGCTTCATCTGCTATACTCTGGGCTTCTTTAATGCTAACGATACCAATTGGCTCACCATCTAAACCCGATAAACGGACTTCAGGAACACCGGTGATTTCATCATTGATTCTATTAGGCGCTGGTTGTCGCCCTGCTGCTCTCTTGATCTTTATGACCTATTCCTCCAACAATTTTAGACTACGGAGCGAAATCTGTTGACGTATCTTGGTAGCAAAATCTTCTAGTTTTAGCTTACCTAAATCGATACCGTCACGGGTACGCACCGCAACTTCCTTATTTTCCATTTCTTGATCACCTACGACCAATAAATAAGGCACACGTCTTAAGGTGTGTTCGCGTATTTTAAAGCCTATTTTCTCATTCCTCAAGTCAAAAGATGCACGAATGCCCTGTTCTTTGAAGAATTTAACGATTTCTTCAACGTATTCAGACTGTTTGTCAGTAATATTCATTACAACAACTTGCATTGGTGCAAGCCATGTTGGGAATTTACCAGCATATTCTTCAATCAAAATACCGAGGAAACGTTCTAACGAGCCTAAAATAGCACGATGGATCATTACCGGTGTTTGGCGACTATTGTCTTCAGCAACATAAGTTGCCCCTAAACGAGACGGTAACGCGTAATCTAATTGTACAGTACCACACTGCCAAGCGCGATCTAAACAATCATGTAATGTGAACTCAATCTTAGGTCCGTAGAAAGCACCTTCACCAGGTAATATTTCAAATTCAATATTATTGGCTTTAAGCGCTTGCTTTAATGCTTCCTCTGCACGGTCCCACATATCGTCATCACCAATACGCTTTTCTGGGCGTGTAGATAATTTCACAACAATGTTTTCAAAACCAAAGGTGGCATAAGTGTCATATACCATTTGGATACATGCACTCACTTCTTTTTGAACTTGATCGTCGGTACAGAAAATGTGTGCATCATCTTGAGTGAACCCCCGCACGCGCATCAAACCATGCAGTGAACCTGATGGCTCGTTACGATGACAACAACCAAATTCAGCCATACGTAATGGTAAGTCACGGTATGATTTAAGCCCTTGGTTAAATATTTGCACGTGACCAGGACAGTTCATTGGTTTAACGGCATATTCACGGTTTTCGCTTTTAGTGGTGAACATGGCTTCTGAGTATTTATCCCAGTGACCACTTCGCTCCCACAACACACGGTCCATCATTAATGGGCCTTTCACTTCTTGATAAGTGTATTGACCTAATTTTTGACGAATAAACTTTTCTAACTCTAAGAATAAGCTCCAACCATCGTTATGCCAGAATACCATTCCAGGTGCTTCTTCTTGCATATGGTACAAATCTAATTGTTTACCAATTTTACGATGATCACGTTTTGCCGCTTCTTCTAAACGGGTTAAATGTGTTTTAAGGGCTTTTTTGTCTGCCCATGCAGTACCATAAACACGTTGCAGCATTTTATTGTCAGAGTTACCACGCCAATATGCACCGGCAACACTCATTAATTTAAAATGTTGGCAAAAACGCATGTTAGGTACGTGTGGACCACGACACATGTCGGTATATTCTTCGTGATGATATAATGCTGGAGTCGCATCTTTGCTGATGTTTTCATCTAAAATGGCAATTTTGTATTCTTCACCACGCTCGCTAAATACGTCACGGGCTTCTTGCCAAGATACAACACGCTTAACCACATCATAATTAGTTTTGGCTAAGTCCATCATACGTTTTTCTAACGCATCGATGTCTTCTTGAGTCAGTTTATGCTCTAAATCGATATCATAATAAAAGCCGTTATCGATAACAGGACCAATAGCCATTTTGGTTTGAGGCCATAATTGCTTAATAGCATGACCTAATAAATGCGCACAAGAATGGCGAAGGATTTCAACACCCTCTTCATCTTTAGCCGTGATGATAGATAAATCCGCATCGGTAGAAATAATGTCACAAGCGTCTTTTAATTCACCATTAACGCGACCAGCAATACAGGCTTTGGCTAAGCCTGGGCCGATATCTGCTGCAACATCGAGAGTCGATACAGGATTGGCAAACTCACGTTTGCTGCCATCAGGCAATGTAATAATAGGCATGAAAATTCCTTGTCCAGTGGTGACCCACACGTAGGGCCACTTGGTGTAATGTAAAATGAGTGATAAACATTAATGAAATAAAGACAGTACAAGAGTCTTAATTACCCAAAAATGTAGCCGCCAATTGTATGTGACAACCTCAAGGCGGATCAACCTTTAACATTCGTAAAAATCAACTCAGCACGTTTAATTTAATTCCTTGCACTGAATGCATATTATAAATTGACGACTATATTTATAAATGGCAGTCAACCACATGAGATAATGGGTTGTGTTACCCATGCACCAAAGCGTTGAGGAGAAAAGGGATGAAGTTGTTATCTAAAGCAATCAGTTGCCCCCATTGTGGTCATCATCAGCATGTGACGATTGATGCAAGTTCTGGCGATCAAGAGTATTATGATGATTGTCGAATCTGTTGCAATCCAATCCATATAAAAATGCATTTAGATGACAACAGACGAACCATACAATTGTTTATTGATTCTGATGATGAACAAATATACTAATCAAATTGCACTTAAGATATTCAGCAACGACCATTTAAGGCCGCTGCCTGTATTGAACTCACCCGCAATACCCGCTCAAAATCAGGGCAAAACAATTTTTGTAACCTAAACCGATACAAGGTATTGACGAAAAAGTTCGCTTTGCTACCAGCGCAAATTAGAACCTTAAGCGTTAGCATCTGATTATTTTAATTCACCATGTTATCCAATTAACGTGAATCATTGTTAAATATAAGGACGTGGCATTACCCTAATTGCTTTCTCGCCATAATTCGTTCAACGGTGTCAACAATAACTTGAGTTTGGCTATCTATCTCGATGTTCATTGTGTCGCCAACGGCTTGCAAACCAAGATTAGTTAAGCGCAATGTTTCTGGAATTAAGTGAAGTTTAAAACCGCGATCTGTTAATTGCCCAACAGTTAAACTACAGCCATTAACGGCAACAAAACCTTTATAAAAAATATAGTCTTTCCACTTAGCATCGACGGCAAGCTCTATATCGTAATGCTCAGGTGTATCACTAATCGAAACAATGATAGCTTGGGTATGAATATGCCCTGATAAAATATGTCCACCGATTTCACTTCCAAAGGTGAGTGAGCGCTCAATGTTAACTTGATCACCTTGTTGAACATTATCTAAGTTAGTCAGGCTTAATGTTTCTTCCATTACATCAAAGAAAACCTTATCATTCGATATCTTAGTAACCGTTAAACAAACGCCATTGGTGGCAACACTTGCCCCAATTTGCAAACGGTCAAGCAATTCAGGCTTTAGCGCAATTTCAAAACGTTTCAATCCAGCTTGCTGTTGAACCGAAACCACTTCACATGTGGCTTGTACAATTCCTGTAAACATAACATAACTCTCGTTTAATGATGGGCTAAATATGAACAACACCGGCTTTCAGGCCCAGCGATTAATACAACTTGCCTTACCCATTTTAATTGCACAAGTCACCCAAACAATGATGGGGTTTATTGATACCGTAATGGCTGGACGCGTCAGTGCTGTCGATATGGCTGCAGTCGCTGTAGGCACCAGTTTATGGTTGCCAGCAATATTATTTGTGCAAGGCTTATTAATGGCATTCACGCCTGTATTTTCGCAGCATCACGGCGCGAATAATCAAAGGGTGATCCCCAATTTACTGTTTCAAGCTGGCTATATTGCCATAATTGGTTCTTTAGGTGTGATGTTCTTTTTAGCCTCTTCCAGTTATATTTTGGATTTTATGGATTTAGAACCAGAATTGTACCGCCTCACCGTTGGCTATATTGATGGTATTTTATGGGGCGCCCCCGCTTTTGCTTTATATCAGGTACTCAGAGGATGTAGTGAGGGTATTTCTTACACTATGCCAACCATGATCATTGGCTTTGTTGGTTTAGCGGTGAATATTCCTGCCAATTACATTTTCATTTATGGTGAATTTGGTGTACCTGCTATGGGAGGTGCGGGTTGTGGTGTGGCAACTGCAATGGTGTTTTGGGCCATGTTTATCTCAATGGCCATTTACATGTTAGTCGATAAAAAATTTATTGAAATTGCTCCCTTCAAACATTTTTTTGCCCCTAAGTGGTCAACAATGAAGTCCATGATCAAATTAGGGTTTCCTATTGCTATGGCGCTATTTTTTGAAGTCAGTTTGTTTGCCGTCATAGCACTTTTTTTAGCGCCATTAGGCGCAAACGTTGTCGCAAGCCATCAAATTGCCCTTAACTTTTCATCCATGGTTTTCATGTTGCCATTATCCATTGGTATTGCCGCATCCATTCGAATTGGATATTACCTCGGACGTGAGCGCACGGATATCGCCAAATTGGTCACCTATGTTGCCCTAGCATTATCATTATCACTAGCGATGATAACAGCAATATTAACCGTAATATTCAGACAAGAAATAGCCCTGCTTTACAATGATAACCCTGAAGTGGTTACTTTAGCAGGTAGCTTGATGTTAATGGCGGCACTGTATCAAATATCCGATTCGATTCAGGTTGTTGCCGCTGGCGCATTAAGGGGCTATAAAGACACCCGTAGTGCGTTTTATATTACCCTCTTTTCATATTGGTTTGTGGGTATGACATTAGGATATGTGCTTGCTTACACAGATATCATTGTACCTGCTATGGGGGCACATGGTTTCTGGGCAGGCTTAATCGCGGGTTTAACTTCAGCAGCATTTTTATTTGGCGCAAGGCTGGTCTACATTCAGCGCAAAGGGATTGTGTTTGTTGAGTTAGACTAGGCCTTGGTTTAACACCAACTGTTGAATTTCATTAAAGTTAACAACTAAAAAAATCAAGTCAATGGTTTGCTGTCTCGGTAGGCTAAGCATTAACAAACGAGGCTCGTCGCAACGCTTGTTAATGCTTCAATTTTTTGGGACTTGTTTTTTTGTTTGATGTATAAGTCCTTTTGGGTTTGTAAGGTTTACCCTTTCCTTTTAAACCAGCAAAAGTCACCGCTTTTACCTCATAAATTAACTCGTCTATGCTTTGGGTGATCGGATCCATGAAATGTGCGTACTTGATTTTTTTTTGACTGATCGCTTCCAATTGTGACTCCCAATGGGCTGTCATATCAGGAATGGTCATTCGCACCGGTAATGAACAAATCAACTGGGTGCCAATTTCAGTTGCTCGTATATCTTTGCCTTTTCGGGTCAGAAATTGACGCTTAAATAGCAATTCAATGATCCCTGCTCTGGTTGCTTCTGTGCCTAATCCATCGGTATCGCGCAACACTTTTTTAATCGAAGCATCAGTAACATAACGTGCGATACCTGTCATTGCTGATAATAATGTAGCATCGGTAAAATATTTAGGCGGCGTTGTTTGCTTTTCTTTAAGCTCTGCTTGCTGACAATTAACCACATCACCTTTAGCAACCAGTGGTAAGCTGACCACAGAAAACTCACTATCACTGGACGAGCTCGACTTGACAGGAAATAACGCTTTCCAACCTAAAGCCACAACATCCTTTTGTTTCGCAATAAACAATCCACCAGCTACTTCTGTATCGATTTGCTTATCAACATATTCACATGGCGGATAAAACTGGACCAAATACTGCCGAGCAATAAGCTCATAAATGTTGTTTTCAGCTGCAGAAAGGCGGCTCATATCTGTTGATTTCGATGTGGGGATAATCGCGTGATGAGCACTGACTTTTGCATCATTCCATGCTTTACTCTGCAAACTGGCATTCGCGTTATTCACAGCATCATTTAACGCTGAACACGAATGACGGATGGCCGCAAAAACCTGGGGAACGTCATTTAAATGCTCTTTAGGCAGATAACGGCAATCTGAACGTGGGTAAGTGATTAATTTATGACGTTCATATAATTGCTGACACGTATCAAGTACTGCTTGAGCACTAATGCCAAACCGTTTAGCCGCATCAATTTGCAGCGCAGATAAGCTATAAGGCAGTGGTGCAGGCGTAGACTTTTTATCTTGCGAGACCTTAACTATCTTGCCTAGTTGTCCTTCAACTCTGGACATCACATTCAAAGCTAACGCTTTAGACAATACGCGATTGTCCTCATCCATATAGGGTTCGCAGGCTTTACTTGGCTGCCACTTGGCTTGATAACATTCACCAGACAACGTTTGAAAATGACCCACAACTTCATAAAAAGGTTTAGAGATAAAATTGGCAATTTCAATATCTCGGTGCACTACAAGCCCGAGCACTGGCGTTTGTACTCGGCCGATAGACAATACACCACTATAGCCTGATTGACGGCCTTGAAGCGTACATAAACGAGTCATATTGATACCATACAACCAATCCGCTCTGGCTCGAGCTAAAGCTGATGTGGCAAGCGGGATAAAGTCGGTATTTTTACGCAAATTATGTAAAGCTTTGGTTACCGCGGCGGGATTTAAGTCGCTGATCAAACATCGCAACACTTGTGCTTTTTGGATTTTAGACACGCCACAATGATTAATCACTTCATCAATTAAAATTTGCCCTACACGGTCTGGGTCGCCCATATTAACAAGAACATCTGCTTGTTTAATCAGCTTTTTAACCACAGTGAATTGCTTTTTGGTGTTAGCCTTAACAACCAGTTTCCACTCAGTCGGCACGATGGGCAGATGCTCTACCGCCCATTTTTTATAATCAGGGTTATAGGCTTCAGGCTCTGCCTGCTCGAGCAAATGACCGATACACCAGGTGACCACATCACCATTCGCGGCTTTGATAAAACCATCGCATTTTTGATGTGGTTTAGGTAATACATCCACTAATGCCCTGCCAAGACTCGGTTTTTCTGCAATAAATAATCTCACACTGATTTACCTACCATCATCGGATTAGCTTTATACCATAGCCGCTATAAAACTCATGTTAATGCAAATCGTTTTTTTGATTATCAAAAATACATTACTGAATTTCACAAATCTTAATACAGCCAAAATACTGTATATAATAACAGTAAAATAGCGAAGCCACTTAGTTTTGGCAAGCGCGGATAATTAAAAGCCGAAAAAATGCAGGTTAGATGGTTATCGAATTACCAATTGAGGATAGCGAATTAGCCATTTTTTTTGCGCGACTCTTTGCTCAAAAACAGCGAATAAACGTTTGGGGTTGTGCGATATCGTCCAATTAAATAAATCTTCAATATCAAAAGCAAAAATAAACATTAATTTGCACGAGGGCGGAAGTGAATGCGCGTTGAATGTTTGCACACAATTCTGTTGTTCAATAACGGAATTATCTACCAGTTTAACCGCTACTGCCGTTTGTTTTTCAGGCCAATAGGTCATCGCATCAAGGCAACAAAGATAAGGCGCATCACCATTGCGAGTATGCATTCTTGCCTGATTTTTTACCGACCAATTCAACGCTACAATCTCGTTCAATGTTTGTTGAATAAGTCGTTCTGTATCCTCGCTCAAATCACAAGCACAGAAGTAAATGACATCGATATCATTTAAGGCACTGGTAGTAAAACCGTGTAATTTATCCCAAAAAAAATTTCTGACAAATCCGGCGGCAATTGCCCAATCAGCAATGTTTAAGCGCTTAAACACCTCAGCGCAGGCAGCTAATGCTTGCATGCGCATATCATCTTGTTCAAACCAAGTCGTTAACAAAGCTAACTGGGTTTGGGACGATGGATATTTGGGGCGTTGTGCTTTGTCAGTCGTTATCATCAATACAAACTAACTCGCATCAGCTTGCTGTTCTGGCGCGGCTTGAATAAAGGCATCCAATTGATGGCAGTTTTCCCAAATACGTACAATATTCGGATAGGCATCTAAAGGAACATTGAAGCGTTTGGCATTATAAACTTGAGGGATTAAACAGATATCGGCCAGTGTCACTTTATTACCAAAACAATACTCACCCGCATAGCGCTCAAGTTGGGTTTCCAAAGCACTAAAGCCTAAATGGATCCAATGGGCATACCACTTCATTTTTTGGCTTTCATCTACAGCCATTTCTTTAACCAAATATTGAAGAACACGCAGGTTATCCAATGGATGAATTTCACAGGCAATCGCTTGTGCCATGCCTCTTACCACGGCTTTATCTTCAAGGTTTGTGGGCAATACATTAGCTTGCGGGTACTTCTCTTCTAAATACTCAATGATGGCTAATGATTGATTTAAACTGAACTCACCCTGCTCATTGTTATCGACTAAGGTTGGCACCAAATGTTGAGGATTCAGTTGTTGGTATGTTTCACTGTGCTGCTCACCGCCATTGTTAACTAAATGCACTGAAATATGCTCGGCAGATAATTTTTTTAAATTAAGCACAATCCTTACACGATAAGCGGCACTTGAACGCCAATAGCCATATAGTTTCATAATATTTTCCCTATAAAAAAGGCAATAACACCGCTGTTATTGCCCTAATTCTCCGTTATTGACGCAGGTATTACCCTTTATACTCAACAACTTTCTGATCGATTGAACCGAAAATACTGACATTATTCTCATCAAACATTTCAATACGAACAGTATCACCAAAACGCATAAAAGGTGTACTCGCCTTGCCATCAGCAATGATTTCAAGCATACGTTTTTCAGCTAAGCAGCTAGAACCCGCACTACGGTCATAGTTTGAAATCGTACCTGAACCAATAATCGCACCGGCGCCTAATGGGCGTGTTTTGGCGACATGAGACACTAATTGACTAAAATCAAAAGTCATATCAACCCCAGCATTAGGGCGCCCAAATAATTCACCGTTTAGGTGTGTTACTAAGGGTAAATGCACTTTGCTGTCTTGCCATTTATCTCCAAGTTCATCGGGAGTAATCGCAATAGGAGAAAAAGCGCTGGATGGTTTAGATTGGAAAAAGCCAAAACCTTTAGCAAGCTCACCTGGAATAAGATTACGCAAAGACACGTCATTCACTAGCATTAACAATTTAATGTGTTTAGCTGCATTTTCGCAGCTGATCCCCATAGCGACATCATCAGTGATCACTGCTATTTCAGACTCAAAGTCGATACCGTATTCTTCACTGGCCATTTCGATATCGGCTTTAGGAGCGATGAAGCTGTCGGAACCACCTTGATAAACCAATGGATCGGTCCAAAAGGTTTCAGGCATTTCTGCACCACGTGCTTTACGCACTAATTCAACGTGATTAACATAGGCACTGCCATCAGCCCACTGATATGCACGCGGTAATGGCGACAAACATTTAGACTCATCAAATGCGATTGCATTGTCCATTTGACCGGCATTTAATGCTTCGTACAATTCTTGCAATTGTGGATTTAATAAATCCCATGCATCAAGAAGCTGCTGCATAGTATGAGCAATTGCAGGTACAGCAACAGCTTGAGTTAAATCTTTGCTTACCAACATCAGTTGGCCATCACGACGACCATTGTTATAACTTGCAAGTTTCATTATTGCTCCTAAATTCAAAATATCTGTTAGCCGTAATAAGAAGGCGGGCTAAATCAGACCATGACAGCTTGATTAATGATAGAAATAACCGATATCTCGCACAATAAATAGCTTGTGCGCTGAATCACATTTTTCGTCTTTAACCCATATTTTGTAAATATTTATATACACTTAAAATTAAGGCCTGAAAATGATGATTTTCAAGCCTTGCTTTGTTCAAATTGCCAGCAAAATATTGGCATTAAAACGTTACACCCTTTTATGCCACCCTGTTTAGCGCTTTTTTGAAATACTGTAATCTCGCAGCTTATTGGCAATTGCAGTATGTGAAACCCCAAGCTTTTTGGCTAACTGCCTGGTACTGGGATAAGCAGGGTACAAACGACGCAACAAGTTTGCTTCATACTCTTTCATGGCTTCATCTAAGGTGCCTTCAAACTCTTCATCAAAATAGCCAAAACCTTCCGCATAAGAAGGAAGCTTAAGCTGCTCTACGGTTAGCTCAGCAGAACCATCCCACATAGATACCGCGCGGAAAATGGCATTTTTTAACTGGCGTACATTTCCTGGCCACGCGTAGGTGAACAAATAGTCACGACATGAGGCTGAAATACGCCGTAAAGGGCTAGAAAGCTGCTGACTATAATGCTCTAGAAACATTTCAGTTAATGGAATGACATCCACTTTACGCTCACGTAATGATGGCATGTGATAGCTAAGCACGTGAATTCGATAGTATAAATCCTCTCTAAACTCACCGGCTTGGCAAAGCTCGGCAAGATTTTTTTGAGTCGAACAAATAATTCTCACATCAGCGCGCACTTCTTCATCGCCACCCATTCGCCTAAAGGCACCATCTTGCAATAAACGTAATAGTTTAACCTGAGCGGCCTTAGACATTTCAGCTATTTCATCTAAAAATACAGTGCCGCCTTTGGCTTCTTCAAAAAAGCCACGTTTAACAATTTGGCCATTGCTGACAAACCCAAATAACTCTTCTTCTGCAACGCTATCAGGTAACGCGGCACAGTTTATCGCAATAAAAGGATGCTCTCGTCGCATACTGGCATCATGGCTGGCACGGGCCATTAACTCTTTACCTGTACCGGTTTCACCAGTTATTAATAACGGTGCATCGAGCTGAGCCATACGTTTTGCTTGTTTAAGCACGTCTTTCATCTTGTCACTGACCGCTAATACATTGTCAAAACCCGTTGTTTGATTTTGTAATGCATTGAACTGCTTACCAACTCTGGCGGGAGATTTAAGCGACACTACAGCACCGGCAAGAATGGTCTTATCATTATCATCAGGCAAATAAATGGGTAGCATTTCAGCCAGGTACTCATTGGAATTGATGGTTACCCGTGCGGCTACGGCAGGGACTTGGGGGTCACTTAACCAACGAGAAAAATTGAAACCTTGTACCCAATGATTAAGCGACTCATCAAGGACTTCATGTTCAGCCATATTCAAGGTTAACAATGCGGATTCATTAACAATCCGAATTCGCCCTTTTGAATTAAGCGAAAATACTGAATCAGGTAGCGTTTTAAGTAGGGTTTTTAACGCGTAATGCTCTTGCTCTGATGGCATAAATGACACAGTGCGCACATCATGCACACTTTCCACTTTACGAATAAGTGGCATCAACTCTCGCAGCATTTCAAAACTGATTTCGGCAAATTGTAAATACAAAAAACCTTTATTACTGGCATCAATAGCAATCAAATTAATGCCATACTTTTCAAGTACAACGAGAATATCTTTCGCGAGGCCGACGCGATCGTTACAGCTCACTTCCAAACGCATAATACTGTGATTCCCTAATTTATTAGTGTTTTCTTTGGAAACTGAGCATACGGTAGTGTGTTATGTGGGTGGTGGCAAGTGAAGTTTACAGCAGAATTGTAACAGAGAAAGAATTCAGCGGATTACGTTAACGTAACACGCTGAATTAAAATGTCTTGTTGTTAATCTAATAACTGGTCGGTCTTGGCTGCCATAATGAAATCATTCTTGTGCAATCCTTTAATAGAATGCGACCACCAGGTCACAGTAACCTTACCCCATTCGGTAAAAATACCTGGATGATGGAACTCCTCTTCGGCTAAATCGGCTAACTTATTACTGAATGCCATTGCTAATTTAAAGTTTTTAAACTTATAAACTCGTTCTAATTGCATCACGCCATCACGCACTTGCACAGCCCAATCAGGGATCATTCTAACCAGTTCAGCAAGCTCAGCATCAGTGACTTTTGGGGCATCAGCTTGACAAGCTTCGCATTTCATTTCGGATAGTGCGGTCATTGGAACTCCTAAATACATCTTATTTACTGTTTATTTAAAAAATAGGGACTCATCATCAAGCTGATAAATTAACTTGCTACAACTTTTACCTTGGGAGCAAATGTGGGTTCGAACATACCTAACTCGCGGGCTTTGTTAACATAGGACATAATATCCATTTTGGCTATTTCGTCTAAGTAATCAATATGTTCAATCACATAATATATTGGCTGCATAATATCGATGCGATATGGGGTGCGCAGCACATCTAATAAATCAAACGGACGACGCTCAGGTTTATCACCCAAGGCATATAAGGTCTCGCCGGGTGAACTTAAAATGCCACCACCATAAATTTTCAATGGACCATCTTTAGCTTGCATTAGACCAAATTCAACGGTGAACCAATATAAGCGCGCCAGAAATACGCGATCTTCTTTTGATGCCGCTAACCCCAATTGTCCATACATGTGCGAAAAATTGGCAAATGCAGGATTAGTCAGCAACGGGCAATGACCAAATACCTCATGAAAAACATCTGGCTCTTGTAAGTAGTCAAACTCTTCCTTAGTACGAATGAAAGTCGCGACAGGAAATTGCTTACTTGCCAATAATTCAAAAAACTTACCAAAAGAAATCAATGCCGGAACTGCGGCTGTTTTCCAGCCCGTTGTATTAGTTAATACACGATCTAAATCGGGTAATTGCGGGATTTTATCCACTGACATATTAAGCGCATCAATTCCTTGTAAATAGGCATCACACGCACGGCCTGGCAAGTTAGTAATTTGGCGCTGATACAACTGCTGCCAAAGGTCATGTTCTTGCTCAGAATAATTAATATATCCTTGGCTATCAGGTTGGTGAGAAATATACTTTGCTGCGTTACTCATAATTCCACTTTACGTCAACTTCACTGCATTCATATTGTGTCATCCAATCAGTTTTGTTAACTACCTCACAGTTTATAGTCCATGCAGCATGATGCTCATTTTGTAAACAAATAAATACATCTTAACCATAAATTTATGAATAGCCTTTAAAATCAATAACCTAATTTGGATAAGTATTTTGCCATTTGGTGTTCACATCCCTCTAAAATCAATTAAATTTCACTTAAATACTGGGTTTTTATAGTAATTCTAGTCAGCTGATTTACAATAAGTGTATTAGACCATCTTAACGCTCGATACTTTTTAGGAATTAAACATGGCAATTTTAGTGACTGGCGGTGCAGGCTATATTGGTACTCATACCGTGGTGGAATTATTAGCTATAGGACAGGATGTCATCGTTGTAGACAATCTTTCAAACTCGAGTATCGAAGCCCTCAAACGTGCTGAAAAAATCAGTCATAAACCAGTTACCTTTTATCAAGGTGATGTGCTAAATAAAGCCTTATTACAAAAAATATTTGCAGACCACGTGATTGATTCGGTCATACACTTCGCGGGCCTAAAAGCGGTTGGCGAATCGGTAGCCAAACCCCTTAAATATTATGAAAACAATGTCACAGGTACCATAGTGTTGTGTCAGGTAATGGCTGAATATCGTGTTAAAAATCTTGTCTTTAGCTCTTCTGCAACGGTTTATGGTGAGCCGGCTAGTTTGCCCATTAAAGAGGACTTCCCGACTGGGGCAACCAGTCCTTATGGCCAATCTAAATTAATGGTTGAACATATTTTGGCAGATCTTTATCGCTCAGATAAAGAATGGAACATTGCCTGTTTACGCTACTTTAACCCCGTTGGTGCCCATGAAAGTGGTTTAATTGGTGAAGATCCAAACGACATCCCTAATAATCTGATGCCGTTTATCTCACAAGTTGCCGTAGGAAAACGTGACAAACTAAGTGTGTTTGGTGGTGATTATGCCACCCATGATGGCACAGGGGTACGAGATTATATACATGTAGTCGACTTAGCCATCGGTCACTTAAAAGCACTTGATAAGCTAGATACGCAGCCTGGGCTAGTAACGTATAACCTAGGAACGGGTATAGGTTACAGTGTATTAGATATGGTCAAAGCATTTGAAAAAGCCTGCGGTAAGCCAATCGCATATGAGATCACTGACCGCAGAGCTGGCGATATTGCAGAATATTATGCAGACCCTAAGTTTGCGGCAACTGAATTAGGTTGGACAGCTAAACATTCTGTTGAGGACATGGCCAGCAGTACCTGGAAATGGCAATCAAATAATCCCAATGGTTATAAAACCAATTAATTCACGGTTAATTGCCTGTCGTTTTTGCAAGGAGAGAAAATGAGTCAAACTATCGACCAAGGTCGTCGACGTTTATTTAATCGACGTAAAAGTTCCGCTTTACGACCGCCTTGGGTAAAAACAGATATTGAATTTACCGATATTTGCACTCGTTGTGATAATTGTATTAACGCATGTGAGACCCACATCATTAAACGTGGTGATGGCGGCTTTCCTGAGGTTGATTTTAGTATTGATGAATGCACGTTTTGTCAAAAGTGTGTCACGGCTTGCAAAGAACCCATTTTTGATATTGAACAAACTGTACCATGGTCTATTACCGCCTCGATTAAGGACTCCTGCTTAACCAACACTGGCGTATGGTGCCAAAGTTGTAAAGATGCCTGCGACCCTAGAGCCATCAGTTTCGTTATGGCCGTTGGTCAAGTGCCTAAACCTGTGATTGATGTGAGTGCTTGCACAGGTTGTGGTGCCTGTGTATCACCTTGCCCTTCTGATGCAATCACCTTGGCGAACACCTAACAATACCCATGTTCAAGGCTGCTTGGGTTGAATTTATGATTTACATGTCAGTCAAAATGATGATACTAAATCAATAATATCAAATTTAATAACACGCTATTAATAAGAGCTTTCTACTATGTTCACTCAAAAAAAAGACAGTCCACAGCTGAGTTTTATTGCCCAAGGCTGCGAATTAACAGGTGATTTTCATTTTAATGGTGATGTAATGATCAGCGGTAAATTACTCGGAGATATATCAACACAAGGCAATGTGGTGGTAGAAGCTGGCGGCGAAGTCAACGGAGATATTCAATGCCAGGATATTAACATTACCGGTTTAGTCAAAGGTACCGTGCAATGCCAAAAGTTATATATCTCTTCAACTGGATTGTTTGAAGGCGATGCCTACAGTGAAAAGTTAGAGGTGATTGATGGTGGACAGTTTTTAGGTCAACGTCATCGTGATGCTAAATTAACTATTGCGTAAGCTTGATGATTTAAGTTGGCTAACGTTTAATTATGATCTTGATTGAGGATAGCGCTGGCAGTTATCCTCAAGCGTTAACCAACTGACTTGATGATCAGTGTAGATATGATAATTAGGTGTCACTAAATTGGGATTATCGAGAGTAGCAATAGAGAGCGTCAGATAATCAGGATAATCCAGATGACGGTAACTGATACTGCAGCCACATTGCTGACAAAAGCCCCGGCGGATTTTTTCTGATGAAGCAAACTCAGTAACATTACCATTTAGCCATGTCACCTGATGACGCTTAAAATCCATCCACACCATCATCACCGCCCCCGATGACAATTGGCATTGACGGCAATGACAGTAATCCGCATCAAATGGTGTACCGTCTATTTGATAACGAAGGGCGCCGCATAAACATCCGCCTTGCAATATTTCAGTTACTTTCATCATTGCCTCTTTAACTAACCTCAGCTAGCGATAATACACGATTACCAAACAACTTTTTGTCTGGCTAACTGTGTTTCATTAACGTGCAATAGGCCAGTTATTGACGTGTTAATGCGCTTTGTTTTCAAAACAAATGATAAGTTTGCTAAAAATAAGCTCAATCTGTTAAATGCAGCTGATTGAGTTCATCTTTTAACCCAAGTAACCCAAGTTGAAGTTAACTCAGTCCCAAATAGCCAGCTCATAAAAGAAAGTCCATGGCTATTTAACCATTTTTAAGCAAGCAAAATCTTAAGTGTTATTGAGCATTGCTTGCTGTTGCCACTTGCGAAGTAAACTGACCATTTCCTTAGGATCACGGTCAAGAGCATCGTGCGAAATGTACAAATGGTAGCCCAGATTTTCCGCTAAGGTTTCACTGCGACGTCCAAACATGGCCAAAACCCCGCGATAACGCTCGCCATGACTAACAAAAGGATTAAACTCAGCACCAATGTAACGTTCTAAACTTTGCAAGTCTTCATCCTGTGTTGCAGCTGTCATCAACAAGGGGCGTTGTTCGGTTAATAAGCCTGTGGCAAGTCGAGGAGAAATAGAATCTAATACAGGATTCATTTTTTTCACCTTAACCCCTAAATAAGGTAATTCAATTAATTCCATGTTTTGGGTAACACGTGCATTGTCAACTCGTAGAATATTATCCCAGCCTATCGTGAATTGACCTCGACGGTGAAAATAAGTCAATCCCGTCGGTGTCAATTCAAGACTCACAGCGGGCTCATTTAACTTGGCAATACCTAACAAAAGACTGACAATCGACAAGCCAAAAATGATCAAAGAAACTGCGAATAAATGGCTGAGTTTTATAAATAGGATCAAGCTCAGTAATAAACCCAAAGCCCCAGTAACAGCCAAAGTGAGGCCATTACGTTTAGTGTGTGGATGAATCCTTAACATATCACTCATTGATATTCGCCTTAGGCAGGGTAACTTGATTCACCATTTGATCTGCTGAAACCCCTTTCAACTTAATCCACAGCATACCGAGGTATTCATGAATACTTTTTTGTGAATTCAACAAAGTATCCGCATCAAGTCGCCACCATAAGCCTTTATTCGCAATAAAATCGCCTGGGGCGGCTTCTGGTTTCATACCAAACGAGTTAAAAATCATCATTGATCGCGGCATATGCGTGGCAGATGTGACTAATCTAAAAGGGTGTTGACCTACAAGCGGATATAAAAACATAGCTTCTTCAATGGTATCTTTAGCATCTGGGAAAGTGATTATTTTATCAGGGTTAACCCCTAGTTCAATGGCAGCCTGCTTCATGACATCCGCATGGGCGTTTTGCATATAGCCACCGTTCCAGCCACTGACCACCAGTTGGCAATCTTGTCCTAGTGACAGTTGACGTATCCCTTCAATTAAACGACCGAGTGCCACGGAGGATAATTGCTGCACTGCAGTCAAATTATCTTTATCACTATGGCCTGAACCCAACACCATAACCCAACAGGCGGAGTCAGGCACAAAAGGCTCTGAGTTAACCTTATATTGAGATTCTAACGAGTTTGTTAATAAATAGCTGATGTTGGTTTGACTTAAGCCACCCAGTAAAATAATCCCACCGCCAATGCACAACCCTGCAAACGATTTCAGTTTTAATGATGAAAAACGCCAAAGTGTAGCTGCGATGATCATCAATAATATCGTTAGCGGAATGGGCATGAACAATTGTGATACGATTTTTTTAACCCAGAACATCAAACTTATCCTATTGACAATAATCACAATAGTGTAACGATTTGGTCTGCATTTAGCGAAACCATTTTGATATAAACAAAAATGCCATTGATAATATCAATGGCATCTTGACGAATAATGAGCGCTATTTACTCCACAGCCACGCTGCGCCACGCACACCAGATGATGCACCAAATAGATTTTTAACCACGGGTGTGCGGCACTCTCGACCTACCACATATTGGGGTAACACTTTGGGCAACTCAGTATAAATGGCATCGATGTTAGAAACACCGCCACCCAACACAATGATATCTGGGTCCATCATATTAATAACGTGCGCCAAAGATCTTGCTAAACGGTCAATGAAACGATCAAAAGCTTGTTTAGCAAACTCGTCACCATCGGCCATCATTTGGGCAATTTGAATTCCGCTATTGGCTTCTCCGCCTGCTGCGCGAAAATCACGCACAAAGCCGGTACCTGAAATAAAGGTTTCGATACAATCTTTATTACCACAGAAGCACTCGGTAGAATTATGCTCTTGCGCTGTCATCCATGGCAATGGGTTATGCCCCCATTCGCCACCAATGCCATTACCGCCTTGGTGTACACGACCATTAATAGCAATTCCTGCACCACAACCAGTACCGATAATGCCACCAAACACTACACCTTTGCCTGCTGCGGCACCATCAACAGCTTCAGACACCGCAAAACAGTTGGCATCATTAGCTACGCGTACTTCACGGTTTAAACGTGAACCTAAATCTTTATCTAATGGATGACCGTTAATCCAAGTTGAGTTGGAGTTTTTCACTAATCCAGTAAAAGGGGATATCACCCCTGGGATCCCAACCCCCACTGAGCCGGTCTCACCTAAATAAGTTTCAGCCTCGTTTACCAGACCAATAATGGCATCAAGCGTCTCTGGATAATTTCGTGGGGTAGGAATACGTTTACGAAAGAGTTCATCACCGTTATCGGCCAATGCCACTAGTTCAATTTTAGTCCCACCAAGATCGACGCCCATACGCATCATAACTTGTCTCTCCATTTGATTATTATTAATGAGATCCCATATTGGTCAAGGCAAGCAACGAGGCTATTTATGCTCAAACCATGCTGCAGAAGCTGCAATAAAATACGGGTTTAAAATGTTTTCTTTTTGGTTGTACTGCAATGGCGTTAATGCTGGATACTCCAGCACCAAACCACCTGCAGCCTCTAACACGGCTTGAGCTGCAGCAGTATCCCATTCGCTGGTTAAGCCCAGTCTTGGGTATACATCTGCCAGACCTTCTGCCACCATACAAAACTTTAATGAACTGCCGACACTAAGCATTTGATGCTCACCGACAGAGTGTAAATATTCAGCCACATCGGGACTGATGTGCGAACGGCTTCCCACCACCACAGGAGTAGCTTGAATGCTACGCTGAGTAATATCTAAATTCGTGACTTGCCCTTGATGTACAAGCCAAGCGCCCTGCCCCAAAACACCGTAATAACATTTATCTAAAACGGGCGCGTGCACTACGCCAGCTATGGCTCTGCCTTGATGAATCAAGGCAATATTGACGGTAAATTCACCATTGCGTTTTATAAACTCTTTAGTGCCATCTAATGGATCAATTAGCCAATAGGTTTGCCAGTTTTTTCGTGTTGCCCAATCAATATTGGCATCTTCTTCGCTCATAATAGCAATATTTGAAAAGTCTCTGGTTAAGCCTTTAACAATCACATTATGACTAGCGATATCTGCAGCTGTTACCGGACTGTCGTCCTGTTTCACCTCTACTTGCAAATCTGCCTGTGCATAAACGGCCATAATGGCATCACCAGCTTGTCTGGCGATAGTGACTATTTGCTGCAATTCAGCTTGAGAAAATTCAAAAATAGACAAATTAAATCCTTAGCAAAAACATCGATAAAATTGGAAATCGTAATCAATATTATGCCACTGTTGATGCTATTGATTTATAACTATTTGATTGCACTTCAATCAAAAACAACTAGAACCTATGTTTATGCTGTATTTCTTCAAATGAATACATTCGATTAACATCCTTAAAAGAGATACTAAGCTAACCATTCAAACTGACAAAGAAAACAGTGCATCTTGCATTCGTATTCAACGTAAATAAGCGATAGGACGCACTGAATTTAATGCTTAACAAGTCATTATTGCTTCTGATTAATGTGCTCAATTTGCAATACAAACCCTTGCTGTTCGCATCATTTGGGATACTGGCTTATCTTGTCTATGGTTAATCAACGTTTAGCGAGTATGATTTGGCGACATAATGGCGCATAAACTGATGAACATCGTGCATTTACAAATAAAAAATCACCAAAAAATGTGATTCATCAACAGTTTTCCTCAGTAGATATTTTATTGCGTTTAGCTAAGCTTTCCTTTTTATAAGAATAGCTTAGCCCAAGGTAAACACTTATTGATATTGCCTTAATGACGCTATGTATTTGCTAATACATTAATCACATTGCACAGTATCTTGTTGCTGATGAGCTTGAATCACCACATCGCTGAAACTCAGTTGCACTTTTGCTGTGGTTGCGAGGTAAAATGGCGACACGATTTTACTAAAATCCATAGTGTCTTGCTTAAAACAATTTAATGACACACTGAGATTTTGCCACTCACCGGGTTTAACCAATCCCGCAATGTCGTACTGCGGTCGACATTCACCTTCACAGGCCATACCCAGCCACAGAGGGTGTGTTAAGGGATTATCCACTTTGATACTTAATGACAGTGCAGTCTTCGTGTCACTAAAAGCACGAAAATCTCTTGGGAAATTACTGAGTAAGCCAACGGTGCCAAGCTCTGTGCCATTGAATTTTACTAACCGCGCATCTTCTTGAACCACTCGATCCATAGTGCGGATGGTTAAGGCACTGTTGCTTGCCACACTGCTAGATAACCCCTCTCGTTGAGTCGCCGTGGCAATGAACATTGACCAAGGCGATTTGACCGCACGTTCAAATAAAGCTAAATCTTCCAGTGTTTGCGTCGCCGACAAATTGTCTTCAGATAAGCCCTCTAAGCGAATATGCTCAGATAAATTTGATTGGTAATCTAAACCGTAACCATAAGGCAATAAAGGAGAATAAGCTTTAGCGGCAACATCACTGCTATTATCTAAAGGACGATTGACTGTTGTTTGCTGTGGAGTGGCAGGCCAAGAGAAAGACAGTTTACCTTTAAAATCATATTGCACCTTACCCTCGGGATTGGTAAATAATACATCCGCGACACCATTACCTTCAGAACCAGGCAACCACGCAGCAACAAATGCATCGGATTGATTAAATTCAGCATTGACCCACATAGGGCGGCCACTGATAAACACTGACACCACAGGAATACCTTGCGAGGCTAGCTTTTTCAGTAACGCTAGGTCACGTTTATCACCTCGTTGGTATTCTAAATTATCAATATCGCCATTCCCCTCGGCATAAGGCTCTTCCCCAAACACCACAATAGCCACATCAGGTTTGTTTGCAGCATCAACCTCGCCATTAACACTCAAGGTCGCACTGCCGCCTGCATTTTCTACCGTGTTTTTAATACCAGCAAATATTGAACTTGCGCCCGGAAAATCACTATTCTGATTATCAGTACCTTGCCATGTGATGGTCCAACCGCCTGACTGTTTGCCGATATTATCAGCTGCGTCACCGGCCACTAATACATTTAATTTTGGTGATAATGGCAACAAATTTTGTTTATTTTTTAGTAAGACTAACGACTCTCTTACGGCTTGTCTTGCAACGTCACGATGACTTTGTTGACCAATAAGTTCAGTCTTACCAGATAGAGGACGGTTAGCTGGGCTGGGTTTATCAAATAATCCTGCCCGAAACTTAACCCGTAAAATACGACTAACGGCATCATCGATTCTTGATAAAGCAATCTCGCCGCGGTTAACTTGGTCTATGGTATTGTGATACAAAGGCTTCCAGGCCGCTGTCGGCACCATGAATATATCTAACCCTGCATTAACCGCTTGGGCACATGATTCATTAGTACAACCATCAACTTGTCCGTGGCCATTCCAATCACCTACCACAAAACCGTCAAAACCAAAGCGTCCTTTTAGTACATCGGTAAGAAGATATTTATTCCCATGAATTTTCTCACCATTCCAGCTATTAAATGACGCCATAACAGATTGCGCGCCGGCCGATAAGCCTCCAACATACCCCTGAGCATGAATAGCATAGAGATCCTGTTCGCTGGCGATGTTATCGCCTTGATCTATTCCCTTTTCCGTACCACCGTCACCTAGAAAATGCTTCACGGTTGATAACACATGCTGATCGGTTAAAAAGTCACCCGTTACGGCACCTTGTAAGCCTTCTACAATCGCAAAAGAATAGTCTCTTACGATACGCGGATCTTCAGAATAGCCTTCATAGGTACGACCCCAACGGTCATCGCGCACAACAGCAACAGTGGGGGCAAAGACCCAGTCAATACCGGTCACCATCACTTCTTTTGCCGTAATGGCAGCAATTTGTTCAATCAATTGCGGATTATTAGCCGCACCTAAGCCAATATTATGGGGAAATAACGTCGCGCCAATCACATTGTTATGACCATGCACCGCATCTGTACCCCACATTGTGGGTATCGAACTGCCATCAAGCGAATCATCAATAGATGCTTGATAAAATTGCTCGGCCAAGGCTATCCAATCAGCAGGAGTGGCATGTTTATCATTATTGGGATAAGCACCGCCGCCATTGAGGTATGAGCCAAAACCGTATTTACGCATATCTTCAACCGTGATATCACGAATTTCAGGTTGGATCATCTGCGCCACTTTTTGCTCTAAGGTCATAGTCGCCAGTAACGTAGCAATTTTGTGTTCTAGCTCAGGATTAACATTAATCGCCGGGGCTTGTTGCGGCCAAATATTGATATCTTTGATCGCTTTTGCAGAAGCAATTTCATTGACCTTAATTGCCACAGAAGGCTCTATGTTTGCTTGATCATCCAGCATGACTGAGGGACTGTCCTTCTGTTGACCACACGCTGACAAACCTAAAACTAAAGCGGCAGAAACCATGAGTGCCACTCGGGTTGCCGGTATTAGGTTAGATATAACATGACCTAAATCGGCAAAGTTTGGTGTTATTTCTGTTCGCATTTGATGTCCCTATTAAACTGATGTGTTTGGACGTTTAGCATCACAGCCAATCAATCCGTAGTAACAAATAAAACCATAACAAATTAGCGGTAGTACGAAGGCTAATTGGATCCCTAATGAGTCAGCAAGCATCCCCTGTAATAATGGCACTACCGCGCCACCTACAATCGCCAAACACAAAATACCAGAGCCTTGGCTGGTATGTTGTTTCAGATCCTGCAACGCTAAGCTGAAAATCGTCGGAAACATAATTGAGTTACACAATCCAACTAATAGCAATGCCCACATTGCGGTTGTCCCAGCCGAAAACATCGCCGTTGCAACAAGCAAACAAGCGCATATAGCATTAAATGCTAATACCTTACCGGCTTTAATTTTCTGCATCACTAATGCACCAATAAAGCGACCGACCATAGCACCACCAAAATAATACGCGATGTAATTTGCCGCTTGAGACTCGGTTAACCCACCAATTTCATCTTGGGTTAAAAAGTTAATTAAAAAGCTTCCAATACCGACTTCTGCGCCAACGTACACAAAAATGCCAACCGCCCCCAAAGTAAGATGCGGAAAACGCCAAGCACTGCCCGATATCGGTTGTTGGTTCAGCGGAGTATCTTTTTTGCCAAGAAGAGGCAATTTTAAGAATAAAAACAGAATCGCTAACAAGAATAGGGCCGCAGCCAAAATCAAATAAGGCACTTGAACTGTGCTTGCCTGCTCTACCGCTGATAATGAGCTAATCGCTTGATCTAACTCAGTGACAGAATCAGGATGTTCGATTGTTGATAATATTAACCAACTGCCAAAAAATGGCGCTACGGTAGTGCCAAGCGAGTTAAAGGCTTGAGTCATTGTTAGACGAGATGAAGCTGTTTCAGCAGGCCCTAATGCACTTACATAAGGATTTGCTGAAACCTGTAATATGGTGATACCCGATGCTAATACAAAAAAGGCAAATAAAAACATATTGTAAGATGCAAAGCTAGCTGAAGGATAAAACAATAAACATCCAAGACAGGCAATCACAAGCCCAGTGATAATCCCTTTTTGATAACCAATTTTGCCAACTAGGTTACCCGCGGGAATAGACACAATAAAATAAGCGCCAAAGAAGCAAAATTGCACCAACATCGCCTGGGTGTAATTCAACTCGAACATATTTTTAAGGTAAGGAATTAAAATATCATTCAAACATGTTAAAAAACCCCACATAAAAAATAGTGAGGTTAATGCGATTAACGCAAAACGATAATTGCCACCTTGGTGTGAAGTGTCATTTATCGCATCTACATCAATTGTTGCATCAGTTGTTGGCCCGGCCATATGTTTCACCCATTTTATAGTTATCTGTTTATTGCGAATTCTTAACGCAATTAAGGCATCGCGCTTTGGCGTCTAAAACTTGTGTTGACCTTTTATCAATTAATCACTAGTCTCAATGTAAGCGCTTTCATTTTTAACATAACGATAACTGATGTCAACGACTTTTGACGGCAACAAAACAATTTTCAACGCGCTTACTGGACCGAAAAGATAAACAATAGAGTGAATTTGAACTGGGTTTTAAATACGTTAGCATCAAAATGATCTCAATATTACCTTGGGCACTTTATAAAAAATTAAGTGAAAATAAATATGAAAATAACCTTACCCCCCGAATCTCCAATGTTATCAAAAGACTTTACCTTTGGCGTTGCAACCGCGTCTTTCCAAATAGAAGGGGCTGCCGATACCCGCCTACCTTGTATTTGGGATACCTTTTGTGCGCAAGCAGGTAACATTCGGGATGGTTCTGATGGCAAGCAAGCCTGTGAGCACGTTAAGTTATGGCAACAAGACGTTGAACTTATCGAATCGCTTAATGTAGATGCTTATCGATTTTCTATTTCATGGCCTAGGGTGATAAAACAAGACGGAAGTCTTAATCAAGACGGCGTTGATTTTTACATCCATCTATTAGACAGGCTCAATGCTAAAGGCATTAAGCCTTACGTGACGTTATATCACTGGGATTTACCGCAACATATTGAAGATGAAGGCGGCTGGCTTAACCGTAAAACGGCATATTTATTTCAAGCCTATGTAGAGAAAATCGTTACCGCGCTAGGTGACAGAGTTTACTCGTACGCCACATTTAATGAACCTTTCTGTAGTGCATTTTTAGGGTATGAAATTGGCATTCACGCGCCAGGAAAAGCTAAGGTTGCCTATGGGCGTCAAGCTGCTCATCATATATTGCTTGCCCATGGATTAGGCATGCAAATATTGCAACAACTTAGCCCCAATACAGAAAACGGTATAGTGCTGAACTTTACCCCATGCTACCCACACACAGATGCTCCCGCTGACATTACCGCTGCCAGAAAAGCAGACGAATATATGAACCAATGGTATATCAAACCGCTATTTGATAAATGTTATCCCGATATCATTAATGATTTAGCATCAACAGACCGTCCTATTATTGAGGCTGGCGACTTTGATATCATTGCCCAAAAAATTGATTTTCTCGGGATTAACTTTTACACCAGAGCGGTATATAAAGCACATCCAGATACCCTGTACACCCAAATTGATATGGTTAACGCTCCGAAAACAGATATCGGCTGGGAAATATACCCACAGGCCTTTACCGACTTATTAGTCTCTCTGAACCAAGCATATACTCTGCCCCCTATTTTTATTACCGAAAATGGCGCAGCAATGGCAGATAAGTTAATCAATGGTAAGGTGATGGATACAGATCGCATCGACTATTACCAATCCCACCTGAACGCGGTTAATGACGCTATTTCTAAAGGAGTTAATGTAAAAGGTTATTTTGCATGGAGCTTAATGGATAACTTTGAATGGGCTGAAGGCTACTTAAAGCGGTTCGGGATTGTTTATGTTGATTATCAAACCCAACAACGTACCATAAAAGCCAGCGGTCTTGCTTACCGTGACTTAATTGGTTCTCGTTAACGGCTCACGATGACATAGTCAAAAATTCAGAATAATAAGAGGCTAAGATGGTCAGCATAAAAGAAAAGATCGCCTATGGACTGGGTGACACAGCCAGTAATATTGTATTTCAAACAGTGATGTTGTTTCTCACTTTTTTCTACACCGACATTTTTGGGATCTCTCCTGCATTTGTGGGTACCATGTTTTTAGCTGTTAGACTAATTGACGCGATAACCGATCCTTTGATGGGCGCGCTTGCAGATAGAACCAACACCCAATGGGGAAAATTTCGTCCCTATTTGCTTTGGTTTGCCGTTCCCTTTGGCATTATCAGTGTATTAGCCTTTACCACCCCTGATTTAGGTGAAGAAGGCAAAATGGTATATGCCTTTGTCACCTATACCGCACTAATGATGGTCTATACCGCAATTAACATTCCATACTGTGCCTTGGGAGGGGTATTAACCGCCGATCCTAAAGAGCGCGTATCGATTCAATCCTATCGCTTTGTGTTTGCGATGTTAGGGGGATTACTGGTGTCGGGTTTGACCTTGCCTTTGGTCGACTTTTTAGGCCAAGGTGATAAAGCTAAAGGTTACCAACTGACCATAGCAGCCATGAGTATCCTTGGCGTCGCGATGTTTTTAACCTGCTTTTGGGGAACCAAAGAGCGCTTACATCCTCCCATTGACCAACAATCTAGCTTCAAGCAAGACTTAGGTTTTTTACTCAAAAACGACCAATGGCGCATTCTTTCTATCGCAGCTGTGTGTTTACTTTCGGGTATGGTATTAAGAACCAGTCTGGCCATCTATTACGTCAAATATTTTTTGAAAATGCCTGATTCAATTACTTTATTTATTACTTTAGGAATGTTGGGTAATATTTTTGGCTGTATGCTAGCGCAACCCTTAGCCAAAAGAGTGTGTAAAGTAAAAGCCTACATTACCTTACAACTCATTGCTGCTGCCTTGTGTGTTGTTAGCTACTTTGTGGCAGCAGAACAAACTGTGTTAGCTTTTGCCATGTTTATCCTTTGGGGATTTGCCTTCAATATGGCCACACCTCTGCTGTGGGCAAAGATGGCTGATGCGGTTGACTACGGCCAATTTAAAACAGGCGTACGCATAACCGGTATGATTTATTCATCGATTATTTTCTTTATAAAGCTTGGTGTTGCGATTGGTGGCGCTGCCGCGGGTTGGTTGCTTTCAGGCTATGGCTATCAAGCAGACACAACGCAAACCTCTGAAGCATTAAATGGCATTTTACTGTCATTCACTCTTTATCCTGCAGTGGGTTCGATACTGGTTGCTATCGTCATGCGCTGGTATATTTTAGATTCAAACAAAGTAGATGAAATACATTTAGCGCTGAATAAACAACATTAAGTTAACACTATTGTTGACGTAAAAATGACACAAGCTAAGGTTTAAGTCACTGATATAAAACTCAATAGACATAAGCCTTAGTCGTTATGTGACTAAGTTATCATGCGATTTTAAGACTAAGGTTCCTAATTAAAGATAAATCATGCTAATCTTCTGCCGATTTTAACAAATACAAGAATCAAGCAATTATGGCTACAATTTACGATGTCTCTGTGTTGGCTGGTGTGTCTCTCGCAACCGTGTCGCGAGTAATGAATAACAACACTAAAGTCAGCGACAAAACACGCCAAAAAGTATTAGATGCGATGGCCTCATTAGGTTATCGCCCGAATACCATTGCCCAATCGCTTGCTTCAAACTGCTCTAACAGTATTGGTGTACTTGTCTCACAATTAGATGGTCCTTTTTATGGGCCTATGATGACAGAGATAGAAACCGCGCTTCGCAGTGCCAACAAGCATGTGATCATTGCTGCAGGTCACGCCGATGAAGAACAAGAAAAAGACGGGGTAGATTTTTTAATGAGTCGCGGCTGCGATGCATTAATCTTAGATGTAGAGGCCGTATCTGATGAGTTTTTGCTGCAACTGCATAATGGCAATACCCCTATTGTATTGATAAACCGCTATATTGAATCGATGAAAGAAAATTGTATCTTTCTTGAAAACGAACGCGGTGGTTACATGGCAACAGATTATATTTTGTCTCTTGGTCATAAAGATATTGCCTATATTTCTGGGCCTATGTACAAACGCGATGCCAGAGATCGCTTGCAAGGTCATCAAAGAGCGCTGTCTGAACATGGAATTATGTTTGATCCCGCGTTGTGGTTTGAAGGTAACTTCCGCGAATTTGGCGGAAGTGATGCCATGAATCACCTACTTTCATTAAACAAAAAATTTACCGCTGTGGTGTGCGCCAGTGATCAAATGGCCTCTGGTGCAATTGCGGTGTGTTTGGAACAAGGCATAAAGGTGCCTGAAGATATCTCTTTTATCGGTTACGATAACATCCCGTTTCCCCAGTACATTTCTCCCAAACTGACAACTGTCAGTAACCCCATTAATGAAATGGGAAAAATGGCCGCTTTGTGGGTTTTACAGCATGTGTATAAAGATAAAAAAGTGAATGTGAACTGCTCGTTTTCACCTGAATTGTTTGTCCGAGACTCAGCCAAAAGCATCATCTAACGCCAGTTGTATGTTATTGGGGCGCATCATGTTGCGCAAAAACCAATCAGTGATACTCCCTCTAATGCCCGTCAGTGTCGGTTTACCTTAAGTATCGGTTTATTGGTAAATAACCTCATTGGGTGATGATGAATGTTTATGATACCAGTCGCACCATTCAGCGTTTATGACAGTGAAGTAACGCACTACACCGAGGAGGATGAGAAGTTGGAACCCAAACCAAGACCCACTATGCACGCGTAACTTCCCCTTGTGAACAGCGAAAAGTTCAAGCTTGATAGTCTGACAATAAACATACAAGTTTTAGCTAATATTCACCTCTTAAGCTAAATGAAGGTTGAATAGCGGTATTTTTGTAAAAGTTTAACCGCCAACTATCCCCCCCTTCAGAAAATTAAAATCTTCTTAATAAACAGCTTTACTACAGAAAGCGCTTACATATTTAACAACTATTGTTACAATTACTTTTTCATATAATACAGCAAATTACCATTTACCCATGATTTTGCAACACAAACAAGTTAACAATATGTTGTTATTTTTGGTCATTTTAATTGACTCAAGTCACAAATTACACTAGGTTTATGTAAGCGCTTACATAAACCAACCAAACTCAATGTTTCGCTTTTGTAAAATAATAAATCGGTTTGCGTATTTCTTCGTAAACTATTAGAACAAATAGAATCTAGTCAATGGGGATTTCCTAGATGAAAACAAGAACATTTACCAAAACTAAGCTAGCGACAAGCTTATCGCTTGTACTCGGTTTAGGTTCAATGATGCCTGCTCATGCTGCAGAAGAAGCTGGTGATGAAAATATTGAAGTGATTCAAGTTACGGGTATCCGTGGCAGTTTAGTCAAATCAATGGATGTCAAACGCAGTTCAAATGGTATCGTTGATGCAATCAATGCGGAAGATATTGGTAAGTTTCCAGATACTAATTTAGCGGAGTCTTTACAACGTATTTCAGGCGTATCAATTGACCGTCAAAATGGTGAAGGCAGTAAAGTGACTGTGCGTGGTTTCGGTCCAGACCGTAACTTAGTCATGTTGAACAACCGCCAAATGCCAACGACGACGGGTTCACGCTCATTTGATTTTGCTAACGTCGCCTCTGAAGCGATCAGTGCTGTTGAAGTAGAAAAAACCAGCCAAGCGAAAAACTCTACAGGTGGTATCGGCGCTACAATTAACGTACTAACCCAGCGTCCGCTAAACAACCCTGGTCAAAAAGCCTCCTTTGGTGTTAAAGCTGTTGATGATACTTCAACAGATAAAGGTAACATTACTCCAGAGTTATCAGCCTTATATTCAAATACTTTTGCTGATGATAAGTTTGGTATATCTATTTCTGCCAGCTATCAAGATCGCGAAAGTGGTAACCAGCAAGCTCAGGTAGGAACTGGCTGGCGTAGTTTTCCTGGCAGTGTCGATCAAGATTGGAGCGGTTCTCCAGGCGCTAACCCAGAATGGGGTGGCGTGCCAAAAGATGCCAATCAAATTAATCGTCCGGGCGATAACGATGTCTATTCTGTTCCTCAAACCACCATTTACCGTTTTGAAGAACAACAACGTAAACGTACCAATGGTCAATTAGTGCTGCAATATGAACCTGTTGAGAATGTACGTACTACGCTTGACTATACCTATATGCAAAATGATGTAGATACTCAGTCACATGACGTATCGGCATGGTTTAACTTTGTGCCCACTCAAGAAAGCACTTGGTCTGACGGCCCAGTGTCTTCACCGTTAGTTTATTCAGAAACCTATCCTGGTGGTGGTGCAGACTTATCTATGGCTGCGGGTGATTTTGGTACTCGTGATGAAGGCGGCTCTTTGGGCTTCAACGTAGAATGGGATGCCAGTGATGCACTGTTTTTAGAGCTTGATTACCATAATTCCTATGCTGAGCGTTCACCAAACAGCCCTAACGGCAGTAACAGCAACTTAAGTACTGCAGCGTTTATCCGTACCAGTGCCGCCACTGACTTTACCGGTGATGTGCCTGTTCTGGCTGTGGGGAACGGTAACAATGTCCGTCCTGAAGATATGCGTATTACAGGGTCAGTATTTGGCAATGCGGTCAACCGTTCTGAAATAGAACAATTACAAATTTCAGGTACCTATGATTTTGAAGAAGCTGGCAGCATCGATTTTGGTATTGCGGCTACGGATGTTAATAATCATTCTCAATCAGTTAACGTACAACGTAACGACTGGGGTGGCGTTGGCGCTGCGGGTGATTTAGATGCAGCATGGTTCCCTGCAGATACCGTTCAAGATAAGTTTGACGGTTCAAAAGGTAACTTTGGCAGTTATGAAGGTAGTGCATCAACCGATCCTTTAAACACCATTTTCCTTTGGGACTTCGAAGCCGTTCGTGCTCGTGCTGCTGAATTATATGACTCAAGTGCGGTAGGTGATTGTGGAAATGGTTTCTGTCCATCTACCGATTACGCTAGCGATACCGACCGTTTTACTGAAGAAAAATCTAAATCTGCGTATATACAATATAACTATTTTGGTGAAATCGGCGACATGCCATTCGATGTTCACTTAGGTCTTCGTTACGAAAAAACCGATGTAGAATCAACCTCTGCAGTATCAGAGTACGGTAGTGCAACGTGGATAGCGGAAACAGAAATTGCAGTTAACCCAACAGGTGAGCGAATTTTCTTAACTGAAACGGGTGATTACGATTACTACCTACCCAATGTAAACTTCAATATTGAAGTTGTAGACGATGTTTATCTACGTGCTGCATACAGTGAAACCATTGGCCGCCCTGATTACACCTCTATTCAAGGCGGTACAGTGGTAGGCACATTAGCTAACCGTGGTGGTGGTAGTGGTACTAAGGGTAACCCTGGTTTATTACCGCTAGAATCGACTAACTACGATGTCTCTGCGGAATGGTATTTTGCTGAAGGTAGCTACGCTTCTGTAGGCTACTTCCGTAAAGATGTGACCAACTTCATCGACAATGGTGTCGTTGAATCAAACATTTATAACATTCCAGATCCATCACACAGTAAGTATGTCGATGAAGCAATCGCTGCGGGTCAAACAACGGCTATTGCTCAACGTCAGTGGATTTATGATAACTACGGCGCAACAGATCCAAACGTGACCATTAACCCTGCTAACGGCAACATCGAAATTACCGGTAATCCAGGTGATGATGATTTACTGTTCTTAATCAATCAACCTACCAACGACAGCGAAAGCTCAGTGATTGATGGTTGGGAATTTGCAGTGCAGCATTTCTTCGGTGAATCAGGTTTCGGTATGCAAGCTAACTACACCTTAGTGAATGCCGGTGACAGTTATGACAATGCAAACTTAAATCGCCCAGGTGATTTACCACAAAATGTTGAAGTTGGTATCAGTGATACTGCAAACATTGTGGCCATGTACGAAAACTACGGTGTTACCGCGCGTGTTGCATGGAACTGGCGTGATGAGTTCTTAAATGCAACGGGTAACAATACGGGTGCTAACCCTCAATATACCGAAGCATACTCGCAAGTTGACTTCAGCATTGGTTATGACATTCCTCAAGTTGAAGGCTTAACTGTGTTCATTGAAGGGTTGAACATTACCAATGAAACAACTCGCGTGCATGGTCGTGCAAATGAGCAAGTCCTTAACTACACCCAAACAGGTGCTCGTTATGGCTTAGGTGCGCGTTACACCTTCTAACAAATAGCTCATTCAATTCTGTCCAATTGAATGAGCCGCTTTTCCCTTTAGGTCGTTTGGGGTGGCCACAACCACCTCTTTTTTTACATGGATAATAAAACTCGGCAATAGGGATATTGCCTATTTTTTTAAATCAAAAACAATCAAATTAACACTTGAAAGTGCTTACATTTTAATGAATTCTAAACTAACCCATGTTTTATCGTGCTTAGTGAGTACATTAACCTGTGAGTATTACAGCACTATGCTGATGCCAACATAAGCACCAAAACAACATAACAAAGCAGTAACAGTAGGCAGAGTCGATGCAAAAAGCAGTAACCAAAATAGTCATAGTCGGTGGCGGCACCGCAGGTTGGATCACTGCCGGATTAATAGCAGCCGAACACAATGCTGATAATGGTCGTCTCTCCCCTTCACCTAAATTAGATATCACCTTGATAGAATCTCCCGATGTACCCACTATTGGGGTTGGTGAAGGTACTTGGCCATCGATGCGCTCTACCCTACAAAAAATAGGCATCGATGAAACCACGTTTTTATTGCAATGTGATGCTAGCTTCAAACAAGGTTCTCGTTTCATAGACTGGCAAGAAACCTCTAAACCGTCTACTACAAACAATATGCCTAATGGACAACACAGTTACCTCCACCCTTTTAGCCTGCCTATTGGTGAACCTCAATTTGCTATCGCCCCTTTTTGGCTGCCACACAAAGCCCAGATAAGTTTTGCTGATGCTGTTTGCCAGCAAAATCAAGTCAGTCAACATGCATTGGCACCGAAACAAATTTCCACCTCAGAATACAGCTTTATCAACAATTACGGCTATCATTTGAACGCTGGTAAATTTAGTCAATTATTACAACAACATTGCACTAAAAATTTAGCGGTAAAGCATATTATCGACCACGTCACTGATATTGTTCTGGTGGATGAAACAACACAAACTGACTTACCAAAGGGTGATATTAGCCATGTGCTAACCCAACAACAGGGTCAAATCCATGCCGATTTATTTATTGATTGCACGGGCGTCAAATCTTTACTGCTGGGTGAAAAATTAGCCGTGCCTTTTATTAACCAAAAACATGTATTGTTTAATGACTCTGCACTGGCAATACAAGTCCCCTACGCCGAGGATAATAGCCCGATTGCCTCTTGTACCCATTCAACGGCACAAACACACGGTTGGATTTGGGATATTGGCTTACCTAGCCGTCGTGGTGTTGGCCATGTTTATTCATCATCACACACAAATGATGAGCAAGCTTTGCAACAACTTATGGCCTATCTTAAACCTGACTTAGGCGAAAAAGCGGCTGACATTTCGCCACGAAAATTGAATATAGCCCCAGGACATCATCAGATTTGTTGGAAAAACAATTGTGTTGCTGTCGGAATGGCTGCAGGGTTTATTGAACCGCTTGAAGCTTCAGCTCTTGCACTTGTCGAATGGACAGCAAAAGCCGTTGCCACCCAATTACCGCCCACTCGTGGCACGATGGACACCATTGCCAAACGGGTTAATCAGCAATTTCAACACCATTGGCAGCAAATTATTGAGTTTTTAAAGCTGCACTATGTGATAAGCAATAGAAGCGACAGTGACTATTGGCATGACCATAGAGCAGCGACTTCGATACCAGATGCCTTGACAGAGCAACTAGCACTATGGCGACACCAAGCGCCCAGTCAGCATGATTTTATTTACCGCGAGATGCTATTTCCGGCGGCCAGTTATCAATTTGTACTGTACGGAATGCAATTTGAAACCCAACCTCAGGCGCAGCTTAAACCGTCGATGAAACAACAAGCACAACAATTATTTACCGAAAACATCCAAAGAATCTCTCGTTTAAGGCAGGTATTGCCCACCAATAGGGCGTTGTTAAACCAACTAAAATTAAACGGTTTTTCAAAAATATAGTACTTAGGGCTTTAATGAATTAGAACAATAATCAAGCCTCAAATAACAATAAACATAAATAGGACAACAACATGACCCAACATGTATTACTGAATAGTGTGGAACACAA
This sequence comes from Shewanella subflava, assembly GCF_025971955.1. Lineage (GTDB taxonomy): Bacteria > Pseudomonadota > Gammaproteobacteria > Enterobacterales > Shewanellaceae > Shewanella > Shewanella subflava. The sequence goes on from NZ_JAPDMX010000033.1 coordinate 189,397, forward strand.
AGACCTCAAAGTGATCACTGAACGCTCAGCAAAATACGGTGACAATTTATGGTATACGGTCACATTTCCACTTGAATTTCGTAGTGTGCAGGCTCACTACCCGATCTTTTTCCACAAAGATGCAGCTACGGGTCAATTTTATGCTGTCGCATTATTCGGTTTTAGCAATGAAGATAACCTGTTTTTAACTGACAAGGGCTGGGATGCCTCCTATGTGCCACTGACAATACGCCGCCAACCATTTCTAATCGGTAAACAAGTGGTGCGTGAAGATGGCATCGAGCAAGAACAGCATGTCATTCATATCGATATCGACCATCCTAGAGTCAATAAAGAGCAAGGTGAAGCTGTCTTTCACCCCTTCGGCGGCAATACCGATTATTTAGATGAAGTGGGTGATATGTTAGCTGCGATTCACCAAGGCTTGAATGATAGCAAGGTGTTTATTGATATATTGCTTGAACATGATCTATTGGAATCGTTTACCCTCGATATTGAATTAGACAATGGTGAAAAACATCAAATGATCGGTTTTTACACCATCAATGAAGAAAAACTCAATATGCTTGAAGGCGCTGTGCTGGCCAAACTTCATCAACAAGGCTATTTGCAGGCCATTTATATGTCGATGGCGTCTCAATCTAATGTGCGCGGGTTACTTGATCGTAAAAACGCACAGCACAAAAATAGATAAGCATAATGGCTACCCCGTTGCATAACCACACGCCCCCATTCGCTAACTCAGCGGTACAAAATTGCGTGCCTGAATATACTGATTGCACGCTTGATGAATTGTATCAACGAATAGAAAGTGCCGATACACCTATGATTTTCAAAGGTCTTTGTCGTCACTTCCCACTGGTTCAAGCAGGACTTGAATCAACCAAAACCGCAATGGATTATTTGTTACAACATTACACGGGGCAACCTGTAACAGCCTATTATTTGCCACCAGAACAACAAGGCCGAGTATTTTACAACCAACAAATTGACGGTTTTAATTATCAAGCAGGCCGGCTCGACTTAGCGCAAATATTTGAGCGTTTACAAGCTGAATCACTACACCAGACTCCTGCAAGTGTGTATATGGGCTCGACCAATATACAACAATACTTCCCTAGCCTGTTTGCCGACAATTGCTTGCAGTTTTCACAGGTTAATCCAATGGCAAACATATGGTTAGGCAATCAAACTCGCGTGGCCGCACATTTCGATTTTCCGCACAATTTGGCCTGTAACATGGTCGGTAAACGCACATTTACCTTATTTCCACCAGAACAAATTGCCAATTTATATATTGGCCCGATGGTATTTGCGCCTGGCGGCCAAGAAATCAGCATGGTTAATTTTGACCAACCCGATTATGACAAATTCCCTAAATTCAAAGATGCCTTAGCGGCCTCTTTTACCGCAGCACTTGAACCCGGTGACGTGTTATTTATCCCAAGCATGTGGTGGCACCATGTACGGGGCGTTGAAGATTTTAATGTGCTCATTACCCATTGGTGGCGTGATACACCGGCATTTTTGGGACGCCCCAATAATGCCCTATTGCACAGTATGCTTAGCCTTAGATCATTACCCAAAGCGCAGCGCAAAGCCTGGAAAGCGTTATTTGACTATTACATTTTTGAGCACGATGACATTGATGAGAGCCATATCCCTGATAATGCCAAAGGCATGCTCACCAAACCGATTGATGAGTTAAACGCGCGCAAATTACGAGCTGATTTAACCAATAAATTAAAACGCTAACCGAATAAGAATAAATATACCCAAGAGGTAAACCGAATGAAGACAGCAATCAAAAAAGTGGTTATTGCCGGTGGCGGCACTGCAGGTTGGATGGCCGCTGCTGCGTTAACAAAGTTGATGGGCAAACACATTGACGTGGTATTAGTCGAATCTGATGATATTGGCACTGTTGGCGTAGGGGAAGCCACCATTCCAACATTGCATATTTTTCACCGTCTATTAGGTTTAAAAGAACAAGACGTAATGGCAGCAACTAACGCCACCTTTAAGCTAGGCATTAATTTTGAAAACTGGCATGACGTAGGCAAGGATTACCTACACTCATTTGGCTTTTTAGGTAAAGACTGCTGGGCTTGTGGCTTTCAACACTTTTGGCTTAAAGGCAAGCAACAGGGTATGGTCAGCGAAATAGGCGACTACTGCACCGAACATCTCGCCGCTCGCCAAGGCCGGTTTGCCATATTACCCAATCAGGATTACAACCATGCATATCATATGGATGCCAGTCTCTATGCGAAGTTTTTACGTAAAATGGCTGAAGCGAATGGCCTGACTCGCATTGAAGGTAAAATTACTGATGTCCAGTTGCATGACCATAATGGCTATATCAAAGCGCTGCAACTTGATAATGGCGAATTAATTGAGGGTGATTTATTCATTGATTGCACCGGATTTAGAGCCTTGCTGATAGAACAAACCTTAAATACAGGTTTTGATGATTGGAGCCATTACTTACCTTGCGATAGCGCAATTGCCGTACAAACAAAATCAGTCAATACCCCACTGGCTTATACCCGTTCAATTGCCCGTGAGTCGGGTTGGCAATGGCGAATTCCATTACAAAGCCGTACCGGTAACGGTTTTGTATTTTGCAGTAAATATATGACAGATCAAGAAGCCATCGACACCTTAATGGCCAACATTGAAGGCGAGCCCCTAAATAAACCAAGAGTGATTAAATTCAAAACAGGAACACGTCGTCAACACTGGAATAAAAACTGTATTGCTGTAGGTTTATCATCAGGCTTTTTAGAACCGTTAGAATCCACCAGCATTCATCTTATTCAACGCAGTATCGTGCGCTTAATGCAGCAGTTCCCTTCTCAGGGAATTGATCAAACGGATATCAACGAATTTAACCAACAAATCAAGTTAGAAATGGATAATATTCGCGACTTCATTATTTTACATTACAAAGTCACCGACCGCGAAGACAGCCGTTTTTGGCGTTACTGTAAGAACATGCCTATACCAGCATCACTGCAACACCGCATCGATATGTTCAGCCAATCGGGTAAAGTGTACAAATACGGTAATGAATTATTTGGTGAAAGCTCTTGGATCCAAGTAATGATGGGCCAAGGGATCATGCCAAAAGAGTATCATCCGATTGTCGATATGATGGAAACTGAAGAGTTAGCCAGTTTTTTAAATAACATTAAATCGACAGCAAAACGTAAAGTAGAGACCTTGCCACCCCATTTCGATTTTATTAATCATTACTGTAAAGCAAACATAGTGTAAACAGCGTTGACTGAACAATATGAAGTTAACCATAACTAACAAGGATAGAGACCATGTCGTCCCAAACGACTCACTCGAATCATGTTAATCCTGTGCAAAATTCCACTGACAGTATTATCACTGTCAGTGGTTTCAAGCCGCAGGTTTGCTATATAGGGCAAGAGCAAACCCCCGTAATTATTATCGACAACTTTGCAGATGAACTATCCACTTTACTGGGTATTGCTCGTCAACAGGCGGTATTTACAAAAGATGATGGTTCCTACTATCCTGGTGTGAGGGCCCCACTGCCTCAGCGCTATGCCATTGAAGTGATAAATCAGGTATTTCAGTTAATTTACGATGTCTATACGGTGCCACACCACTTGCGAATAAAACCGAAAATATTGTCATTTTCATTAATCAGCCAAGCCCCCGAAAGTTTAATGCCTTTGCAGCGTTTGCCACATTTTGACACACCAGAGCCCTACTACTTTGCCATATTGCACTACCTCAACGAGGCTCCCCATGGCAATACGGCCTTTTTTAGACACAAAAATACGGGTTTTGAACGGGTGAATGAAGCCAGAATGGAGCATTACTTCACTTCAGCAAACGCATTTTTAACTGAAAATGCTAAAAACACGCCAGAGTATTTTGTTCAAAGCGATCAACATTACGACATTTATCATCAAATTGAATACCAACCCAATCGCCTGGTGATTTACCCAGGCAACTTGCTGCATTCAACCTTAGTGAATTTACACACAGATATTGATGATGATCCTAATACTGGTCGTCTCACTGCCAACATCTTTATTAATTTCAAATAACATAAGGAACACGTTATGGATATGCCTTGGTGCGTTATAACGCCTAGCAACAAAAAGAAAGCGCTTACAGTCTGCATCGCTACTATTTTATGTGCAGGTACGGCGGATACCGCATCGGCGGCTCACCCAAGTATTACACCACAAACCATACACAGCTTAACTGTATTACCTGACAGTGAAAAACAGCGTATTGGTGATCGTATTGCCAAAGTGGAAGATGAAATCAACCGCTTATTGCCATTACTGACTTTAGAGGAAAAAGTGTCGCTAGTGCATGCTGCGGGTAAATTTCATATTCCGGCAATTGAACGTTTAGGGATCCACGAAATGTGGATGTCTGATGGTCCCCACGGTGTCCGCTACGAAATTGACCGTGATTCATGGGCTCCGGCGGGATGGACCAATGACTACTCCACATACCTGCCCCCTCTTACTGCCGTTGCCGCCAGCTGGGATGAAAACATGGCTAAGCTGCATGGTAATGTTTTAGGTGCTGAAGCTCGACACCGTAACAAAGATCTTATTCTGGGACCTGGGGTGAACCTTGCCCGTCTGCCACTCTACGGCCGTAATTTTGAGTATATGGGTGAAGATCCTTTTTTAGCCGCAAGACTTGTGGTGCCAACCGTAAAAGCGATTCAGGCTAATGATGTGGGCGCGACCGTCAAACACTATGCGTTAAATACCCAAGAACTTAACCGAACTGGTGTTAACGCCACCCCCGACGAGCGAACCTTACGTGAAGTATATTTACCGGCGTTTGAAGCTGCAGTAAAGCAAGCTAACGTGCATGCGATTATGGGGGCTTATAATGAATTTAGAGGCACAAATGCTAACCAAAGCGAACACTTAGTCAAAACCATTTTAAAAGGTGAATGGGGTTATCAAGGGGTGCTGTTGACGGACTGGAATGTTGACATTAATACCTACGATGCTGCGATGAATGGTCTTGATATTGAAATGGGCACTGATGTTGCCAGCTTTGATGAATATTTTATGGCAAAACCGCTATTAGCGATGATCAAAGAAGGTAAAATTCCTGAGTCAATCTTAGACGATAAAGTCGCACGTATTTTACGAGTGCAATTAAGTATCGGCATGATGGATAAACAACGTTTATCCGGCGAACGAAATACCGATAGTCACCGCCAGGATGCCAGAACCATTGCGACCAATGGTGTGGTGTTACTGAAAAATGATAGCCAAGTTTTACCGTTACACGCCGCTAAAATAAACAATATTTTGGTACTTGGCCCCAATGCAGATAAACGTCATGGATTTGGTGGCGGCTCTTCTGAGGTAAAAGCATTATATGAAATTACCCCACTTGATGGCTTAAAAGCCAAACTGGGCGACAAAGTCAACATCACATTAATGCGTCCTGCCAGCAGCCAATTTATGCCCATTTCCAATGACTATCTCACCACTCGTCACTGGACAGGCACGCCATCGTGGCAAATTAATTATTATCAAGATACCGCTATGACCCAGATAGCAAGCGAATCTTGGATAGCCGATCCACAATTTGATGCAAAAGGACAAACTCAGTCGATTGAGATTAAAGCCAATATTAAACCTATGGAATCAGGTAACCACAGTTTCAACATCAAAGCCGATGGTCAGGTTGCACTGCTTATAAACGACAAGCCGTTAATTCCGCAATCAAAGGCACAAGCCAATAAGATAGTATCTGCATCCATGCCATTGGAGGCAGGAGAAACCTATACAGTCAGTTTCCGTTACCAAGGCGATAAGCAAGCAACCTTAGGCTGGGAAACACCGAATAGTTTATATCACAGTGAAAGTGAATATCTCGCGGCAGTAAAAAAAGCTGATGCGGTAATTTACTTTGGTGGGCTTAGTCATGCTGACGATAGAGAGTCCATCGACAGACCTGATATGGTATTACCAGGCCAGCAAGATGAAGTGATATCCAAATTGCTCAGCGCAAACCCCAATACCATAGTGATGATGATTGGGGGGTCTGCGGTGGAAATGCCCTGGGCCAATAAAGCTAAGGCATTACTTTGGGGCTGGTACGGCGGTATGGAAGCTGGCCATGCTTATGCAGATATTTTATTTGGTGACGCTAATCCAAGTGGAAAAATGCCCATTACACTCCCTAAAAAACTGACTGATACCGCTCCAATAGCACTAAATGATTACAACGCTGACACCTCGCTATATAGTGAAGGCGTTTTCATTGGTTATCGCTGGTTCGAACAACAACATATCGCGCCTGAGTTCCCATTTGGTCACGGCTTGTCATACAGCCAATTTAATTATACTGATATGACATTATCTAGCCCCAGCATAAGTGGTGACAACACCTTAACCGTGTCAGTAAACATCACCAACACAAGTAAAGTAGATGGCGCTGAAGTGGTGCAGTTGTACTTACGAGATGTCGATTCAAGCGTGCCTCGCCCAATCAAAGAACTAAAAGGCTTTGACAAGGTCTGGCTAAAAGCTGGTGAAACTCAAACAGCCCAGTTCACCTTAACTCAACGGGACTTGTCGTTTTGGGATGTTAAAAGCCATGATTGGTTAGCCGAATCAGGAGAATTTGAAATTATGCTTGGAGCTTCGGTTACCGACATCAGACTCAGTAAAAAATTCCACTACAAAACAGCAAAATAAACACTTAATAGAAATGACACAGTGATAACCACCGACTGAAGTCGCTGGTTTAGGGTTGATAATTAAAAAAGCCGGCTTATATGCCGGCTGCTTTTTGAGGTTATCTTGCGCGATTACGGCTAAAATTCATTTAATACTTTCTGCTCAGCCTCAGCAATCATGGCACTGAGCTTACCCGTTTTAGCTAATGACTTAATGGCATTATCGATAATTGGAACAAGTTCTTGACGATTGGGGTGGATATACACATACACAGGTTGCGTTTTTATGGTAGCAGGTTGCACCATCAATCCTGCCTCATATCGTTTGTTAATTGTCGCCATACCATCCATATAACTGGCAATAACAACATCAACTCTTTTCTTATTGAGCAGGTCCATCATCTTTTCTGTGGTCGCTGAATAAAACACCTTTTGCGGATTAAGGCCCAAATTTTGAGTATGTTTAACGCCCGTTAACACGCCGACATTTAATTCAGTAATATCCGCGACAGAACTGATGTTAAGAGGCGTATTTTTGCGGGTAAAAAATGCCGTTTTAATTTCATAATAAGACGTGGGGACTCTGATGAAATCAGGGTTATCTTCGCCATAACGCCATACTCGCATGATTTCACCATTTACCTGACCATCGCGCATACTGCGCTCTGCTCTTGGTGCAGGTAACATCTCAATGTCACACTGTAATTTTTGGGTGAAACAAATTTCTTGTATGATGATTTTGCCAATATTTTGAATCGATGAGTCGGCGACCCCCACAAAGTGCGTAGCACGATCATCACTCAAGGCTTGGGGAACAGTGCCCAGCAAACAGACGAATAACACCGCTTTTAATTGATACTTGCAACATCGATACGATTGAAATGACTTAAATAATATGACCAATGAATCTTTCATCGGGAGATCTCTTTTTGTTTCGCGACGTCATTACTTTTAGTGGTTGAAATACCTGCAGTCAAATTAAACCGCATCGCATCTTCAAACGACCAATCGACATTGATAAGTTCATCACGTTTTACTAAGGTTGTGATACCTGCAACCTGGTAGCTAAGTTGAAATAATACTGGCACCCAATCCCCTTCAGGCAATGCATCGGTTAACGGCTGAGGCGTATGATCGCTCATAATAAAACCAACAACATACCCGCCACTTGCCTGTTTAACAAGCACTGTTTTTTGTGTTTTTGGCTTGCCATCGCGATTCATTAAACCCGCTATGTCGCGAATACTGCCATACACAGATTTAAACAGCGGAAACTTCATTAGCTGGCGCTCTAACCAAGCATACAGCCACACTATCGGGCTAACTGAAAATAATAAACCAGCAAGAAACACAATAACAGCAACCAACATAAATCCTGCCCCCACAAACATAAAGGGAGCGCCAAGGGTGTTGAGTAGCAGTTGACCCAGGCCATCGAGTGAAATAAACAGTGACCAAAATAACCAAATAGATAGCACCATAGGTAATAAATTGGTTAGGCCACGCGCTAAAGTATTTTTCATAAAATGTCAGTTTCTTGATTGAAGTAAAAATGCCCCGACATTAAAGCAAATAAAAACGCCTTAAGCGATAACTTAAGGCGTTTTCAATCTGATTACAGAACAAAATTTGTCATTGTCTCGAACTTACTGATGTAAATCCTTTTCCATATCTTCATATGAAGTATGACGAACATCTTTACCCTTAACGTAATAAATAATGTATTCACAAATATTTTTACAACGGTCACCAACACGCTCCACAGCACGGGCGGCCCATAACACATCAAGTACACCCGGAATAGAGCGAGGATCTTCCATCATATAGGTCATTAACTGACGAATAATACCTTCATATTCTTTATCTAACTTAGCATCTTCTTTATGCAATTCAAACGCTTGCTCAGCATCCATCCGGGCTAATGCATCTAAAGTAGCATGTAATGTACGTGTAGCATGACGCCCCATACTTTCAATACTGACTAACAGCGGTTCTTGGCTTTTAGCACGTTTATCAACAGCCGCTTTTGCAATACGCACACACGCATCACCGATACGTTCTAAATCGGTAATGGTTTTTGAAATCGCTAAAATTAACCGTAAGTCACTTGCCGCAGGTTGACGTTTAGCGATGATGCGAGTGCATTCTTCATCAATTGCCACTTCCATGCCATTTACTTTATGGTCACCATCGATGACGGTTTTTGCCAGCTCGGCATCTAAGCCTGCTAATGCATCAAGCGCTTGTTCTAATTGACGCTCTACTAATCCACCCATCGCCAATACGCGGTTGCGAATATCATCCAGTTCAGCGTTGAATTGACCAGAGATATGTTTATTTAAATTCATTTTTTCCATGTTATTAACCTTAAGCTAAAAATACTGAGTCCCGTTTATGAGCTGATTTTACGTGAAGATCGATTCGAAAATTAACCATAACGCCCAGTAATATAATCTTCGGTTTTACGCTTTTTAGGCGTGGTAAATATGGTGTTGGTATCGGCATATTCAACCAATTCACCCATGTACATAAATGCAGTTTGATCTGATACACGTGCCGCTTGTTGCATGTTGTGTGTCACAATGACTACGGTATACTTTTGTTTCAACTCAGTAATTAACTCTTCAATCGTTAAGGTTGAAATAGGGTCAAGTGCTGATGTTGGCTCATCGAGTAATAATACTTCAGGTTCAATAGCTATTGCTCGGGCAATAACTAACCGTTGTTGCTGACCGCCTGATAAACCAAAGGCATTATCGTGTAAACGATCTTTCACTTCGTCCCAAATAGCCGCGCCACGTAATGAGCGCTCTGCCGCCTCATCCAAATCACGACGGTTATTCAAACCTTGTAAACGTAAGCCATAAACCACATTTTCATAAATGGATTTAGGAAACGGGTTCGGGCGCTGAAACACCATACCGACGTTACGACGTAAGGCTGCCACATCGACTTTTTTATCATAAATATTTTGACCATGAAGTAATATTTCACCGTCAATTTTACAGGTGTCAACTAAGTCATTCATCCGGTTTATGCAGCGTAACAAGGTTGATTTACCACAACCACTAGGACCAATAAATGCCGTCACCTGCTTTTTAGGGATCTTCATCGACACATCAAATAACGCCTGCTTTTCACCGTAACGTAAATCAAGGTTACGGATTTCTAAAGCAGTATCCTGTGAAGGTAAATTAGCTAAATCTACAGTGTCTGTTTGCATGTTTGAACGATCAATCGAAATCATTTTTTCTTTCCTCAGGATATCGCTATTAGTGTTCTAGCGAACGGAATTTTTCACGTAAATGGTTACGCACGCTAATTGCAGTTAAGTTTAATGCCACAATTACCGAAACTAATAAAAATGAGGTGGCGTAAACTAATGGACGCGCTGCCTCAACGTTAGGACTTTGAAAGCCGACGTCATAAATATGGAAGCCTAAATGCATAAACTTTCTTTCTAAATGTACAAATGGAAAGTTCATATCTATTGGTAAGGTAGGAGCGAGTTTCACCACACCAACCAACATCAAGGGCGCAACTTCACCGGCAGCACGCGCTACCGCAAGAATTAACCCCGTCATAATAGCTGGGCTGGCCATTGGGATAACAATGCGCCATAAGGTTTCAGCTTTGGTTGCGCCCAGCGCAAGGCTGCCTTGACGAACCGCACTAGGAATACGACTTAAGCCTTCTTCGGTGGATACGATGACCACCGGCAAGGTTAAAATCGCTAATGTCAACGCTGACCAAATCACCCCTGGCGAGCCAAAGGTTGGCGCGGGTAATGCTTCTGGGTAAAACAACTGGTCGAGTGAACCACCAAGCATATAGACGAAGAAGCCCAAACCAAAAACACCGTAAACAATTGACGGAACACCGGCTAAGTTAATCACCGCAATGCGGATCATTTTTGTAATTGGCCCTTTTTTAGCATACTCATGTAAGTAAATCGCCGCCACAACACCAAATGGCGTCACTATCACAGCCATCAACATCACCATGAATACGGTACCAAAAATGGCGGGGAATACGCCACCCTCGGTATTCGCTTCACGTGGGTCGTGGCTAACAAATCGACCTAGACCGGTAAACCAGTGACCAATTTTGCCAATAAACGACATGTGATTAACGTAGTTGACATCTAATATAGTGTCTAACTTCAAGGTCACTTCTTCGCCGCGCATATCGCGAATAATCACCGAGTCACGAGCCGCTTTATCACGTAAAGCAAATAGCGATTTTTCAAGTACTAAATAGTCTTGATTGAGCTTGGCAATACCCGCAGCAATTTCGGCTTTACGCTCAGCAGTTAAGCTATTTTCTAATTCGTACTTGCGCTCTTTCAAGCGTAAACGTTCGATTTCATAGTTAATCGAACCAATATCACTTTTTTGTAATGCTAACGCTTCATTACTGATCTCCACGGCACGATTAATATGATCAATCAGTGAAGTTTCAAGTGCTCCGCCCTCTAATGCTAAGCGTTGACCATCTTCAATGACAGCAATAGGAAAACCATAAAAGTTGCCGTTTTTGGTACGTTCAAATTTAGCCACATCCTCTGGTGTGCTACGACTGACAATATCAGTCGCAAGGATCCAACGAAAGTCTAAGCCTACAAACTCACGGTTACCGGTTTTCACTAAGTAACGCGTCACAAACTCTCCAGGGTGCTGATTGAATTTATGGCCCGCTGAAATCAAGCGCTCTGTTGGCACTTCTTCACGGTCATAAATCTCACCAATCAAGGTGCTTTTATTTCCCTGTTGGTCCTGTAACTCCCACTGATAAACATCGGCTGGCCAAAAATAACTTAGACCACGCCATGCAATCAGTAACAGTAAACCCAGCACGGCAATTAAGCTGATACTCACCGCGCCGCCAGTCATCCATATCCAGGGTGAACCTGATTTAAACCACTTACCCATTGCATAAACCTCTTAAGACGACTGCTGAAATTGTATTGATAAATATCATCATCATTCCTTAAAGTGAGCTGTATCGATCACGTAAACGTTGACGCACAACTTCTGCAATCGTGTTGAACACAAACGTGAAGATGAACAGTACGAATGCAGCCAAGAACAACACACGATAATGCGATGAACCGATAGCTGATTCTGGCATTTCAACAGCAATGTTCGCTGCCAGCGTTCTCATCCCTTCAAACACACTCCATTCCAAAATAGCCGTGTTACCTGTTGCCATCAGTACAATCATGGTTTCACCAACAGCGCGACCTAATCCCATCATAATTGCCGAGAAAATACCTGGGCTGGCGGTTAATAACACCACACGAGTCAATGTTTGCCAGTTCGTTGCACCTAGCGCCAAACTACCGTTAGACAAGTGGCGAGGCACCGAGAAAATAGCGTCTTCTGCGATAGAGAAAATTGTCGGAATAACCGCAAAACCCATCGCAATACCGACGACTAAAGCATTACGTTGATCGAAAGTGATACCGAGATCATTGGTAATAAATTGGCGGGTATTACCATCAAAAAACATCACTTCAATGGTTGGGCTAATGGCAAACGAGAACCATCCAACAAAAACAATTACCGGAATTAACATTAATTCTTGATAGATTTCTGGTAAGCGTTGTTTCCAAGTCTGCGGTAATTTGCTCCAACTAAACGCACTGACAAGAATCGCTGTTGGCAGCAAAAACAGCAGTAATAAAATACCTGGCAAATGATCTTCAATCAGCGGGGCTAACCATAAACCGGCAAGAAAACCTAAAATAACCGTCGGTAAGGCTTCCATAATTTCAATGGTAGGTTTAACCACATTACGCACTTTAGGTGTCATAAAATAAGCGGTATAAATTGCGCCTGCTATTGCCAATGGAACAGCAAAAAGCATCGCATAAAATGCTGCTTTCATGGTACCAAACGCTAAAGGCATCAAGCTGAGTTTTGCTTCAAAATCATCTGAGCCAGAAGTTGACTGCCATACATATTGTGGCTCTGGGTAGCCCTCGTACCACACTTTTTGCCACATTGCGCTCCAAGATACTTCTGGGTGGCTGTTTTCAACGGCAAACAAATGTAGTTTTTTGTCTGCTTCAACAATTAATGCATTTGAGCGTGGGCTAAACGACATCAACCCTGGATTTGGCAAGTCAAACTTCTCGTCAAATAACTCACGCTGACTGGTGGTATAAAGCAGTGTGAGTTCTCCTTCTGGGCTTAGTACCGCGAAGCTTTTACGGTAAAACTCAACCGCCATTGTGCCAATAGGCGCTAAATTATCAAATTCACGAATTTGCTGGTACAAACGGCCATTCTCACTGTTTACTTGAAAGAATTGGCTAACCACACCCGTGTCGTAACTCACAAGAATAGAACTGGCACCGGCCAGTAAATTGACCTTATTAACATTAGACCCACCGCGGGTAACGTCAATAACCTGCAATAACTCAACGGATTCTGCATCACGAATGTCATAGACATACAGCTTATTCGCGGCAGGTAAAATCAATTGACGATGATCGGGTGTCATTAAAGGCGTTAATGATTTTGATGGCGCTTCTTCAATAACAGAATGATAAGCGGTCCATTCCACTTCTTCTGTCATCATATTTTCTTCGCCATCTTGGCGATTGATATTCCACAAACCATTTTGGTCTTGGAACACGAAACTCATGCGGCTATCGGAATAATCAAAAGCTAAGTGGTATATGGCGCCATTAGGATTAATTAATAAGGGCTCATCGTTTAAATATTGCACTTTAGGCGTAATTAAACGTTGGTTGTCAGGATAAGTCACATTAAAGTCAATGCCGACCACGATAACTTCACCGCTGCTTAAACCTAAAGCAACACGTTGCTCGTTTGGACTCGACTTCACACTACTAGTCACGGTAGTGCCTTGGGGAATGCTAATCGTATGAGATGAAATAAGCTGATTCGTGACAGAAGAGTAAAAGTCAATTTGACCATTATTCGACACACGAAATAACACTTCATTTTGCTCATCACTCCCAACCATCAATGTGGGAGAATCAGTATGCTGCAGCTCAACTTTTGTAACGTGTTGAATATCAGCACCATCAAAAATAGGTTTGATAACATAAAGCAGATAGAAAAAAATCAACAATAACGCGACAAACACCATAGTGCCGCCAACAGTTACGCCAATTTGTGCTGCCTTATCCTTAAATGCCCTACGAGTTGCATAGCGATCTACGAGTAGATTTTTAGCCGCAGAACCAGGCTGACTTACCTGACTTTCCATTAAGAACCTCTATATTTAATCATTCACTAGTATTAGTGCTTTGATTGTGTAAATTACTGTGTTAACAATAAATAATTCATAACATCAAATCATTTTTCATTAACCCAATGATAAGTGGCTGCGATTATATTACGTAAAGATGACAGTAGTGTTACAGTCAAAAGTTTAATTTTTTGTAGGAGAAAAAATTTATGATGCGATATTTAGTTACTCTGCAAGCCCCTGATAGAAAAGGTTTAGTTGAACAGATTGCTAATGCGGTTAGCCGTAATAATGGTAATTGGTTAGATTCAGAAATGCGCCATATCGACGGTATTTTTGCCGCAATATTACAATTAGAACTGCCCGTTGAAAAATGGGATGAATTGGTCGATGCGCTTGAATGCATTGATGGCTTATCGCTAACTTACTCTCAAGCTAGTCAAGTCGTTCAGCCGATAAAGCATGTCAGTTACCAATTAGTCGCCTATGACCGCCCAGGCTTAGTATTGCAAATTTCTAATAGCCTCAATGCATTAGGAGTAAATATTGAGCAATTTAGTAGTCAATATGAAACCGCTGGCCATACTGGTGTCGCCTTGTTTAGGGCCAATATGCGCCTAGGGCTAACCGAACTCAACCAAGAAGAGCAAATTATCGAACAACTCTATAAGATGGGCGATGATGTGGTGCTTGATAAGGTCAGTAAAGCCACGGTGTAGGTTCTCTATTGCAGTAACATTGAACAAAATCACTATTTCCCTCAAAAATAAGCACTTTGCTGAATAAAATAGCTATTTTTGAGGGTTAACCATTAGCTAGTTAGCGGTTAGCGGTTAGCGGTTAGCGGTTGGCATATTAAACTAAGAGTAAGCCCAAATTAGGTTTTTACGCTGTAAAGCGCAACATTTACAGAGTAATAATTCAGATGCATTTATCATGAATTTAGTCAGACCGAAAATAAGTCCAATCACTATACAAAACATATATTTATGATAACCTTCATAGACAAACAGAAAGGACTCTTAGTTTGAGGATGACATGGATAAACACATCGCCCAAGTGCTCATTACAGCCATTGCCAGTGCATTTTGGTGCAATTTTACTCAGGCCAATGATGTATTAGTCGAGTTAAACAACTACACCAACACACACACCGCAGAACAAAGCATTGCACACCTTAACCAATTCGATTTGGATAACAGTGGTTTCTCAGCTGAAGAGAAAGCTAAATTCTATTTTCAATACGGGCAGTTATTTGAACAAACACGCCAACTCGATTTATCAATAGCAAGCTATGATAAAGGCATTGCTTATGTTGAATCGCTGCCTGTCACTGACATTCTCATCGACAGTTACCTAGAGCGCTCTTTTGCCAACTACTTAAAAACGAACGATCCTGCGGTATATTGTATCGACAGGATAAAAGCACTTGATTATGCAAGACAGCACAACAATATGGAGCTGCTTACCAAAACTCTAACCCAAAATGCATTTTGTTATGAAGATGCTAGCAATTTTCATATTGGTATTGCGCTGCTCGATGAAGCATTAGACATTGTTGATAAAAGCGAGCAGCTAAACGCTAACCGTAAAGCCATGATTTATAATGCAACTGGTAGCCTATATCGTAATATTGGTATGCACCAGCAAGCTTATGAGCAGTTTGAAAAAGCCTATCAAACCTGGCAAACCATAGACGATAAGCAAGACATGTTTAACATGCTACATAACATGTTCAGCCAAAGCGTTAAATTGGGTAATTGGCAACAAGCACAAGCCAATGTCGACCAACAGTTTCAATTAGCCCATGATGCGCCACAATTCAAAGATTTATATTTTTTTGCCAATTTAAATGCCGGACGATTAGGATTAAGAACCTACGATTTTCAACAGGCTATTTTTCACTTAAACAAAGCTATCGCGCTTAAACATACCACTCAAGAACACTACTTTGTTAGCAGCAGTTATTTATTCCTTGCATTAGCCTATATGCGCAACGGTCAAGCAGTGCAAGCCGCCGAAATGGCCCATGTTTTTAAACAAGATGAATCGTTTAGATCTGACAAAAGTGAGATGATTTTAAAAGCCGATGCCATTATAGCCTTCGGCAATAAAGATTATTTAACCGCGACCAACTTGTTATTTAAATTGATAGATGAAGAGCGTGAGAAAAATCAAACCATGTTAAATAATGAAGTCATTAACTCTGCACTCAAGCATCAAAATAATGTCACAGAATTTGAAAAAGAATTATTAGTGAATAAACTGGCGATAAATGAACTCCAATTAGCGGCCATTCGAGATAAAGAACACATCAACGATTTAACCCTGACTATCATTGCCCTGCTAGTATCCACTTTGGGTATTTTGCTGATTTTTGCGCTCAACACATACAAAAAACGCTCGCAAACTGATTTTCTCACCAAAATAGCTAACAGAGGCTACACCTATAACAAAGGTGAACAGTTAATCAAACGCTGCATTAAGTTAAATAAACCAGCATCGGTGATTATTTTTGATATTGATAACTTTAAAGAGATCAATGATAAATATGGTCATCACATTGGTGACTTAGCCATAAAGTCGTTAGCCCACAGAGCCAAAAGCTGTATCAAAAAGCATGATTTAGTCGGCCGTATCGGTGGAGAGGAATTCTTAATCGTATTACCGAATACCAGCGAAGCTGAAGCGGTAGCGATATCGGAGCGTCTAAGACACAGCATTGCCGAAAAAACTTTTATTTTCGGTGATATAAAAATTAACTTTACGATCAGTTTAGGTGTGTCTGAAATTGAGCCGACGTCATCTGCATTGCAAGATCTGGTTATGCAAGCAGACAAGGCATTATATCAAGCCAAGTTTTTCGGTAAAAACAAAGTGTATTTAGCCAGACAATGCGCCTAACTGTTGGTGAAATAATCCACTAAGATCATGACAAGGTGCCTTTATAGACCAATATTGGTCATAAATAACTGGGTAACTTCTGTTAAACTAGACCGCAAAGTTGATTATTGGAACGCGAATGTTAGGTACTCTTTCAAAACTTAAAGCCACTCTTAATGATGTCAATGAAGTGCAATATCAATTACCTGTGGGAGAAGCGCTTATTCCTCTCAACCCATTAATAGGTAAATCACTGACGTTAACTCATACGGGTAATATTTTCTGTTGTCATTGCGGTAAAAAAACCAAAAAAAGTTATTCCCAAGGTCACTGCTTTGTCTGTATGCAAAAGCTTGCTAGCTGCGATATGTGCATAATGAAACCAGAAACCTGTCACTTTGATCAGGGTACTTGCCGTGAACCGCAATGGGCACAAAGTCACTGTTTTGTTCCGCATTATGTATATTTATCGAATACATCAGGGATCAAAGTGGGTATTACCCGCCACAGCCAAATTCCGACTCGCTGGATTGACCAAGGTGCCACCCAAGGTTTGCCCATATTCAAAGTGGCTACGCGTAAATTATCTGGATTAATCGAAATTGAGTTAGCGAAATTCATTAATG
Source organism: Shewanella subflava (assembly GCF_025971955.1). Classification (GTDB taxonomy): domain Bacteria; phylum Pseudomonadota; class Gammaproteobacteria; order Enterobacterales; family Shewanellaceae; genus Shewanella; species Shewanella subflava. The sequence goes on from NZ_JAPDMX010000033.1 coordinate 206,842, forward strand.
ATAAAACACACTGGCAAGCCATGCTTAAAAGTCATAACGATGATGTGGATTTAGTGTCACAAGCAGCCGCACTTATTCCTTTAATTGAGCAAAAGCTACAACAGCTTGCAGCGCAGTATGATGATGTTGTCATCGAGCGTTTAGATTCAAATATCCAAGCTATTCAATATCCTATTGAGCAATTCCCTGTCAAAGTTAAATCGCATAATTTTGATAAAGAGGCTGAGGTTAGCGGTATTTTGCAGGGAATTAAAGGCCAATATTTACTGTTTGATACTGGCGTGATTAATATTCGCAAGTTTGGATCCTATGAAGTAGAAGTAAGTCACGACAGCCTTTAATTTTGCAGGCTGTAAAATCTGTAAACGTGCATAAAGGTTTGCCCTTTTTCAGCGCAAATGCCAATCAGTATAATGAATATATGATTATACTGATTGGTGATATTCAAAGACTAACTTGACGGGATGGCGCTTAACATCATTTTTGATAAAGCATCAAAACCTGCGGCTCTTTTATCGACACTTTTATTATGTTCTGTGAATCCTTGAGCTAATACCCGCCAATATGGCTCTTTAACTAAAGGGTTGAAAAAAGCTATCAGCACAGAGCCTTTCTCAAGTTTTTTATCAACGCCATGGGTTGATAATCCAGGCACAAGTCCTGCTTTGGCTAATATCTCTGTATCACTCATTTCTGACTCTAATGCCATACCAAATCCGATCAGCATTTGCGGAGAATCAGTGTAAGCCACTTGTTGATAGCCTTTGGCTGCCATTACTTTATTCACTGATTGGCGTAAAAGCTCACGTAATGGCTCTTCATCTTGTGTATTTTTAGTATGAACTGAAAACATAGTTTGATGCCAAGCATAGGTTTTTGATACTAAAGAAACATCACCACTGGTCACCATGGTAATACGGTTTGCAAGAGTCGGCTCAAGGTCATTAGTTGTACAGGCAGACACGATAACAAGGCAAATACTTAAGATGAGCCGATTTACATTTTTTAACATCAATAACAATCCTTTCTAGTGACATTTTTACGAAAGCGAACATACCATTATGGAACGTGCCGATGCTGTCTAATTAGCCCTTTTAGATACCGGTATACTTAAAATATCGTCCCATAAATATTACCCCCAGCAATCTACAGCCTATTCGGACAATAATCGGTAAACCAAGCAACAAAAACCTTGTAAGTTAACCGTTCCAATCAATAAGCTAACCCGTTCAATGTGAGATAACAACTTTTAATTCAATCCGTAAAATCATCACACATTTTATTAGATTGTCATTAAGTAACCCGCTAGAATGCCAGCCTACGTAAATGATTATTTGAGTAAGCTTGCCGCACCATGGAACTGATATTTGCCATCGCTTTATTTGCTTTTTCATCAGGTATCACCCCTGGTCCAAACAACATCATGCTAATGACGTCTGGTGTTAACTTCGGTATCAAGCAAAGCGTGCCTCATCTTCTAGGCATTAGCCTAGGCTTTCCAGCCATGATCCTTGCGGTAGGTTTAGGCATGAGCACAGTGTTTCAAGCTTATCCTATTTTGCATACTGTGATTAAAGTGCTGGGAATTTGTTATTTACTGTATCTTTCATGGTTAATTGCCAACAGCAGCAGTAAAATGGAAGGTAAAAAAGTCAGTAAACCTTTTAGCTTCATTCAAGCGGCTGCATTTCAATGGGTTAATCCAAAGGGCTGGATTATGGCTGTCGGCGCGATAGCCACTTTTACCTCGGTTAATCAGGAACTGACACCACAAGTCATTACTATTGCTTGCGTGTTTTTATGTGTCGCATTTCCCTGTGCGATTGTTTGGTTAAGTTTTGGGGTTGCTTTAAAACGTATTTTAAAAAATGCACGCCAACAACGAATATTTAACATCAGCATGGCGGTATTACTGGTCGCATCGATTATTCCAATGGTTATTCCAAATCACTAATTATTTAGGTTAATTTATGTCTGATTTACACCCTTGTATCGCTGAGTCTGAAAATTGGGTCAAGCGGGTAATCATGAAATATAACATTTGCCCATTTGCACGGCGGGAAGTCGAGCGTGGTAGTATTCGTTATCATGCCTGTGAAGACACCAAAGTCAAAGCAGTGTTACAGGCATTTATTGGTGAATGCCGATATCTTGAAACAACGCCAGACATTGAAACGACTTTATTCATTTTACCGCGAGGATTTGAAGGATTTTACCCATATCTTGATCTTGTAGATGCTGCCAATGACATTCTGGTTGAACAGGGTTTTGAAGGTGTTTTTCAAATTGCCAGTTTTCATCCCGATTATTGTTTTGAGGATGAATCACAGGATAGCCCAGCTAATTACACTAATCGCTCCCCTTACCCCACATTGCATATAATAAGAGAAGCCAGCATGGAAAAAGCCTTAGCAAACTTCTCGGATCCAGAATCAATCCCAAAGCGGAATATCGAATTTGCAGAGCGTAAAGGCAGTGAGTTTTTTATAAAGCTGCTGAAAGAGTGTCAGCAATAAATATCCATAGTGCGGTAAGCGTTTTCTTTACTTTGTTTGCGGCACGATATTTAACTTCCATAAAAATCAAATCAGGCTCAAATATTAACGCATAACCCTGTCAAATGCGTTAAGCCAAAATAGCTGTTACCTGACACCGTTTGCCAGTCGACTTTGATAATTTATCAAATGAAATTTTTAATTTTCGTAACGAAGAAACAACCGCAAGTGATAAATTGACATTTTCGATGACAAAGCAGCGAGCTGATTCACACCTTTTATCAAAACGGATATGTTCATCTCCGTGAGCGCCAATGCCATAGCTATCAATGACAATAAAAAGTGGCGATTTTAAAAGAATATAATCCAAAACGTCACTGTGTAAACTTGTTGCCATCGCCCCATATTCAGGGGTTCCATAACCATTATTGTCAACATTGCCAGTAAAAAGCACTAGCGCTTTACCTGCAATATCCACAGAGTCGACATCATTGATTAAAGGCATATGATCTGTACAGTTAATCGTGACGGCATCGACCTCATAATCGGTTAATTCTGGTTCGCAATCATAACAGTCAATATGAGTTCCAATATGTCCAAAAGCGCTAACGGCATCTGATTGACGTTTTGCCCATTCATAGGCTGGGTGCCCTTCTTCCACAATTAGGCTAAGATTTATTTCATTCATAAATGTCTCTTCAAGTCAGTTGAGTTCATGCTTAACATCGGCTTAGGGAGTACAACTGGCAACATTCAAACTACCTGTACCTCATTTGACATACCTAAGAAGAAAATAGCAATTAATGAGTCTTCAGAGGCAAAGGCAAAAAACTAATACCTTTTTAATGACGGGTAAATTTATTTTTAAACCAGTTAATGGTGGCAATTTGTTTGGTTTGTGACAAACCAAAATAAATACATATCCACGGTGAAATCATTAAAAACCACGGTAAACCTGCGGTTGAGCGCCCACTAAATAGAAGATATAAAAAGCCGCCGTACATGACGATAACGCCGAGTATACCTACCACCAGCATAACCTTTTTTATCCACAACTCTAACGTTGAAATATTCACTTGTCGCCCTTATTACATGTTTCAAAGTACACAGTAAAAAGCCGAGCTAAGCTCGGCTTTATTAAACGATAATACCACGCTTAAGACTACAAGCGAATACCACCATCAATTTCAAAAACACGACCGTTTACATAATCATTTTCAATGATAAAACGTACGGTTGAAGCAATTTCGTGAGCTTCACCTAAACGTCCTACAGGCACCATTTTCTCTAAACGCTCTAACGCTTCAGGTTTCATGGCTGCGGTCATTTCGGTAGCGATCACACCGGGCGCAACGGCTGCTGCACGAATATTGTAACGGGCTAACTCTTTAGCCCAACCCACTGCCATTGCTGCTACGCCAGCTTTTGAAGCTGAATAGTTAGATTGTCCCATATTACCGGCTTTGGCTAAGCTTGAAATGTTGATAATCACTCCTGGTTGAGCTGTTTCAATCATTACCGCGGCGGCTTCGCGGCCACATAAAAATGTGCCGGTTAAATTAACGTTGATCACCGACTGGAATTTTTCATAAGACATACGGTCAATCACTTTACCGTCTTTAGCCTTAACCATTAAGCCATCGCGTAAAATACCCGCGTTATTGATTAACACATTAATATGGCCAAAGTCTTCACGAATAAAATTAAAACCCGCCACCACATCTTCTTCGTCGGTAATGTCAAACGCATAACCTTGTACTTCAGTCGTTGCACCTATATCTGCACACGCTTGCTCAAGTTTTTGTTGGTCTACATCGATAAGCGCCAATTTTGCACCTTGGGCTGCTAAATCATGCGCCATGGCAAGACCCAGTCCACCCGCGCCGCCAGTGATGACGACAACCTTATCTTTTAACTCCATTACCGGATCCTTTTACTTTTTAGTTTGATTAGCAAACTGTTCAAAAATGCTTGAAAAATCGAGACGACCATGGCCTTGACGTGCATGGTTAACATACAAACTACGTGCTAATGCGCCCATTGGGGTACTTGAGTTTGAACCTAACGCAGCCTGTTGTGATAAGCCTAAGTCTTTCACCATTAAGTCAACCATGAAGCCACCCTGATACCCTTTTGATGACGGCACATTGTCCATCACATTTGGGCAAGGGTTGTATTTTTCCAGCGTCCAGTTTCCACCACTGCTGACTTTCATGATATCAGACAATACTTTTGGATCTAAACCGTTATCTATGCCTAATTGCAAAGATTCACTGGTGCCAACCATCAACACAGAAAGCAGCATGTTATTACAAATTTTAGCAATTTGCCCAGCACCAACCTGACCTGCATGGAAAATGTTCGCCCCCATGACAGTAAGTACCTTTTGTGCCTTTGCATAGGCCACATCACTGCCACCACAAATAAAGGTTAATGTACCTGCTGCCGCGCCTGCTGTACCACCTGATACAGGGGCATCCATAAATTCAATCCCTTTTTCAGCGGCTTTAGCACCAACCACTTGTGCTGTTTGTGCATCAATGGTTGAGCAATCAATTAATAAGGTGCCTTTACCTACAACATTCAATAAGCCTTTATTATTGTCATCACCCAGATAGATACTTTGAACGTGTTTGCCTGCGGGTAACATACTAATCACATAGTCGGCTGACGCCGCTGCGCCGCATGCGGTTTTTGCGCTCAATGCGCCTTGATTGGTTAATGCTGCTACGGCCTGTGGATTTAAGTCAAACACAGTGACCGTCATGCCAGCTTTAATCAAATTGGCCGCCATTGGGCCGCCCATGTTACCTAGTCCAATAAATGCTACTGTTGCCATGTTCAATTCCTTTTTAAAAATCTTTTAATGGATGATGTTCAGCTTGCCATGGGGAGGTTAATAATGCTGCGAGTGCATCATCGCTCACTTGTGAAACATTATTAAATCGCCATTGTGGATTGCGGTCTTTATCAATTAACAGCGCCCGTACGCCCTCACAAAAATCGCCATGGGAGCAGCAATTCACGCTGATCCCTAGCTCCCATCTAAAACAGTCGGCTAAACTTAACTCTGTGCCTAACTGCGCTTGGGCAAACACCAAATGCCAGCTTAATGGGCTACCAGCTAAGGCGCTTTTTTGTGCACGCCTTAACCAGTCTAATTCTGTTTGTAAGCTGGATAATTGATAATGCACATCCTCAATATCACCAGACATTAATAAATCGATTTGTTGTTGGAAAGTCGCAAGAGGGCTGTCACCGATTTCAACACTGACATTATCTTGCATCACTTTTAATAGCTGAGTCAGCGCCTGGTGGTTGACCTCGGTGCTATCATTCCAATGAACATCGGCTAAGGCATCAAATAAAGGCTCTTTATCATCGCTGGCTAAAAAATGATTACCGACATTGACATAAAGCGCATCTGCAGCATTCATGTTGTAGGCTGTTAACCCTAAAAACAGGCCGATTTTACCTGGCATACGATTTAAAAAATAACTGCCACCCACATCGGGATATAAGCCGATAGTAATTTCTGGCATGGCAATGCGGCTACGTTCAGTCAATACACGATGACTGCCACCTGCCATTAAGCCTAAACCGCCGCCCATAACAATACCATCGCCCCAAACCAACACAGGCTTACCAAACTGATGCAGTAAATAATCGAGTTGATATTCTTGGGTGAAAAATTCACAGGCTTCGTCAGTCATTTTATTTGGATTAGCCATTGAGGCATGGTAAATCGCCCGCACATCACCACCGGCACAAAATGCCTTATCACCGCTACCATCGAGCACAACCAAGGCGATATTAGCGTCAGTTTGCCATTGTTTTAGCTGCTTGGTCATGGCTTGCACCATGCCAATATTCAGCGCATTCAAGGCTTTTTCTATGTTTAAGGTCACAACCCCAATTGACTTGCCCGATAATGTGCCCAGGGTTTGAAAAATTACATCTTGAGTCATTAGGCATTCTTCCAATTTGGTTTACGTTTTTCAAGGAAGGCATTTACGCCCTCAGCTTGATCTTGGGTATCAAACAAACTAACAAATAATTCTCGCTCTAGCGGCAATGCTTGCTTGCGTCCCATACTTCGCCCAGCTTGAATAAGGGTTTTACACACTGCCACACTACTCGGTGATTGCTTAGCGACTTTCGCGGCTAATGCCAGTGCCGCATCGAGTGCCAGCCCCTGCTCAACGACTTCTTCAACCAAACCGATTTTTTCAGCTTTAGCCGCGTCGATGCGCTCGCCACACAGGATCATCCGCTTTGCCCAACCCTCGCCAACTAAGGCGGTTAAGTTTTGCGTCCCGCCCGCACAAGGTAATAACCCGACAGTGGCTTCAGGTAACGCCAATTGAGCTTGCGCTTCTGCAATACGGATATCGCAAGCAAGGGCGACTTCTAAACCACCACCCATGGCATAGCCATTAATGGCGGCAATCGATACTCCTCTAAATGCGCTAAGGGTTTCAAATGCTTCACCAAAGTGTTTGGCCATGGTCGCCGCATTGCCTTTATCGCCATCGGCAAATACATTTAAATCTGCACCGGCGGAAAAAAACTTCTCGCCTTGTCCAGTGATCACTAAGGCGTAGATATCGTTATTGTCATTCAGTTCAAGTACTTTAGCTTTCAGCGCTTGTAAGCTGGCAGCGGTCCATGTATTGGCTGGTGGGTTGTTCATTTTTATAATGGCAGTGTTGCCATCAATACGTACCCAAATGGCATCGGTTGCTGTGGAATTAGTCGTCATAATATAGTCTTATCTTCCATTGAAATTATCTAGTCTGCGCTAATTAGCCCCTATTAATAAGTAGATTGGGCTATCGAATAGGATGGGCATTTTCATCCAGCAGACGACGGGCAATAATCAACCGCATAATTTCGTTGGTTCCCTCAAGAATTTGATGCACGCGCACATCACGGAAATGTCGTTCAAGTGGGTATTCTCGAATGTATCCATAACCGCCATGAATTTGCAGTGCCGCATCGCATACCTGAAATCCCACATCAGTGGCAAAGCGTTTTGCCATCGCACAATATGCACTTGACTCAGGGTCTTGAGTATCCAGCTTAAATGCCGCTAGGCGAACCATTTGGCGCGCGGCAACTAAGTCGGTAGCCATGTCAGCTAATTTAAATTGTAATGCTTGAAACGCGGCTAACGGCTTACCAAACTGCTTGCGCTCATTCATGTATTGGGTCGCGCGATCAAGTGCTGATTGCGCAGTTCCGATTGAGCAAGTGGCGATATTAATCCGTCCACCATCTAAGCCTTTCATGGCAAACGTAAAACCTTGGCCTTCCTCACCTAACAAATTAGCAACGGGAACGCGCACGTTTTCAAAGCTGATTAGCCGAGTAGGCTGGGCATTCCAGCCCATTTTATCTTCGGCTTTACCGTAGCTGACGCCTGTAGTATTTGCGGGAATTGCAATCGCTGAAATCCCTTTAGGCCCCGCTTCGCCCGTTCGGCACATCACTACTAGTAGCTCGGTTTCACCGGCGCCTGAAATAAACATTTTTGAGCCGTTAATGAGGTAATCATCACCGTCACGCACGGCTTTGGTTTGCAATGACGCCGCATCACTGCCAGCGCCAGGCTCAGTTAAACAATATGAGGCCAATAATTGGCCAGTTGTTAAGCCTTCAGACCATTCACTGCGCAGGGTATCGGTTCCCCAGGTGGTCACCATCCAAGTGGCCATATTATGAATGGTTAACATGGCTGTGGTGGCCGTGCAGCCGTAGGATAATTCTTCAAAAATGATCGATGCATCTAAACGAGACAACCCCATGCCGCCTTCTGACTCTGGTGAGTACAATGAACAAAAACCTAACTCGCCAGCTTTTTGGATAACATCTTTAGGAAAATGGTGTTCTTCATCCCATTTAGCGGCAAACGGGGTTAATTCATCAGTGGCAAATTGACGGGCAAGATCGGCAAATTGGCGTTGATCTTCATTTAAATTAAAATCCATTGAGGGACTCCTACTTTGTTCTGTCTGATGACTCTTGGGTCATTTATTGGCAGGCGAACATAAGTGTAGCCTGCCATAAGGTCTTGTTTTTTTGAATTTGAAAACTACTTGAGATTGATACTCATGTTGGGACCACTGACCGCGTCAGTTTCAAACCAACGTGAGGTAATAGTTTTAGTCTCAGTGTAAAAACGTACAGCTTGCTTACCATACGCATGTTGGTCGCCATAGAAACTGCCTTTCCAACCCGTAAATGAGAAGAAAGGTAAAGGCACAGGAATGGGCACGTTAATGCCCACTTGACCGACTTCAATTTCATGTTGATATTTACGTGCTGCACCGCCAGATGCGGTAAAGATTGAAGTACCGTTGCCATAAGGGCTGTTATTCACAAGCGAAATGGCATCGTCTAAGTTATCAACTTCCATGCAGCACAGCACTGGACCAAAGATTTCTTCTTTATAGATGCTCATGTCTGTTGTGACTTTGGTAAACATGGTTGGGCCAACCCAGTTACCCGATTCATATCCTGCAACGGTGAAGTCGCTGCCATCAAGTAGACATTCGGCGCCTTCTTGCTTGCCTTGCTCAATCAAGCTTAATACCCGCGTTTTAGCCGCAGGGCTAATAACAGGTCCATATGCCGCTTCAGGGTCATTCCACAAACCTGGGCGTACTTTTGCCAGCGCTTCTTTTAACTCAGGGATCCACTCTTTTGCTTTACCCACAAATACCGCTACGGAAATCGCCATACAACGCTGGCCTGCCGCGCCCACCGATGCACCGACTAAATTATTGATCACTTGTTGTTTGCTTGCATCAGGCATGATCACGCAGTGATTTTTTGCCCCCGCAAATGCTTGTACCCGTTTAAGATTATCGGTACCCGTTTTGTAAATATATTGGCCAACACCCACAGATCCCACAAATGAAATGGCTTTAATCGCTGGATCTTGCAGTAAAATATCCACCGCCACTTTGTCACCGTGGATCAGCTGTAATACGCCTTTGGGTGCACCGGCTTCGACAAACAATTCGACCAAACGTTGCGGCGTCATTGGATCTTGTTCTGAAGGCTTTAAAATAAACGTGTTACCGCAGGCAATCGCTAATGGGAACATCCATAGGGGGATCATCGCAGGAAAGTTAAATGGCGTAATACCTGCACAGACGCCAAGCGGTTGGGTGTAACTGTAGGTATCAATGCTACGAGCGACGTTTTCAACGGTTTCGCCCATCATTAATGAGGCAATGTTACAAGCATGCTCAGCCACTTCGATACCGCGCCACACATCGCCTTTGGCATCTTCGAACGTTTTACCGGTTTCTTGCGCCAATATCGTCGCAATTTGATCATGGTTTTCTTTCAACAAATGTTGATAGCGCAACATCACTCTAGCTCGCTCAGATACGGGCACTTCTTTCCACGTTTTGAACGCTTCTTTTGCACTGTGAATGGCTTGCTCAACTTCAGCGGGCGTTGCGGCATTGATTTTTGCAATGACGCCATTGTTGATTGGGTTAGTGACGTCAATATTGTGAGTGCCTGTTCCCACTGTGAACTCACCATCAATATAATGTTTTACTTGTGTGGTCATATTATTTCCCTTTAAACCAGGTCAAATCGGGTAAGCATGAATGGCGATGATGTTATATTTATCCCAATCACTTGCTATCGGGTTATTGCTCATTAATGCTCGTCTTGTTGAATATTTATTTGTCGCCTTACACTTCTATTGCCATTGCAACTGCTTCACCGCCGCCAATACATAATGACGCAACACCACGATGTAATCCGCGGGCTTTTAATGCATGAATTAAGGTCACTAACAAGCGGGCACCAGAACAACCTATTGGGTGTCCTAACGCACATGCTCCGCCATTGACATTGACTTTGTTTGCATCTAGTCCAAGTTCAGAAATGGCTAACATCGTCACCATGGCAAAGGCTTCGTTGATTTCAAATAGATCAACATCATCTTTATTCCAATCCACTTTACCAAGGAGTTTGGTCATCGCGCCTACTGGTGCGGTAGTAAACATTGCAGGCTCTTGAGAGTGGGTAGTATGCCCTTTGATAGTGGCTAAAACGTCTAAACCTAAATTAGCGGCATTTTCACGCGTCATCATTAACAACACGGCTGCACCGTCAGAAATAGAGCTAGAGTTTGCCGCCGTGATCGAACCGTCTTTGGTAAAAGCAGGTCGTAAACTCGGAATTTTTTCAGGGCGGGCATTACCTGGTTGCTCATCAGTATCAATCACAATATCGCCACGGCGATCACTGACCGTTACAGGGGTGATTTCAGCGTTAAAGGCACCGGAATTAATCGCATTGTTGGCTTTTTCAAGTGAACTCAGTGCAAAGGCATCCATTTGCTCACGGGTTAAACCATAATCATCAGCGGTTTTTTGGGCAAATGTGCCCATAGCACCACCGGTATAGGCATCTTCAAGACCATCTAAAAACATGTGATCCAGTACTTTGCCATGCCCCATCCGCATACCGCTTCGCGCTTTATCTAAAAGATATGGGGCCTGGCTCATGCTTTCCATGCCGCCCGCAATAACGATATCGCTGCTACCGGCTTTAATTAAATCATGGGCTAGCATGACGGTTTTCATTCCTGAGCCACAGACTTTATTGACGGTAGTCGCGCCAACTGAAAGCGGTAAACCTGCGCCTAATGTCGCCTGACGAGCCGGCGCTTGTCCTAAACCCGCGGGTAACACACACCCCATTAGCACTTCATCAATACTAGAAGAAGCAATGCCACATTCGGTTATCAATCCTTGAATTGCCGCGGCCGCCAAGGCTGGGGCTTTCACTGATGACAATGCACCTTGAAAGCCCCCCATTGGGGTACGCTTGGCTGCAACAATGACGATATCTTGAGGTTGATTGGCTAATCCGGCTTGCTGTGAACTCATAACTACTCCAATAAAAACTAATTATCACAAAACATGGTATCACTTTGACGTTTACGCGAACGTAAAGCAAGTAATAATTAGTCTAAGAAGTCGAGGATTTTCAGTCCATGTGTCAGTGAAGATTTACACCTAAAAATAGGCTCTTATGTTGAAGTAAATAAAGTTGGCTTTATCGCGGCGAAATTAAAGGGGGGGTTAAATAAATTCAACTTGGGTTCAGAGATGGGCTCAATCAGCACAATTAAAAAGATTAAGCTTATTTTGTAGCAAACTTGTCATGTATTGTTAAAACAAGGCGCATTAACACGTCAATAGCTGGCACATTGGACGTTAATGAAAGCAGCTAGCAAGACAAAATGCTGTTTTGTAATCATTTTTATCCCGAGCTAAGGTTAAACACATTCAACGTAGAGTTGTACTTGATTGCGGCCTTGGTTTTTAGCCCGGTACATTGCAAGGTCTGCTTTATTAGCTAGATCACTGAACCATTGCTCATTGATTTGGGCGTCTATATCGATATCAGCAGCCACATCGAGTACCGCTACACCTAAGCTTATCGTAAAAGCAACGGTAATCTCACCAAAATGAAAGGCTTGATCTGCAACAGCCCTTCTCATTCTTTCAGCAATTTGCATTGCTTCTGCCTGACTTGTATTGGGGAATACACATAAAAACTCTTCCCCGCCAACTCGACCAATAATATCGCTACGCTTGATGTAACTTTGACAGCGCCCTACTGCAGCAACAATCGCCTTATCGCCGATATCATGGCCGAATTGGTCATTAATTTTCTTGAAATGATCAATATCAAATAAAACTAAGGTAAATGGCTGTTGATGCTCATAACAAGCAGCTAAACGTTTTCGACCTTCGATAAAAGTATGGCGACGATTTGCTATGCCGGTTAAAAAATCGGTTTGCGAACGCCGTATAAATTGTTTTCTCGAGTAAATTAAAAATAGCACCACTGCGCCTAAGCTAATGGCAATGACAATAAAAGTTATCATGGATAATTTAGTGATGTTTTGCTTGGCTATTTGATTACTTAAATTGAGCTTGTTGATGGCGAGTGCTTTCTCAAGTATTTCATTTTCATAATTGGCCATTTTGACATTGTGGTTTAACGAGTTCATTACCACGTCATTGGCGACCGCCTCTTCTGTATGTTGCTTTTCAATTTCAATTGCAGCAAATAAATACTGTTGAGCACTAAAGTGGTCGCCTTCAGAAGAGGAATAAACCGCCCTAACCTGTTCAATTAGCGATGCTGATTGACTATTAATATTAGCCGAATTTAAAAACGACTCGGCAACCGAACCTGCAGATACGATATCCTGATAGTGAAATAAGCTCAGCGACAAAAAACCTAGGTTTTGAGTCACAAAAAATGCTTCCTCTGTCGAAGCCGCATGCTCTTGTGCAATTTCAAACGCTGAAATGGCTGCATCAAAATTGTGTTGCTCGAAATAATAACGGCCTAAATTAAAGTAATAAAAAAACGCAAACTCTTTATATTCTGGCGCGTTAGTTTGTAATGTTTTCATTTGTTCAAGATATTTGGCAGCGTTATCCCACTTTGCCAACATGATGGTTTCGCCAACTAGATTATGCAGCGTGGTGAATATATTTTGAATATGATTGCTTTGTTTCCAATGCTCAAATACTTGTAAAAAGTAGGATTCAGCTTGTTTATGTAAATGGTTATCACGGTAAATAGCGGCACTAGCCTCTAAAATTGAAGCTAAAATATCCGCATCAAGTTGTTGTGTTTTCGCAATATCTAAGGCTTGTTCGAGATGCATCAAACCAATATCAAAATTACTGGCTTGATTAAAGCAATATGCAACCAATGTTAATGCTGATGCTAATACCATTTGATCAGGCTGTTTACGCGCAAGTTCAGCTGCGGTAATTCTGTCAGGGCAATACTGTTTATCATCATTGGATTGCAGATAAGTTACAGATGATCTATCCAAATAACTTTGAATTAATAATGTCGATGTTGAGGTGTTTGACAATATATCGATGATTGTCGAGTAGTTTTGGTATGCTAACTCAAAATCTTTATTGGCCTGCTGGGCTGAAGCAAGGTGATGAAGCAATTGTGCTTTATCTAGCCTTGACCAGTCGTTACTACTGGTCAGTTGTCGGCTAATATAGTCGATTCTATTGCTAGGCTCAGTAATCTGCGTTAATTGTTGTTCAATCATTAACAGATCTGGCGTTTTAGCCGCAAAAGTGGCCGTCCCATACACTAGGTAAGAGAATAGGATTATCGCTTGAAAAAATGAATTGCTACACGCAAATTTTTTAATAGCCGTCGTCCCAAGTGTAATGACTAAACGTATCTAAAATGCTTCATGTACTCGCTATAGAATAGCGTTAATTCAGATTTATTGACACGAAAGCAACAATATTAGTCATCAATGTTTACTTAGCTTGCTTACTTTCCCAAGGCGTCATCTTACTCATATCCGATAAATCATACGGTGTTAACTGATAAACATAATAATTAAGCCAGTTACTTACAAGTAAACTGCCATGACTGTGCCAGCGAGCGATTTGATCTTGGTTTGGATCATCATTACGATAATAGTTTAACGGAATATTTGGCTGTAAACCTTGTGCCAAATCACGTTGATACTCATCATTTAAAGTGCCTTTTTGATATTCAGGGTGCCCCATTACAAATAGGTTTCGACTATCACGGCTAAGGACGATGTAAGCGCCCGCTTCAGCAGATTCAGCTAAAATTTCAACGTCCTTATGGCGTCGAAGATCTTCAATGTTAATTTCAGCAAAGCGCGAATGCGGCGCATAAAACTCATCATCGAACCCACGCAGTAATGGATGCGGTTCACTGGCTCGCACGTGGTTGAACACCCCAGAGCGTTTTTGTGCTAGCAAACCACGATTGATACCATACAGATGGAATAACCCAGCATGTGCCGCCCAGCAAAGAAACAAAACCGAAGTGACATGTTTTTGAGACCAATCGATAATTTCTTTAATATGCTCCCAATAAACAACATCTTCAAAATCAATTTGCCCTAAAGGCGCTCCGGTAATAATCAGGCCATCATAATTATTATGCCTAACGTCTTCAAAGTCGCGATAAAAGGTATTCATGTGGTCAACAGAGGTATGTTTGGACTCTTTATCATGAATACGCAGTAAATCGACACCAACTTGAAGCGGCGTATTACCTAATAAACGCAACAATTGAGTTTCTGTTTCGATTTTATTCGGCATCAAATTCAAGATTAGCACCCGCATTGGGCGAATATCTTGATTCGCCGCGCGGGTTTCAGACATCACAAAGATATTCTCTGACTCTAAAATACCTGCGGCGGGTAAATTATCTGGAATTCGAACCGGCATACAACATCCCTTACCTAATTATTAATCGACAAATATGGTTGAAATTATCGTTTGATCATATCCACAATCACAGTTAACGGTTGTGGATTAGTGATATTTACGGGATACGATTGCGTATTAATAAACCACAATTCATCATCAACAGTGATCCGTGCACTGATGGCATAACGATGGCCTGTTTTAAAAACCTCTGTTGGTATGACAAACTCAAAAGGCGTCACACCAGTCACTGGGCTAATTTCATATTCAGCTAAAATTTCAGCTTTAACATCTTGCAGTGACACATCTTGTAACTGGATTTGGATCACAGAATCAGCAGGTAATGCAATCCGTTGTTTATACAGCACTTGACCGACTATCTGAGTATTTTTAGGCGAGGTTTGGCATCCTGATAGACTCGCAACCATCGCTATCACACACAAAATCTGTTTAATCATGATTCACCTACTTTCATTGAGTGACGTCGCATTATAATACATTAAGACGTCTAGAAGTCTACACTTCCAATATTGAAAAATTTTCGTGCTTGTTATCCGCAAGCGATATTCCTATCATAACCATTCTATTTCAAATAATGAGTGTCAAACCTCCTCATGACGACTATTGCTACCGCTATGATTATTGGTGCCAGCTCACAGTTAAGTAAAGAACTGGCGCGTCAACTTGCGGCTCAAAACGTAAAATTACTGCTGTTTGTTCAAGATCCAGACACATTAGCCGAGTTTGCCCACTCGCTACCCGTTCCTGCAGTCGTTCTTCCACTGGCGATTTCTGAACCCCAAAAATTGAACGAACAAATTAGTCAGGCTTGGCGAAGTGAAAATGGTGCCCACTTAGTCATAGTTAATACCGGCTTGAATGGTTACGATGCATCGCTGCCTTGGCAATTAGAAGAAAATATTATCGAAGTGAATGTCAAAGGCTTTGCGGCTATATGCAACTGTGTGTTCAAATTGATGGTACAACAAGGATACGGTCAATTAGCGGCAATTAACTCTATTGCTGGCCAACGGGGCGGCCCAAGTATCGCTTATCACGCATCCAAAGCCTTCGCTGAAAATTATTTTCAAGGTTTGAGTATGCACGCGCAGCGTTTAAAGGTACCTATAACGATTAGTGATATCCAATTAGGCTTACTCGATAAAGCCGCAATGCAACAAAATCGATTTTTATTGTCACCTTTAGAGAAAGTCGCTAAGCAGATATTAACCGCACTGAAGCAAGGAAAGCGGCGTGTTTACGTCACCAGACGTTGGCGCATTGTAGCCTGGATAAATCGGATATTACCTGAATTTATTTATAATACTCGCCACTGGAAAACCAAATCCAAAAAGAATTAGCCATTTAAATGCTAGAAAATTACACATTGAGCTGATTTATGATGTTTGAATTGGCTCGGCTATACGAAACGCTATTTTTAAAACCTATTGATTAAAATTTTTCAGAAGTTTACCTTCACACAAAGCTAATATTGAGATCAGTGACTGCATGCATGATCACGGACTCGGGGTAGTTTACCAAAATCTAAATATCTGAAAATAAGCTGTAAGTAAAGAATCCACCTGCTGAAGAAAGTGGCTTTGATATCACGCCCTAAAAGGGCGCTTTCCTAGCCTGCGTGACAAGACGCCGTAAATATATCCCTATAGGCTCTACTCAATCATCCCTGATTTAGAAGCTTGTATCGGACCATTAGCAAAGCTCACGTATTACATGAGTTAATCAGCTATTGAACGTACTTCAGGCAGAGCCTAATTAATGATAGCCCCCTACTGAAGTTGTAGGTTTAGGCCTGAAAACAAAATAGGAGCCATCGGCTCCTATTTATTAACGGGTTTAATTACGAGTGATTAGAACTTGTAACCAACACTGACCATGTAAACCCATGGGTTGATATCGGTATCAATCGATACAGCATCTTGACCAAGTGTAAAATTAACATCTGTTGAAATGTCTGCATACCAAACTGATGCGTTCACTAACCAATCTTTATTGATGTTGTAATCTAGACCCACTTGCGCAGCAAAGCCCCATGATGTTGATAAACTTAGGTTATCAAGACCAGCAGCTTTGGCTTCTGGAGTAAAATCATTGTCAAAAAAGTTAGTAAAGTTAACCCCAACACCCACATATGGACGCAGTTTAGACTGTGCATCACCAAAATAGTATTGTGCAACCAATGTAGGGGGTAAGTGCTTAGTTTCAGCAATTTTACCTAAGTCACCTAAAGAAACATCATGACTAAATGGCGTAGCTGCAAGTAGTTCAACCCCCCAATTATCGGTAATCATATAACCAAAGTTTAAACCTAACTGAGTGTTGTCATCTACACCAAATTCAGCAATATTAGCTACAACTGGGCTAGATTCGTCAGGCGAAACCATCACCGCACCCGCTCTAAAAATGATATCACCAGCTTGGTGAGCGACAGCAACTGAAGACACACCAGCAGATAATAAACCTGCAGCAACTAAACCTAGGGTTAATTTTTTATTCATTTTCATACTCCATGAGGGCAACAACTGGATGCTTTTCTGTTACATCCTTAACAATTGACGCCACTCTGCCTGAAAAGTTAATTAACAACATTGATCTAGATCAAGCTAACTAACTACATATTTAGAGGTACTTGATTAGACTGCTTTTCCTTGATTTAGATCACGTATTTATGGGGCAAATAATCAAAATTCCACCGATGAACAATTTTGAATAATGTAATAAATTGATAACCTTATCGGCACAACAATGACAGCCGACAACATACCAATTCGAAGGTGTCATACTATTCATAGTTAGGGCGAGTTTATCTTTGTTGATAAATTATGCAGTAGGCTATTTTTCTGTCGGACAATCACAAATGAACACCGTTTAGCCCGCTTAAGAAATGAATTTGCAAGCGACATGGCTGGAAAAGGCATGATAGAAAGGCCAATTTTTACAGCACGTAGTTATTCGACAATCAAACATTTAACACCATTATCGAGTATTTTCACCCACTACAATGAGCAGGGGTTTATTACGGTTGGTATCAACCACTATAACCACAAGCGCCCATTCAGATTTACCATTGCTCTTGCGACACAATCAACATCTAAAAATGTTAAATGCCACAAAAGCGCAATATTCATCACCGCAGTAAAGAATCGACCTTCTGAAGAAGGTGGCTTTGATATCACTCCCTAAAAGGGCGCTTTCGAACGTTCGTTAACAAGACGCCGTAAATATATCCCTATAGGCTCTAATTATCCCTGATTTCGAAGCTTGTACCGCATCATTAGCAAAGCTCACGTATCAGTTGAGTTAATCAGCTATTGAACGTACTTCTGGCAGAGCCTAATTGTGATAACCACCTACTGACGTAGGTGGTTTAGAGCTGAAAACAAAATGCCCATTAAATCATCCTATTTAGGTGGCATCAATGGGCGGATGAATCACGGCTAAAGCTTAACCTTGTAATAAATAGTCTTCAGCTTTTTCAATACTGCGCGGTTTGCCAACTAACATAAGAATATCATTGCGGCGCAATACCCAATCGTCGGGTGCGGGTTCTATTTCAGCACCTTTTCTGCGCACTGCTCGAAGCTCGACATCCAATTGCGACCATGGAATATCAGCCACTTTCTTACCGACACTGCTCGCGCTAGTGCTCAGTGACACGGCATGGAGTAAATCTAAAGTAAAATCGGTTTCAGTGCCGGAGAAAAACCCGTGCAGATACTGGTAGTGATTGCGTCGTTCAGATTCAAGCCGTTTAATTATGCGGGGTAAAGGCACACCACACTTATAAAGCACTTGCGACACTAACATCAAGCTGCCTTCCAGTGATTCGGGGATGACCTGAGTTGCCCCAGCTTCTTTTAACTCAGTTAAATTTGAATCATCTCGTGTGCGCACTAAAATTTTTGCATCTGGCGCTAATTTTCGACTCAGCGCTAAAGCTTCTTCAGTTTGTCGCTCTTCGGCAAAAGTCACCACCACCATGCTAGCTTGACGAATTCCCACACGCTTTAAAATGCCCATTTTGCAGGCATCACCAAAATAAACGGGCTCCCCTGCCGCACGTGATTCTGTTACTCGGGTAGGATCGAGATCTAACACAATATAATTAATAGCTTCGGTTTTTAAAAAACGGGCAATCGTTTGACCCACGCGACCATAACCTAAAATAACCACAAAATCATCGTCTTCACTTGTAGGTAATACAACGGTTTGCTCTGCCATTTCTTGGGACGGTTTACCGCCTTTAAATCTTTTCGCAATATCAACACTATGGCGTATTAACCACGGAGAAAAAGACATTGAAATAACCGCGACAGCCACCAGTATAGTGCTGACTTCTTTATCTAATAATTGATAGTTAACCGCTAATGCTAGCAGCACGAAACTGAACTCACCAACCTGACCTAGACTAATTGCGGTACTTAATGCGACTCTTGCATGTTCACCAGCAAGTTGAAGAAGACCATAAACAATCACTATTTTTAGGACAACCACAGCAATGAGGGTCAGCAATATTTGCCACCAATATAACAGCACTAAATTGAAGTCGAGCAACATGCCAATGGAGATAAAGAATAACCCCATTAACAAGTCTCTAAATGGACGAATATCCGCTTCTAGCTGCCTACGATATTGACTTTCTCCTAATAACATCCCCGCTATAAACGCACCTAATGCCATAGAGAGCCCAAGCCATTGGGTAAATGCGCCAGTCACTAAAGCCACCACTAAAGTCGACAGTACAAAAAGTTCATTGGAGCGAGAGCGAGCCACTTCATCAAAAATACGTGGCAATACCCATTTGCCAAAAGACATTAACCCTATAAATGCCAGTATCCCTGTCAGTAGGCCATAAAGAATGCCATTTAAGCTCATTGGGGTTCCATCACTTGCCAATAAGGGTAATAGGATAAGCATGGGTACAACGGCTAAATCTTGAAATAACAACACACTGATGGACAGTTCACCATGACGGCGTCTTAACCAGCCTTGTTCATTCATTAATTTAAGTACAATTGCGGTTGATGACAGCGCAATGGCAGATCCTATAACCACGGCAGCAACAAAGTTTTGGCCTAAAAGATATGCTATTCCACCTGCGATAAATGTCGTCACAATGACTTGTGCACTGCCCAATCCAAATACTGTTCTTCGCATTGACCATAAGCGCGGCACTGAAAACTCTAATCCTAGGGTAAACATCAATAATACGACGCCAAGCTCTGCCACAAAGTGAACTTGCTGCTGAGTAAACCAATGCAAACCGCTAGGACCACTGATCACCCCAGTAAGCAAGTACGCCAAAATAGCAGGTAACCCTAAACGGCCTAGCAACGCTATCGAAACGATGGCGATGACCAACATAAACAAAATATGAATAAACATATTGTGTTCCATAGGCAAAACTCCTTGTCAAAAAATCGTCACGACACCAGTACATCTTATTATCAAAACGGCACAAAAGTAACAAACACCTAAAAAATATGATAAAAACTTTCTAGGCACGCAAATTGCTTCACAGGTGTATCGAGCTGTAACGTTTTGGAGTAACCCTATGGACTTTGCTATTGCCACCGAACTTTTTCCTGAAGATTATTGGTATCGTTCTAATGCCCATCTGCATATGGAGCCAGAACTTGATCTTGTCCAAGTGATCCAACAGCTACACGCAAGTTTAGATCCGCGGACAGTTTTTGCCTGTTATGGCAAAGTCATCGGACAGCATTTGCCGATCAAGGCATTACAACTATTTGTCGGTGAACACAAGTTTAGCTGGGGTCGCCACCATGGCATTGAGCTCACCCGCAGTATTAAAACTGAATCTGAAACATTACGTTTGCATTACTATCTTGCTATGCCGCTTAGCCCGATTCAAATGAAACAGCTTAACCATATTGAAGCCTTAGTATTACAACCGTTTCAGAATGCAATGAAGTACCAGCAAATGTCTAACCAAGCAATGTTTGATGCGTTAACAGGTTTAGGTAATCGCTATTATTTTCGAAAAGTTATCCATAAAAGTATTGCTAGAGCAGAACGCAGACAATCTCATATCTCATTGATTGTTATCGATCTAGATAAATTTAAACAATTAAACGACCAGTTTGGCCACACTGTGGGTGATAACGTGCTCAACAGTTTTGCCTCATTAATTAATGAATCAATTCGCGACACAGACCAAGCATTTAGAATTGGTGGTGACGAATTTGTGATTATTACAGAAGGCAATGCTGAGGCAGCAAGTATTGTTTGCCAACGCATCATTGAAAGCTTGCCATTACACTCACATCTTACCGATTATGGCGTTAAGTGTAGTTTAGGTATTGCACAATCGCGTCCAAAAGAAGTGTTTACCACTTTGTATGAACGTGCAGATAAGGCCATGTATCAAGCAAAAGCCGCTGGTAGAAATTGTTTTAAAGTGTGTGCTGATAAATAATCTCAGATAGGATTAAATTAAACATGGCCACAGTACATATTTAGCTGTGGCCATTTTATTTGTTAAGCTCAACTCGAATTAACAATAAACAGCTATTTATTATTCCGAGATAAGATCACTTACAAACCTCTTAACTGAATACGTCTTAAAAATTCAGTCATTATTCGATCATAAACCAAGTCACCTAAAAATAAGTCTTCAACACCGTGATCAATACTGGGGTTGTCATTGACTTCAATCACGTAAGCTTTCCCTTCTATTTCTTTAAGGTCTACACCATATAGTCCCGCACCAATTAAGTTAGCGGCCTTCGTGGCGGCATCTAGTACCTGTTGCGGCACCATTTTTAAATCCATACAATCAAAATCACCGCTACTGACACGGCCACTTTGATGGTGTTGATAAATTTGCCAATGTCCACGGCTCATAAAATAACGGCAAGCATAAATAGGTTGACGATTTAACATGCCAATACGCCAATCATAATCCGTTGGCATAAAGGCTTGGGCTAAAATTAACGCACTGTGTTCGAAAATTTTATTAGCCTGTTCAATTAGGGTTTGCCGATCTTTTACTTTTAATACCCCAAGGGAAAACGCCCCATCGGGTACTTTTAATACCGCAGGTAAACCTATGGTATTAATGACATTGTCGACCCAATTTTCATCTGACTTTTTAAAGATTAAACTTTTTGGCACAGGTACTTTATGGCGATTCAATAACTCGGTTAAAAATACTTTATTGGTACACTTCATGATTGATTCAGGATCATCCATGACAACTAAACCTAACTGCTCAGCCGCTTTAGCAAATCGATAGGTAAAATTACTAATATTAGTAGTTGAACGAATAAATAAACCGTCAAATTCACTTAAGCGCGCTAAATCGTGAGAGCCTATTTGAACCAAATCCATACCAATGCGATTTGCCGATTTTGCAAACAATTTTAATGCAGCCTTATCTGAAGGAGGCATTTTTTCATGTTCATCCACTAGCATGGCAATTTCGTAGCGATAGCGCTTGGTCGCTTTGGGCAACTTCCACACTTTTTGCGAAAAAACCTCTAAATATTTGGCGAATAAGTCTTGCTCTGGATCGGTTAAATCCTGAAATGCAGAAGGTTCAATGGCGTCAACTTGCCACTTACCCACTTGCTTTGACAAACGCACAGTTAATACAGGCACGGTAAATCGTTCAAATATTTTTCGAGCCATTTTTTCTAATGGTGGATTGTCACAATAGCCAAAATAAATTTTCATCGCGATATCGTTAACGTTATCAGGTAATTTATCTAAGCCTGCTTGTGGTAAGCTGAAAAAACGATCCTGCGATAAATCATTAATTGTCATCACCCGAGGGATCACTCGGTGCCCTCTTGCTTCAGCCATTAACGAACAATAATAACCCGTACTTAAATAATCATAACTACGACACAAATTGATCACCTGCATCGCACTTTTATCAGCATAGGCTCCCATGTCTAAGTAGTCATGGACTGTAACCATATTGTCACTAGGAAGGTAAGGACGCCAATCACTTGCGTCATCAGTAACGATTAAAAACTGAGCCATAAAATTCTATTGCCTCTTTGAGTGCTTTACGCGTAAATTAAACATCCAGTTTGCCACTTCGAGCCGATACATGTTATTTCGACAAGCCACGCTTAACGATTTACCTCAACTCAATCAAATAGAACAAGACGCCTTTAGTGGCGATAAAATCAGTGCTCGACAAATGAAACGCTTTGTCAATTCTGAACTTGATCATCTTATCGTAGCAGATGAATGTGGAACACTAGCAGGTTATGCATTGGTTTTGTTCCATAGAGGAACCCGTTTAGCTCGCTTATATTCAATCGCAGTTTCCCCTGCATTCAGGGGGCGTAATATTGCATTTGAATTGGTCAGTCAATGCGAGAAAACTGCCGTTGAACATGGCTTCATTACATTACGCTTAGAAGTAAGAAACGACAATACTGCTGCAAAAAATCTTTATCTTAAAATGGGTTATAAAGTGTTAAAAACCCTAGTGCATTATTACGACGACCTTGCCGATGGCGTGAGAATGCACAAACGTTTAGACCCACCAGGGCCTAGCGTGACCCTGAATTTGCCTTTGTATATTCAAACCACCGAATTTACTTGCGGCCCTTCATGCTTATTGATGAGTTTTAATGCTTTTGAACCCGTAGCGCATAATCGGATCACCGAGTTAAATATTTGGCGCGAGGCAACAACCATATTTATGACCAGTGGACATGGGGGGTGCAGTGCAAGAGGACTGGCTATAGCAGCCATAAACCGAGGGTTTAAAGTCGCGCTTCACAGTCAAGATGAGCCTGCCCCTTTTATTAGCACGGTAAGGGATCCTAATAAAAAAGCCATTATAGAAATGGTGCATCAGGATTTTAAGCAACAACTCACCAACAAGGGCGTTAGCATTGAGCAACAAAATCCCAGTGCAGAGCAAATTTGTGATTGGATCAGTGCAGGATTTCCAGTGTTAATTATGGTCAGCACCTATCGCTTAGATGGCAAAAAAGGCCCGCATTGGATTGTACTGACAGGCTTTAATGAGCAATATTTTTTCTTTCACGACCCTTATGTCGAACAGATCGAAAATAGTATTAACGCAGCTTACGTCCCCATCAATAAAGTACAGTTAATTCAAATGGCCCGATACGGCAAACAAAAACAGATATACTGCCTAGTGATTAAGGGAAAAAACAAAGATGCTAACTGACCTTCACGCGGGTAAATCACTCTACTGGCGCAAGTAAAACCGCCCTGCTGACTGTATTGAATAACATACGCTCCCAAGAAAGGGAAAGCTATCGCGGCATTTGCAGCAAAGCAACACGCGCTAGTAATGGTCACTTCAACATGTTGTTGGAACAAAGTACAAGTTTGACTGTAACCAATTGAAAATGTGTTATTTAGCACTCGTCTTTTGTTTTAGCTACCCGAGTGCTTTACCCATCCGAGTGCTCTACCGAGCCGAGTTGAGATTAAGTAAATCGATTTTCAGCCCTGGCGCATTATCGTCAGCAAGATAGCGCTTATCTATCCAAAATCCTAATGCAGCAACCAGTTTATCACCATAAAAAAGTAGCGGAATAAGATCACGGCGCCAAGGCGCGATGGCTAACTCTTGCCAAAGTTTTTTTAATTCTCGCGGTTTTTGTCGAAACTGCTCAGCAAATTGTGGTTGGCATTTAGTACTGCCCGACGCAGAAAAACCAATAGAGACTTGATGAATATTATCGGGTAGTTTTAGCCTGAGCCCCTGATGTGCTTTTGCCAGACTGATTTGCCAGTTAAATGGCGTAACAGCATGTTGATCGCCGCGCATGGCCCGCAACTGATGCCTTAACGTTAAGGCAATACTGTGATTAACCTCGGCATCCGTGGCATTAAGCCAATGTTGTATTTCAGTGGTCAACCTTGGTGATATATCATCAGCCATTGTTAAATATTCACTGGGTATTGCATAGAGATAATGTCCAAATCGTTTAACGACAATACCTGAATAATGAATGTTAATATTGGCATCTTCTTTAGCCTTTAGCGCCTGGCTAAGGATTTGATGTAACTGCACCTGCGATGGCAGGGATAAACCAAGGTGTGATAAATAGCCTCGAAGAAGTAAAGCTTGCCAAGCTACTGGCGCCTTAGCAAGTAAGCTTAATGATAACCCTGTGCCATTGTATGCCATCGATGAACCTTGCGACACCGTTAGCATGGCAGGTAAACGCGAACTGATTTCATGCTCGATAAGTTGCTGTTGCTCGTTGATTAACTCCGCACTTCGGCTTGCCGTAACAGCAATTCTGGGCCAGCGGGTTTTAAGCAGCGGAATAATGTTTAGACGTAAAAAGTTTCTATCGTAACTGTCGTCTTGATTACTCTCATCTTCAATGTGCGTCAACGCATGCTGAGTAGCAAATTGCTCAATCTCATCACGAGAGACCTGCAACAGCGGTCTCAGTTTATAGTATGGAGAGGTCGTTGAGCCTGCTAATTGAGACTCGCCCATCGCCGCTAGACCTTTTGGCCCTTGACCACGCTTGAGGGCTAATAACAAGGTTTCTAATTGATCGTCCTGATGATGCGCCGTTAATAACATATCGCCGCTATCAAGATGCTGTTCTATCGCTTGATAACGTGCGTCTCTGGCAACGGCTTCAAGGCTTTGGCGAGGTTTTAAATCAAGTTTAACCCGTTCAATAATAATAGGAAGATTATAGCTTGCCGCCTTTTGCTGACAATGGGCGGCCCATTTGTCGGCATTATTGCTTAATCCGTGATGCACGTGCACCAGTAAGCAACCGTCATACCCATAGGCTTTAGCAAACTCACTTAATCCGTAAGCTAACACCTCTGAGTCCACGCCTCCACTATAAGCTAAGACAATCTTAGGCTGACGTGTCGCAGTCGTTGTATTTGGGTTTAAAGCTTTATGCTGTAAACACAAGCGGCGAATCTGACCGACAAGCTGTGATTTATCCATGGCAACGGCTATTCATGGTTAGTTAAATACAATTTTGACATTACTTGACCCTAATTGAGTTTCTAACGCCAACATCAAATCATCGGATGGATTCACACGCCATTCATCGCCCAAGGTTAATCGTCCCGCTGCACCTTCTTTGGTGTAATTGATCACAACTGGCACTGCACCGCTTTTCCAGGGTTGTAAGGTTTCTTGAAACTGGTTGAGCCATTCAGGTGATAACATCTCGGTACGAATATTCAACTCAACGGCTTTGGCAAAATGGCTTCTTGCTTCGCCAATTTCAATAATATTTCGCCCATTCATACGATTACCGCCAGCAAAGTCATCAAAACTGACATCACCTTCACAAATTAAAATACGGTCTTTTTCCAATAAATGACCAAACTTTTCAAATGGCTCAGTAAAAAGCATGACTTCTAAACGGGCACTTTTATCATCTAATGTCACTAAGCCCATTTTTGAGCCACGCTTAGTCATCATCACCCGAGTGGCCACCACTAAACCAGCGGCTTTGACCGTTTTACCCCGCTCGGTTGGATGAATGTCTTTTAACCGTCCCGAAGTGTACTGCTTCAGCTCTGCCAAATATTGATTAATTGGATGCCCTGTTAGGTATAAGCCTAAGGTATCACGCTCACCTTCTAACCAAATTTTATCCGGCCAAGGAGTGCATTCAACAAACTGCTGCTTGTTATCATCGGGCTCATCATTGAGTAAACCGAACATGTCATGTTGGCCTATCTCTTGGGCTTTAGCATGTTGAGCCGCGGCTCTGATGGCCTCTGGCAAGGTTGCCATCATCGATGCCCTATGCGGGCCAAGATTATCCAACGCCCCTGCACAAATGAGTTTTTCAATCACGCGTTTATTAAGCTTCTTTAAATCGATTCGGGCGCAGAAATCAAATAAATCAACAAAAGGCCCATCTTTGCGCGCTTCAAGAATAGAATCAACCGGGCCTTCACCTACCCCTTTGATTGCACCTATGCCATACACAATATTAAGGTCATCATCGACGGTAAACTTAAATAATCCCTTATTTACATCTGGCGGAATTAACGGTATTCCCATGCGTTCACATTCGTCAACCAAGGTCACAATCTTATCAGTGTTATCCATATCAGCAGACATTACCGCCGCCATAAACTGCGCTGGATAATGAGTTTTAAGCCACAAGGTTTGATAAGAAACTAATGCGTATGCTGCGGAATGAGATTTGTTGAAACCATAACCCGCAAACTTTTCAACCAAATCGAAGATTTTCATCGACAGTTCACCGTCGATACCGTTTTTAATTGCACCTTCTTTGAAAATACTTCGTTGCTTAGCCATTTCTTCAGGTTTCTTTTTACCCATAGCACGACGCAGCATATCTGCGCCGCCTAAGGTATAACCTGATAATACCTGAGCAATCTGCATCACCTGCTCTTGATACAAAATGATGCCATAGGTGGGTGATAATAACTCTTTTAATGACTCATGCTGATATTGTGCATCAGGGTATGACACTTCTTCACGGCCATGTTTACGCTCAATAAAGTTATCAACCATGCCAGATTGCAATGGGCCAGGACGGAAAAGCGCCACCAAAGCAATCATATCTTCAAAGCAGTCTGGTTGTAGACGCTTAATCAGATCTTTCATACCGCGGGATTCAAGCTGGAAAACGGCGGTCGTTTCGTAGCGTTGCAGTAATCTAAAGCACGCAGGATCATCTAGCTTAATCGCTTCGATACGAACAGGCTCTTTGCCCTGTTTGAGCAGACGCGGATTGATCATCTGCAACGCCCAATCAATGATGGTAAGCGTACGTAAGCCTAAGAAGTCAAATTTAACTAACCCTGCGGTTTCAACATCATTTTTATCAAACTGTGTAACTGGGTTTAGACCCTCTGCGTCACAATATAATGGTGAAAAATCTGTAATACGTGTTGGCGCAATAACCACACCACCAGCATGTTTACCGGCATTTCGAGTGACGCCTTCTAAGCGTCGACACATATCGATAAGCTCTTTGACATCTTCATCTGCGGCGTAAGCTTCTGGTAATGCAGGCTCTACCTCAAAAGCTTTTGCAAGGGTCATTCCGGGTTCTGCTGGGATCATCTTTGTCAGGCGTTCTACAAAACCATAGGGATGGCCTAATACCCTGCCAACGTCACGAACAACTGCTTTGGCGGCCATGGTACCAAAGGTGATAATTTGCGATACGGCTTCACGGCCATACAAATCTGCCACATGGTCAATTACCTCATCACGTCGGTCCATACAAAAATCGACGTCAAAATCGGGCATTGAAACACGTTCTGGGTTCAAAAAACGCTCAAACAGTAAATCATATTCTAGTGGGTCAAGATCGGTAATCTTTAACGCATACGCCACTAACGAACCAGCTCCTGAACCACGACCGGGGCCAACCGGAATACCATGGTCTTTCCCCCATTGAATAAACTCCATTACAATTAAGAAGTATCCAGGAAATCCCATTTGGTTAATGACTTTTAGTTCAATAGCTAAGCGCTCGTCGTATTCAGCTCTTCTCGCCAATCGTATTGCCGGATCTGGAAATAAAAATGCTAAACGTTCCTCAAGGCCTTTTTCGGATACCTCAACCAAAAAGTCTTCAATCGACAAATCGCCAGTAGGAAAATTAGGTAAAAAGTATTCATGTAAGCGAATCGTCACGTTACAGCGTTTAGCAATTTCCACCGTGTTGCTAAGTGCTGAGGGGATATCTTTAAACAGTTCACACATTTCATCTTCACTACGAAGATACTGCTCTGCACTGTAGGTTTTAGGACGACGGGGATCTGCAAGGGTAAAGCCATCATGAATGGCCACACGTATTTCATGTGATTCAAAATCATCTGGCTTTAAAAACACAACCTGATTTGTTGCTACAACGGGAATTGCGTTTTTTGATGCCAGTTCAACCGCCATGTGTAAATAACGTTCTTCATCAGGACGGTTGGTGCGGATAAGTTCTAGAAAATAGCGATCATTGAAATGCGTTTGGTAGAAAGCAACTAACTCATCGACCTGACCTTGGTTACCTTTTAATAAAGCTTTACCAATATCGCCTTCTTTAGCGCCCGATAAAATCAAAATGCCTTTGTTATAGGTAACAAGCCAGGATTGGTCGATAACCACTCGGCCATTAACTTGACCACGAAGGTAAGCTTCACTGATAAGCTGGGTTAAATTTTGATAGCCATCATTATCCATAGCGATAATGGTTAAAGCACAAAGCTCTTTATCAAAACCAGGCACTTGCATCCAAAAGTCTGCACCGATAATAGGTTTAATGCCGACGCCGTGAGCACCACCATAAAACTTAACCAGACCACAAAAATTGTTTTGGTCTGTTAAAGCTAAGGCCGCCATCCCCTGTGCTTCCGCCGCCGCTAAGATAGGTTTAACCTTAGCAACACCATCACTCATGGAAAAATCACTGTGGACGCGTAAATGCACAAAACGAGGATCGGACATAGATAAATTTCTTATTTTTCGATGGTAAAATAGATGCAAAAATGCAATAGAAAATACCGACAAGACTAGCAAACATTCACATCAGTGCCAATGATTTAGCGATGACTATACAGATATGACTCAACAGGACAATTGCTCACTGAACGTGTTAAAAACACAAAGATGAAGCTTTTTCCAACAATTATGGTTGATTTAAACGATCTGCAACAGGTTTAAAACTTTTTCGATGCTCATCGAGGACACCAAATTGAGTCAGCGCGTCAAAATGCGCTTTAGTTGGATAGCCTTTGTGCTTAGCAAAACCATACTGCGGGTGTTTAGCATCAAGTTCAAGCATTTCTTGATCTCTCACGACTTTGGCAATAATGGATGCTGCGCTGATGGCACTGACTAGTCCATCCCCTTTGATAATTGCATGAGATTGTATGCCAAAATCGGGAACACGGTTTCCATCAACAAGCACTCTTTGAGGCGTTATTGCTAATCCTGCTACAGCACGCTGCATGGCTAACAGGGTGGCGTGCAAAATATTCAGCTGGTCGATTTCCTCTGGGCTAGCACGCCCGACACTCACCGCAAGGGCATTGTCATATATTGTTTGATATAGCGCATTTCGGCGCTTTTCAGATAACTTTTTAGAGTCATTTAAGCCATCGATGGGGCGGCTGGGATCTAATATCACCGCGGCAGTCACTACATCGCCGACTAATGGCCCACGGCCGACCTCATCAACGCCGGCAACACAGCCTTGCGATAACAAAGACACCTGTTCTGGAGTGATATTTTTAATCACTGTCGGCAAAGCAAGGTTGTTCATAGCAGTCTCGTTAACTTAATCAAGCATTAATTAAAGCGACAACGGCATCGGCTGCGCGCTCACTTGCATTGCATCTAAGTAATTCATGCAATTGCTCAAAGCGAGTTTTAAGGGGGCTAAAGTCTTTATCCAACTGGTTAATTACGGCATCTGCAATTAACTGAGGATGACAATCGGCTTGAATTAACTCGGGCACAATGGTTTCATTAGCTAATAAATTAGGTAACGAATAGTTGGAAATTTGCATCATGCGCACTGCTATTGCGTAAGTGATGGGGCTGACACGGTAAGAGACAACCATAGGACGCTTTACTAACATCGCTTCTAAGGTTGCGGTGCCAGATGCTAATAAAATGCAGTCAGCAGCGGCCATGACCTCACGGGATTGACCATCAATAATATCAATGGCTAAATCCGGAGCAAATTTTTCTAACGCTTCAGTAAACTGTTTACGCCGCGCCTCGTTAACAACGGGGGTCACAAACTTAATATCGGGATAGACATCTTTAACCAATCTAGCCGCTTTGATAAATGGCTCTGCAAGTTGTGCTAACTCCCCACCGCGTGAACCAGGTAACACAGCTAAGTACTCAGCTTCAATATTTAACCCCAATTGCTCGCGGGCGGCTAACTTATCACTTTGCATTGGGATATCATCAGCCAAAGTATGGCCGACAAATGTGCATGGCACGTTATGTTTATCGTAGAAAGCTTTTTCAAATGGCAATAATGACAATACCATATTGGTTGCTTTGGCTATTTTAAAAATACGTTTAGGTCGCCATGCCCACACGGACGGGCTGACATAATGAACCGTTTTAAAACCTTTATTTTTTAGTTTAAGTTCAAGGCCAATATTAAAGTCGGGGGCATCAATACCAATAAAACAATCGGGTTTAATCGCACAAATCTGCTCAATTAAACTTGCACGCACTTTTAATAAACGCGGCAAGCGAGACAACACTTCGACTATCCCCATCACTGCCAGTTCTTCCATTGAGAACCAAGATTGAAAGCCTAAAGCTTGCATACGAGGACCACCAATGCCAACGAATGTTGCATCGGGATAACGTAATTTAAGCGATTTAATTAATCCGGCACCTAGAATATCGCCGGAGATTTCTCCGGCGACCATGGCAAATATTGGGGAAGTTGATTTGCTCATTGCGTAACTATCGAATGATCCCACGTGAAGATGTAGTGATAAAATCGACCATTGATTGTACATATTGATCATTTTCGGCATCAATAGCTATTTCAGCTAATGCTTCATCAATGGTTAAGTTTTTGCGGTATAAGGCTTTGTAGGCTCTACGAATAGCATGCTGAGTTTCTTTACTAAACCCACGACGCTTTAACCCTTCAACATTCAAACCACGGGGAATAGCTGGAGTGCCTGCGGCCATCACAAATGGAGGCACATCTTGGAAAATTGTCGATGAGCCCGCAGTAAACGCATGGGCACCAATATGGACAAACTGATGTACACCCGTCATGCCACCAAGAATAACATGATCACCAACATGAACATGGCCTGCTATAGAGGCATTATTGGCCATGATGACGTTATTGCCAACAACGCAGTCGTGGGCAATGTGAACATACGCCATGAACAAATTATTCGAACCTATACGTGTTTCACTATTGTCTTGAACAGTACCACGATGAATGGTGACGGATTCGCGAATGATATTGTTATCACCCATGATTAAACGAGTCGGTTCACCAGCGTATTTTTTATCTTGGCACTCTTCACCGACAGAGGCGAATTGAAAAATTCGATTGCCCTTACCTATCACTGTAGGGCCTTTAACCACGACATGGGAACTGATCCAGGTATCATCACCAATTTCAACGTCGGCGCCAATGTAACTCCAAGGACCAATGGTGACATTGTTACCGATTTTGGCATCAGGGTGAACAAACGCTAGTTTATCAATCACTTTTGAATCTCTCTTCGAGCACACATAATTTCAGCGGAACACACAACTTCGCCATCGACACGTGCTTCACCAACGAAAACACCAATACCGCGGCGCTCTTTAATCATTTTGACGTGAAAATGAATTTGGTCTCCGGGTTCAACGACTCGTTTAAAACGCGCTTTATCAATGCCAGCAAAATAATACAATACATCCGGTGAAGGCTCTGCGCTCATGGTTTTGAAAGCAAGTAAACCTGTGGCTTGCGCCATGGCTTCTAGAATCAACACACCAGGCATAACCGGCGCGACAGGAAAATGCCCTTGAAAGAAAGGTTCGTTAATTGTCACGTTTTTTATCGCGTGAAGTTGTTCACCAACGGTGTAATCTAGTACGCGATCTATCAGTAAAAATGGATATCTATGTGGCAGATATTTTAAGATTTCTTTAATATCCATGGTGTTTAATGGGTTCGACACTCTCGATTCCTTAACTCAAGTTAATGAGCTTTATAGCTAACAGTTATTCAGATTCTGATGATTTTTCAAGTTTTTTAACTCGATTGAATAGATCATCTAAATGGCGGAACCTGACTGTGTTTCGACGCCATAACTTATTTTCCATTGCCACAGTGGCTGAAGAATAAACGCCTTTCTCTCTAATTACACTCGTCACGTTAGTGGCACCGCTGATATGGGTACCGTCTGCAATAGATAAATGTCCTGAAATAGCGCAATGGCCACCTAAAATACAATATTTACCAATAACAACACTGCCCGCTAAAGTCGTATTACCCGCAATGGCTGTGTTTTGTCCAATAATCACATTATGGGCAATTTGAACTTGATTATCGATGATCACACCGTCATGAATTTCAGTGTCAGACAACGCACCGCGGTCAATGCTAGTGCAAGCACCTATTTCAACATTATTGCCAATCTTCACGCCGCCAGTTTGGGGGATTTTAATCCAATTACCGCGCTCATTGGCATAACCAAACCCATCGGAACCAATAACGGTTGATGAATGTATAATACAATCCGAACCAATGTGCACATTATGGTAAACAGTAACATTAGCCCATAAACGCGTGTTTTGACCAATTATGCTGTATTCACCCACCACAGAACCTGCACCAATTTGCACGTTATCACTGAGTATTGCGTTAGCACAAATCACCGCATTTGCACCAATTGACACATTTTCACCAAGCTTAGCGCTAGAATCAATTTGTGCGCTAGGATGAATACCATACGCTGCGTTCGGGGTAGTATCAAGGTGCTGGGCAATTCGGGCAAATGCCACATAAGGATCAGCAACTATAACCGCAATACCTTGATAAAATTCAGCTTCTTTCTCACTCAATAATACCGCGCTGGCTTGAGTTGCCTCAAGCTGAGCGCGGTATTTACTATTGGCTAGAAAAGAAATTTGACCTTCTACCGCATCTTCAAGTGTGGCTACGCTTTGAATGATAACCGAATCATCCCCACGAATAGTTGCATTTAGCAGCTGGCCAATTTCTTTTAAAGTCATTTGTTGCATAGTATCTTTGCCTTAAACGTTCTGGCTTATTTACCTTTACTTAATGCTTCAACCACTTTACCGCTGATATCAGCATCTGGCTTAACAAAAATTACCGCACCACGTTGCAATACCATGTCATATTTTTCTTTTTCAGCAATGGTATTAATCACTTTTTGTACTTGTACTAGTAGTTTATTTTGCTCTTCACCTTGACGACGACGCATATCTTCATCAAGTGCTTTGCCTTTTAGTTGAAACTCAGACTTTAATGATTCCATTTTACGAACCATGTCAGTTTTTTGAGTATCACTCATCAACGCACCATCACGTTGCTGTTTTTCAACCATAGAACGCATTTCTTCCTGCATCTTCTGGACTTCAGCAACACGATCACCAAATTCAGCTTTTAATGATTTAGAAATTTGTTCACGTTGTGGTAGTTGTTCAAATACTTCGCCCATATCCACTACTGCAATTTTTTCAGCATGCGCCATCATAGGTGCAGCCAAAAAAGCTAATGTTACTAATGTGCGATTGACCATCTTTTTCAAAGTAGACTCCTTGTTAATAGACACTTGTTCAGCAAAACTTGCCGAGTGTATTCGTTTTAGAACGTTTTGCCAATATTGAACGAGAAAATCTCTGTTTCATCGTCTTCGTATTCTTTAAGCGGCCAAGCCAAACTGAACACCATTGGCCCCATAGGTGAAAGCCACTGCACACTCATGCCCCAAGAAGCACGAATTCGACTCGGATCACTAAAGTCTTCAAGTTTATTAAATTCATCAGCTGGGAGGTTTCGGTATGAATCGTAGTCAAATTCTGTATCCCATACGTTACCAGCATCAACAAAGAAGCTGGTACGTACTGAATTGGTATACGCTTCATCTAAGAATGGCGTAGGTACAATTAGCTCAAGACTCGCGGTTGCAATAGCGTTACCACCAATTGAACGGCCTTGGTTGATATAAATTTGATTTGGATCCCCAGGTAAACTACAACCATCACCCGATGGGTCTGGAGCACAGGGCTCACTACCACGCATTAAATAGAATGAACGTGGTCCAACTGAGTTTGATTTAAATCCGCGTAATGAGCTGCTACCACCTGAGTAATAGTTTTCCCAAAACGGTAGAATTTGATCATTATCGTTAAACTTTCCATAGCCATTGGCATAGCCTAAACGTGCTCGAGTCAATACCACAAAGCTATGTTTACGTGTTAACGGGAAATAGAAGTTAGTATCAAAATCAGTTTTAAAATATTTTAAATCTGAGCCTGGCACAGTCATTTTTCCACTTAAACGCTGTGATGAACCATCCGTTGGGAATGTACCACGGTTTAATGTGCTTCTATACCAACCAGTATTGACTTCAAAGTTATCAAAACTCAAATCAGCATTAGGATCTTCACTGTCACGATATACGTCGTAAAAGCGTAATGCTTGTTCATAGGCTGAAATTTCAGAAATCGCGTTATGACGATAACCGATACCACCATTTAAACGGTTATATTCGTTAATTGGGAAGCCTGAGTTTACCGCAACACCATAAGATTTATTTTTGTAGCGTTCTAAGTTGGCTTCATTGGCATCAAACTCGTTCCAATAAATACTGCCACCTAAACTCACACCGTCTTTAGTAAAATAAGGATCGGTGTACGAAAGGTTAGCACTCTTCGAATACTTGTTAGTATTGATGCTAATGCCCGCTTGGTTACCTGTACCTAGAAAGTTATTTTGCTCTACACCAAACTGTAAGCTGATGCCTGATTCAGTACCGTAACCAACACCAGCATTAAATGAACCAGAAGGTTGTTCTTTAACGCTAACAGCAACATCCACTAAATCATCACTACCTGGCACCTGAATCGTTTCTGTATCAACGGTTTCAAAATATCCCAAACGATTTAAACGTGCTTTAGATTGTTCAATTTGTGCAGAGTTTAACCACGCCCCTTCCATCTGGCGAAGCTCTCGGCGCATCACTTCATCTTTAGTTACCGCGTTGCCCGTAAAGTTAATACTGCGTACATAAACGCGCTTACCTGGTTTAATATTGATGTTAAGTACAACTTCTTTATTCTCATCATCAATTTCAGGGTAGGTTTTCACTTCAGGATAAGCATAACCAAAACGGCCAAGATATTTACTGTACATTTCTTCGGTGAAAGTCACATCTGCACCGTTGTACATATTACCCGCTTTAATAGGCAAAATTGCACGCATTAACTCTTCACGACCCATTAAGTCGCCGGTAAGGTTAATGTCTTTAACTTTGTATTTTTCGCCTTCATCAACGTTAATCGTAATATAGAGACCTTTACGATCAGGTGTCATTGCAACTTGAGTTGAAGTGACTTCAAAACGAATATAACCCTGATTATGGTAATAGGTTTTGATGGTTTCTAAGTCTGCTTGAAGTTTTTGCTTTTGGTAGCGTCGCTCACCAAATATATCCCACCATGCAACAAAGTCTTTCAACTCAAGCATGCTGATTAATTCAGAATCACTGAAGACAGTGTTTCCGACAACGTTAATTTGACGAATTTCAGCAGCTAGGCCTTCGGTAAAGTTAAATTTTAACTCCACCCGATTACGCGGCAAATTGATAACTTGAGCTTGTACCTTAGCGCCATATTTACCAACACCGTAGTAAAAGTCTTGTAAGCCTTTCTCGATACCTGTCAGCATGGTGCGGTCTAAAGACTCACCAATTTTAACGCCTGAGCCATCAAGACTTTCTTGAAGCTGCTCATCTTTAATATCTTTGTTACCCTCAAACGTCACTGCACTGATCGTAGGACGTTCTTTAACGGTAACATACAGCACACCCGCCTCATGGCTTACGCTAATGGTTTCAAAGTTTGTTGAACCATATAAGCTTTTTATTGCCTGCTGTAATTTAACTTGATCAACTGTGTCACCGACTTTCACCGGCAAGTTTAACAATGCAGCTCCTAATGCTACACGTTGTAGACCTTCAACTTGAATGTCTGTGACTTCAAATGGCTGGAATGTATTTGCCCAACCGTTCCCTGCAAAAGACGCGCCGACGAATAACATCGATGCAAATAGTTTATTCAATCTCATAGAGCACTTCTAATTATTAGTCTGTCCTTGCTCAGAGTCGGGCAAAATCGTTGAAAAGCGCTACACTCATCAACATTAGCAGCAAAGCTGCGCCAAACCTGAATCCAATTTCCTGAACCTTTTCAGGTACAGGCTTACCCGTAATCACTTCAATAAAGTAATACAGCAAGTGTCCACCATCTAGCACGGGTAAAGGCATTAAATTAATAATACCTAGGTTCACGCTAATTAGTGCGATAAATCCAAGAAAATACACCAAACCATAATTTGCACTCGCACCTGCTCCTTGCGCAATCGATATGGGGCCACTTAGATTTTTCACCGACACATCGCCGGTAAATAATTTACCTATCATTTTGAAACTAACCACCACAAGCTGCCATGTTTTATCGACTGCGGCGGAAACGGAATCTATCATGCCATATTCTAAATCAAAGCGCATACTTT
The DNA here is from genome assembly GCF_025971955.1 of Shewanella subflava. GTDB lineage: Bacteria > Pseudomonadota > Gammaproteobacteria > Enterobacterales > Shewanellaceae > Shewanella > Shewanella subflava. The sequence goes on from NZ_JAPDMX010000033.1 coordinate 243,886, forward strand.
CAGGCCATTGCGCTGCGGTTGGGCTGATACCAATAATCCCGATGGTGTCACCATTGTCATTGGTTTGAGCTTGTGGCACAACCTCAAATTGCAACTGCTCACCTGCTCGCTCAATATCTACGCTAAGGGGTTTATTTGCAGACGTTTGTACCACATCAACAAAGCTATTCCAATCTTTGTAAGGTTGTTGATTTATCGATAATATTGTATCGCCTATCATTAAGCCTGCTATTTGTGCTGCACTATTTTCTGATATTGCGGCAATGACAGGCGTGATGCCTGGCCTGAATATCCCTAATCCTAAGGCGCTTATTGGCGATTCTTTTTCGGGATCAAATTTCCAATCTCGAGTATCTAGCTGGTAGGTTTTACCACTGACCTCAATACCTTCAATTCTTGACAGCGGTGCCAAAGTTATCTCGACACTTTCATTACCAATATGTCCAACTAAAGCTAAATTCACCTCTTCCCAATTGCGAACCGTTTGACCCGAAATAGCAATGATTTGCTGCGGTTCAGATATCTGGATGATCGCTGCAGGTGAATTCACCTTGGTTGAATCAATAACGGGTTTTATCGAAGGAACACCGATTAAATACATGGCATATAAAGCGAAAACTGCAAAAATAAAATTAGCTAATGGCCCTGCTGCAACAATTGAAATACGCTGCCAAACTGTTTTACGGTTAAATGCTTGATCAACCATATCGGCAGGAACATCATCAACACGCTCATCAAGCATCTTGACAAAGCCCCCTAAAGGGATCAAGGCTACGACATATTCGGTGCCATCTTGACCGACTTTACGCCAAATAGCTTTTCCAAAACCAATTGAAAATTTTTCTACTTTTACACCGCACTTTCGTGCAACCCAAAAATGGCCATATTCATGAACGGTTATTAAAATACCCAAAGCAATAATGAATGAGCCTAAATTCCACAAAAAATCGAACATTGTACTCCTAGTTACACTAACGCTTTAATTTTAGATAAAGCCAGTTGGCGAGCTTGACCGTCTAAAGCAATAATATCTTCTATCGTGTTTAATGCTGATGAATTAACCGATGTTAGACACTGTTCATTAACCACGGCAATATCGGTAAATTTGATCCTATTCTGTAAAAACGCGTCAACGGCAATTTCATTAGCTGCGTTTAATACCGTGGTTGCCTCTTGCCCCTGTTGGCAGGCATCTATAGCGAGTTTTAAGCACGGAAAACGATTAAAGTCAGGCTCTAAAAAGCTTAACTGTCCGACTTTGAAAAAGTCTAAAGGTTCAACGCCAGCTAAAATTCTTTGCGGATAGCTCATACAATGAGCAATGGGTGTACGCATATCAGGATTACCCATCTGCGCCAGTACTGAGCCATCTTTATATTGCACCATTGAATGAATCACACTTTGTGGATGAATAACCACTTTAAGCTGTTCAGGTGTCGTATTAAATAACCAACGCGCTTCGATATACTCTAAGCCTTTGTTCATCATTGATGCTGAATCAACAGATATTTTTCTGCCCATTGACCAATTGGGATGATTACAAGCTTGATCGGGCGATACATTCGGTAAAGTTGATAGATCGGTTGTTAAAAATGGCCCGCCTGACCCCGTCAACAGGATATGTGAAATCCCCTCGCAAGCCATATCACAAAAACCTAAGTTATTTTGAACGGTTTGGGGCATACATTGAAAAATCGCATTATGCTCACTATCAACGGGGAGGATCGTCGCACCCGATGTCCTTGCCGTTTGCATAAATAGCTCGCCAGACATCACTAAGGCTTCTTTGTTAGCCAACAACACTCTTTTCCCAGCTTTGACGGCCGCAAACGTTGGCACTAGCCCAGCGGCACCAACAATGGCAGCCATAACGGTATCAACGTCAGTATGCGTCACTAAAGCCGTTAATTCTTCAGGTGTTGAGGTCACAATGGTTTTACAAGATGAAGGTAATGCAAGCTTAAGCTGTGTGGCGGCGTGTTCATCGACCATATGAGCATAAATGGGCTGATGCGCCAAACATAAGCTGAGCATTTTATCTACACTAGCATTTGCCACAAGTGCAAAAACAGCATATTTATCTTGGTTTTGAGTGATTACACTCAAGGTACTTGCGCCGATTGATCCTGTAGCGCCTAGGATGACCATGTTTTGCATTGGCATCACATCCACATGGCAATATAGATTAACGTAAACACTGGAAACGCAGCAGTTAAACTGTCGATCCTGTCAAGAATACCACCGTGCCCAGGTAAAATGGTGCCGGAGTCCTTAATGACAGCCACACGTTTAAACATGCTTTCAGATAAATCACCAAATGCAGAAGCCAGAGCAGTAATTAATGTCACGACCACTAACAAGCCTAATTCTTGCTGCGGCGAAATATACATTACCCCGATAACTATTAACATGGTCGTCAACAGCCCGCCCGCTAATCCTTCTAAGGTTTTAGCTGGGCTAACATTAGGCATCAATTTATGTTTGCCAAGCGTTCTGCCTGCAAAATAAGCGCCTGTATCAGTAGCCCAAACAATCAACATCACAATGAATACCAACAGCCCACCAAAATAGGGATCGGCTTCGCTGCTTAATGATTTAAGGGTTATGAGAGAAACGAAACAAGGGATCAAGGTTAACTGACCGAACATCGATTTTAGCATATGACTATTACGCCATATTGCGGCACTTTTAGGAAAACTAACCACCAGTAATGAGCTAACAATCCACCATACAACACCAATGCTAATTATGGCTAAAAACATAGGCTGTAGATGCCCTTTAAACCATAAACTGTCGGCGGGAAATAACACATTTATCGCAATCAACAACACTGTCACTGTGATGGTAAACGACCATTGAGTGATATTGCACTCTTTATCAATAAAGCATCCCCATTCTTTTGCTGCAATGGCAAAAATAGGCACCAAACACCATGCAAAATACACAGAAGGAACCCAAAAAATACCGACTAAGACAAGTGGGATTAAACAAAGTGCTGTTATTATTCGTTGTTTTAGCAAAAAAATAATCCTCTTAAGATTAAAGCGAGCGTATTTCTTCTATTTGACTCCCAGTCAAACCGAAACGTCGCTGACGGCTGGCAAACGTTGCCAGTGCATGATGAAAAGCATTCTCATCAAAATCAGGCCAAAGTGTTTCTGTGAACACTAACTCTGCATAGGCGGCCTGCCATAAAATAAAGTTACTAATGCGGTAATCACCGCCTGTTCTTATCATTAAATCAACTTCGCTTTGATTTTGCATGCACAAATGTTGATTTAATGCCTCTTCGGTCATCTGACTGCTGTTGATTTCGCCACTTTCGACTTTTTCAGCGAGTTTTTGAGCAGCCTGAACGATATCCCAACGTCCGCCATAGTTAGCTGCAACGTTCAAAATTAACCCAGTGTTGTCTTTAGTCTTGTCTTGAGCCTGAAAAATTTGGGCTTGTAATCTGGCAGAGAATCGGCTTACATCACCAATAATATTCAGCTTAACTTGATTTTTATCTAAACGCTTTATTTCACGTTGTAACACACTGAAAAAAAGCTCCATCAACAAATTAACTTCTTTATCAGGTCTGCGCCAATTTTCACTTGAAAATGCAAACAGTGTTAATGATGCGATACCTAATTGGCTTGCTGCACTGACTATTCGCCTGACGGCTTTAACACCCGCTTTATGACCTACCACTCGAGGCATACTTTTATTTTGCGCCCAACGACCATTGCCATCCATAATGATAGCCACATGCTTGGGCAAAGACTGCCTAACGATATCCGATAATTGTCCTGGTAAGACTTCAGACGTCACTAACTCAGAAGAAGTTGCAACACCTGGTCCATAATCATTTGTAGATGACATCAACAACGACCCTATAAAAAACAAACGCCGTGCAGTATACCCTTACACGGCGTATTAACTCTAGCGTTGAACGCTGAAGTTTAGACTTCCATTAACTCTTTTTCTTTTGCCGCTAGTAACTGGTCAACATTTTTAATTGCTGCATCAGTAAATTTTTGCACGCTATCTTCACTGCGACGCACATCATCTTCAGTACACTCTTTCGCTTTTTCAAGCTTTTTAACTTCACTGATAGCATCACGGCGCACATTACGAATTGCAATACGACCATTTTCAGCTTCGTTACGCACAACTTTAATAAAGTCTTTACGACGTTCTTCGGTTAATGCTGGTAACGGAATACGCATTGAAGTACCCGCTGTCATTGGGTTTAACCCAAGATCCGACGACATAATCGCTTTCTCAACAGCTTGAACTAACGTTTGATCAAATACCGTTACGTTCAATGTACGAGAATCTTCAATACCAATGTTGGCCACTTGCTTAAGCGGAGTCATTGCACCGTAGTAAGATACTTGAATCGAATCTAATAGGCTTGGGTGAGCGCGACCGGTACGCACTTTTGCCATTTGGTTTTTAGTCGCATCTACACATTTTCCCATGCGCTCTTGCGCATCTAACATAATTGTTTCAATCACAATAATTTCCTTTTTAATCAATAATCATTAACTTTAAGCCGATAGATAAAGAATCGTACAGACAATGGATCAGCTCAAATAATATTTGCAGTTTATTTTACGCCACAGTGATACTCATGTGATAGCGGAATTATTTTTGACTGCTAATAATTGTACCTTCACTTTCGCCCATAATAACACGGCGTAAAGCACCTGGCTTATTCATGTTGAATACTAAAATGGGGATGTTATGATCACGGGCCATTGTAAAGGCGGCAAGATCCATCACTTTTAATTCAGACTCTAAGACTTCATTAAAGGTAAGCGTGTCATATTTAACCGCTTCAGGGTTTTTCATTGGATCAGCAGAGTAAACACCATCAACTTTAGTGCCTTTTAAAACCACTTCGGCTTCAATTTCAATGCCACGCAAACAAGCTGCAGAGTCAGTGGTACAAAATGGGTTACCTGTACCTGCGGCAAAAATAACGACTCGACCAGATTTTAGTAAGCTAATCGCTTCAGCCCAATTATAATCGTCGCACACCCCTTTTAATGGGATAGCCGACATCAGGCGCGCATTAACATAGGCACGGTGTAACGCATCTCTCATGGCTAGGCCATTCATGACAGTTGCTAGCATACCCATGTGATCGCCCACCACACGGTTCATGCCAGCTTGCGCAAGGCCTTCACCACGAAATAGATTACCACCACCAATTACCACACCAACTTGAATCCCCAGCTCAACAAGTTCTTTCACTTCTTGAGCCATACGATCAAGTACTTTAGGGTCGATGCCGAAGCCTTCTTCGCCCATTAATGCTTCACCGCTTAATTTAAGCAGAATACGTCTAAATGCAGGTTTTGGATTGGTGCTCATAATTTTTATCCTGATTATAACAAGACCGCAGCGATTGCTGCGGTCTTAGGGTATATAGAGAAAAAGCGATTACGCCTTTTTAGTAGCAGCGATTTGAGCTGCAACTTCAGCAGCAAAATCTTCTTCTTTCTTCTCGATACCTTCACCCACTTCTAAACGAATGAAGTTAGTTACTGTGGCTTTTTTCTCTTTCAGAATTTCACCAACAGTTTTCTTTGGTTCCATGATGAACGCTTGACCAGTAAGAGAGATCTCACCAGTAAACTTCTTCATACGACCAACAACCATTTTCTCAGCGATTTCAGCAGGCTTGCCTTCGTTCATCGCGATTTCGATTTGAAGTGCTTGCTCTCTTTCTACAAGTTCTGCAGGAACATCTTCTGGGTTAACAAACTCAGGCTTAGAAGCAGCAACATGCATAGCAATGTGCTTTAATGTTTCTTCGTCAGCGTCACCCGTTACAACCACACCGATACGCTCGCCGTGACGGTAAGAAGCTAAGTTAGCACCATCGATATACTCAACGCGACGAACGTTGATGTTTTCACCGATTTTAGCTACTAACGCTACACGAGTTTCTTCAAACTGTGCTTTTAGGTCTTCGATAGTCACTTTAGATGCTGCAGCAACATCTAATACCGCGTTAGCAAAGCCTAGGAAGTTAGAATCTTTAGCAACGAAGTCAGTTTGACAGTTAACTTCTAATAGTGCAGCGAAACCATCACCGTTCTTGATTAGAATTGTACCGTCAGCAGCGATGTTACCGGCTTTCTTAGCCGCTTTAGCCGCGCCGCTTTTACGCATGTTATCAATCGCTAGCTCGATGTCACCGTTAGTTTCAGTCAGTGCATTCTTACAGTCCATCATGCCAGCGCCAGTGCGGTCACGAAGTTCTTTAACTTGGGCAGCAGTAATTGCCATTGTTAAATCCTCTATTAAATTCGTCTAATATTGCATTTGTAAAACAGGGGCCAAAAGGCCCCTGTTTACCAATTATCTTATTGGCAAATAAGGGGGGATGATAAACATCACGCCTTATTAAACAGCTTCTACGAAACCGTCTTGTTCAGCTTGAACAGCTAAATCTTGACCACGACCTGAGTTGGCAGCAGCAGCAACAGATGAAGTGTACAAACGAATTGCACGCATTGCATCGTCGTTACCAGGAACGATGTAGTTAACACCGTCTGGAGCAGAGTTAGTATCAACAACTGCAACAACTGGGATACCTAGGTTGTTAGCTTCTTTAATTGCGATATGCTCATGGTCAGCACCGATAACGAATAAAACGTCAGGTAAACCGCCCATGTTTTTGATTCCGCCTAAAGACTTTTCTAACTTGTCTAATTCGCGTGAACGCATTAACGCTTCTTTCTTAGTCAGTTTGTCGAAAGTACCGTCAACAGACTGGCTTTCTAGCTCTTTAAGACGCTTGATTGACTGACGAACAGTTTTCCAGTTTGTTAACATACCGCCTAACCAGCGGTGATCAACATAGTACTGGTCACAAGAAATTGCAGCTTCTTTGATAGCTTCGCCAGCAGCGCGCTTTGTACCAACAAATAATACTTTACCTTTCTTAGAAGCAACATTGCTAATGAAAGCTAAAGCTTCGTTGAACATTGGTACAGTGTGCTCAAGGTTGATGATGTGTACACCGTTGCGAGCACCGAAGATGAAAGGCTTCATCTTTGGGTTCCAGTAACGTGTTTGGTGACCGAAGTGAACACCAGCTTGTAGCATGTCGCGCATTGAAACAGTAGTCATTGTATTTACCTTAATGTAAGGGGTTAGACCTCCACGTATCCCATGTTTCGACTCTTTTTTGCCTTTGATAGCGAGTTAAGAGCACCCCGAAAAATGTGTCGATACGTGTGTGATTTAGTATTTAAGTTAATTGCCATGTATAATAGCCGCAAATTCTGACCGTTTGTTAAAACACCGAACAATTAAAGCACGTAAAGTGATTATTTTTTCAGTAAAATAAAACAAACATAGAAACACGAACTCACACACAACGGCGCGCTTTATACCATAAATAGCGATCAAACACAACTTTTTGCGTGTAATTGATTGCGTTAAACGGGCCCATTTTGAACGTTAAAAACCAAGAGAAGATTCATGAGTATTGTCATTAAAAATGCCGACGAAATTGAAAAAATGCGCGCAGCAGGAAAACTCGCTGCACAAGTACTGGAAATGATTGCTCCGCATGTTGTTGCCGGTGTCACTACAAATCAATTAAATGCCATTTGTGCGCAATATACTGAAGAGCAAGGAGCGATATCTGCCCCGCTGAATTACCATGGTTTTCCAAAATCAATTTGCACCTCGGTCAATGATACTATTTGTCACGGTATCCCTTCTGATTACATCCTCAAAGAGGGTGATATTTTGAACATTGATATTACTGTGATTAAAGATGGCTATCATGGTGACACTTCGAAAATGTTCCTTATCGGCGAAGTGAGCCCTAAAGACAAACGTTTATGTCGCATTGCTCAGGAAAGTCTGTACTTGGCTATTAGAAAGGTACGCCCTGGTGCAAAATTAGGCGAAATAGGCACAAGTATCGAAAAATTCATCAAAGCAAGTAAAACAGGGCTTGATAAGTATTCTATCGTGCAAGATTATTGTGGTCATGGTATCGGTGCTGGTTTCCACGAGGAGCCTCAAGTTGTCCATTATAAAAATAATGACAAAACCGTGATTAAGCCCGGTATGTGTTTTACTATCGAACCAATGATTAATGCCGGCCGTCATACCACAGTATTAGACAAAAACGACAACTGGACAGTCACAACCTCTGATGGCAAAAATTCTGCCCAGTGGGAACACACTTTATTAGTCACTGAAACGGGTGTTGAAGTACTCACACTGCGTGAGGAAGAAAACTTCCCAAGAATTATTAACTTTTAATCTTTAAAACATTCAAGGATATCGATGAATACCGCGCTGGCAGCCAAAAATACCTTACTTGAACTTAACCAGCGCTTAGTTGAGCAATATAAAGCGAAACACCCCATCGCAGATATTGTTAAGCAACGTAGCGCATTCATCGATAATTTACTGCAAAATGCATGGAAAAAATGTCACTTAGACCTTTACCCTATGTCATTAATTGCTGTAGGCGGCTATGGGCGTGGCGAACTTCTTCCCTACTCCGATGTCGATTTACTGTTTTTAATTGAACAGGATGAGGTTTGTCAAAACACCCAAGCAAAATTGAGTGAATTAATCACTTACCTTTGGGATGCTGGACTTGAAATTGGTCACAGTGTTCGCACGGTGTCGCAAACTATCGAGCAAGGAAAAGCTGACATCACTATTGCCACCAATTTAATTGAAGCTCGTTTTTTATGCGGCAATACACCACTATTTGAAGAATTATATCAACGCATTCGCCAAGATGACTTCTGGCCTTCAGCCGATTTTTACAATGCAAAAAAAGAAGAACAAACCCTTCGACATTCAAAAGCCAGTGCTTTCGATCTTGAACCGAACATTAAAACCTGCCCCGGTGGTTTAAGAGATATTCAGACTATTGCCTGGGTAGCAATGCGTCATTTTGATGCTGCGAATCTCACAGAATTGGTTGAGCATGATTTTCTTGAACCTTCTGAATTAGAAGAATTATTGGAATGCCAAAACTACCTGTGGGAAATTCGCTTTGCACTGCACATTAGTGCAAACCGCAATGAAAACCGCTTACTGTTCGACCTGCAACGTCAAGTGGCCAGCTTATTAGGTTATGAAGATGCAACTCAACTTGCAGTTGAGCAAATGATGAAACGCTATTATCGCACGGTAAGACGTATAATGGAGTTGAATCAAATGTTGTTGCAGCTATTTAAGCGCGCAACATTGGGGCATTTTAAAGCGTTAGAAATTCAACCTATCAATGAGCAATATCAACGTCGCGGCTATTATATTGAAGTACTAGATAATGATTTGTTCAGTAAGCATCCTGAAGAAATATTAAGGCTTTTTTTATATGCCGTTAAAAACTCTAATATTCAGTATATTTATGCTCCAACGTTAAGGTTGCTTCGTAAAGCGCGACGTAGCTTAACGACGCCGTTACAAGACAACCCTGATTGCCGCAAAGTGTTTATGGACATTTTAAAACACCCTCGCGGTATTGTAGCCTTATCTATGATGCATAAACATGGCATTTTATCATCCTACTTACCGGCTTGGCGCCGCATTGAAGGTCAAATGCAGTTTGACTTGTTTCATGCTTACACCGTTGATGAGCACACTCACAGATTATTGCTCAATATTGAAAGATTCGCTCAAGCCGAACAAAAAGATGAGTTTCCATTAGGCGCTGTGCTAATTAATCAATTGCCCAAAAAAGGGCTGTTGGTCTTAGGCGCAATATTTCATGATATAGCAAAAGGCCGTGGGGGCGATCACAGTAAACTAGGTGCAACCGATGCGATTGATTTTTGCAAATTACATGGTCTAAATGATCATGATGGTCGCCTTGTTGCTTGGCTTGTCGAAAACCATTTAGTCATGTCAGTCACGGCACAAAGACGGGATATTTCAGACCCCGATGTGGTCGCTGAGTTTGCAGACAAAGTGCACGACGCTATTCATCTCAGCTACTTATATTGTTTGACAGTGGCTGATATTTGCGCAACAAATGAAAAAACCTGGAATAACTGGAAAGGCTCATTACTGAGAGATTTGTATTTTTCTACCCAACGCGTACTTGCACGCGGTAAAGAAAAGCCCATTGATGAACAGGCTCGCGTTGAAGAAGTTCAAGCAAAAGCACAAAAAGAATTATTGCGCCGAGGTATCAAAGATAAAGATATGCAATCTTTATGGTGTCGATTTAAGCCTGAATATTTTTTACGTCATCAGCCTAATCAGGTTGCTTGGCATACTGAGGCGATAATCAAACATGATCAGAATGAGCCCTTAGTCTTAATGTCGAAACATACCACACGCGGCGGCACAGAATTATTTGTCTACAGCCAAGATAGACCCAAGCTGTTCGCCACTGTAATGACGGTTTTAGACAACAAAAATATTAACGTACATGATGCCAATATCATGACGTCAATTGATAATTATGCACTAGACACATTTGTCATTTTAGAACAAGATGGCGAGCCTATCGTGCAACTGTCACGAATACAAAGTATTAAAAAGGCACTAGAAAAAGCCTTGGCCAGTGAAAATCCTAAATTGCCGAAGTTCAGAAAACTTGCGCGAATTATGAAACCGTTTAACGTGCCAACACAGGTGAGTTTTTTACCAAGTATTCGCCAGCACACTAGCATGATGGAGCTAATTGCACTTGATTCACCGGGTCTTTTAGCAAAAGTGGGTGATATTCTCTATCGCTGTGAAATAACCTTATTGGCAGCCAAAATCACCACCATCGGCGAGCGCGCGGAGGACTTTTTCATCTTGCAAACGCATGATGGCCGCGCCCTCACAGATGCACAACAGCAGCATTTATCTTCATCGCTGCATTTAGCGTTGAATCAAACTTGTTAATTAATAAATATTGGGAGAGTTCCATGGAGGCATTACGCCAACGCATTGAGGCGGCATTTGAAGCACGTCAAACAATCACCCCTAGCACAGTTGAGCCAAGTTTACGTGCTGACGTAGAAACAGTGATCAGTATGCTTGATAAAGGTCAAGCACGTGTTGCTGAAAAAATTGATGGCGAGTGGCATGTCCACCAGTGGCTCAAAAAGGCCGTGTTGCTGTCTTTTCGCATTTTCGACAACGGTGTTATTGAAGGCGGTGACACCAAGTATTTTGATAAAGTACCTCAAAAGTTCGCTGATTATGACGAAGCACGTTTTAAAGAAGAAGCGATCCGTGTAGTACCACCAGCAACGGTTCGTAAAGGCTCATTTATCGGGAAAAATACCGTACTAATGCCATCATATGTCAACCTAGGAGCCTATGTTGACGAAGGCACTATGGTTGATACTTGGGCAACGGTTGGATCATGTGCACAAATTGGTAAAAATGTGCATTTATCTGGTGGCGTCGGTATTGGTGGTGTTTTAGAACCTCTTCAAGCTGGCCCAACAATTATTGAAGATAACTGTTTCATTGGTGCTCGCAGTGAAATCGTTGAAGGTGTGGTTGTTGAAGAAGGTAGCGTGATTTCGATGGGCGTTTACATTGGACAAAGCACCCGCATATTTGACCGAGAAACCGGTGAAGTACATTACGGCCGCGTACCAGCAGGCTCTGTAGTGGTGTCTGGCAACTTGCCATCAAAATGTGGTACTTACAGCTTGTACGCTGCCATCATCGTTAAAAAGGTTGATGCCAAAACACGTGGTAAAGTTGGTATTAACGAATTATTACGTATCGTTGATTAATTCTGATTAAATTTCCTTTAAAAGGCTCTTCGGAGCCTTTTTCTTACCCAATACTCAATGGGAATATATGATAAGTATTCAGAGTTAGCGTAGAAAAATACGTGATAACAAGTAAGTTTACGATAAATCATTATTAAATAACAAAAAACATTAAAGCCGACTTAGAATGTTTTCACAAATTAAAACGAGCAGTTATGGTTACATTTGGTATTAAGCGAGCCAATTTAATAAATCCCCCCCCAATTAACGGTCAATACAGGTAATTTTATACATGATTAGCTTTGCATCGAGCGTTCTTCATCTAGCTCTTTCATCAATGCATTTGCTAAAATTTTCCAAGTAACGATTCCAATCACCTGATTATCGAGATTTTGTACCACAAGATAATCAATTGCCTGTTTTTCCATCAGAATTTTAGCATCTTTCAAAATCGTATTTTCAGCAATAAGATTAATCTTATGATCCATTATCTGATGAGCACGTTTATTGAGTAAACTCCTATCTGCAGCGCGTTCTGCTGCCGTATCTATAAATGGGCTATGCCAGAACGCCAGAATGTGTTTATCGATAACGCCTATTGGGGAACGATTAATCTCAGATAACACCACTGCCACATTCATTTTAGCTTTTAACAGCATAGACTCTACATGTTCAAGTGTATGATATTCTTCAATTATCACGGCTGGATCTAAGTTCAGGCTTCCTACGTATTCTGCTGTTTTAAGGTCATGGATAGCCAAAATATCTAAACAGGCATCTACAACATTCTCATCAAAAACTTTACCGCGGCCATCCATTAATACATCATTTAATGCTTCCATCCCCATTGAAGGGCGATAAGGTCTATGACTTAAAATCGAATCAGCAACATCCGCAACTGCAATGATTTTTGCTTCAATAATAATATCTTTACCTTTTAATCCATCGGGATAGCCAGAACCATCCAAACGCTCATGATGTTGTAAGATCATCTGCTTAATCGGCCAAGGAAACTCTACTTCATCAACAATTAATGCACCTTGTAATGGATGCTGCTTGACTAATTCGTATTCTGTCGGCGTAAGTTTTGATGGTTTAGCTAAAATTTGACTTGGAATAGCAAGCTTACCAATATCATGGATCAGTGCGCCAAGCTTCAAGCCCTCTAACTGATCCGTCGGCAAGCCCAATTTCTCCCCCATTAAATAGCTTAATTGCGCCACTGACTTTTGATGGCCTGCTGTGTAAGCATCTTTTAATTCTAATGCTTCAGAAATAGCACCAATTAATTGCACCAAAATATGGGTCATTTTTTCTTTTTGATCTCTGATAATGACCGACTGTTTCATTAAGGTGTTCATGGTGCGAGGCAATTCGACACAATGCCATAAAATTGTGGCGTATATGCTCAAGGATTTTGCATCAACGTTGGTAAATGGCTTGTCACGGTTACCAACACCAATGATGCCAACCAGTCTTTTACGGTAGCGAATGGGCACACATAAATGATTTTTAAATGCAAAATAACCGTCTTTTTGCAGCTTGACTGAATTGTCTAACGGATCATTATGAATTGTGGCTTGCTTTGTTTGAACCGTCTCAGCCCAAATACCCGATTCAGCCAAATAGGTTTGATTATCTGGAATGGCAAAGTGTTGCTTAACCTTATCCGTCCAAGCAGTGCGAAGGATCTTATTATGCTTTTCATCATAGATATGAAGATAGCCCACTTGACTATGGGTTAGCGCAAGCCCTTGCTGTAAAGCCGTTTTGAATATCGCATCAGGTTTAGCCGTCATGACAGCTTCTATTTGTTGCAACCAATCATCACTAGATTGAATAGCTAAGTTATAATCAGGGTGTAACTCCATCAGCCACTGTTCATCTAAACTTAAGTGGGTAAAAACGATACACCACTGATCATCCGTACCATCAATAGCTGCAATAGATGCTTGTAAGGCCTGACCTCGACCATCAACAAAGTGCAGTATTTGTTCTGATTCCCTATTATGTAAATCAATACGATTGACGTCCATATTTGGAAACGTCGCGATCATCGGCTGTTTTACGATTGCAGCGATAGGTTTTTTGACATGCGAATATAATGATTCACTTAAGCGAATAATTTCTAGTCGATCATTAAATATTGCCCAGGCTAACCCAAACCCCTTTGGCAGTTCACCATGCTTCAAAAAGAAATCTTGCTTTTGGCGCATTAAATCACATTCCTTGTCTTTATCAATGTATATTAATATTAGTACAAATAAATGATTTTGCTAGTAAATAAATGTGAAATGGTAGTTACACTTCAATTAACTCGGTGACATCAACTGAATTAAAACACCACGGTTTTATTACCATAAACCACAACCTGCTCATTTAATACCAGTTGCAGTGCTTTACTTAACACACTCTTTTCGACATCACGTCCCTGATGAGCCAGTTCTTCTGCGCTATAGCTGTGATCTACAGAAATGACATCTTGTTTAATAATGGGGCCCTCATCTAAACAGTTATTCACAAAGTGAGCTGTTGCACCAATAATTTTTACGCCTCTATCCCATGCTTGTTTATAGGGTGAAGCACCAATAAAAGCGGGTAAAAATGAGTGATGAATATTAATAATACGATCGGGAAACTGGGCAACAAATTCTGGCGTTAATACACGCATATATTTAGCAAGTACCAAATAATCAGCATTATAGGGTTTGATGACATCCAGCATAGCAAGTTCATGTTCTTCACGATTTAAACCATCATGACTAATATAATGAAATGGTATGTCGAACTTTTCTGTTAGATTTTGTAACACATCGTAATTGCCAACCACTGCGGCTATGTCAACATCCAAGCCACCATAATAAGATTTCATCAATAAATCGCCCAAACAATGCGCTTCTTTCGTGACCATAATCACCACACGTTTTTTACCTGCATCGACCAATTTAAAGTGATGCTTACTGGGTAACACCCCTTGTAATGCATTAATAAACGCCGTTTCGTTAATATCACCATCCAATACCGTGCGCATAAAGAATCGACCTTGAGCATGATCGACAAACTCATTATTTTTAATCACATTCAGATGATGTTCAAAACACACACCGGATATTTTGGCAATAAGCCCTTGTTCATCTGCACAATCAATGATCAGGATCCTTCTTGATACCTTGGTTTTAAGAGATTTTTCAGCAATAGAAGATGATAATGGCACCATGGTTAAGCTCCTAAATTATTTCGTTAATTGAGTCTGCCACTAACCAGACGGATTTGGTGATTTTTATTCTAAAACTGAATTAAATTTCAGAACTAACATCAATCAACTCATGATTTAACATTAAAAGTGACTAAAAATTATTAAAATGATATTTAACAACGAAAAGCCCTATACTGCTATAAAAATGTTGTTTAGTTTTTTTGTTCCATAGGCAACTTGAACATCCTCCCTTTGCCACCCAAAGTCATGTTAAGCAAGCCATTAATTTTAAAGTGTTATTGCGGCTTCGTAGTAAAAATAAATGGGCCAAAAGGTGAAAAGAAAATTATTGAGGAGTTCTGCTATAAAGGGCAGTGAATGTGCTTTTAGGCTTAACATGACGCTAGATGCGGGTAATGGCGATAAGGAGCAACGCAAAGTGGTTTAATCGCGGTACGAACTTAAACCACTGATGATAAACATTAAGCAGAAAATGACCTAAACTTTGTTTACCACCGCCGCATGCCAAGTTGTCAGCCATTTGGTGGCTTCAAGTTCTGGTTCCATCGTCTCAGTTGCATCAATTTCAAGTCTTGGCGTCAATGCTTGTGCCCCCAACTCACTCAATAACGCATCAAATTGTTTTGCAGCACCACAGAAAGTGTCGTAACTAGAATCACCCAACCCTACAATACTATACTTCAATTTAGGTAAATAAGGCGCAGTGGTTTTCAGATGGGCGAACCAAGGATATATATCTTCTGTTACTTCTCCCTGCCCGGTTGTTGAACACACAACAATAAGATGTTCAGACTCTTTTGGAATAAAATCCGCTAATTCATTAGGCTTCATTAATGTTGCATTAAAGCCTAAGGCGGTTATTTCTTTGGCTAGGGTTTCAGCTGTAAATTGGGCACTGCCATATACCGTGCCATAGACTAAGTTAACATTGACCAAAATACTTTCCTTTATGCGTCTTTTAAACACTAAGCTATTTACTTAAAATACTGTATAAAATTGTTTTAATGCAAGTTTTCTTTCACTAATTTAGATCAAGATGGCAGGTTCGCTATCTATTTCATCCCAACCTAGCAGATCAAAAACGTCTAGCCACTCTGACTCTAACTCTGTCTCAATATGCATCAACTTTGCCGTTACTGGGTGGAAAAACGATAGGCTTTTAGCAATCAGCCATAAACGGTTCACACCAAAGTGCTCACGAGCAAATTTATTTTGTTTACCATCGCCATGGGTTGTATCACCGATAATAGGATGACGTAAATGCGCCATATGACGACGCAATTGATGTTTGCGACCCGTTTTGGGCGTTAATTTTACTAATCCAAATCGACTGGTTGGATATCGACCTGAGCTGTAGGGAATTTCACTATTCAATAACGGTTGATAGAGTGTGACCGCATCTTGAGCAGGTTTATCCGTTGCCGCATATTTATCTGCGACATCATCAAGCTCTACTTTTAACGCATAGTCTAACTCTCCGGCTTCATGTATGTTCCCTCTGACCAAAGCTAAATACTGCTTAGTGACACTATGTTGCTCAAATTGTTCGCATAAAATATGCGCACTTTCGCTATTTTTTGCAAATAACAACACGCCTGAGGTCGGGCGATCTAAACGATGGACAGGAAAAACATGGCAGCCAACAAGATCTCGAGTTAGTTGCATGGCAAAAAAACGTTCTTTTCGCGCCAAATAACTTCTGTGTACTAATAAGCCAGCAGGCTTATGGATAGCAACAATATGTTCGTCCTCAAATAAAATCTCTAAATGTGGAGGAGACTCTTGCTGAGTTTCGGACTGCATATTGCTATCAAGTGATTCAATGCTTTTATCTGCATCAAAGGATTTATGATTATCATTCATGGTGTTGTACCGTGCGATGGGGATTTGCAAGAAGGTGGTCAAATTTAACCAATAGGTTGATAATTAAGTGCTTGTCTGGTTGGTTTTGCCAAACTTGTTCAGCCATTGGAGCGATAGCCATTTCGGTTGGTAAAGGACTATGGGTGATAATTAACTGGCGCATTTTAGGCATAAGAATAAATTGCAGCCATTGCTCAAAGGATAATGTATCGCATGCGAATGGTGCTGTGCTGGCCATTGCTGAAGCTGACGGCTGACTTGTGGACCATAATGAGCTAGCTTTAAGTTGCAGCTCTAATTCAGCTAAAAACGTCAAACTCATTTCATAAACCATAAAAATAACAACTCTAATGCAATGCTAAAGGTTGAATATGATAGCATTAGCCACCATTAATACCCATAGATAGCCACGTGTCGTATAGCGAGTTACCATGACAGAAATCACCACCCTAAGCCAATTTCTGGCCACAGCGAACACTCAGTTCCAGGTTTATGATCTTGGAAGAAGAGTCCAACACATCGATATGATGGCTTTTCATCAAATTGAATCTTTGGTTTCACCTTACCCTTATCCGATCCAAGGCCATGCATTATTTGCTATTGTTTTCTGGCAAGAAAGTCAGCAACCATTTATCTGGTTTATCAAACTGCCTTTAGATGAACAAGGGTTATTATCGCCAGCACCAAGACAACAATTTATAAAAATGATACTTGAGGCTCTTGGTAGAGATCCTACTCAGGCTTTAACAGATGAACAGCAACAACAATTAGCACACCATCCATTTAGTTTTAAGCCAAACCAACAAAAACTGGCTTTATTTAATGCCTTGGTCAGAAAACAACTTGGCCAGCAAGCTTCAAGTCAATATGAATCAGCCGCTCAATATCTTGCAGGTCAAATTCACGCAGACCAATGGCAGCATATAGGATTTCAAGGCCTGGCCGATGTTTGCGTCAGAATGGCATCATTTGATCACCAACAAGAAATCATTAACATCCTGCCTATCGCCCCTATTGAGGTTCAAGCAGCTCTTTGCGAATGCTTAGAACATCTGACATTAACACAACCTCTGGCTGATTCGGTGTTCGCACTCTTCAAACAAGCACCTATAGAGTATAAAGGGTTATTTTTAAAGGCATTAGCTTCGCACATACCATTCAGTCAAGAGGCGATAGCCGACCTAGATGAACATCATCAACTTGATGATGCTATGTTAATTACAATCGCAGCACGAAATTGGCTCGCCTTAAAAGATGACACTACTCGCAAAACCTTCTTAGAGGCGCTGGCCAAACAATCACAATCCTTTTTCAATCAGGTTTTTGCTGATATTGTTGCTATACCTAGCCTTCGCAATGCGTTATTAAAGGATTTACGTGATCCAGAACGTAGCGATCAACTTTCACTCGCCATTGGCGGTTTATTTAAGGCTGCAAGCCTATGATGTCTGATTTTTTATTGATAGTCGCTTTGGTGGTTATAGCTGCTTTTTTCTGGCAGTTGCGCAATATGGCTGAAGTCAGCCGAGTTATTGCTGAACAAGCCTGTGGAAAACAAAATGTGCAACTCTTAGCCATTGCAATGGTATCTGCTCGTCCAAGCTTAGGCGGACACACGGGTTTGTGTTGGCGGGCTAAGTTTATGTTTGAATTCAGTACCGATGGTATGAATCAATATCGCGGTCATATCAACATGCACGGAAAAAAAGTCAGTAAGATAGATTGGCCTATTTTTCCTGAACCTGAGTGGCTTGATGCGCCAATGGCAAAAGGCAAGTTTGGTGGTTGTGGATCGAGTAATAGTTGTAATTCAGGTAAGTGCCATTAATCGAATTGTTCAGTTCGCCATTATAGCAATGCTAGCGGAACAGCCTTCAACAGTTATATCTTAACTGGTTAGTCGTTTGAATTAACCAGGTTAAGAGAGTAAAAGAAAGGCCGTGACATTAAGTCACGGCCTTCTGTTCTCTTGTTAAGCTTTCCCGCTATTTTGGTTGCTCCCTGCACCATCCATGCGTATCAGTTGCTCCTGCACCTATCCTTGCGCTTTCCCTGGGGATCCTTGTACTTGCGTACTGTCCTTCTTACTCGATTATCCTTTGACCGAGCCTGCTCTGTCCTGAGCGTGTCCTTAAATCGTCCTTGAAATCCCTTTTAATGTTTCCCACCATCCTAGTGGTCAGTCATTCTAAGTATCAATCCTAGATACTTACCTCGCCTTATCCATAAAACGAGTTATTGTCCTTTTTGATAAACTATCATAGTCCTTTACTACACATCCAATATGTTTCAGCATCCTGCTTACACCACATCCTGTGTTTCGCTATCCTTTGCTTAAGTTAATATTAATCTAGGTACAACTTTTAAAATAGACACCAAACAACTGCGCAACAAAACAACAACAACCTAAAATTAGTATAATATAATAAATTCACCTTAAAAACAATAGTTTATAATAAAATCCAAAAGTACAACTCATTAACAAAGCCTATTTGGCCTACAGCCTTTGTAAGAGATGTCTCACAAACGCTAGAGCAAAATACGAAACAAGCTTATTGTTCGCCAAATAAAAAAGGCACAACCTGAATTCAGATTGTGCCTATTTTAATTCTTACGTTAGCAACCTTGCTAAATTAATGCTTCCTGCCCATCCTTGCGTCTAGCCATCCTGGCTTTCCTTTAATCCTTTATATCTCAACAATCCTTTACTGACGTAAGTTGAGTTCAATCCTTTGTTCAGCCATCCTTGAACTGAAAATTCAAATCCTTTGAATTGTCCTTTAGCATCCTGCTATCCAATCCCTGATCCCTTGTGTCAGCTTTCGCGTTCACCCATCCTTGTTTTGGCGATCCATTTGCCAAACTCATGCTCTATTTCCTTGAGCGTGTCCTTATTTCATCCATGATATTCAAAGTGTTAATTCAGTATTATTGCTCTTCCTGAGCAAACCTACTTAATTCTTTCACTTGATGTAATCATTGTATAGGAGCCATATTCAAATAAAACACAAAGAACTGTTCATTAAAAAAAACCATCTATCGCAAAATTAAACAAACAATTAATCATCTGATTTTAATCAATAATTAATTTTAAAACTGGCTATCTAGCAAACTAATAACCATTAACACCTACAAGCGTGTAAGAGATTGCTCACACCTGAGTGAGCACTTATAACTTTTTTATTTAACTCCTTGGTGACAATGGCTCTTTTGTCACAACAAAAAGCAACCAGAGGATATCCTCCCTGATTGATAATCTTTTTATTCAGATCTTTGGTTAAAAGATTTACTCAGAAATTAATACATTTTCTCATTGTTCAGTCGGAAATTTTTAGGGTGTGTTGTTCTTTAGTGATGATTGTTTGAGCAGCATGATAATGCGTTATTATTTTTCGCCAAAAATATACGGTAACGCCATACCATACCTAAATTAACGCATTATATGCGCCATGGCTTTGGCTCCGTTAACACTAGAGCCAATTTCTGTGCAATTATTGACTATGGTTGGAATGTAAACCTTAGATGAAAATATCCTAATAATGCATCCGTACAAAATACCAAGTACAAAAAAGCCCAAGTGATAAACTTGGGCTTTAATGATTCTTCGATTTTGCTCCCCTAGCGTTTAGCAAGGTTGGATAGGGAGAAAAAAGAATGGAAATGTTAAAACGGCATTTTCATCCCAGGAGGGAGTTGCATACCGCCAGTAACTTCTGCCATTTTCGTTTTTTGGTTTTCTTCTACACGACGCGCCGCATCATTACAGGCTGCTGCAATTAAATCTTCCAGCATTTCTTTGTCATCTTCCATCAAGCTTGGGTCAATTTCCACACGACGGACATTGTGTGTGCCAGTCATAGTCACTTTCACTAAGCCGGCTCCTGATTCGCCAGTTATTTCCATACGAGCGATTTCTTCTTGCACTTTAGCCATTTTGTCTTGCATCATTTGGGCTTGCTTCATCAAGTTGCCCATGCCGCCTTTTCCAAACATAATCGATTCTCTTTCTCTATTAAAATAATGGGTTTTAGCAAGTTACCAAATTGGCCTAATCTTACTGAAATTATATTGATTAGCAAACCCGTAAATGTAAATTTGCGAAGCTGCTAACCTATTGAAGCCATTTAGGCTAATACTATCACCGCCGATGTAACTCAACATCAACGAAATTATTAATCCAATAATTCAGGAATAAGCTCAGCCACATTCGTCAGTTGCTCTTGTGGGTAAACAACTGAATCATCATCTAATTGTGCAGCAAGTTGACTTATCATCCATTGGACATGATCGTCTGCCAATATTGACTGTTTGGCCTGTTGCACCAGTTCTTGATGAAAGCGTTTGCGCAATTCAAGTGGGGTTTCACGATTAGCATCTTGGCCAATCTCGACAATAACCTGAATATCC
Organism: Shewanella subflava; assembly: GCF_025971955.1. Classification (GTDB taxonomy): domain Bacteria; phylum Pseudomonadota; class Gammaproteobacteria; order Enterobacterales; family Shewanellaceae; genus Shewanella; species Shewanella subflava. Next base: position 265,081 of record NZ_JAPDMX010000033.1, read on the forward strand.
TGTTCTAAAAAAGCGGATAAACCTGCTTGAAGCTGTTCAATGGCGATATCTGCACATAAATGCTTTTGATCTGGCTTTAATGTTAGCTGTATGGGATTCGACACGGATTGGCACAAAGAGTTCATGCCGAGTTGACGAACTCGTCCACCCACTTTAACTTTCGCCATAATTTGATACCAATTCAGATCAACTTCATTACCCGTAATAGCATGACCAATGGCACGATGATCAATGACACTAGGCTCAGTCATTTTAACCTCTGAATGAGTCACTAAGCTTGTTTGGTTATCATCTTGCACAAGTAACTCTGCAGGTTCAGTTAGTCCACCTTGATCACTCATGGTAGGTGCAATTTCAGTGTCACTTTCTAAAGCTGTCTGTGCAATGCCTGCATCAACAACCGCGGTCTGCTGAGTGAACGCTAGCTCTTCTGCCGATGGTGCTTCCCAAGGAGGTCGGTCATATGAGTCAGGATGCACTTTTTCTGTTGAAACATTATTTTGCTCGCTTATCGAGCGCGAATACTGCAACGTATCATCAACCATCGAAGGTTGAAGCGGATGACTGTTTTCATCCGATTTTATATCGACGGTATTCACTCCACCCAGTTTGGCCTGCGATGCGGGAATTTTTGCTTGCTGTTTATCTGCAACCTTTTTGTGAGAGGCATCGGCTTCATCTTGCGCTTTGTGCGCACTGACCTCCGCTAATAATGAATCTCTGCTGGCGAGTACTAAATCTAAAATATCATCTAATGGGTCAGGCTCAGCTTCATTAACGGGCGCAATTGTCGAGGCTACCCCCTGTGATGCAACCTGAGGTGTATTTCGCTTTGGCTCTTCTGTTACCACCGATTTTACTTGTAATTCGGTTTCAGACTGCTGATTAAAAGCAAGATAGTCTTCATAATCATTATGACTATCATCATCTTCAAATTGAGCATAATCGGCACCAATATATAGGTCATCTTTTGTAATAAAAGGTGAAGCAACCTCTATTGACGATTGATTTATAGCCTCTTGCGGGGGGGGGATTTGAGAGGCTTGAGACTGCGTATCATCTGCCGCTTGTTGCTTTTTGTGATCATCAACGCCCTCCGTTGAAGGCGCAATGGCTGTTTGCAGTTCATCAATATTGTATGCTTTTTGCGTATTCCCCCCCGATAACGGCTGACTATCATTTTGCATGCTAACAGCGTTAACAAACCCCATACTTTCAGCTTGGTTAAGCAACATAGCTTGTTGTGCTATTAACTGTTCAGTGTCATCGTCGCAATCAACATCTGCATCCGCATCGACCTCAGTTATTGCTTGAGATACTCCTGTTGCAGGCATAGATTTCGAATCAGATTTAACGGTAATCAAGGTAGAATCACGTGTAGCGAGGCCCAATGTCTCACTATTTGCTTGTTGAGACATGGCATTACCACAAGCATCAACACTCAGAGAATTAACGCCATAATCAGTTTCAGGCTTTGGGCAAGTCTCTGTGACCTCTTGATTCTGGGGGGGTAAAGGCGGTAACTCAAGGTTAACGGAACTGTCTGTAACCCAGCGTTTAGTTTGCTTTTCTGGCACAAAAGCAACCGCTCTTAACAGTGCCATTTCTAAACCCGATTTAGGATCTGGTGCAAAAGGTAAATCTTTGCGCCCAGCTAACAGCATCTGATAATAAAGCTGAATTTGTTCAGCAGAAATTTGCTGAGCAAAAGCCAATATTTGCTCACTGTATAGTGATGATTGCGCTGCCGCTGGAGCAAACTGAGTCAAGGTGATTTGATGCAGTAATTCTAATAAACTGCGTAACACTTCCTGCGCATCGGCCCCAAACGCTAATACCTTAGCAACTGTGGTCATCAAAGGCTCAATATCGGCATCACAAAGGGCTTTTAGTAGTGCGATAACTTGCTGCTGATCAATACTGCCAAGCATTGATTGCACTTGCTGGTACATCACTTGGCCAGAACCAAAAGCAATCGCTTGATCGGTTAAACTTAATGCATCACGCATACTGCCGTTGGCGGCTTTGGCTAACAGGGAAAGTGCCTGATTTTCAAATGGCAGTTGCTCTTGAGTTAATACAAATTCAAGTTGTTTAGCAATTTCATCTTGTGACAAACTTTTTAAATTAAATTGTAAACACCGAGACAATACCGTCACCGGTAATTTTTGAGGGTCAGTTGTCGCTAATAGAAATTTTACGTGTTCAGGCGGTTCCTCTAGCGTTTTTAATAGTGCATTAAAACTACTGCGAGACAGCATGTGCACTTCATCAATAAGATACACTTTATAGCGACCACGTGAAGGACGATATTGCACGTTATCTAATAATTCACGAGTGTCATCCACTTTGGTGCGCGAAGCCGCATCTACTTCAATTAAATCGACAAATCGACCTTGAGCGATTTCTTCACAACTTGAACAAACTCCACAAGGATTTGCTGTCACGCCTTGTTCGCAATTTAATCCTTTGGCAAACAAACGCGCTAAACTGGTTTTACCCACGCCGCGAGTACCAGTGAATAAATAGGCATGATGCAAACGTTGTTGGCTTAATGCGTTAGTTAACGCCAGTAACACATGCGCTTGACCAACCATTTGCTCAAATTTGGCAGGGCGCCATTTACGGGCTAACACCTGATAAGACATGCAATTCCCCAAGCTAAACAGTGTGGGAAGAACTCCCATTAATTACGCCAAACAATAACACGCAAAACGACTACAGGCTATTGTTTGGCTGCTATTAGCTGGCTTTATCAACAATTATGAATGGATAAATAATCGATTTACTCGCCTTCAAATTCGCACAGACTCAACACTTCTATGCCCATGGCTTTTAATCTGGCTTCACCGCCAATTTCTGGTAATGAAATCACAAATGCAGCATGTTCCACTTCGCCACCGAGTTGACGAATAAGTTTTACCGTAGCTTCAATTGTGCCACCCGTTGCAAGTAGATCATCAATCACTAACACTTTGTCGTCAGCTTTGATGGCATCGGTGTGAATTTCTAATGTGTCTTTGCCATATTCAAGCTCATAGGTTTGGCTTATGGTGGCTCGAGGTAATTTACCTGGCTTACGAACGGGAACAAAACCAATACCAAGCTCAAGTGCTAACGGAGCACCAAACAAGAAGCCACGTGCTTCAGTGCCAACCACTTTAGTAAACCCCTTAGATTGATAATGCGCGACTAATAAAGCAATTGTCGCTTTGTAAGCTTCTGCACTTTCTAAAAGACTGGTGACATCACGGAACATAATGCCTGCTTTTGGGTAGTCTGGTATGGTTTTAATGCTTTGCTTAATCAGCGCTAAACTGTCTTTGTTCATCATAATGAAAACTCTTTCAATGGGGTTTCAATAAAAAAGTCCCTTTGGGACTCGTTTACAACTAAAAATTAACAGGATCTTAAGCCTGTTGTGGATGGTGTTCAACCATTACACAATTAATCTGTTAACTCTGGGATCTGCCACAAATAAATCAGCAGACCACATAACATAACCAACAACATAATCTTGACCCAAACTAACGGCACTACGCTAATGCTAATGCCAAAGCTCAGTGTGGTCATTATCATAGCGCGACGTTTTAAGGTTTTATTTAATGCACGTTTAGTTTGCCAATTGTTTAATGCTTCAGAAAACCATGGGTGGGTCATTAACCACTGATGTAATCGTTCACTTGAGCGGGCAAAACAAAATGCCGCCAGTAAAATAAATGGCACGGTCGGCAATAAAGGCACAACAATACCTATCACACCAAGTAATAAACTCAGCAGACCGACAACAAGATATAAGCCTCGCTTAATCACCATAGTTCTTGAACATCCTCAAAACAAAAAACCACTCGTTAATGAGTGGTTTGTAACACTAAGCTTATTGTAGCCTAAATTAATGCTTAGATTAAGCCTGCAAATTTTAACCAAGATAATGATGCTGGCAGAGTGGGGATCAGTAACACAAGAATAAAACCAATCAAATAAAAGGCATTGAATGGATCTTTAAACGGCTCGTTCATGAAATGTCCTTGGGCAAAAATACAGGGTATTGTTTAATTTGTGTACGAGTTAACATAAAGCCGCTGTGCGCGCGGATAAAACGTGAACTTCATCACAACGCGCGCATTCTACTGCGATTAATTACGAATAAAAACCATAAATATTTTAAGGCTTATTTAACTCGATGTAACAACAATTCCCTTTTCAACCATTTGCTTTAGCATGTGAGCACAACCGTTTGTCATAGTATCAACCTGCATATTCGGGTAAAACGCCATTAACTGATGAATGACCTCATCGAAGCTGATACTCATTTGTTGTTGTGTATGTTGTTCAATTAACGCTAAAACGTGCGCAGTGAGCGGGTTTAATTGCAAAAATGATACTTCATCTTCTCTATTTCTATACACACAAAAATACTGTGGCTGTGAAGGTGGTTCAATCGGTTGGTAATCAACACTTATATGCTGAACATCATATTGATATTGAGCAACTTTGGCACAAACAGATAATTGCAAAGGTTTTAAGAGTATTAAATCAGCAGCGAACACTTGTTGCTGTTCGCTCGATTGTTGAGTCGCGACCACTAACTCGAGCCATTCATAATGCGCTAATTCCAGCAAAAAATGAGGATCGGAGTCTTTCATTTTATATTGTTGTAAAAATGCCAAAAACTCCCCTGCTATTTCAACAAATATAGGTGTATGGCAGTGATGTTCAGCAAAAAACTGCTGCACTAATGTTAACCAATCCTGTTCATCGTAGAGGCTTTTAAGTACCGGAAAAGCACTGGACACAAAACCATTGACATTATTAAAAAATAACTCGCGGTAAATCAGCATTCGTCTTGGCTCAATACCATGAGGTAAGGGATGATTAGGATCACGGATATAATCCATAAAGCTCTGCTGAATGTCAGTAAACTTCATTAGGCTTTCCTTACTTTTAAAGCATCTTTAGCTTGTTGCTGATAGGTGTGAATTTGATTAATTTCCGCCAAGAGGATTTCAGTGGGTGGGATATTAAAATCACGCTCTAATAGGGTGGGATGAACCCCATGGATCTCATAGCAGCTTTGCAACAACGTCCAGACCGGGTCAATAATATCAGCACCATGGGTATCCACCATTAAGTCAATATCTTCCTGGTAATGCCCTGCAATATGTAAATAAGCGATACGTTCTGTTGGCATGGATGCCAAAAATTGCTGTGCATCATATTGATGGTTAATAGAATTCACATAAATGTTGTTTACATCCAGTAACAGCTTGCAGTCAGCTTCAGCAAGCACCGCGTTCACAAATGCCTCTTCAGTCATTTGCGCACCTGGAGCAGCATAAAATGAGACGTTTTCTAAAATAAACGGCCGCTCTAATATATCTTCAACTTGCTTGATGCGTTTTGCGGTATGGATGACAGCCTCATCTGTAAAGGGAATAGGCATGAGGTCGTACATATGCCCTTCCCCTGAACAATAACTTAAATGCTCCGAATATACCTTTATTTGGTGTGAGTCTAGAAAGCGTTTAATGTTTTGTACAAAGTGGGTATCAAGCGGGGCTGGACTGCCTATAGACAAAGATAAACCATGACAAAAAAAAGGGTGCTGTTCAGTCAGTTGTTTGAATTGACGACCATATTTACCACCCAAGGTCATCCAGTTTTCTGGAGCCACTTCAAAAAACTCAATTTGTGGCGGTGTTAACTGACAAAATTCAGTTAGCATTTCTCGTCTTAGACCCAAGCCAACCATTGCAGTTGATGGCACATTTTCTTTGATGGACATAAAAGACCCTTACAGCGGAGAGTTATGTATCGATATTAATAGAAATAGTTAAATTTCAGCAGAGTATAAATAAGATAAGGCCTGAAAACAGGCCTTATTTAGAACGCAATTAACGCATTAAAAGATGATTATCTTTTACCGCCACATTGACCTTCTTGAGATTTTTCCATGTTGGCTTTGGCTTCTTTACCTTGCTCAGTGGCTTTTTTCATGTCGGCACCACACTTACCTTCGCCGCATTTACCTTCTTTGGCTTTTTCAGCAGACTTTTTCATGTCGCCACCGCACTTACCTTCGCCACATTTGCCTTCACCACACTTGCCTTCTTTGGCTTTTTCAGCAGATTTTTTCATGTCTGCTCCACATTTACCTTCTCCGCACTTACCTTCACCACCATCTAATTGGTAACCTTGGGTAAGTTGCTCAAAACCAAATGGGTTGGCTTGTGCTTCTGTTGCTATGCCAGCACTCATGACTACTGCACCTAATGCAACTGCGAGGGTAGTTTGCTTAACTGAGTTCATATTTTGATTCCTTTTAAAAAATTGAATGATGACCAACATCATTGCTGGCTTATACATATAGACCTAACAAGCATAAAATAAATTTCAAAAAAGTAATATTTATTTTATCTAGGTTCACATTAAGGTGTGTTTATCTTTGTTTAACTTTGTTTATTTTTCATGTTCAGAGATAAAATGACTTTAGGCAAAGCGGATAATGTCGAGCATCCTGCATCCTGCCCTTGGTCAAGATTATCCAACGCAATGTAGTGTCATTTTAGCCTCAACGCAATTAGCAGTTGCCCAGCTATTCTGCCCGCAAATTCACTTATTTAGCAGGCTAAACGGCGCTCATTTGTGATTGCCTGACAAAAAATAGCCTACTGCATTATTTATCAACAAAGATAAACACACTCTTATCACTTCCAAGTGTGCTAGGAAATAATCACCAGAGTTAATCATAGAATATATCTTGATGGTTTCAATACGTTTTTAGTTTTTAAATTGTAGGAAGTAAAACTAACACTGGCATAGTGTGATTTTAAGGTTAAAATAGCGCCCTTTATTCAAGCTGAGAGAATGCTGTGCGACTTGTATTAGCGCCTATGGAAGGCGTAGTTGATGATTTAATGCGTGATATTTTATCCACTATTAACCCGTTTGATTTAGTCGTCACCGAGTTTGTTCGTGTGGTAGATCAGCTACTGCCTGAAAAGGTCTATTACAAACTCTGCCCTGAATTACATCATGATGGTTTAACCCCAAATGGCACCCCCGTTAGAGTCCAATTACTTGGTCAAGAGCCTAATTGGATGGCCGAAAATGCATATAGAGCGGTTGCAATGGGTTCCCGAGGGGTGGACGCTAATTTTGGTTGTCCAGCCAAAATTGTCAACAGAAGTAAAGGCGGCGCAGTTTTATTGCAGTACCCCGACAACATACATAACATTGTGAAAGCGATGCGCCAGGCTGTGCCTGAAGATCAACCCGTCACAGCCAAGATCCGTTTAGGTTATGAAGACAAATCACTCTTTATGGAGAATGCACTGGCGATTTATGAAGCAGGTGCAACAGAAATAGCCATTCATGCCCGCAGCAAAGTCGATGGCTATAAGCCTCCTGCTTATTGGGAATACATAACTGAAGTCAAAAAGCGTTTACCCATTCCGGTGATTGCCAATGGTGAAATTTGGAGCGAGGCGGATGCTAAGCGATGTATGGAGGTCACTGGATGCGACAACATTATGATTGGCCGCGGGGCGATTTCATTACCTAACTTAGGCGCATGCATTAAGCATGGCAATAAGCCATACACATGGGAAGAAACCTTAAATTTATTATTAAGTTACACCCAAAAGCAGGTTGATAATAAAAAGTCTGACTACCTGCCTGGGCGTATTAAACAATGGTTCACTTATTTAAATAGGCAATATCCCGAAGCCGATGCATTGTTTCGCGAGTTAAGAGTTTTTAAAACAGCGGATGAAATTGTATCTGTGCTGAATAATGCTCAACAAAGTGCCCATTAATACCAATCGTAATAAATAACTGATTACCCTTGCTTGTTAAAACACTCGACAACAGCGTTAGATTTTTTTGCTTGTAGAATAACTGCTTATCGAAAATCTGCCTTATTCTCAAGCGTTTTCCTACGCTATTTTTGATCTCTTACTTATCGTGATTGGTATATCCCCCACCTCTTACCTAGCAATCCTTGTTAATATTGTCAGTCGTTATATATGTGGATTAACAAAATTTAATCCACATCGACTATTTGAAGGTTACAATCTGACCCAGAATTGATCTTTATCATAACTGACTTTTTTTAAGCTCGTAAAATAACAAGCTATATTGATCATCTCTAATAAAGGTTATCTGGTGAAAAATCAGGATATTCGAGCGCAATTGTCTCAAATAGAAGCACAGCTAAGAGCTAACATTAAGCTTGAGCTTTTACAGCATCATATCGACAATCAACAACTCAATACGATTCAACAAATGGACTTATCTAACCTTATCGATTATTTGAGTGAAATCAAAATGTCCGATACAGGCCTATTCGAACATTTAATGCGATTAGATGCAGCAATATGCCAACTTGATTTAGGCTTGTATGGACTATGCTCTGATTGCGAGTCCGAAATAGAAGCATCACGTTTACAAGGTGATCCAACAGAACAGCGATGCAGTGTTTGTGCTTCTCGTTATCGGCAAGAACATCGCCATGAGTTACGTTTAAATCACTAAGGCTAACGCAGCCTGGTGAGGATTATAAATTTGAATAATGCTCAATAAAAAACCTCCGTAAGCGGAGGTTTTTGGTTACGATGAATAGCTAACTAACTTAGAACTTAACGTTTGCACGTACAAAGAAGTAGCGCCCTAATACATCATAAGTATATGGATCGGTATTTGAATCATTGTTACCTGTGTAATATGGTGGTTCTTCATCAAATACGTTATTCACGCCAGCAGAAACTCTAACCGTATTTGTTAAATCATAAGAGCCTGATAAATCATGATAAACAATACTATCAACAGAAGGCGCATAACACTTAGTGGTATCGGCTTTACAAGCAAATGAATCCATGCCATCGATATAACGCGCTTCGTATGTAGCACTCCAGTCATCAGCAGATGCGGTTAAGTTAAAGTTAGACTTGAACTTAGCGTAAGCACCAACACCACCAGTAATATAACCGCGGTAGTCAACAGCTACACCATCAGGATCAAACTCTTCATATGAAGAAAGGATGGATGTATCTAAGCCCGCTTTCCAACTTAAGTTAAATGCATCAAATACATATGCTACGTTAATGTCGTAACCTGAGGTATTCGTTGCACCAATGTTTTGCAAACCGTTATCAAACTTAATACGACCAGTATTATCAATAGAAATGTTGGACGCTTGGCACAATGCAGTACCAGTGTTGATTAACGAACCATCAGCACCTAAACATTGGTTAGCCACATAGTTAGAGTCAACTGCGGTAATAGTATTAGTAATACCAATATCATAATAATCAACAGTAAATGATAAACCTTCTACAAAGCTTGGTGAGTACACTAAACCAACTGTAGTGATATCTGCTTCTTCTGGAGTCAATAAAGGATTACCACCAACCGTCACTTCAGCTTGAGTTTGAGTCGTTGCAGGATGCACAATTTGATCAAATGAGGGTGATTTACCACCAAACAGTTCACTTACAGTAGGTGCACGGAAGGCGGTTGAGCGACCACCACGGATCATGAGATCGTCATATAAACGCCATGTTAAACCCAGTTTCCACGTAGTATCTTCACCAAAGGTGCTGTAGTTGAAATAACGCATTGCTGCGCTCATATCAACTTGTTGAGCTAAAGGTAAATCAGCTAATAAAGGAATCGCTAATTCAGCGTAAACTTCATCAACGCTGAACTCACCAGCAGTAGGCTCAACTCGAGGGTCGTTCGCAAGCCCTTGAGAGGTCAATGAGTCAGGAGTGTAATAAGCAGATTCTTTACGGTGCTCATAACCTGCAGCAAAACCTAATTCACCTGCGGGTAAATCAACAATGCCACCCGATAACGTACCAGCAATAATATCTAACTCACTTCCACCGCTGTTAAGCTCGGTGTAGATAAATGGAGCGATACTATCACCCTGCCATGATTCTTGTAGGAATGGGTCAAATTTGCCTTCTAACACAGCATCGTTGATTGAGCCTAAGTTATGTAGATTCGCTAAAGTATCAACAGAGTCGTTCTTACCTTTGTTGTAAGAAGCATCCCACGTCCAACCATTATCAAACTCACCTTCAAGGCCTAATACGATACGGATGGTATCAACAGTTTGACTAAAGTCACGAGAACCAGACTCTACCATACGACGACCATAACTGATTTCTTCACCCGCTTCTATCCAAGGTAATAAATCATCGGTCATCCAACCGCCGGCTACTTTAGGTTGATATATCCAAGGATCACTATTCCAAATGGGTTGAGGTGCCATTTGTTGATCAGACCAACGCTTAGTGTACATAGCTTCAGAGAAGAACATTGTTGAGTCAGACAGTTCGTAAGTACCTGCGAAGCTTAAGTTTAAGCGCTCCATTGGCGTAGATAAAAAACTGTCCTTTGAATAGTTAAAACGATCTGCATCAGTAAACTCGTGGTACTCGCCACCACGACCACTTAAGTTTGCCCCATTCTCACCCCAAATATGACCACCTTCTGAATAAGCACTACCAGCACAATAAGTCGTTCTGTTTCCAGCTGGGCCTTTTTCTGCGATTGGACACTCAGAGAAGCCACGGTCAGCTTGACTGGCTTCACCACGTTTGGTGTATTGAGCATTGATAACCACGTTACCTTTGTCGAACGTATTACCTAAAGTGAAATCAAGACTTGTTTCATCAGCATCTCCTTGGCCAGAAATACCGGTTTGTGCGTTTAATTCGAGACCGTCAAAATCGCGCTTAAGAATAACGTTAACCACGCCTGCGATAGCATCGGTTCCATAAACTGCTGAAGCACCGTCTTTTAATACTTCAACACGTTGGATCATTGAAACAGGAATGGTGTTTAAATCAACAGTGGATGCTGCACCAGTTCCCGATGCGATCATACGACGGCCGTTAACTAAAACAAGCGTGCGGTTAGAACCTAAGCCACGTAAGTTGACTCGTGCATTACCACCTGAACCATTGTTGACAGCGGCGTTAGTCATTGCACCGCCTGAAGATGTCATTTTTTGTAAAACATCATCAATTGACGTTGCGCCAGATGCAATAATTGAAGAAGCATCAATCACACTTACTGGGCTGGCTGTTTCCATATCGGTACGCTTGATACGTGAACCAGTTACGGCTATACGCTCAACTTTTTGAACTTGTTCTTCTGCTGCCATAACAGATGTAGATATAAAGCCTGAACTCGCAACTGTTGTTGCTGCCGCGGCGAGTAGACCTCGACGAATAGCTTTGGCAGTTAATGATACTGAACGCATACTTTTCTCCCTTAGACGTTAACTTATATAACGAAATGTTTTTTATTGTTCTAACAGTTAACCCACAGTTAACCGCTTGACTCGATACTGTTAAATAAATGCAACATCCTCAACAGAGAAAACAATATAAATGCTAATAAAAAACATATTGATACAGCCTAATTAAAAGAAGTATGAAAAAGCTCAACAACAGTGAGCTTTTGATAGGTAACACACTTGTAACGCGACACCAAACAAAACAACCACCAACCCTGATACACTTTGAAAAAAATGAAGCGCAAAGGTTGCATCCTGACAAGAGTAAGATTTTTACATAAAAAAACCGGCCAAATGGCCGGTTTTGAGTTAACGCTCTAGTTATTAAAAATTAGAACTTAACGTTAGCACGAACGAAGAAGTAACGACCTAACACGTCATAGGTGTACGGATCGGTATTTGAATCGTTGTTACCAGTGAAGTATGGTGGCTCTTCATCAAAAATGTTGTTGATACCCGCTGACATACGAACAGTGCTTGTCACATCATAAGAACCAGATAAATCATGATAGATAATGCTATCTACAGATGGCGCATAACACTTAGTCGTATCGGCTTTACAAGCAAATGAATCCATACCATCAATATAACGCGCTTCGTATGTAGCACTCCAGTCATCAGCAGATGCGGTTAAGTTAAAGTTAGACTTAAACTTAGCATAGGCACCTACACCACCAGTGATGTAACCACGGTAATTTACTGCGTTTCCATCAGGATCGTATTCTTCATATGAAGAAAGAATAGATGTATCTAAGCCCGCTTTCCAGCTTAAGCTTAACGCATCAAACACATAAGCAACGTTAATGTCATAACCTGATGTGTTGGTCTCACCAATGTTCTGTAAACCGTTGTCAAACTTGATACGGCCAGTGTTGTCCATTGAAATATTTGAAGACTGACATAATGCTGTACCAGTGTTGATTAACGAACCATCAGCACCTAAACATTGGTTAGCCACATAGTTTGCATCAACAGCAGTAATAGTATTAGTAATACCGATATCGAAGTAATCAACGGTGAAAGATAAACCTTCAACATAGCTTGGCGAATACACTAAACCAATGGTAGTGATATCTGCTTCTTCTGGAGTCAACAATTGGTTACCACCAACCGTCACTTCAGCTTGAGTTTGAGTCGTTGCTGGGTGAACAATTTGGTTAAATGATGGCGATTTACCACCAAATAGCTCACTTACAGTAGGCGCACGGAAAGCTGTAGAGCGACCACCACGTACCATTAGGTCGTCATATAAACGCCAAGTTAAACCCAGTTTCCACGTAGTATCTTCACCAAAGGTGCTGTAGTTGAAGTAACGCATTGCCGCGCTCATATCAACTTGCTGTGCTAAAGGTAAGTCAACTAATAAAGGAATAGCTAATTCTGCATATACTTCATCAACGCGGAACTCACCTGCAGTGCCTTCAACACGTGGATCGTTTGCTAAACCTTGAGCAGTTAACGAGTCAGGTGTGTAGTGTGCAGACTCTTTACGGTGCTCATAACCTGCAGCAAAACCTAATTCGCCAGCTGGTAAATCAACAATGCCACCAGATAAAGTACCAGCAATAATATCCAACTCGCTACCACCACTGTTTAATTCAGTGTAGATATATGGTGCGATATTATCACCTTGCCAAGATTCCTGTAGGAATGGATCAAATTTGCCTTCTAAAACAGCATCATTGATTGAGCCTAAGTTATGTAGATTCGCTAAAGTATCAACAGAGTCATTCTTACCTTTGTTGTAAGAAGCATCCCATGTCCAACCGTTATCGAATTCGCCTTCAAGACCTAATACAACACGGATAGTATCAACAGTTTGGCTAAATTGACGTGTGCCAGATTCAACCATACGGCGACCGTAACTTACACCTTCACCTGCAGCAACCCAAGGAAGTAATGCATCTGTCATCCAACCGCCAGCCGCTTTTGGTTGATAAATCCAAGGATCATTATTCCAAATTGGTTGAGGTGCCATTTGTTGATCAGACCAACGCTTGGTGTACATGGCTTCAGAGAAGAACATTGTTGAATCAGTCAGTTCGTAAGTACCCGCGAAGCTTAAGTTTAAGCGCTCCATTGGCGTAGATAAGAAACTGTCTTTTGAATAGTTAAAACGGTCTGCATCAGTAAACTCGTGGTATTCGCCACCACGGCCACTTAAGTTAGCACCGTCATCACCCCAAATGTGACCACCTTCAGAATAAGCACTACCAGCACAATAAGTCGTTCGGCTACCCGCTGGACCTTTTTCTGCGATTGGACACTCAGAGAAACCACGGTCAGCTTGGCTAGCTTCACCACGTTTGGTGTATTGAGCATTGATAACTACGTTACCTTTATCAAACGTGTTACCTAAAGTGAAGTCGACGCTTGTTTCATCGGCATCACCTTGGCCAGAGATACCCGTTTGGGCGTTTAACTCTAAACCATCAAAATCACGCTTTAAAATAATGTTAACAACACCCGCGATAGCATCTGTACCATAAACAGCAGATGCGCCGTCTTTTAATACTTCAACACGTTGGATCATTGAAACAGGAATGGTGTTTAAGTCAACAGTTGAAGCTGCACCAGTACCCGATGCAATCATACGACGGCCGTTAACCAATACTAAAGTACGGTTTGAACCTAAGCCGCGTAAGTTCATTGTCGCGTTACCGCCAGAACCGTTGTTAACTGCAGCGTTGGTCATTGCACCGCCTGAAGATGTCATTTTTTGTAAAACATCATCAATTGACGTTGCGCCAGATGCGATAATTGAAGAAGCATCAATCACACTTACAGGGCTGGCTGTTTCCATATCGGTACGCTTAATACGTGAACCGGTAACCGCAATACGCTCAACTTTTTGAACTTGTTCTTCCGCTGCTACAGCAGAAGTAGAAAATAGACTGACAGAGGCAACACTTGTTGCTGCAACTGCTAATAAACTGCTACGAATTGCTTTCGCAGTTAATGAAACTGAACTCATAATAAAACTCCCTGCAACTTAGTTTTAAAAACATCAAGTTGTTATATTTCTTATAATGTAATTAGCCATATGCTAAATACGGAGAGCATTATTAATGAATAAAAAACGATTAGTCAACAAAGGCAACATTTAATAAACAATATATGCATTAGTTTTCATGGGGCATATTAATAAAAACGTAACATACTGTTTATAATGATTTTAATTTTAAATTAATTTATATTAAACACCATAAAAAAGAACGCATAAACATAAATACACAAATAAGATAACAATATAAACACAACTTAAACCATAATTATTAACAAACACTTCAATAAACAAACAAAATAAACATGAAAGACTTAAATCAATCGCTCACAAAACAACCAAAATTAATGAAATAATTTTCAAAAGTTGCATTTTGTAACTGAAATATAAAATGTGGATGTAAATAATAAACGCACGGTGGTTTTATTGATGGAGCTAGGATTCACTCTCTAGCTTAGAATTTAATCACTGAAGCAGAAAAAGTTACCATTATCCCGGTTAAGATCCCGTCATTTTTTTACCACTCAACCAAGCTATCGGCCTTAAGCTTAATATTGCTTCACAACTGAAACAAAATCGTTAAAAGGATAAATGAAAGGACATTTTGAGTGCTTAACATAAAGTCGATAAGGCAACACAATAAGCGATTCAATCTGCCAAGGGTAAATGAGCCTTGTTTACTAAGCCGAACAGCATTTACATGACTTTTATTTGATAAAATGATTGATAGTTGGACTAGACGCTGTTGATCTTCGCAAGGTGAATTGTGTTCGAGTTAACACATTTTACCCCAGGCAAAGGGATTAATGCCCAGCCCCCTAAGTAACTTTAACTTCAGATAACAAAGGCATATCAAACCCCTTTCGTATCACTTAAAATTTGCAATATTGACTGAGTTAGACTGTTTATAGCAAAGCATTATTAAAGATAAACCTATTAGGGTGCTCGCCCGCCTAATGAATTTAAAGCAAGGTTTAACGATGCGCTAGAACTGAATACAATGTTTAAATATTTCTACTGTCGCTTTAAAAAACTCATTCAAATTTACGATCTGTTTGGCCACCTAGGTATAAGGTCATAATTTTAAGCCTATAGGTTGGAATATTTAATCATCAAAAAAGCGTTAAAAAAATTTTCCCAATAAAAAAGGCGCCTAAGCGCCTTTAATTCATTAGAGCAGAGATTAACGAGTGCGTGGGCACACTTCATCAGCGCTAAAGAAATAAGCAATTTCACGTTCTGCAGAAGCTAAAGCATCTGAACCGTGAACAGCATTTTCATCAATGCTAGCGGCGTAGTCTGCACGTAAAGTGCCACGAGCTGCATCAGCTGGGTTAGTTGCACCCATGATTTCGCGATTAGCTAAAACTGCGTTTTCACCTTCTAAACACTGAACCATGATTGGGCCAGATGTCATGAAAGAAACTAAAGCACCAAAGAAAGGACGTGCGCTGTGTTCAGCGTAGAAGCCTTCAGCTTGTTCTTTAGTTAGGTGAACCATTTTTGAAGCAATGATCTTAAGACCTGCAGATTCAAAACGGTTGTAGATAGCACCAATGTGGTTTTTTGCAACTGCATCAGGCTTGATAATAGAAAAAGTGCGTTCGATCGCCATAACGAGCTTCCTTAATGTGAGCTAGTTTATAAAATTCGCGCGGATTATACGTAATTTCGAAGCGAATGCATAGCATGTAAAAGCTTTTGTGACCAAATAAGTGACAGAGTAAAACAATACCTCAACGACAGCTCTATTCATGATACCAAGTTAACCTATTTATTCACCATTTGATTCAGAACCTTCCTGGTCATTAAGTGAATAAGGCTTAAATTTATCTGTCAGATTCGATTAACAGGACTCAATCTAATCTAACAGTTAGCAACGTGCCAAAGTGGGCATTCGGCTCCAACTCGCTTTTGTCGGATAGACGACACTTGTTACCAAGTGCCGCCCTCCTAAGAACCCAGCGTGCAACTTTCACTGCACTAGGCTCAAGCCTCCACAAAGGTATCGTTTGATACCCAGCAACTTATAAAGCAGTGAGAGCAGGTTCATTCCAAGCGTTACGAGCTTGCCTTTTCGATTTTCTCCTAGCCAAGTATTCTTGGTATTGAGGATCGAATGGTATAGCCGCACTTCGAATTTTCACATGCCTCTCAATAGGCACTTTGGCTATTTGGAATAGATTGAATTGGCAATCCATATCCTTGACCTTCTGCCAACCGTGAAATTGCCATTGGCCTTTTCGGTTGATGAAGTATTTAAGGGCTACCCAAGTCTTAGACTTTGTTGGGTGACGCCTTACTGCCCAGTGCCATAACGAATAGAATAGTTTGTGCCCAACATACCCGAATACTTGTTTAGCAACGCAATGACGATAATAATTCGCCCAACCCCTTAGTTTTGGATTTATCAGTTTGATAAGATCGTTAACAGGGATAGTAGCGTGCTTTTTGATGAGTTCGCGCAGGTTACTCAAGAACAACAAGGTATTGGACTTGCTCGGTTTGATGAGCAA
The DNA here is from genome assembly GCF_025971955.1 of Shewanella subflava. GTDB lineage: Bacteria > Pseudomonadota > Gammaproteobacteria > Enterobacterales > Shewanellaceae > Shewanella > Shewanella subflava. The sequence goes on from NZ_JAPDMX010000033.1 coordinate 281,912, forward strand.
TTTTCCTTTGTACTTCCTATGATTGAACCCTAAGAAGTCAAAACCCTTGTTGATGTGGGTAATATGCGTTTTCTCTTCGGAGAGTGTTAAGCCTCTTTCCGCTAAGAAATCAGCTATCAACGGTTTGATATCGTTCTCGAGCACTTCCTTTGAGGCGCAGGTGACGACGAAATCGTCGGCGTATCCAATAAAGTTGGCTCTGGCACCCTTTTTGAGTGCTGTAGACTTTATGCGCTGCTCAAGTCCAGCAAGAGTCATTAGCATCAAGGTGGGGGATATAACCCCTCCTTGTGGCGTGCCCTCATCAGTACGATAAAACAGCCCTTTGTCCATAAAACCAGACTTTAACCATTGTTCCAACATTCGTTTATCTATGGCGATGTTATCAATTAGCCATTGATGCCCGATTTTGTCGAAGCAGGATTTGATGTCCCCCTCAAGAACCCATTGTGCTGATTTCTTTAGAGCCAAACATTTGAAGCACTGATCGACTGCGTCAGCAGTGCTACGATTTGGTCTAAATCCATAGCTGTTAGGGTCGGCAAGCGTCTCCGATATAGGCTCTAATGCAAGAAGGTGGAGCGCTTGTTGTGCTCTGTCTATCATGCATGGGATACCAAGAGGTCTGAGTTTGCCATTCTTTTTGGGGATATAGATACGCTTGAGTGGTTTGGCTTGATATGCCTTCCTGCTCAATTGATTTACTGCTTTCATGCGGCGGGTATCTGTATTCCAGATAACACCGTCTATTCCAGGCGTTTTACTGCCTTTATTTTGTGATACACGCTTAACAGCAAGAAGTTTTGCTGAACGCGAGTGAGTCAGTATCCACTGCAACGCTTTCGCTTTACCGTGTTTCCCTTCTCGTGTTGCCTTTGCAATACGCATCTGAAGCTTTAATACATGCGGTTCAACAGATTTCCAGTCTATGGACTGCCATTGTTCGCTGTCAGGAGAGGCACTAATCTCTGTTGAAATCATCATTTGCGTTTCTCCTTGAATAAAGTTCTTCACATTATCTTGCAACGGGAGACCAGTCGGAAGTGGGCTCACTTTCGTGACCAGACACAAGTCTGTATCTGCATCGTTACAATGCAGCCTTTGCTTTTTCCAACCTCCTATACCTACATCACTATCGGCCAAATCAGCTTTCCCAAAGGGAGCGATATAGGCTTACCGTGTTCCGTATGTCGCGCAATGTCAGGTTAGATGCCCGCTATAGTGCGGAGAGCGTATTGATCACGAAAGAGCATGGGGCAATCTCTTTCCAACTCTCATGCCTTTTGGCTACAGCGTATTAACCACTTCCGCTGTTTCATCACATAACGCACCTTGCGCGGATTCACTTATGTTCATCATACTGACTACCTAGCACTCACCCAATTTGTGGTTATCAGGAGGATCGTCCTCTCACGATTTAGATCCCAATTAGTCCATGACCAATCTTCGTTACATTGTCAGGCTCGCTACTTTATTCAGAGCCCTAGGTTCATCTGGTGATACAGATGGTTCACTCAAAAGCGGTGAACAGCGCTTCATACGACCTCACGTCGCACGCCCCAAAATGTGTTAGGTAGTGCCCCTCCAAATATAAATCTACCTTAAGTTTGTGAACACCTTAAGGTAGATTTTTTTAAGTGCTGCTTAAGACGATTTGCTCATACTCTGCACGAAGTTGAGCATAAGGTTTATGTATCAGTAGGCGGTTGTTGTCCAAAATCGAGTTTGTAAGCCCCTCAGTTCCTAGCGAATAACTTTCTTTCCAACAAAATCCAACCCTATTCATCGAAACAGTAAGATCCGCTATGAACTACAACAAATAAAGCGTATTTTTATCTCTGCTGGTTCTCTTATTTGGTAGGTTTTAATAGCATTTTAGACTTAGAAAAAATGACCACACATAAACCCGATATAAAAAAAGAGTAACAACATTTGTTATTACTCTTTTTATTCATTCAGTGCTGGCACTTAATTAGCTTATTAGCCTTCACTTACCATGTTAACCGTGTATTTTGGTATTTCAATAACCAAATCACAATCAACCACTTTAGCTTGGCATGATAAACGGCTTTCAGGTTCTAAGCCCCAAGCTTTATCAAGCATGTCATCTTCTAACTCATCACTTTCTTCAAGCTCGTCAAAGCCTTCACGAACAATACAGTGACAAGTAGTACACGCACAAGACTTTTCACAAGCATGCTCAATATGAATGCCATTACGTAAAGCAACGTTTAAAATTGTTTCACCCACTTCGGCTTCAAGCACCGCCCCATCTGGACATAATTCTTCATGGGGTAAAAATACTAATTGTGGCATGTTGTCACCTATATATTGTCAACAGAACGGCCCTTTAATGCCGCCTTAATTGAGTTGTCCATACGTCTTGCCGCAAAATCTTGGGTTTGGGCATCTAAATCGCTGATTGCTTTTTCAATTGCATCAACATCATCTTTTTCGGCAGTTGCAGCTAATTTTTCAATCGCTGTTTGTAACTGAGCGTGCTCATCCGCTGCAAGTAATCCACTATCTTTTTGTAAAGCTGCATTTAATGACTCAATCACCCTGGCCGCTTCTACTTTCTGTTCCGCTAGCATTCGGCGAGTAATATCTTCTTTTGCATGCTTCATTGAATCTTTTAGCATGGTCGCGATTTCAGTATCTGACAAACCAAAAGATGGCTTAACCTGGATAGTGGTTTGCACCTCGGTAGATTTCTCCATTGCGGTGACACTCAATAATCCATCAGCATCAACCTGAAATGTAACACGAATATGTGCGGCACCAGCGGCTAATGCAGGGATACCTTGTAGCGTAAAACGGGCAAGTGAACGACAATCATCCACTAACTCACGCTCACCTTGCACAACATGAAAAGCCATCGCGGTTTGACCATCTTTAAAGGTGGTAAATTCCTGTGCGCGAGCTACCGGGATAGTGGTGTTACGGGTAACCACTTTCTCCACTAAGCCGCCCATGGTCTCAATCCCCAATGATAATGGGATAACATCCAGCAGTAACAAATCAGACTCTGGCTTATTGCCCACTAGAATATCAGCTTGAATTGCCGCACCTATGGCAACGACACGATCTGGGTCGATTGAGGTTAATGGGGTCTTTTGAAAGAAAGCTTCAACTTGCTCACGAACGAAAGGCACACGAGTTGAACCGCCTACCATAACGGTTTCGATAACATCATCAATGGTAACACCCGCATCGCGTAAAGTTCGACGGCAACTGCTGATGGTTTTTTTCACTAATGAAGCAATAAGCCCATCAAAATCAGATTTTGTCACATCAGCAGTAAGTTGCTTATCTTGAAAGGTTAAACAAGCATTAACCGTGCTGTGGGTTGTGAGCAATTCTTTTACCCGACGCGCTTCAATTTGCAGGCGACGGGCTTCTTGTGCTGAAAGCTCAGTTAATTGCCAAGTTTGCTTAAGATGATCCATTAATATTTGGTCGAAATCATCGCCACCTAAAGCAGAATCACCGCCAGTCGCCAATACTTCAAAAACACCGCGATTTAATCGCAAAATCGAAATGTCAAATGTACCACCACCTAAATCATAGATAGCAATAACGCCTTCTTGTTTTGTGTCAAGGCCATAGGCAATCGCTGCTGCGGTTGGCTCGTTAAGTAGGCGCAATACTTTTACACCTAACAACTCTGCGGCATCTTTTGTACCTTGACGTTGGGCATCGTCAAAATAAGCAGGTACGGTGATCACCACACCTTGCAATTCACCACCTAAGGTTTTTTCAGCGCGCGCTACCAGAGGCTTTAAAATTTCAGCAGAAACTTGTACTGGATTCACTTTACCCTGTTGGGTCACAAAAACGGGTAAACCATTTTCGCTTGCTTCAAATTGGTAAGCTAACTGTGTATCGCGAGCTTGAATATCGCTTAAACTGCGCCCCATGAAACGTTTTACAGATACAATGGTATTTTGTGGGTCAATTGCAGATTGAGCTTGAGCGCTATCACCCACAAAAATTGATTCTTTAGCATAATGCACCACAGAAGGCAGAGAATGTTGGCCATTCTCATCTGCGAGTGTTGTTGCCTCGCCACTTCTTACTGCCGCAACAAGTGAATTTGTGGTTCCTAAATCAATACCCACAGCTAAACGGTGCTGATGAGGTGCGGCGCTTTGGCCAGGTTCTGCAATTTGCAACAGTGCCATAGTGTTCCAACTTTGTTGAAGATAAGCCTAAAGGCTTATCAAAAAAATACGGAGACGAAGTCGATGAATCGTGACTTAGTGCTAAGGCAGAATTCTACCTTAGATTAATCAAGTCGTGCATCTTCGATACGAGCAAGTTCATCGTTTAATTTTGCCATAAACTTTAACTTACGAATTTGATCTGCCGCTTGCTTATTGTCATCTTCTGCAGCTGTGCTGAGCAATTGACTCAAAAGGGTAAATAATGATTTTTCGTAACGCGCAAAGGAGTCATAAAGTGTATCTATGGCATCTTGTGGTTCGACAGCATCATGGATATCTTCTAACATTTCCCGCCATTCCATTTGCTGCATCAAAAAACCGCTATCTTTAATCGTGGTGGTTTCATGGCTAAGATCAATACCGCGCAATGACAGCATGTGCTCCGCGCGTCGCAATGGACTTTTTAGGGTTTGATAACCATCGTTAACTTGAGCTGTACGTTGTACAGATAATAATTTTTGCTGCTCTGAAGCATGAGCAAATTTATCGGGGTGCACCGCCCGTTGCAGATCGCGATAGCGCTCTGCAAGGTTGGCGGTGTCAATATCGAAGGCTGGAACGAGGTCAAACAATTCGAAGTAATTCATTCAATAACATTCATACTTGCATGTTTTAAACACAGTGATAGGTTACTTAAACGGTAAAACTTTCACCGCAACCACACTCACCTTTGGCGTTAGGGTTATTAAATTGAAAACCTTCATTTAGGCCTTCTTTAATAAAATCTAACTCGATACCTTGTAGATAAATAAAACTTTTTGCGTCGATGATAATATTCACGCCATCAATGGTGTATAGCTCATCATCGTCATTCAATTCATCTACAAACTCAAGCACGTAAGCCATTCCTGAACAGCCAGATGTTCTCAACCCAAGGCGTAAACCAAGCCCTTTTCCACGATTTGCGAGAAAAGATCTGACTCTATCAGCCGCTGCTGGGGTCATTGAAATTGCCATCTTTAACTCCAGGGATTACTTAGATTGTTTGGTCTTGTACTCTTCAATTGCCGCTTTAATAGCATCTTCAGCTAAAATAGAGCAATGGATTTTTACTGGTGGCAATGCAAGTTCTTCAGCAATATCAGCATTTTTAATGCTCGCCGCTTCATCAACTGTTTTGCCTTTAACCCATTCAGTAACCAATGAGCTAGACGCAATGGCACTACCACAACCATAGGTTTTGAATTTAGCATCTTCAATAATGCCGTTTGCACCAATTTTAAGTTGCAGCTTCATTACGTCGCCACATGCTGGTGCCCCAACCATACCAGTCACTACTGACGGGTCATTTTTATCGAAAGATCCCACGTTACGTGGATTTTCATAATGATCGATTACTTTTTCGCTATAAGCCATGATACTGCTCCAAAATCTCTGTCTGTTAACAAATAGGTGTTAATGGGCTATTGCCCATTAATGATGTGCCCATTGAACTTGGTTCAAATCGATACCATCTTTGAACATTTCCCAAAGTGGCGACATTTCACGTAATTTGTCGATTGATTCAGTGATTACTTTAATTGCATGCTCAATTTCTTCATCGGTAGTAAAACGACCAATTGAAAAGCGGATTGAACTGTGTGCCATTTCATCGTTTAAGCCTAATGCACGAAGCACATAGCTAGGCTCTAAACTGGCAGAGGTACAAGCTGAACCTGATGATACGGCTAAATCTTTTAGGGCCATCATTAACGATTCACCTTCAACAAAGTTGAAGCTGACGTTAAAAATTCCACAGTAACCTTGCGCAACATCACCATTAATATAGGTTTCTTCAATGTGCTTGATACCCGCCCAAAGTTTGTCGCGTAGACGGCGGATACGAGCACCATCTTCTTGCATATCTTGCTTAGCGATAGCTGCAGCTTCACCTAAACCAACAATCTGATGCGTCGCTAATGTACCACTGCGCATGCCACGCTCATGACCACCACCATGCATTTGAGATTCTAGTCGGATGCGTGGCTTACGGCGCACATACAAAGCACCGATACCTTTAGGTCCATACATTTTATGAGCAGAAATTGAAATCAAATCTACTTTGGTTTCTTGAACGTCTAAAGGCAATTTACCAGCACTTTGTGCTGCATCCATGTGGAAGAAAATGCCTTTAGCACGGCATAACTCGCCTATGGTATTGATATCTTGTACCACGCCAATTTCATTATTCACGTGCATAATGCTGACAAGAATGGTGTCGTCACGCATTGCGGCTTCAAGGCGAGAAATCGGAATAATACCATTGGCATCCGGTTCTAAATAAGTCACTTCATAACCTTCACGCTCTAACTGACGACATGTATCTAATGTCGCTTTGTGCTCAGTTTTGCTGGTAATGATGTGCTTGCCTTTCTTGTGATAGAAATGAGCAATACCTTTAATAGCAAGGTTAGATGATTCAGTTGCGCCAGACGTAAAAACAATTTCACGATGATCTGCGTTAATCAAATCAGCAACCTGATTACGGGCAATATCAATTGCCTCTTCAGCTTGCCAACCATAGCGATGTGAACGAGATGCGGGGTTACCGAATACTCCGTCCATAGTCATATGTTGGACCATTTTCTCTGCGACACGCGGATCTACAGGGGTTGTTGCGGCATAATCTAGATAGATAGGAAGCTTCATAACACACTCCGTACTTAGCAGTCTCAGTTGAGGCTACATACAACGTACAAATAATAATTATATTTAAATCAACATCATTTAATTTAAAACCCAAGGTTATAAACTAACGCGATGTTCCTTCTGCATTTCATCTTGCTTAATAGAGATAAATTGCACATCCCTTTTGTTCATCAAACCAGCAAGTGAAATACCATTTAAAAACTCTGAAATTTGTTTACTTAAATCGCCCCATAACGAATGGGTTAAACAACGTGTACCACTTTGACAATTACCTTTTCCTTGGCAACGAGTGGCATCCACTGACTCATCAACAGCATGGACAACCATACCAACAGAGATATCATCGGCTTCCAAACCTAAACGATATCCACCGCCTGGTCCTCTTACACTGGAAACTAAGCCATGCTTGCGTAATTTTGCGAAGAGTTGTTCAAGATAAGACAGCGATATGCCCTGTCTTTCTGATATATCAGCTAAAGGCACTGGCCCTGAGGCAGAATGAATAGCAACGTCTAGCATTGCGGTTACTGCATAGCGGCCTTTTGATGTAAGTTTCATAACCTGTTACTGCTCCTCAAAAGTATGGAGCAATTTGAACATACCCGAGTATTTTAGTCAAGTATTAATCCTACTAAATAGGTCAAGTATTGGTATATAGAACGTCTAAATCGGCATAAATTTAGCTGACGTATTTAACCTTTTTGTGGCTTAAAATTCAATGCCAATAAGGGAATAATTCCCCTATTAAGCTGATTTTTTGATCTGAATAGGATTAGGGTATTTATCTACACTGGTGAAGTTAAGTATTAACTACACCAGTGAACTCAACCTAAGCGCTTAAATACTAGGATCAAACTCGGTAATTTCTAATTGGCGTTTTTTTGCAGCGGCTTGCTCTGCTTCATTAAAATCATCCACATTTAATTCGGGTAATTTATCTGTACAGACCTCGCCTCCCATTGTTTGTATCGCCTGACACAATTCTTGTACCTTTGAATCCATCAAATGCATATGGTCAAGCATTTGGCCAATTGCATTGGCAACCGGATCGGGATTATCCGGAGATACGGCATAAGCATCAAAACCATATTTTTTGGCCATTTCGGTTCTACGTTCAACTTTCTCTTTGGATTGTTTACTTGGCGTAGCGACTACCCGACCTGGAATACCAACTACGGTATGATCGGCTTCGACATCTTTAACCACAACAGAGTTTGAGCCGACACGAGCACCATCATGCATGGTTATCGGACCTAGAATTTTGGCCCCTGCTCCAATGACCACATTATTCCCCAGCGTTGGATGGCGCTTGCCAGCTTGCCAGGTAGTGCCGCCTAGAGTGACGGAATGATACAAGGTACAATCATCGCCAATTTCAGCTGTTTCACCAATAACAACTCCCATTCCGTGGTCGATAAAAAAGCGTCTGCCAATCGTAGCACCGGGATGAATTTCAACCCCCGTTAACCAGCGAGAGAACGTAGATAGGCATCGAGCGGTTAAACGCCAGTTTCCTCGCCACAACTTATGGCTAATACGATGCAACCAAATCGCATGCATCCCAGGATAATTTAGCAAAATTTCAATTGTACTATTTGCCGCCGGATCACGGTGATAGATAGATTCAATATCTTCTTTTAATCTCGATCTCACGCCCATGTGAACTCCCTACTCACCACTACTTTTTGTCAATTTTCTTGTCTATCGAGGTTAAGATGCCGCGTAAGATATTCATCTCTTGTGCTTCAATGCGCGCACGACTGAACAAGCGACGCAGTTTTATCATCACGTTACCAGGATGGTTTTTAATGACAAAGCCGGTTTCAGATAATGTCGACTCTAGATGCACAAAGAAACGTTCCAAATCCTCTGCTAAAGGGTATTCTTCCTCAGGTGCAGGTTGCTCGCCTAACGCTAAATGTGCCACACGGGTTTCATAACAAATAATTTGCACCGCTTGGGCTAAATTAAGTGAGCTGTATTCTGGGTTAGCCGGAATGGCCACATGGTAAGTACACTTTTGCAGTTCTTCATTACTTAAACCATGATTTTCACGACCAAATACAATCGCAACAGGGCCTTTAATACTTTCAAGAGATAACTTTTCACCCGCCTGACGAGGATCAAGCATCGGCCAATCTAAGGTACGGCTGCGAGCACTGGTTGCGATCACTAAGCTACAATCGGCAATTGCTTCTTCTAATGAGTTAACCGTAGTAAGATTTTTTAAAATATCAGAGGCACCTGCTGCCAATGCAATTGAGTGACCATCGGGTTCTACTCTTGGCTCCGCGAGGTATAAATTAGACAAGCCCATGGTTTTCATCGCGCGTGCAGTTGAGCCGATATTTCCAGGATGAGACGTGCCAACAAGCACAACACGAATATTACTTAACATGACATCACTTTCGTTCAAAAAATATTGGAGGCATGTTAACACAAGCACGGTTTATATCGTTATATGAAAATCTGCATTTGATATAACTATTGAATAAGGTATAATGCCGCCGCTATTTTACTCGTTCTTTAAAATCCAGGGGATTGCTATGCATCCGATGATGACTATTGCCACACGCGCAGCGCGCGCTGCTGGCCAAACAATTATGCGCGCCTATACTGAACTCGACCGTGTTGAGGTAAGTACCAAAGGAATTAATGACTTTGTTACTAGTGTAGACAAGGAAGCAGAAGCAACTATCACATATCAAATTCGTAAGTCTTACCCAGATCACACTATCGTGGGTGAAGAAGACGGTGAAAACCGTGGACAGAATAAAGATTATGTATGGATAGTCGATCCTTTGGATGGTACCAACAATTTTGTACGTGGTATTCCTCATTTCGCGGTATCAATTGCCTTACAACATAAAGGCGTGACTGAAATCGCCGTCATTTATGATCCTGTTCGTGAAGAGTTATTCTCTGCTGTTCGCGGTAAAGGCGCAAAAATTAACGATTTCCGTATGCGCGTAACCAGTGTAAATGAATTAGACAGCACCATGATTGGTACTGGATTTCCATTTAAATCGCGTCAGCACACTGAAACTTACATGAAAATCTTAGCTGAAGTATTCCCGCAATGTGCTGACTTACGTCGCGCAGGTTCTGCCGCATTAGATTTAGCCTATGTTGCCGCAGGCCGTTTAGATGGTTTCTTCGAAATCGGTTTGAAACCTTGGGACATCGCGGCTGGTGACTTAATTTGTCGTGAAGCTGGCGGTACGGTTACTGATTTTACCGGTGGTCATAATTACTTAGTATCAGGCAACATTGTTGCAGGAACGCCGAAAGTTACCTCTCAATTAGTTAAAATAATGCGTCCTTTATTAAATGAAGGCTTAAAGCGTTAATCGCTGCGCGTTATTGACCACAAAAAACCGCTGATTCATTTAGCGGTTTTTTTATGTCTGTGATTAAGATCGCTGGGCAAATGCATCACTTTCCTTAATAATGTTTACTTATTCACAAATATTAGAGCCATTATGCATAGAGTTAAACATGCCAGTATCCAATCATTAAAGTCGATTGAATATTTAGTCCTTTTCATCATCGCTTTAGCGACTATATTTGCTATTGGCGAAGAAATTTTGCATATGTTCGCCATCAGAACCGTCGAACTTGCTGATTTATTACTACTATTCATTTACCTCGAAGTATTGGCAATGGTTGTTAATTACATCGAATCTGGTAAATTGCCCATCCGCATGCCGCTCTATATTGCGATTGTGGCATTAGCACGATATCTTATTTTAGACATGAAAGGCATGGATGATTGGCGTATTTTAGCCATTTCGTTTTCTACTATTGTACTTGCGACGACGGTTATTGTGATTAGATGGGGGCAATTGAAAATGCCATATCCCAAAAACCAAGACTATGACAGCTAATCAATAAAAATAAGCTAACTAAAAACGCCAAACATTTTGTTTGGCGTTTTTGTTTTAAATAAGCATTTGGTATTGCTTATAAAAGCCATTATGCTAAAACTAAAGTATCGAGTCCCTTATGGAGATAAAAAATGGACCAAGAGCCAACAGGTTTTGAAGAAAAGCGCACCTCACTTCGAGTCGACATGGAAGCAGAAAGAGTCAAGTTACACTGGATAAGTAAAACAGGCGAAAGCCATGATGATGCGGCAGTGTGTATTGACCTCGCGCGTAAAGGGGTATTATTTGATTACTGTAAGGCTTTTGAACTCGGTGAATTGGTCGCCATGACGTTTAACGCTGGTACCGATAAGCAAAATACAATAAAAGGACAAGTTTGTCGCTGCACGAAAAATAACGATCATAGTTATCATATTGCTTTACAATTATTGTGATAATTTCCTGAAATTTAACACTTCGTTTTGCCAAAGTGGCGTCTGTAATTAGCCAGACTGAAAATATGACCTATACTCATTTTAACCAGTTTGACTTATCGGTTTGGCGCATTGAAATTGAACAGTAAAGGGAGAAGAGTATGATATTGCTCGTCGGCGGTGAAAAAGGGGGCAGCGGAAAAAGTTGCTTAGCGCAAAACCTTGCCGTTTATATTACTCAAAAATTCAATGCTAATGTGTTGATGGTTGATTGTGATCCGCAGCGTACCACTTCCGACTGGATCCAAGCTCGCAATAATGATCCTAGTCTAGCACCGATAAACTGTATTCAGCTTTATGGCAAAATCCGTAATGATTTACTCAGCCTAGATGAACGCTTTGATTATGTCATTGTTGACTGTGGTGGCCAAGATAACCTCGCTATGCGGGCTGCTATGTCAGTTGCTACCTATGTGGTGATCCCATTAAGACCGAAACGTCGCGATTTAAAAACCTTGCCCCATATGGAAGATATGCTCAGTACATGTAAAATGGTCAACCCCAAAATGGTTGCTACCATAGTGATGACACAATGCCCTTCTTTACCCACTCAATTTAAGCGTATTTTAGAAGCTAAAGAAGTCGTTGAGTCATTCAACCTTCGCGCACTGAACTCGGTAACCTTTAGCCGTAATATTTATGATGACAGTGAAGAAAGTGGCTCTTCGGTTTTAGAAATTGAACCTGATGGCAAAGCAGCTCTTGAAATTAAAGCTATTGCTGATGAATTATTCGCCATCCCACCAGAAAATAGTTATGAGTTTAACTGATCTTAAGCGTAAAAAGCCGAAGCTGCACAAAAAAGCCGTTTCGGTTGATGACTTTATCGAAGATGCCAATAACTACGCTTTTGGTAAGAAAACTGTGGTGGGTGATGACTCCCCAGCACAGCAGTCAACCCAAGCCTTTTTAAAAGGACTCGATAAAAAAAGTGTCAAAATCTATCGCCATGCCACTTTTACCCTTACAGAAAAAAGTATTAGCCAATTAGACGAGTTATCCAAAAACGCTGGCATGGCTAAATCGAAGATATTACGAATATTAATTGATGACTTCTACCATTTGTCTGCCAATAATCAACAAAAGCGCTTAAAGTAGCAATACTGTCTCACCGTGTTGCACCTTTTTAGGTATAATGCCACCAAACTCTTATTTTATACGGCTATACAATTATTATGACCCAACAAAACAATCCACTTCATGGCATTAAATTGGAAACTATTATGACCTATTTAGTGGATAAGTATGGCTGGGAAGAGTTAGCCTTACGAATTAATATTCGGTGTTTTAAAGAAAACCCAAGTATTAAATCAAGCCTGACGTTTTTACGCAAAACACAGTGGGCCAGAGACAAAGTTGAATACTTATATTTAAAGAGCAACAAGCTACCTTTGCCAATTAGAGCAGACCGCAATGAACCAGCCAAAAAACCGATAAAAAAGCCTTCAACTGTTATCAAAAAGCCGTCGCAGTCTGCAACGAAAGCCTCAATTGATACAAATAGCTCATCAAGTAACAGTACTATTAATGCGCAAATATGGGGTAAAAGCTAAGCGCGGTTATTGTTATTTACGGATAGTGATTTTAGGCTAATAACGAAACTGTTTGAGAGAAACTTATTATTTCGGGGAACGTGTTACAGCGGGAACTCGAAAATAAGTCGCCACACTTGCAAACCTCCTCCGGCTTGGTAACTTAATCCCAAATGGTCGATTTTTAATCCATCCCAACCAAAAATCTCATAGCCAATCGGTTTAGAGAACTTAAGCGTAGCACCGACTTCATATGAATAGCTTGTCAGCACATCTTTACCTGTAGGATTGACAAATTTTAATCTATCAAAGTACCAGTGCGCCCCGACAAATAACCTTGGTTCGACCTCTTTGTCATACCATTGCCACTTTGTTCCTAAGCCAAAATCTAAGCCGCTTTTAAATACAGAATAACTCTCTGAGCGATTATTAAGGCTACTGCGATAACCCGCATAGTAAAGTCGATTAACCCAAATGGGAGTAAAGATTTGATTGTCAATTTGATAGAGTGAAGACACGCCGGTAGAAAAAATACCTACATTGTTTTTGCTTGAAAAATTATAGCCGTAACCTAAATCGACGTAGCTTTCAATGGTCAATTTATCATCGACAAACCAATGATATTCAATTCCAGGGGTGACCGTCATAGTACCGACATTATCGGGTAAATCGCCACCGGGTAAATCATTAAAAGTATAGTCAAAAAAGCCCAACGATATCGGTAAGCGTAATTTCACTAAATGATCATCGGCCTCATCAAGCTTAAATGCCAACGGCAGATTGACCACAGCAGCGCTTTGACCAGATGTGCGATAAATTCCGCTGCCAAGGTAATTGGCAAAGGCATAGTGAGAGGCATCAGTGGCGAGCTCACTCACTGTCGAAAAGGCGTGTGAACTGAAACAAACAGCGATAGCAAAAGCCATCGCTTTTATCAACAAGGCCACTTTGGAATATCGAGCAATGGCGTTTATAAAAGCCTTAGCTTTGCTCGTCATTAAAATGATACTCAGACATCATATGACCAAGCTCTGTTGACTTAGTCTTTAAGTAAGCTTCATTGTAGCGATTTTTACCCACTTGCAATGGCACTCTTTCTATAACTTCAATGCCCTCTTTTTGCATTGCTTTCACTTTGCGAGGGTTATTGGTCATCAAGCGCACACGAGTGACATTAATTTGCTCTAACATAGGCTTAATCATATCGTACTGACGCATATCAGCTTTAAACCCTAAGCGTTCGTTGGCTTCAACTGTATTCGCCCCAGCATCTTGCAACTCATAAGCCCGAATTTTATTCAATAATCCAATACCACGACCTTCTTGGCGTAAGTATAAGATAAACCCTTGGCCCAATTCGGCGATATTTTGCATAGCCGTTTGCAATTGAAAACCACAATCACAGCGTAAACTGAATAACGCATCGCCGGTTAAACATTCAGAATGGATACGACCTAAAATAGCATCATCAGCATTTAATTCGCCAAATGTTAATGCAACATGCTCTTTGCCGGTTTCTGTATCTTCAAAACCGTGCATAGCAAAGACGCCCCAAGGGGTAGGTAATTGAGAAGTGGCGATATATTTTATCGACATGAAATAGACCTTACGACAATACTCATTCCCTGAGCTCTATAATATGAGACCGTATTTCCAGAGACTAATTTGCCTTAGAATGGTCGTCGGTTACCAAAAAAAGTAACCAACTACACTAAAAAATTGATTGATATTAAAACTTACTGGGAGCAAAACCCGTGACAGTTTGAATACCCATTTCGCGACCTAATGCGGTCATCGGGTGCACAACCACTAATCCCTTAACTGACTTTTTCAACTTACCCATATCAGCTTGTTCAGCTTTAGTCAGCTCACGCTTAAAGGGTAAGTTTTTAACTTCCCCACCCACTTTATTGAGCTCACGGGTTTGTTGACCTTTAACGTTAGCAATACGTTTAGTCATTGCGGTGATTTCTTTTTTGAACTGCAAAATGACAACCGCGTCGCCACGCTGCTCAGCCGCGGCTAATTTACGACGAAACTTATCAAGCTTATCATTCAGTGTTTGCAGTTCTTGCTTTAAATTCATTACTTTACCTTTAAGCTAATCAGACAATTGCCATGCGGATTAAATAGACACTATTCAATATGAAACCAGATCGCAATTTAAGGTGGGAATTATATACCCAAAGCACGCTAATTTGCGAACATCAATCAACGGTTTGTGCACAATAGTCATAGAATAAATACCACATCGGCTGGTATTGAGCTTGCCTTTAACGATATGCTGATTTTATTCCACTATAAAAAGAGCACGCCAACATGCCACAGTCACTTTTTAGTGAGTTTCGAATCAGTCCAAGTTCCACAATAAAAAATCGATTTGTGAAAGCAGCCATGGAGGAAAACCTCGCCAATGACCAGCAATTACCTGATAAAAAACTTTTTAAACTTTACCAGCAATGGGCTGATGGCGGAGTGGGTCTCATCATCACCGGTAATGTGATGATAGATAGATGGGCGATGACAGGGCCAGGTGGCGTAGCACTAGAACAAGGTACCTCGTTAGCACCTTTTAAAAAATGGGCCGACATAGCTAAAAGCAATAACACAAAAGTGTGGATGCAGCTCAATCACCCAGGGCGGCAAGTATTCAAAGCGATGGGGGGTAAAAACCTTGCACCTTCAGCTGTTGCACTCAATCTTGGTAAGCACTCAGATTTATTTTCTATTCCAAAAGCAATGATTGATGAGGAAATAGAAGATATCATTTATCGCTTCGGACAAAGTGCGTTAAAAGCTAAACAAGCCGGATTTGACGGCGTAGAGATCCACGCCGCTCATGGTTATTTATTGGCTCAATTTCTGTCACCTTTAACGAACCATCGCAACGATCAATGGGGAGGAAGTTTAGCTAACCGCGCCCGATTATTACTTGAAGTCATTAAGCAAGTCAGAGCAATCTGCGGCGCAGATTTTGATGTCGCGGTAAAACTTAATTCAGCCGATTTTCAACGTGGCGGATTCGACATCCATGATGCTGAACAAGTGATCAATTGGTTAGCCGAGCATGATGTCAATTTGGTCGAATTATCTGGTGGTAGTTATGAAGCTCCCGCTATGCAAGGCCAAAGTGCTGATGATCGACAGCTAGCCCGTGAGGCCTACTTTTTAGATTTTACTGAAAAGTTAGTCCAACGCTCGCCTATTCCCCTAATGTTAACTGGCGGCATTCAAAGATATGCTGTGGCACAAAAAGTGATTGATGCGGGATTTAGTTTATGTGGCCTAGCAACAGCACTAGCATATCAACCCGATATGATTAATTTGTGGTATAAAAAACCAGAATTTAGGCTCAACATTCCCGTAATCTCTTGGTCAAACAGAACCTTGGCAGCATTGGCGACAATGGCCATTATCAAACGACAACTGAGGCGCATGAGCCAAGGGGATACCCCTCAACTAACCGATTCACCATTTTTGAGTTTACTCATCGACCAAATCAAAAACCGACGTAGAACCAAAGTTTATCGTCGCCAGCTAACCGAAAAGAGCCAATCTCTTTAACGCAATGGAAAACAGGCTTCTTCTAAATACTAAGCACTAAATACATCGCTAAAACTATGATATTTAATTAGTTTTTAACCTGAGCCATCTAATCGAACCTACGAATAAAAAAATTAGCTACACACTAATTTAACCAGGTTTACTTTAAAATACATTTCTAGGGCGAGTTTTTGTAAGCAAAATTGATCAATAAATGAAATCGCTTCAAAGGCGCTTGCTAAGGGTGTGAATAATTTGATTTGCGCTACCACGCCACTTCAATGAAGGATCTGCCAAAGCTTGTTCAAACTTGCCATCAATCAAAACGTCAACCAACTCAACTATTGCTGCTTGTTCTGAAGTTAACTCACTCATTTGATAACCTGTCCACAACCAAATGTCTTTACCTATACACTCTTTTTTGACTCGCTGAACCAATTGCAGCACGGCAGAAACATTTGCAGGATGGAGTGGATCACCGCCACTTAAGGACAAACCTCGACGACGAATACGAGTATCATTCAAATCAGCAATAATGCTATCTTCAAGATGCTGAGTAAATTGATGCCCAGCATCAACACGCCAGGTAGATTGGTTGTAACACCCTTTACATGCATGAGCGCAGCCGCTAACGAACAAGGTACATCGTGTTCCCTCGCCGTTAACGACATCAATACTATGATAAGCACTATAAAACATTAAATGTGCTTCACTCGACGCTTAACCTCTTCCTGCTTGCCATAGTTAAATGGTCTCGCATCTGGGCTACCAAGATAACCACAAACACGACGCGTCACAGACACGCGGCTAGGCTCATGGTTGCCACATTTGGGGCAAACAAAGCCTTTACTGGTACAATTAAATTCGCCTAAAAATCCACAATCGTAACATTCATCAATGGGAGTGTTGGTGCCGTAATATGGCACACGGCTATAGCTGTAATCCCACACATCTTCAAGTGCATCAATGTTATGTTGCATATTTGGATATTCACCGTAGCAAATAAACCCACCATTGGTGATTTCAGGATAGGGTTGTTCAAAATCGATTTTATCAAACGGATTCACTTTCTTTTCGACATCTAAATGGAAACTATTGGTGTAGTAACCTTTATCAGTGACTCCTTTTATTAGTCCAAACTCTTTGGTATCTAAATTACAAAATCGGCTGCAGAGGTTTTCACTCGGGGTACTGTATAAACTAAAACCATAGCCAGACTCTTGCTTCCATTGCTCGGTTTTTTGTTTTAAATACGCCACAATAGCAACGGCTTTTTCACGTAAGATATCATCATCAAACACATGGTTTTCGGTACCATAAAGCGCATTAATGGTCTCATGCAAGCCAATATAGCCCAATGAAATAGATGCTCGGCCGTGTTTAAAAATTTCACTGATATCATCATCCGCCTTTAATCGCACACCACAAGCACCTTCCATATACAAAATAGGTGCGACACGGGCTTTTACGCCGACTAAACGGGCAATACGTGTATCTAAAGCCCTCTTAGCAACCACTAAACGTTTTTCCAGCAGCGCATAAAACTGACTTTCATCGCCTTTGGCTTCAATCGCAATGCGCGGCAGGTTTACACTCACTACACCTAAATTATTGCGCCCTTCGTGCACCAGTTTGCCATCTTGTTCAAATGTGCCTAAAAAGGAGCGACACCCCATAGGCGTTTTAAATGAACCTGTCACCTTTTCAACTTGCTCATAGTTAAGAATATCGGGGTACATTCGCATACTGGCACAGGTTAACGCCTGACGTTTAATGTCGTAATTCACATCAGTCGCTTTATGGTTAACACCATTTTTTATCGCAAACACTAATTTGGGAAACACCGCCGTTTTACGATTTTTACCTAATCCCGACATTCGCACGTTTAAGATAGATTGTTGAATTAAACGCGACTCCCAACTGACCCCTAAACCAAAGCCAAAGGTAACAAAAGGAGTTTGCCCATTGGCCGTATGTAAGGTATTGACCTCATATTCAAGTGATTGAAATGCATCATGACATTCTTTTTCAGTTTGTGCTTTGGCAAACGCTTCTGCGTCGTCAATACACCACTTTTTACCGATTAATAGATGCTTTTGATAACTTTTCTGAACAAAAGGGGCTAAAACTTCATCAATGCGATTAATGGTCGTGCCGCCGTAAATATGGCTAGCGACCTGGGCAATAATTTGCGCGGTTACCGCTGTTGCCGTTGAAATCGATTTTGGGGTTTCGATTTCAGCATTGCCCATTTTAAAGCCTTCAGTCAGCATGCCCGCTAAATCAATTAGCATACAATTAAACATTGGGAAAAAAGGCGCATAATCTAAGTCATGGTAATGTAGCTCACCGCGTTCATGGGCAATGACCACATCTTTTGGCAACAAATGTGTTTTGGCATAATGTTTAGCCACAATACCAGCAAGTAAATCACGCTGAGTAGGGATGACCTTCGCGTCTTTGTTAGCGTTTTCATTTAGCAGGCTGCTATCGCTTTGCTCAACTAACCCTTGTATTTGACGATTAAGTTTACTTTTGGTTTCGCGACTCACATCACGGTCATGGCGATATTCAATATAATGACGGGCAACAGATTTAAATGGGCCAGACATTAGGATGTTTTCAACCGCATCTTGCAATTGGTGGATATCCACTTCCACCTGCCCTGCAAACTGCTTTTCGACTACCGCAGCTAAAGTATGCGCATAATCACGATCTGATTGCCCTGCAGATTCCATTGCCGCGATAACAGCCGCTTCTATTCGACTTGCATCAAATACTGTACGGCAACCGTCCCGTTTAATAACAACCAACATGATTTATTCTCCTTTAGCGCCGCAAAACTACATATCGACATAAAAAACACATATAACACTATATATTGTGTATTAAGCGCTAACTCATCATCGGAAGTATTGATCTGGATCATCATTATTTACGCTAAAGGAAAGCAAGATAAATTTGTGCGACTCACTTCAGCGATTGTGATTTTGTCACTTGACCACTGAAATAAAACTGCCTATTGCACGGGGATAAATTAATTTTTTATCGATGCTGTGATTAAATGTGCGATATCTTCAACCGCTTTTCTACCCGCAGCGATGGCTTCTTTTGCACGGTGAAATTCCATCGTACCGATATCTGTCACATCTGGAATAATACAAATATCGGGTGGGTCACCCATCAGCCGTGCCCGTTTATGCCTTTGTTCTAAAATATCCATCGATTGAGACATAACCGCTAACATGCCGGGATGAGACTTACTGCCAAGTGCAAACTTGTCGGTTAAGCTGGCGATATAATCTTTGCCCTTGCCCAACAAATCCATAAAACCTGATTCTTGTTGTTCAGTTTGAACTGCCGTTTTGTTAATCACTGAGGCTTTTTCACTGTTAATCTGCTGTGGCAAAATCTGTAACTGAGTGCGCCGATAACCGTTTAAATCAACAGCAATCACAATATCAACATCAAGTGCACGGCACAAAGACACAGGTACTGGGTTTACCACAGCGCCATCAACTAACCATCTGCCCGCTTGTTGGACTGGGGGCAAAAATCCTGGCATTGAACAAGAGGCTCTGACGGCATGTCGTAATGGACCTTGTCTAAACCAAATTTCTTGACCGGTATACAAATCAGTGGCGACTGCAGCAAAAGGTTTGGCCAAATTTTCAATATCCATCGCCCCTATGTGCGCAGACATCACATCAAACACTTTCTCGCCGCTAATTAAACCGCCTTTTCGCCAACTGATATCCATTAAACTGATCACGTCCCAACTTGAAAAACCACATACCCAGTTTTTTAATTCAGCTAGGTTATCATTGGCATATGCTGCACCGACTAATGCCCCAACTGAACACCCTGCAATTTTGTCTGGATAAACCCCCAATTCAGCCAACCCTTCTAGTACACCAATATGTGCCCAGCCTTTCGCTGCACCACTTCCTAAGGCAAGCCCTATTGTTGGTTTTTTTTGGGGTGAGTGCTCAACTGCTACCATGTGTTTGAATTCCTTTGTGATGAAGTTAACCTACAATGTCCGGTTTTATGATAAAACATGTTTAGGACCTGTATATTAATGCTCTAAGATTTATGATTGTTTAATCTATCGAGCTAGCAATTATTAAAGCCTTTGTTAGCAGCACGCGTCGAATCGATGACTTAAACCTTGATTGGATCTATTCGCGCAAATGCATTGCTAACCCTAATATAAATCTTAAATTTGAAGTTACTTATCACTGAACACCAGCACGAATGCTTTGTGAACACTGTCAAAGCTCGACATAAAAAGTCATTACAGTCGCAATTGATAGCATAAACAGGCAAGCTGTTATTGGCTATAGTCAGTATATACCGCTATAATGTCTGGCTATTATTTTTTAGGGGATCCACCTTTGCAGTTTTCTGATTTTTCGCTTGATAAACGCTTGTTAGACAGTTTGAAGCACATGGGTATCACTACCCCCACCGAGATCCAAGAACAAGCCTTACCTATTGCCCTGGCGGGTAAAGATTTGATGGCGTCATCGAAAACTGGCTCAGGAAAAACCTTAGCATTTTTATTGCCAGCAATGCAGCGGATTATTTCAACCAGAGCCCTGTCAAAAAAAGACCCTCGCGTACTCATTTTGTTACCTACCCGTGAACTTGCGCAGCAGGTATATGGGCAGCTCAGGTTACTTGTGGCTAACACTCAATATAAAGCCATGAGCGTACTTGGCGGTGAAAACTTTAATGACCAAGCTAAAGGTCTCGCCCGTGAGCCGCATTTTATTGTCGCCACGCCTGGGAGAATTGCTGATCATCTGCAACAACGGCATTTATTTTTAAATGGACTAGAGTTACTGATCCTTGATGAAGCAGACCGTATGCTCGATCTCGGTTTTGCACCGCAGTTAAAAGCCATCAACGAAGCTGCCGACCATAAGCGTCGTCAAACATTAATGTTTTCTGCCACGTTAGATCATCAAAGCATTAATGAGATTGCGACAACGCTGTTAAATAACCCCAGCCATGTCGCGATTGGTGCAAGTTATGCTGAACACAAAGACATTGAGCAAAAAATGCTATTTGCTGATCACTTAGATCACAAACAAGCCTTACTCTGCCACCTCTTAAAGCAGCCAGAAAATAAACAAACAATCGTTTTTACTGCAACTAGAGCCGATACAGAGCGCTTAGCGAAATTACTGGCTGAACAAGGGTTTTCAACATCGGCTTTAAGCGGTGAATTAAAACAATCGGCACGTAACCAGATTATGGATCAATTCAGTCGTGGTCAGCAGCAAATTCTGGTGACAACGGATGTAGCCTCTCGTGGCTTAGATTTAATTAACGTGTCATTGGTTGTTAACTTTGACATGCCAAAATTTGCCGAAGAATATGTGCATCGTATTGGCCGTACAGGTCGTGCTGGAGCAAAAGGTGTCGCCGTTTCTCTTGTTGGCCCTAAAGATTGGCAAAGTTTTTTACAGGTGCAGTCATTCTTACGGAAAACATTCGAGTTTAGCACCATCGACGGCTTAGCCGCTAAGTTTTCTGGACTGACTAAGCAAGCTGGGACTAAAACCGTTAATGCTAAGCCAAAGGCTAAATCTGCCACCGCAGCAAAAACGAAACAAAAGCCAAAGGTCGCACCTAAACGCGATAAACGATTTATTACCGGTGTAGATGTAGGTGATGCCCCTATGCGCCGTAAAGCTAAACCGCAGCCTATTATTGAGCAAGAAAATAAAGGCAGTGAAGATTAAAAATTAAGTGATTGAGGCGGTAAAACCCCGCCACTCATTTGAATACCGTGTAAGAGTAAGGATTAACATGAAAGTTTGTGGTGTAGAGTTAAAAGGTGGCGAAGCCATCATCAGTTTATTAAATTATGAAGGCGAAACCTTCAACGTACCAAGTTGCCGTAAAGTGTCTTTCGCGGTTTCAGATTCAGCTGCAACAGAATCAATTCGTGATTTTCATTTTGCTTTTCATAAACTAATGGAAGATTACAAAGTTGATCAAATTGCCATTATTGAACGTGAGCAAAAAGGTAAATTAGCCGGCAGTGCCACTAGCTTCAAATTAGAAGCCGCAATCCAATTAACCGAACTGCCCGTTGTGATGATTTCACCAGTAACGATTAAAGAGCAACTTAAACGTAATCCACCACAAGCGGATTTTGATTCATTGGATCTGAAACGTGTACAACAAAATGCCTTTGAAGTGGCCTATGTTCATCATAACCGGTTAATTTTCGGTAAAGTCTAATTCAGCTGCGATCAGCTGAATATCACTGAAGATTGGTGCGCTATTAACAGCTAAACATTGTTAATAGCGTAAAAAATTTGAAGCCTGCGATTATGCCTATCACTAAAAAAACCGTTAAAGCCCCACCCAAAATGCCGTTAAAGTCTCCTAGTCAGTCTCTCAAGCCTAAAATGGATATGAGTCAGCTTATCACCAGTGATGACATTAAAAAGCAGCAAAGTGAACGCAGCCCAATGCGATACTTATCAGGTTATCGACCTGAAATAGTCACTCAAATTCAATCACTAGTAGACAATAACAAACTCGCTGAGCATTTTTTACAGCGCTACCCTAACATCCACGACATTCGCACTGATAAAGCACTGTATGACATGACAATAGCCATCAAAAATGCTCATATGCGTCAATCAGATCCGTTGTCGAAAGTGATCTTTGATGAAAAAATAAATTTAAGTCATCATGCGCTGGGCTTACATACCTATGTAAATCGACGTCAGGGACACAAAGTAAAAGCCAAAAATGAAATTCGAATCTCATCTCGCTTAAAGCATACGCCCATTGAATTATTACAAATGGTAATAGTGCATGAATTGGCACATTTACGTGAAAAAGAACATAACAAGGCATTTTATCAGTTATGCTCGTTTATGTTGCCTGATTATCACCAACTTGAATTTGATATGCGCGTCTGGTTAGTCGCGGAGGAAGTGGGGCAATCACCTTATTAACGCTTAAAGGTCCCCCCCATTATTCATCACTTCATTCAGGCAAGGTTAAATAACTTTAGCTAGGGACAATAAACGTTTACCAAACAGCCCTTTGTCTTGTTCACTGCGTTTCATTACCGTGCAATAAGACCGCTAATGACGTGTTAATGCGCCTTAGTTTCAACACAAATGACAAGTTTGATAAGCTCAATCTGTTGAATTCAGCCCATATCTAAAACCGAGTTGAGGTTAAATATCAACCCCAAAGCCTATAATGAGCTGATAGTCATTTTTTTCAGGAGTTTGGCCATCCGTTTCAGCTCTGGGATTACTGGTTCTGTCCCATACTAATGACAGATCAAGATCAAACATATCAGTTAATTCTACAACGATGCCTGCTACAGCATGATGATTATAACCACCCGAATTTTGATTACCTAATTGCATCCGATAATCCGCATTAAAATCAATTGAGCCCGTTAACTCAGTAGTAAATGTAGTGTCTACAAACAAAGTAGCACTTCTTTCACTATCATCTTCGCCTAATTCGACTTCGTTAAAATTGGTCATGGTATAAGCGGGACCACCAGTAATACTCCACTCGGTTTTTGCGGTATCAATAATACTGTAACCGACACCCGAACCGAGCGTGATCCGTGATGAAATATTCATAAAGGGATCGGTATAATATTCAACAAGCACTGGTCGTAAGAAAAATTGGTTCGATAAAAACCAATCGAAAAAACTGTTTACACGGTGATTGTTTGTGGTTTTTTCGTCACCGGATTTACTATAATTACCGAGATAATCGGTTCTAAAACGCGATTCTGTTGTTCTGCGACTGGTTCTGGCTTTGGCTGAATAATCAATTTGTTCATTATTGCCAGAACGCAAATTAGCCCCTAATGACACAGTACTCGACCAGTAATTGGCTTCATGTTGCTCACCGGCGATAATCGTTATGATGTCATTCACATTAAATGCGACGCCATCAAGGTAGCCCTGACCATCTTGAATAAGCAAACGCCCTGTTCGAGTAGACAAATCAGTGAATCCAATGCTCACAGGCCCACGGCTTTGCAACACAATCACATCTTCCCAGTCAATAATAAGTGTATTCAGTTGATCACTATCAAACTCTAACTTATTTGCATAAAGATGTTTAATGTCGCCTTTAAGCAGTTCATTGCTATTTAACTGAAGCCAATCATATTTATCGCCCACAGGTACATGAACCTGCATGGGAGTAAATTGCGGTTGAACATTTTGTTGTTCCGTTACCGTTTGCGCTGTGGCATGGCTACAAACTAAATAGCTACAAAAAGTAAAAGCTAACGGTTTAAAGGTTAGCTTTACGTTTGAAAAGCGGAGCATGTGAAATTCCATTGACTGCAGCTTATTTTGTTAGCTGCAAATAAGTGATACTTAGCCGCTATTTTAAAGGCTCCTGCTAGCTTAAACAACAGCTATCAGCCAGTCGATTCTCTTAATTTAAGCTGCTACTGCGTTCGACAGCGGTCTTATCTAAAGTAAAGAATCCACCGTCTGGCGAAGGTGGCTTTGATATCATGCCCTAAAAGGGCGCTTTCCTATCGTGAGTTAACAAGACGCCGTAAATATGTCCCTATAGGCTCTACTAAATCATCCCTGATTTAGAAGCTTGTACCGCACCATTAGCAAAGCTCACCTATCACTTGAGTTAATCAGCTATTGAACATACTTCGGGCAAAGCCTAATTGATGATAACCATCTACCGAAGTCGATGGTTTAGGGGCTGAAAACAAAAACTGCAACCTTTAGGTTGCAGTTTATTAAACAAATCAATGAAAGAATTGGCTAACCGAGTTCCATCATCATTTTGCGGCTTCTGACGATAGATTCAAATTCAGATAATTCTTTTTTGGGTAAGGTTTTGGCTTCGGCAATATTGGCTTTCATCGGGTCAACAGGACGGCCATTGACATGGAACTCATAATGTAAATGAGGGCCTGTCGATGCACCTGTGTTACCTGATAATGCGATAACCTGACCACGCGTGACGCGCTGACCTTTTTTCACTTTAAAATTGGACAAGTGTAAATAACGAGTACGCACCTTGTTGTCATGTTCAATGACAATATACTTACCCGCAAACGCATGATTTGCCACTAGAGTCACGACCCCTTCACCTGGCGATACAACAGGCGTACCAACCGGTGTAGCAAAGTCAGTACCATTGTGTGGACGGACACGACCGGTTATCGGATGCTTACGTTTAGGGTTGAAACGCGAACTCATACGATAATTTTTATATAACGGTACACGCTGAAATGCTGGCGCTAAACTTTGGCCCCTTTCATCGTAGTAGTTCCCATCAAGGTGTTGAAATGCTGTAATATCTCTGCGACCAGTATGAATTTGAATGCCTTCAACATTGGTATTACCGGTTGACTCACCAGCAATAAATTGATCGTTCATCAATACAGAGAAACGGTCACCAGCGCGTAATTCACGAGCAAAGTTAAGCTTACTCTTTAATAAATTTTCAATTTTAGCAATTTCTGCTGCGCTTAACCCCGCCGCTTTTGCCGATAAATAGAAAGAACCATTAATTTCACCGCCAATCACACGGTTTTGCCACATACCCTCGATGTTGATATCTTCAACTTCAAAAGTTCCGTCTTCAAAGCGAGTAAAAACCACTTGATGTGCAGGAGTAAAATACAATTCCATTTTAGAAAGTTGCCCTTGGCCATCCACCCAAAACTGAATGCGGTTACCCGGCATTAAGGTGTCTAAAGCTAATACTTCTAAATCGGCTTCAAGCACTTTATACATGGTTTTTTGATCGATCCCCGCCATTTCAAACAATTTACTTAAGGTATCACCGGAAGCAATAACATGTTCAAGAACTGGGGTCGGTTCATTAATGCTGATATTTGTGTTAGCAGGCTCACTGATATTGGGAATTAATGCGTCAATATCGAGTGCAACGGGAATGCGTTTTGATGAAAACTCTTGTTGAGTTGGCCATAATATGGCTGCACCAATAACAAAAACACTCGCCAGTAAGACCTTTTTATGCAAATTGGGCAAGTTAGATAAACTTGCAGATGGCTTTTCAAAGCCCATAATTTTACTCGTTAGCAATCTGTAATCCACCTAAAAGTGCTTTGTTATTATTTATTGTTATTAAAAGTTTTACTTTTATTGTAAATTTTATCGCATGTTATCAATGTGTTAATGCAAATTTAATCAATAAAGCCTTTATCATTAAAAAGTATCGACAGATACAAAGTTCCAGAATGATAAAATTTCATGCGCTCTGTTATATCAAATTATTGTCATATTACAAATATAAAATGCAGTGTTTTTACATTAATTTTTAGGCTAGATACCACTCCTAGCGGTAGATTGAGCCAGGTCACACTCTGTTTTAACTTAACTCACAGCAAACTGATTTTGTAGTTTACTTACACCAAGGCCGTTTATTTTATTGACTTTTATTTGTACAGCGATGCGTTCTTTCATCGCTTCAATGTGACTAATTACCCCAATCATTTTTCCTGATGCATTTAAATTATCCAGAGCATCAAGCGCCGTATCTAATGTTTGACTATCGAGGGTTCCGAAACCTTCATCAAGAAAAAGTGAATCAATGCTGGTTTTATGACTAACAAGATCGGATAACGCCAATGCCAGCGCTAAACTCACCAAAAAACTTTCGCCACCGGATAAAGTACGAGTATCACGAATAGCATCTCCTTGCCATGTATCTAACACTTGTAACTCCAGTGCTTCGCTATCCTTGCGTTCCAACTGATAACGGCCATGCAGCCGATCTAATTGCCTGTTTGCCAACTCAACCAAATGGTCAAGTGTTAACCCCTGAGCAAAACGACGGAATTTATCCCCCTTTTGCGACCCGATTAATCCATGTAAATAAGCAATATCATCATAATCTTGCTTTGCTAGGGTTAATTGATTCAGTAATGTTTGTTGTTGCCCCTTTAACTCAAGGTCTTGCTTTAAAGTATGCTGGCATTGCCATAATGTTTGCTGCTGAAAATGCTGATGCTCAAGCAGTGCTTGCTGCTCTTTGTTGATTTCGTCAATTTGCAGCCCATCAAAACCTTGTTGTTTACCTTGAAGTTGTAATTCATGGTTATTTTTAGCTGCTTGAGTGAGCAACACTTGCGACTCTTGTAATTGATTTTCAAGCTGACGCTTTAATGCTGATAATCTTTGATGTTCTTCTGGCGGCAACAATGCATGATAATATTCAGCTTCCGTTTCAAATGGGCTAGCTGTTAATGCTTGATGCCAACGTTTTGCAACCTGCTGATGCTCTTGCTGCTCTAATTCTAGCTGTTGGATCAAACTCAGCTTTTGAGTTGTTAAGGTTTGGGTTTGGGTCTTGCTATCTTGCAGTTGAGCAAATTTGTTCTGTAAATCACTTTCTTGTAGTGCCAACTCATACTCGCTACGCTGCTTGACTTCGTCGACGAGTTTATCGGCAAATAAATCCATTCTTTGCTGCTGTTTTACTTGTAAATCCTGTTGTGTTTCAGCTAGCCCAGCTTGCGCGATTCTCATTTGCTCACTTATTTGAGCAGCTTGATTTTGATATTGCTGCGCTTCTTGCGTTAATAATGTTAATTGTTGACGCTGATTATCCAATGTTTGACGAGCATTGGACCACTGCTGAATATCAGCCTCCAGTGTGGGTAACCATGAAGCAATAACTGCCCAATCGGGTAAGGGTAAATCACAGGTTTGGATATGATTAATCAACTGCTGTTTGATATCGCTTAAATTTGACTCAATTAAGTTAATTTGATGACCGTGCTTATCAATTTGTTGCTGAGCCGTTTTTAGCTCAAGCTGTGCCAACTGTAATTGACTATTTTCAGCGTTTAGTAACTGTTCCAATTTAGTCTTGTGCTCAGTCAATTGGCTGGCTGAGTCGTGATGTGTTTTAAGCTGTAACATGACATCTGACAGCTGCTTTTTATGCTCATCCACTGTGGTCATATAATCTGTGATAGCTTGCTGACATTGCACATCATCTAAATCAACACTAATGCCCAATGCCTGACAGCAGTCTGTTGCTTGCTGATAATACTGCAACAGTTTGGCTTGCAATTCTTGCATTGAACTTTGCTGATGTTGTTGCAAATAGGTCATCTCTTGTAGCGCTTGCTTTTGCTGCTCACCTTGACTTTTAAGTCGCTCAAGCTCATCGAGCAACAGCGCTTCCCTTTGCTCCGTGTGCGATAAATCCAGTGTTTGATATGAAGAAACTAGAGGGTGCTCAGTTGAACCACATAAGGCACAGGGTTCGCCTTCAATCAGTTTGGCCCGTTCATGGGTGAGATCTGCAATGCGCTGCTCTTGTTTAAGAAGTTGTTGCACATCTTTTAATTGCAGATTTTTATCGCTCCAGCGCTCGCGGGTTTGGGTCAATGTTTGCTCTTGAGCAGCCATCTCAAGTTGACGTCGATTTATTGCCTGCTCTGTATCCGCAGATGTTTGGCGCCCCTGCGCATAGTCTTGGGCACATTGTGCCAATTTCTCACGTAAGCTTTGTTGCTCTAGTAGTTGTTGATATTGATTGTGTAAATCGTTTTCGCTTCTACCCGCTAACAATTGATTGATAGTCTCTTGCAGGTTTTGTTGCTCACTCACCAATAGCGCAACTTGCTCGCGATTAGCACTACGACTTTGAAGTAGGTTATCAATTTGCTGTTGCTTCAATGCCGATGCATGAGTGTGCTCATCTCGCTCGGCGCGGTATTGCTGTTGGCTTTTAGCTTGAGATACCCATTGCTGATATTGAGTTTTCCACGATGCAATGTGCTGAGCAATAATCTGCCCCTGTGGAAACTGCTCCACCAAGGCCGTTAAATGATGCTGATTTTGGTTAATGTTCTCGATGGCGTGTTGAGTATCAACAAGCTGCTTAGTTACCCCCTGATGCGCTAACTCTTGTTTAGCAAGCGTTTGCTGTTCACGCTCAACCTGCAATTTTAGCACTTTAATATCATGATCTAAGGGGATGATTTGCTGGTCAATTAATAACAACATTTGTTTATGTAGGGTTTTAGCCGCATCGACTGATAATTGCTGAGCGATATAAACCTGCTCATCTTGGCTTACCTTGATGTTTGATTGCTGTAATTTCTCCCCCATGTTTTCGATTTGCATGCTTAAATCAGCCAGCTTTTTGGCTAAATGAGCTTGCTGTTCAAATATCGGTTTAAGCTGTTGCGCAGGTTCGCTATCGGCTAATTTTTGCAATTCACTGTGTTGCGCATCAATCGCTTTGTTTGCTTGTTCAAAAGCTTGTTGACAGGCTAAATGATGTTGACAAGATTGAGTTAGCTGCTTGTGCCACTGCAAAAACACCTTTTTATGTTCAATTTGTTCATCGAGTTGTTTAAGCTCAAGGGTTAACGTTTGTTGCAGTGTTTCATTCTCTGCCACTTGATCATCACTGAGTACCTGAACATGATTAATCTGGCTTTCAAGTAACTGTAATTGCTGCTTAGATTGACTAAATTCCTGGTGCACTCGCTCTGAGATCAACCCATAAATCTCGGTGCCAGTTAACTCTTCAAGTAATTCCGCCCTGAGATTAGCATCAGCATTCAGAAACGCCGCAAACTCGCCCTGCGATAACATCATCGACTTAGTAAAGCGCGCAAAATCTAAGCCGGTTATCTTTTCAATCGCATCCGACTTTAATTTTATTTGGCTGGCGATAATTTTGCCGTCAGCCATTTGAGCTAACTCAACTTGCGCATCCTGTAAATTGCCATCAGGATTATCACGAGCACGTCTTTGGCTCCAAAATGCACGATATCCCACGCCTTTTACTTCAAATTCAACCTCTGCCAAACACTCGCTGGTCCCTCGGGTCATTAGCTCGTTTGTTGATTTTGAAATCACTGATAAACGCGGTGTTCGGTGATAAAGCGCTAAACAAATCGCATCTAAAATGGTGGTTTTACCAGATCCGGTTGGGCCAATAATCGCAAACAGGCCATTTTCAGCAAATGGGCTAGCTGTAAAATCAATTTTCCATTCATCTTTGAGGGAATTAATATTTTTAAAACGCAGAGACAGTATTTTCATGATTTATGCTCCGTTTGCTGCGCCAATTCAACGTCTTGATGTAATTGGTCAAACTTGGTCATGATCCGCTGTTTAAATGCTTCATCATCAAACTGCTCTTGCATTAATCTGCGCTGAAACACCTCTTTAACCGACAACTCAGACAAGGTTTCATTTTGCTGGTTTTGCATCACAGACTTTCGTTTTGCTCGTGCACGTTTAAGCTGGAGCACTTCAACGGCTTTATGCTGGGTTAAGGCGATAATCCGCGACTGTAAATCTGATAGATAATCTTGCTCCGTCACTTCAATGCTTAACCAAATATTGGCAAACAAAGTTGAAGGCGTGATTTCTGAATAATCTGCAAACTGTGCGACCTGTTCTTCAATTTGCGTAAGGTTACCTTTGATCATCTGCATCGGTTGAAACATGGGGATATCAAGAGTGCTAACCTGCATTGGTTTATCTTGCTGCCATTGGACTAACACCACACTTTTATTGGCTTGATTATCACTAGACAGTTCATCAAAACTGAGCGCTATGGGTGAGCCGGAATAACGAATATGCTCGGTTTTAGCCACTTTCTGTGACCGATGAATATGACCCAATGCGATGTAGTCCGCTGGCGGAAATAAATTGGCATTGAAGGCATCTAAACTACCGATGTAAATATCACGCACCGATTCTGAGGTGCTAGCCCCAACCGTGGTTAAATGTCCTGTGGCGATAATGGGTAATGCCTTTCCCGTTGCAGCTTGATATTGAAGTTTTAATTGTGTGGCTTGCTCAAAACTGGCTTGATAATACTGGGCAATAGCATTGCCTAATTTCACTTGTTTATCTTTGGCACTTTCGCCAACCTGACTTTGGGTTAACTCTCTGGGTCGCAAAAAGGGTAAGCCACAAATAATAGCACCAAGCTCACCTTGGCGATTAGTTATCGCAAAGGCATGATCTGCAGGTGTTGATAATGCACCGGGGATCACTTGGGTATTTAGGCAAGCAAGCAGTTCTTTAGACTCACCTAACATTGACACTGAATCATGGTTACCACCTAAAATAATAAGTTGGCAACCAGATTGCTGCATTTGCACAATAAATTGATTATAAAGGGCTCGGGCATAACTTGGCGGGGTACCCGTATCAAAAATATCACCGGCAATAACAAGGGCATCAACCTGATATATTTCGATTTGTTCCAGTAACCAAGCCATAAACGCTTGATGTTCTGCGGCGCGGCTTTTACCAAAAAAGTGCTGACCTAGATGCCAATCTGACGTGTGTATGATGCGCATAAAAACCTTTACTCTAATCTAATTACGGCCTAAATAAGCTTGCTACCATGATCAATAAAATGGCTAGTGAGTTACATATATTGCGACCAGAGTAATTTAATACTCATGGCAAATGACATAATTACCACTAAGGGCTTAATAATTTTCACCCCTTTAGTCATCACTAACCGAGAACCTAATGTTGCGCCAATCGCCTGCCCCACTAACATTATCAGCCCAAGCACCACAGCAACTTGACCACCAATGATAAAGAAAATTAATGACGCAATATTGGTGGCAAAATTAAGCACCTTCGCATGTGCAGTTGCTTTGGCTAATCCAAATCCGGCTAATGAGACAAAAGCTAAGGCAAAAAAACTGCCGGTGCCAGGTCCAAAAAAGCCATCATAAAACCCCACGCCCAATGCCGCCGTAAACGCAAATATGGTTGGCGTTAGTACTTGTTGACGGTCATCTTCAGCTATTTTTTTAGAGAACAGAAAATAACAGCCAATCATTAGAATAAGAAAAGGCAGTACCAACTGCAGCAGCTCAACATCAATAAGTTGCACCAAAATGGTACCTATTGCGGCACCAATAAAAGCACAAATTAACGAAAGCTTAATTGATTTTAGATCTACCATGCCTTTGCGAATAAAATACAAACTCGCAAAAAAGCTACCACCACAAGCTTGTAATTTATTGGTACCTAATGCAGCTGCAGGAGGGAGTCCCGCCCACATCAATGCCGGGATCGTGATTAAGCCCCCACCACCTGCGATAGAGTCAATAAAACCCGCCAGCAGAGCAACGGCAAATAAAATCAGGCCAATTTGTAAAGTAAGTTCAAACATAGGTAAGACCAGCACAGGCAAAGAGAGGTATTAAACCTGCTTTAAAACAGAATTACAAAGTATCAAAGCAGGAAAATAGCATGCCCCTATTAAATGGGGCATTATTTAGGGCGTGTTTATCTTTGTTGATAAATTATGCTGTAGGCTATTTTTCTGTCAGGCAATCGCAAATGAACGCTGTTTAGCCCGCTAAATAATTGAATTTGTGGGCAGAGTGGCTAAAAAATAGCCGCCACCCTTCGGGTTGAGGCTAAAATGACTTTATGCTGCGTTGGATAATCTTGACGTTGGGCAACTATGCCCGCAATTATCCGCCTTGCCTAAAGTCATTTTATCTCTCAACATAAAAAATAAACAAAGATAAACACGCCCAAGTCAAACTGCGGTTTATTTTATAAATCATGCACTCAGATCCGTTGCAAGTAATATGAGTCACATCAAATAGACTCAAAGCCCTGCTTGAATAATCTCGGTTTCGGTTAAACCCAGTTGCTCTGCATAAGTTTGATTAGGCACAATCCGGAACTCAAAACGCAATATACGAAAGCAAGCATCAAATAAAGCATCACCAAACCATGATTTATCATACTGCATTAATGCATTCACAATACCATCTGCACCACTGCCACCTTTTAAATGATTTGGCACCAATGAGTCGATAAAGCTTGCCACTAGGCCGTATAAATCCTTTTCCGCATCACCTTCAACAGCCCATAATGTCGGGTCGGCATATTGCGATGCATAATGTGTAGCTGCAATATCAAGACCCACACCAAAGTTAACCAAGGTGGCTTTTTCTTGTGAACAGATAATATTTTTAGGACAAATTGCGCCATGATAAATGTCTAGGGTGTGCAAATATTGAAGCGCTGACAACAATTGTAAAAACCAATTGAAAGGTTGTCCCACTTGGATGTTTTTAACTTCATCAAGCGATACGCCCTGCGCCCACGCTCTTGCAATAAAAAGTTCATTCGATTGGGGCAACTGACCAAAACCCAATACTTTTTCAATGTGAGGATGATAAATTTTCGACAAACTACGGTAAATATTACTCAGCGATGACCAGTGAGTGTCAACTTCACTGTAAATACTCACCACACAAGGGTAATTACCTTGAATATGCATGGCCTGCCACAATTGGCTTCTTTGTGTCGAGGCAATAAATTGCGTTAATCTATAGTGATGATCAATGACAGTACCACGTTCGATGGCTATATCATCAGGCACAGTGTCACACACACCCAAATCAATTAATGCCGACAAATCACAGCGGATCTCATCTAAATCAATGGTTTTACCCTTAGCAGCATCACGATACCAATGGTAAATTCTTGGCTGCCTGGTGCGCTCAGCCAGAATCAAAAACGTTTTAGCATAATGAGCAATATCTTCTGAGGTATTCAGGTTGTCCTTGATATCAATAAACTCAACGTCGGCATCATCTGAAATAAACACGCAATGACTTTCCCAACCACCAATCGTAAATCCACGACGATGAATTTGTTGAATACCACTAAGGCTTCGTCTAAGAATTTCTAGCAGTTGATAGGTACTTTGTTGCTCAACTTCAAATATATTCAGTGGAATACCACGCGGCATTCGGATGGGCAGCACTAATTGTTCACCATCATTAATCAGCGGTGCGCAGAATGGTACACAGCTGCAACCGGATAACGACTGCATCCGTTTAAACTCATTTCTAAGTTTTTGTTCATGAGCTTCGGCTTCCTGCTGATTTTCAAATTGGTTCATCACCAATATTTTCAACAACCAAGGTGCAGTCCACCCACCAGGGTTATATTCAGATTGCCACACCTCTAAACCTTGTTGTAAAAACAAGCATTTGATTTTAATGAAATCTTGAATTTTATTATTACGCTGTTCTACCACGGCCACTTGCCCAATGGTATCGAGTACCATTTCTTTTTGAGCTTTGGTAACGGCATGTTTATGTGGGGCGGTTAATCCCCATTCTTTGGTCAGCGCGGCAATAATTTTGGCTGGAGTATAAATGCTGAGCTTGCCGTGATCTTTTTCCACTAAGATCTCTTCGCCCTTTCTACCGGTGACAAACACCATTCCCTGACACCAAGGGGCATAAACACCGACCGGAATTTTATGTTTTAATCTGCCAGCCAGCACTCGGGCAACATAATTGGCTTTTGATAAACTGTTATCAACATCTCGGCCATCAAGTGACCAGGCATGTAAGCCAGCATTTAAACGACCAATGTAACCTTTAACATCAACCACATAAACACCCCACTCGCCTACCACTAATGCATCCACTTCCATGGCTTGGCCCGTGGGAGTGGGTATTTCAACATTGGTCAGCAGTAGATAATCTTCAGGTAATTCTTCAGTGAGTAATGTAAATGCCCAACGTTCAGCATCATTGACCGGAGTGCCAAAACTGATATGCCTTGCCATAATAATCCATATATTTGCTCAGTGAATGGCGAACATCCTAAGGATTAACACACAAAAAAACCACCATTTAGGTGGTTTTTACTTTAATAGAGTAAAATAACAGTATTCTACAAATCAGCTTACGGCTAACTTAGCAATAACTTAGTGGTGACAATGTTCATCATGCACATGGTCATCGGCAAACTCACCGTCACCATCTTGGTGTTGCATGACTCCCCAGCCATCAGAAATGCCATCAAATTCTTTAGCAAAATCATTTAGCTGGACTTCTTTAGCAGTAAGAGCGTGATATTCAGGTACCATTTGAATACTGACTATCACTTCCCATTGATTTGTTTCTTCATCAAAGTGAAGTTCTAGCTCGCCTTGTTCATCTTGTTGAGTTAAGACTTCTAAAGCTGACTCAGCATCACGCTTGTCTTCAAAGACTAGAAAAAAATCAACCTCTAATTCGCGCGTTAAATCAATGCCAGATTCGGCCATTGCCGCCAGCATTTGTCCGTTATCATCATCAGGGAATTGCATGGGATCTTCCTTAAACTGCAGCCACAATTTTAATCGTTTGGCCGTTGAATGAAATCACATCACCCACGACACACTTTTTACGTTTACGGGTATCAACATCACCATTTACAGTGACTTGCCCTTCAGTGATAACATGCTTTGCATCGCCACCACCATTTACTAAACCTTGTACTTTCAGAACCTTATAAAGTTCAACGAACTCATCGCCGGGTAATAATGGAAAATCTACCATGGGTGGTATCACCTTGATTATCTAAATTAACGAGATCAAACAAAAATTATACCCTATGGCGGCTTAGCAAGCATCAAGCATTTTGATTGGATTAGGATGACCATAGCTAAATCCCAATTGCTGACAAATCAGATTGCCATCAATTAGCTTACTTGGTGCTGTTTGCTGATTAAACTCAGGGGCTATTTCACCAAGATGCGATGCGGCATAGGTGTAAAACATGGCTTTAGTCGGGTGTTCTGGAGCACAAATATTATAGACATTGGCCACCTTGGGCGCGCGCAGGATTAAACTCAGTGCAGCAATACAATCATCAAGATGAACAAGGTTCACCGCAACATTGCCGCCACTGACATCTCTTTTGCCCGCAAAAAAGCGGCCAGGATGCCTTTTAGGGCCGACCAAACCAGCAAAACGCACAATACAACTATTATTCATGCTGGCAAATATTGATTCAGCTTGCAGCAACGTGTCGCTAACAGGACTGTGTGGATGGGCGTCATCTTCAGTCATTATCCTATCTTCGTTGGGATAAACCCCTGTGGTACTGACAAAAATAATCCGTTGGTAATGTTTATCGCCAATCGCTGAGGTTAATGCGGCAAGATTGGCTAAATAGTCGGTTTCACCACGGCGAAGACCTGGGGGGATACTGATAACTAACATATCACTATCTAACAGTTTTTTTGCTGAAGCCATTGATTTTTCTGATGCTAAATCAAACTGGTACGCTTCTATACCCGCTTGAGTTAGCATGGCTAAATCCTGTTGCTGACGCTTGTTGGCTTTTACAAAGTATCCTTGCTGAATCAGGGATGTTGCTAATGGAAAGCCCAGCCAGCCACAGCCTATAATGGTAACGGATGTCATTATGCGCCTTGATAAGAAAAATGATTAAAGTAAAAATTAATAACGTTATCAGCCTGCAAGGTTTTGATCACACCATCACTTAAGCTATCTTTTTTGATGGCTTCAACAATTTCGACTTCACCGTCGATTAAAAAACGTAAACTGGCATTGCCGCCTTTGAGATTACATGCCCACACATGGGGTTTTTTCACTTCACCCGTGGTCATCATGACTTTAGCCACTTGATCATCAGATAGTTTGACTAATGTCCCCGGTGGATAAATACCCAACACCTTAACCAATAAAGAAATTAAATTATCAGCGTGTTTACCAACTCGTTGTTTAAATAATATCCCTAATGCCAATTGTGGCGAATGGTATTGATGTAATAGCATCAGATAATCATTCACTAAGGCCACTATTTGTGTGGTTTCTGGGATCTCATCTTTTGTAAGGTGATCCGGATAGCCTGAACCGTCGATATACTCATGATGATGCAGAATCACATCAAGAACCGCACTGGGAAAAAGATTGCTACGATTCACTAAATCAAAACCTAAGTTAGGGTGCATTTTCATGAAATTGATTTCTGGCTGAGTTAACTCTCCGTGTTTGCGGCGAATTTCATCGGGCACTTTTAATTTACCGATATCATGCAAAATACCGCCTAGGGCGATATCCCTCAGCGTTGATTTATCTAAACCATTAGCATGTCCAATCACCATTGAAAGTACCGCGATGGAAATGCCGTGTGCGGTAATACTTGTGTCTTTTTCTCCATGGTCAACTAAGGATAAATTCACTGTCTCCGATTCAAATAAATGCTCGATTAAATCCTCAACAAGCGTTGCAGATTCACGGTACATCCCCTCGGGGTCGCTGATCACTTTACTGAAAATATTACGACTGTCGTTTATGGCTTTAATAAAACGTTTTTGGCCGACACGCATCGACTTTTTTGCCAGCGCCTTGTGGTCTGTTTCAACCACGTGTTCAGGATCATCATCTAAACTTTCTACATTTTCTTCAATTAAAGGCAATAATTCATGACCGGCAATGACGTAAACAAAGTCAATATCAAGCTCATTGATAATGGCAATTTGAGAGGCTTGTTCAAGCTTAATCTTATTAATAAAAAAAGGATTTTTTGTCCACGGCAAAGGTAGCTTAATGGTAAGCCCTAACACAATATTAGACAGCGGTATTTGGGTTAACTCTTGTTTAGCCAATGAATATGTCTTCCATACTGAATAATTGTTTTGGACGCGTAACTCTTACACCTTAATCAACTAAAACGTTGAACTACTTACACTATAGGATAAATGAACAAGATAGGTTGTTTTTATTTTTCAGGCTTATCGACAACTTGCCAATCATTAAAGTAATAATGTAAACGTTTCGACTTCAAAACATAAATACTGATCCAAAATAAAAATAATGCATCCAATGCATAGCTTATTTTAAATAAAAAATCATCGTGAATTAAACGTTGGATTAGCATAGCCGCGTCTATCAACAGCAATCCCCATAAAATGGCTTTACCACGCTTAAACCACGGGATAAGCCATGGCCACTGACGTTTTCGCTCTGCAATAACAAGTCCGTATAGCAGCACCGCACCGATACCAGCAAACAACGCCAAAATAAAATCTTGTTTGTGCGGATAAAATAATCTGACTAAACCAGCTCTATCATTAAACTGCGTCAAAGAAGCGATAAAAACACACCAGCCTCTGGCTAAAAATACCAACACAATGTACAAAAAGTACGGTGGCTTGATATGCCCTTTATCATCAAGCCAGGTAATATTGCTAAAATTCATAATCCACATTTAGCCTTATAGCAATAAACACTCATCAATCGTTAACCTACATCCGTTTATTAAGCTTGTAAAATTGCCATTAAAGCTTGCTCGTCGATCACTTTAATTCCCAACTCTTGCGCTTTAGCCAATTTGGAACCCGCAGCTTCTCCCGCCACTAAACAATCGGTATTTTTAGACACACTGCCAGCCACTTTGGCTCCCAAAGCTTGTAGCTGAGCCTTAGCATCATTGCGATTCAACACATTCAAGGTACCCGTTAGTACCCAAGTTTGACCTTTTAGCGTTAATTCACTGTCGTCAACCTGCTCAATTGATGGCCAATGAATACCGCTTGCAATTAATTTATCAACCACCTCAAGGTTATGGGCTTGAGCAAAAAAGTGATGGATATGCTGAGCGACAATATTGCCCACATCATCAACCGCCAATAACTGTTCTAGTGATGCACTTCTTACCGCATCAAGCGATTTAAAATATGCAGCCAAGTTAGCCGCAGTGGCTTCACCCACTTCTCGTATACCAAGGCTATATAAAAAACGCGCTAAGGTGGTCGATTTAGCCTCATAGATTGCAGCAACCAACTTGGTAGCCGACTTCATTGCCATACGATCCAGCATGGTGATTGCCGAAGCGCTTAAGCCGAATAAGTCTGCTGGGCTTTTAACCAACTCTTTATCAATAAGTTGCTCGACAACTTTATCACCCATGCCATCAATATTGAGTGCTTTACGCGAGGCAAAATGTTTTATGGCCTCTTTACGCTGTGCTTCACAAAACAAGCCGCCAGTACAACGGGCAACCGCTTCGCCGTCAATACGCTCCACATCACTTTGGCATACCGGGCAATGCTGGGGAAATGTAATGTCGCACGCATCATCTGGACGTTTATCTAGCACGACGGCAACGATTTGTGGGATAACGTCGCCGGCTCGTCTAATGATTACTGTATCGCCAATTTTAACCCCTAAGCGGGCAATTTCATCGGCATTGTGTAAGGTGGCATTCGACACTGTCACCCCGCCGACAAATACTGGCTGTAATCTGGCCACGGGAGTAATTGCACCTGTGCGCCCCACCTGAAAGTCAACCGCTTCCAATAGAGTCATTTCTTCCTGCGCAGGAAACTTATAAGCAATTGCCCAACGTGGCGCTTTGGCGACAAAGCCTAAATTAAGTTGCTGCTCAATCGCATTAACTTTGATGACAACACCATCAATTTCATATTCAAGCTCGCTTCTACGACTTAAAATATCTTGATAATAAGCATACACTTTCGTTAACTCATCACAGACTTTCACTTCAGCACTAACGGGCAACCCCCATACTTTTAGCTGTAGCAATTGTCCATAATGGCTCGCTTTCATTGGCTCAGACTCACCTTCGACAACGCCTAGCGCATAGGCATAAAATCCTAAGGCTCGTGATGCGGTAATTTTACTGTCTAATTGCCGCAAACTGCCCGCTGCGGCATTACGAGGATTAACAAATACCTTGTCGCCCTTGGCCATTTGACGCTGATTTAATGCTTCAAATGCCGCTTTAGGCATAAAAACTTCACCGCGCACTTCCACGAGTTCAGGGTAACCTTCGCCGCGCAGCTTTAAGGGGATAGCTTTAATCGTGCGTACATTTTCAGTGATATCTTCACCTACGGCACCATCACCGCGTGTAGCTGCGCGTTCTAGCAGGCCATTACGATAGGTAATCGATACCGCTAAACCATCAAGCTTTGGTTCACACACATATTCCACACCGCCCACTTTGTCGGTTATGCGCCTATTGAAGCTCTCAAAATCAGCCTGTTCAAAAGCATTATCCAAACTTAACATGGGCTTTAAATGGGTAATTTGATCAAATTTAGCTAAAGCTAAACCACCGACTCGCTGAGTCGGTGAGGAGGATGAGATAAACTGCGGGTTTTCACGTTCAAGTATAATTAAACGCTGCATTAAGCGATCATATTCAGCATCGGGGATGGTAGGAGAATCATCAACATAATAACGAATATTATGTTGGTTTAGAGCTTCAGATAGCTCGGCCATTTCAATTTGAATTGCTTGCATGATTTTGATCCGTAATACAAAAAATGAAGGCCGCATCGGCGGCCTTGTTATGCTAATTAAAGAAGGATAAATGGGGCTTAAGCTACGGCGATTCTTCGCTTGTAATCTTCTTTTGCGGCATCATCCCATGGCTGACGCTTGCCATCTAATAACTCAGCGTCTAAATCATCCACCAGTTGTAACGCAGAATTTAACATAATAGTAAAATTCATTTTAGGGTCGCCATAACAAGGCAATGTCATGAATAGCACTACGCCTTCAGTCACAAACTGTTCCATGTTATCGGGGTCAAATGTGCCAGGCTTTACCATATTGGCCAATGAAAATAGTACCTTGCCTGTTCCTGCATTATCAATATGTCGATGGAAGATTTCCATATCACCAAACTTAAAGTTTAATGATAATAACGCAGGAAGTAGCTCTGCACCTTGTAATTGTTGCCCTGTTTTAGCGACAACATGTAAAACCAATACATCGGTAGGATCTGCAAGCACTTGAGGTTCTTCTGCAACGTCTTGTGCTTCTTCTGCTTCAGGTTCATCTTGAACGGCATCAGGATTTGAATAGTGCTTAGGCTTATCTATTGCTTCCATATGAACAGGTTTAATATCTTGACTTGTTGTCAGCTTAATTTCAGGCGTTTGCTCAAACTCATCATCTAATGTCGGCAATACAGGTTCAGACTTAGCGGTGCTGGCTGAAGAAGTCATTACGGGCGTTACAGCTGGCTCGGCTTTTTTAGCGTGTTGTGGTTTAAACAAACCAGCAGTTTTAAGGATAGGCTTGGTGACCACAGGCTCAACATCTGTGGATTTCAATACACGAACAGGCCCAATACCGTCATTATCAAAACCTTCCGCATCGCGACGTTCGGCTTGCTCTTTGTAAAAATTAGCCATTGGGCTTTGTTTCATTGACTTAGGTTGTTGTTTCCGTATCGACCAAAAACCGTGCACAAGAACCGCAATAATGGCGATTGCACCTAAAACTAACAACACTAATTGTAAATCTTCCATTGTCTACTTGATTCCTATTTATACTGCGTCAGCAAGCGCTACCGCGGCTTCAATATCTACAGCAACTATACGTGAAACACCCGGTTCATGCATAGTGACGCCTATAAGTTGATCGGCCATTTCCATGGTGATCTTGTTGTGGCTGATATACACAAACTGCACACTTTGCGACATCTCTTGTAATAAACGACAAAACCGTTCTACGTTAGCGTCGTCCAAAGGGGCATCAACCTCATCCAACATACAAAATGGTGCTGGATTTAATCTAAATATTGCAAATACTAATGATAAAGCGGTTAAGGCTTTTTCTCCACCACTAAGTAAGTGAATGGTACTATTCTTTTTTCCAGGAGGTTGAGCCATGATGGTCACCCCTGTGTCGAGCAAATCATCATCGGTTAATGCTAAGTAGGCTTTTCCGCCACCAAACACTTTAGGAAACAGTTGCATTAAATCATTATTTACCGCTTCAAAAGTCGCTTTAAAACGCGTTCGCGTTTCTTTATCTATCTTTCTTATTGCGTCTTCTAAAGTAGTTAACCCTTGATTTAAATCGTTATCCTGACTATCTAAATACTGTTTTCGTTCACTTTGCGTATCATACTCTTCAATGGCTGCAAGGTTTATCGCCCCTAACGCATTAATTTGATCTCGCACTTTATCTAACGCAATTGAGCATGACTTTAGGTCAAAACCGTCTGGGATAAGATTAATGACACTTTGTAGCTGAATGTGTTCATCCTGCAACAACTGTAATTGCACATCCGTTTGGCCTTTTATACCTTCACGACGTAACTTTAACGCGCTTATCTTTTGAGTCAAGTCTTGTAGTGTGACAAGCTGTTGTTTTTGCATTGTTAGTGATGCATCTAAGCTTCGTTGCAAATCAGCTTGTTGCTGGCGATTATCATTCAGTTTGAGTTGATTTTGTTGTTGAATATCAAGCTGTAACACTAATTTTTGCTTAAGATTTTCACGCTCTGCTTGCGCTAAAGTGTCTTTTTCTAAATGACTATGTTGTCCAATCGCATTATATCGCTCGGTCAACTCTTGTATTTTTTCAACTTGCTGTGTCAATTGCTGCTCAGTAACTGCAACTTGAGTATTAATTTGCTGCAAGGTTTGATTGAAGTGGGCACTTTGCCTTTCACGCTCTGCTCGCTGTGTTTTTAAATCACGAAGCTGAACACTTGCCTGCTCAAAAGCCTGCTGAGCCTGTTGCTGTAGCTGCAGACATGATTGATTTTGGTCATCAAGGGTTTCCACTTGAACTAACAAAGCTTGCACTTCAAGTAATTGCTGTTGCTGATGTTGCTTCGCTAACGTTAACTCTTGAGTTAATTGTGTTTGATGTTGTTCACGGCTGTGTTTTTGTTCAACCGCGGCGTCATATTTCGCCTGTGATTGCGTTTTTGTGAGCAGTAATTGTTGTAACGTTTGCTGATGTTGACCCAATTGAGTATTTATCGCTGCTAACTGGGTTGTTTGTTCAGTTTGATGCTGTAAGGCTGTGGCGGTTTGCGTTTCAAGTGCTGCCACATTTTCAATTAATGTTTGTTGTTCTGAAGTTAGACTGATCACCGATTGATGACTTGATTGGGCTAAAACAAACCCATGACCGACCAAATAGCCCTCTTTTGAGGCAATAATGGCTGATGCGGGCAAGTGAGCAATCTTGTCTTTGGCTTGTGCCAGCGTATCAACAAAACTGACCTCAGTTAACCAAGGCGCAATATTAACGGGGCTGGTTAACGCTTCATGCTCAAACAATACCGATGAGGGGATAAAACCAGAATTGATGCTGTCATCAGCATGTTTGCCATCCAAAATGCGCGCTTTACTGATTGATTGCAATAACACATCTACGGCTTTTTCGTAGCCAGGCGTCACATTAATGACTTGCCATAATTGCTGGGTATTGTCCTGACCAACTTCGTTGGCTAACCACTCATTTATCAGCTGCAATCTTGCTTTGGCACTAGCAAGTGCATCTTTAATCTGCTGATAATCCCCTTGGGCTTGAGTTAAATGCAGCTGCCTTTTAGTCAGCTCAACATCTAATTGCAGTTTGAGGCTTTGTTCCGCGCTAATTTGAGCCGTAAGATTGGCCAGTGTGCTGTGATGTAATTGAATGTCTTTTTCAATGTCATGGTGTTGCAACTGTTGCAGTTTTTGCTGTAAAACCGGAATCGTTTGCTCATGGTTGTGCAATAACAGTTGCTGATGCTCATAACGAGATCCGTACACTGCAAGTTCTGTTTTTACCTGATTTAACTTTCCTGTAGCTTCATGATAGGACTGTCTGAGATGTTC
The DNA here is from genome assembly GCF_025971955.1 of Shewanella subflava. GTDB lineage: Bacteria > Pseudomonadota > Gammaproteobacteria > Enterobacterales > Shewanellaceae > Shewanella > Shewanella subflava. Next base: position 325,645 of record NZ_JAPDMX010000033.1, read on the forward strand.
GCAATTCTCATCAACTTGATGCACTTGTTCATCCAGTATCTCAAACTGCATTTTGGCTTCATCTTGCTGAGGAGCAAGGCTAGACTGTTGCTGTAATGCTTGATTTAACGTTTGTTCATATTGCTGATGCTTTAAAGTTGCTTCATCAATGCGTTGTTGTAGGGCAAGCAGCTCTTGTTCTCGTTGCGAGTCTTGCAGCTGTTGGTGCTTCAATTGCTGTTCAAGTTTAGTAACTTCGTTGCCCGCTAAATAATATTGCTCTACCAGTTTTTGCTCACTGTCTGTCAAATCGTTTAATTGCTGCTGTAATTGCAATACTAGATTTTCAGATGAGTGCTGAATAGCAGCAAACTCACTTTGCTCACGCTCAAGCTGGATTAATTGTAAGTGCATCGCATCAGATTGACGTAACAAATCCTGATAGCGCCCCACCAGCAATTGTGTATGCAGCTCACGTTCTTGTGATTTTAAGGCACGATATTGTTTAGCTTCTTCAGCTTGCTTAGCAAGACGCTCAATTTGCCCGCCTAATTCCTGTCGAATATCATTAAGACGTTCTAAATTCTCACGAGTATGGCGAATACGGTTTTCGGTTTCACGGCGACGTTCTTTATAGCGAGATATACCAGCAGCTTCTTCAATAAACACCCGAAGCTCTTGCGGTTTGGATTCAATTAAACGTGAAATCGTGCCTTGTTCAATAATGGCATAGCTACGTGGTCCTAAGCCTGTCCCCATAAACAAGTCGGTGATATCTTTTCGGCGGCACTTTTGACCATTGAGAAAATAAAAGGACTCACTGTCACGATTAACCTGGCGTTTTACCGATATTTCTTCATAACTGGCATACTGACCAGACAAACGACCTTGAAGATTTTCGAATATCAGCTCAACCCCTGCAACTGATATAGGCTTTCTTGCGGATGAACCATTAAAAATAACATCGGTCATTGAATCGCCGCGCAGGTTTTTAGCACTGCTTTCACCTAACACCCAACGCACCGCATCAATCACATTAGATTTTCCGCAGCCGTTTGGACCAATAATAGCCGTTAATGCATTATCGAATGGGATTTTTGTAGGGTCTACAAACGACTTAAATCCAGCAAGTTTTATTTGTTTTAATCGCATTGTTGCCGGTATGGTTTGGTTAAAATAAAGGGAACACGGTTCACTTTAACAATTGGCGCGCATTTTGTAACGATTATTCGCACTTAGATACAGTTTATTGCTTGTTTTCTGTTAGTTGCAGCGGCAAACTCAACGGTATTAAGTGACATTGACTTCAAAAAGGAGCCTCTCAATGGCCGTGAACATTCCTTCTATTCGTAAAAGTGGCGTGAACTACTTTTTAGAAGGCTTTCAACTTATTAAGCAACCTGGGTTGCGCGCCTTCGTATTTATTCCATTAATGATCAATCTCATTTTATTCGCTGGGGTAATGTATTTTGCCGTTGGTAAGTTAGATGAATTATTCACCTGGATGAATGGCGAAATCCCCGAGTATCTATCCTGGTTAAATTTCTTTTTATGGCCGCTAGCAGTATTAAGCATGCTAGTCGTAATGTCGTTTATTTTTAGTTCTGTGATGAACTGGCTTGCCGCGCCTTTTAACGGCTTGTTAGCCGAAAAAGTGGAGCAGCATTTAACTGGCAAAAGCCTTAACACGGGTGGCACGATTGATTTAATTAAAGATCTCCCCCGTATTCTTGGCCGCGAATGGTTAAAACTTAAATATTATCTCCCACGTGCACTGATATTTTTAATTCTATTTTGGGTACCTGTAGTGGGACAAACGGCGGCGCCTATTTTATGGTTTTTATTTACCGCCTGGATGATGGCTATTCAATATTGTGATTATCCTTTCGATAATCATAAAGTGCCTTTCGATGACATGAAATTTGCCCTAAGAAATACCAAAGGAACCAGCTTCAGTTTTGGTGCCTCGGTAACCTTGTTTTCAATGATCCCCATAGTCAACTTTATCGTCATGCCGGTAGCCATTTGTGGTGCAACGGCTATGTGGGTTGACCGCTACCGTGAAGCGTATAAAAATCCCCATGTCGCGATGGACTAAGTCGCTATAACATAACGCGCCAAACTCTGGTAACTAAACTCAGTTAGCTAATTAGGCGCGTTATGCATTGAAATAAGCAGCAAAGAAATACTTAGCATTCAAATATCTTCATCTAGCCTCTAGCTTCTAGCTTCTAGCCTCTAGCCTCTAGCTTCTAGCTTCTAGCTTCTAGCTTCTAGCTTCTAGCTTCTAGCAATAATTCATCCTCACATCATTTTCCACACCAACCAGTAACAATTTGACAATCTTTTTATTGCATTAAAGTTCGGAATTATTGCATTTGTTTGCGACAATGCACAAAACAACAATAAAGATCTGAATCTCAACGTGAACAAATATTCTAAAACCCTATTTTTATTCGCCAGCCTATCGGCTTTCAATTCTTTTGCTGGCAGCAGTGACCAGTTTCAAGTGACCGTTCCTACCCTAAGCAGCGAAATTGAGATTGATGGTGAGTTTTCTGAGCCACAATGGCAACATGCCACTGAAGTTGAACTTAAATTTGAAACGTCTCCGGGTGAAAATATTGCCGCACCGGTTCGCACCACCGCAAAAGTATTTGCTAGTGAAACCAGCTTATTTATCGCTTTTACCGCCTATGATCCTCAGCCTAAAAATATTCGCGCCAACCTTCGAGATCGCGATAAATCATGGGGCGATGATATGGTGGGCATCAAATTAGATACTTTCAATAATGCCCGATTAGCCTATCAGTTTTTCATTAACCCCTATGGCGTGCAAAGTGACTCAATTGAAAATGAGCTAACAGGTCAAGAAAGCGATGCTTGGGATGGGATTTGGTACAGCAAAGGTAAAATAACGGCAACAGGGTATCAGGTTGAAGTACAACTGCCGCTGCGTTTATTTAACTTTGATGATTCGCATACAGTGCAAAACTGGGGAATAGAATTGATACGATTTTATCCGCGTAATCACAGTCGTCGTTTCTCAACCCACAAAATAGATCGCAATGTATCCTGTCAGTTATGTCAATTGGGACTAATGCAAGGTCTTGAAGGTGCTAAACAAGGCAAAGACATACAACTTACTCCATCATTTGTAACGAACCAAAATAATCAACGTGACGTTTCTCCCAAAAGCCCATGGCAAGATGAAACTAATACTGAAGTTGGCTTAGATTTACGCTGGGGAATAACACCCACAACCCTATTAAATGCGACCATAAATCCCGATTTTTCACAGGTCGAGTCTGATGCGGGGCAATTAGATGTAAACAATACTTTTGCGTTGTTTTTTCCTGAAAAACGGGCGTTCTTTTTAGACAACAAAGATTACTTTGATAGCCAAATGGAATTATTGCATACGCGAAATATCAGCTCTCCTGACTATGGGGTTAAAGTCACCAGTAAAACAGATGCCCATACGGTAGGTGTGCTAGCGACAAATGATATTCAAACTCAGTTTCTTGTCCCCGGCAACCTTAGCTCAGACATCGCAACGCTCGATCAAGAAAGCCACAATGTGGCAGCAAGGTATCGTTACGATCCCAGCAAACAGTTTTCTATCGGTGGCGTGATGACATTAAAAAAAGCCGATGCCTATCATAATTATGTTTACAGCACCGACTTAAAATATCAACCGTCACAGCAAGATACCTTTACCGCCCAATATGCTTATTCAGATACCCTCTACCCTAATGATTTATTCAATCAATTTTGTAATGGCGATGACTGTGCGGTCCCGCCAATAGAATGTGACCTATCTGCATGTGATTATAATGAGCGTGTACTGCGTACCAATAAGCCCGACGCCTTTAGCGATAACATGTTCAAATTAACCTACATGCATGATCGCCGCAGCTGGTTTGCCAACACCCAATACGAATCGATTGGTGATGATTTTAGGGCTGACTTAGGTTTTATTGAAAAGATTGATGCAACAAAGTTTGTCGCAGGTGGTGGTTATCGTTGGTATCCCATTGGTCACTTTTTTAGCAAAATCACGGTTGCAGGTGATTGGGATATTACCCATACCCAACAAGATGAAAAGCTTGAACAAGAAAGTGAGGTATACATTGAATTAGAAGGTGGATATCAAAGTTATATTGCTGGAGGTATAGCCCAAAGAGAACGTGTCGGTAGACGCCATAATCCATCCAACATCAACATTCGAAACAACACCCAAATGTTTGACGAAACCATAGGTTGGTTTTATACCCATTTTGTGCCCACTAAATCTCTACAGCTGGAGCTTGATGTGAATTATGGCGACAACATTGATTTTGTTAATGACCGTTTAGGCACAATCACCATGTTAAACCCTGGTATTGAATGGAAAGCTACTGAATCTATTGTATTGGATTTTTCTCATCGCTATCAAACACTTGATGTAGATAATGGCCGCCTGTTTACCGCCAACTTAAGTGACTTAAGGCTCAATTGGCAAATCTCTTTAAATAGCTTTATTCGCCTTTCTAGTGTGTATACCGACATTGAACGCGATCCAAACCTGTACATCTACCAGCAACCCAAAGCGAAATACCAAGATTTAGGTAATGAAGTACTTTATGGTTATAAGCTAAACCCTCAAAGCGTATTTTATCTTGGATACTCAGATGCATTTAAAGCCAATGATGAGATTGATAATCTTATCCAAAATGAAAAAACTTACTTTATGAAAGTCAGTTATGCATGGTTACTCTAGGGTGTGTTTGTCTTTGTTGATAAATTATGCAGTAGGCTTTTGTTCTGTCAGGCAATCACAATTGAGCGCAATTTAGCCTGCTAAACAAGTGAATTTGCGCACAAAGTGACTTAAAAATAGTCGCCCCCTTTTTTGGGTTGAGCCTAAAATAACTTTACACTGCGTTGGATAACCTTGACGTATGGCAACTATGCCTACAATTATCCGCCTTGGCTAAAGTCATTTTATCTCTCAACATAAAACATAAACAAAGTTAAACACGCCTAGTATCAATCATTATTTATGCTTGCTGAACAGGGCTATAATCATTAAGTAGTAGGCTCATAATTTAATCCACTTTTAGTAAAATAAAAGTGGATTTTTTTGTGAGTGGTCATTTAATAACCTAGAATAAGATCGGATAACGGAAGTGATTTTTACCGATGTAATGGGCATGCTGTAGGATAGATGAGTTAATTCGTTAAAATGGTTGCCATGATTAAATCGCACAACGTTTAACTTAGCACTTGTATAGCGGCATTAAAAATCTTTGGAAAAGTTCAACTCCTTTACTTGTTGATGGATTAACCAATCTCAGATGGACAAGGAATGATCATGACAGAGTTTAGAGAACACCTACTAAACCATTGCTTTGAATGGGTTTGGGACATTGAAAAAAAGCGTTTTTTTTGTGGACCTTTTTTAAGTGTGATCCTTGATAAACAGTCAGATGATGGGATCAGATTTAAACAACTGGTTGAATTGCTTGATGGCAAACAGGCTGAATACTTAAAAATCAACATCGAAAAAGCCATTGACACTAAACAAGTCGTGCATTGCCACTTAGTGTTCACTATTGCAAAATGCAAATTTTTAGCCGAAGTCATTATTGAAAGCGGAAACTTTAAAAAAGTCACCGGTAAAATTTGCTTTAAACGCACTTTGCCCAATAAACAAGAAGAAACACAACTCATCAAACAACTGTTTTTTAATTCTAAAAAACTATTAATTGTTTGCGGTATTCAAAATCGGATTTTGATGACAAATGCCATCATGACATCTTGCTTGGGTTACGAAGAGTATGAGGTTTTAGGGCAAACCTTTTCATCGTTTTCCTCTGATGAAGAATCTAATTTACAAGAGCATTTATTCGACTGTGAATCAAGTGGTTCATGGTCTGGTGAAATATTAATGCGGCATAAAACTGGCAAGTTAATCCCATTCAGCGCTCAGATCATTTACTACCCTAATTCTCATGAAGATAAATCCTTTTTTATTTACCAATTGAAACAGCTTGATTTCACTTATTCTGAAATGACTCAATTTACTAATACAAAAAATTATTGGAACTGGCATTGGGATTGGAATAACAAAACAGATTTTTTTAAATCGATTGACGCCATCAAAACACAAATAGCAAGTGATGAAAGCATTGTCGTTTTTGTCATAAATACCTTTTGTAACACTAAGGTTAATTCTGTTTTTTCCCGTTGGTTAATCAGCCAATCAATACCAAAACTCAAAGCAATTAAAAACATTGTCAAACTCGGGGTATTAAATGATGACCAAATTTGTGGCCTTTATGTCTCGACAAAAATAATTAATAACATACATAAAGACATCACTAGCATTTTTACCACTTTGCTCAATAACAATGAGCAAAGTGACCACACGCAGATAAATTGTCATATTGGTGTTTCTGTTGATTCTTCAGATGCGCATACAAACCAAGAGTTGTTATCCCATGCCGCACAGGCTCTGGCATCTATATCTGCAGGCGGACTACAACTGTTAACACACAAAATAAAATATTTTGATAATAGAATTAATAAAATTTATGACCGTAAGTCTAAACTTAAAACGGCACTGATTAACTGCCTTAAGTTAAATAAAATCCATGCGGTTTATCAACCCATTATTAGTACCCGAACTTTTAAAATCGAAAAGGTTGAAGCCCTGACGCGATTTGATTTAGCGGTATCATTTAAGTATACCACTCAAGAATTAATCGACATTGCTGAAGAAAATGACTTAATACATGAAATTGATCAGCGAATGATCTCAATTTCCATCAAAGAACTACCCAGTTTATCAGTAATACTACAGAATGATAATTTAGGATTGTCTATCAATCGTTCAATGGTCTTTAGCCCTAAAAATCGCGCCACCTTAAATGATACCTTAACTTTCATCAAACAAAGTAATATTGAACCCAGTAGAATAACTATCGAATTAACAGAGTCTGCAATATTTACTGATAATCCCAAAATATTAGATGCTATCAATCATGTCCATGAAAATAATATTGTTTTAGCAATTGATGATTTTGGTTCTGGATACACCTCTTTTGGCAGTTTAACCAAATTACCTGCAGGGTTAATTAAAATTGATAAAGAAATCACCACAGGTATTGTGCATGATAAACAAAGACAGTTGATGATTAAAATGTTTGCTCAATTTATTCATGCAATGCAGGGAAAAATTATTGTCGAAGGTGTTGAGACTGAAGAAGAATTAAAAATATTACTTGAGTTGCAAGTTGACTATATTCAAGGCTATTTGTTCAGCAAGCCGTTATCGTTAACCGACCATCAAGACACATTAGCCAATATCGCTGCCACAATTGAACAATTACAGCTTAAAGCATTAACGACCAAAAATACTCAAATATCTTCAATCATGGACTTAGTCATGCCAACACTATTACACATCCAGCCGGATGATAGAATTGAGGATTTTATGTCGATGTTTGAACAAACAGATAGATTAGCGGTTTTGAAGGATAAGCAATGCATAGGATTTATTACTCAAAATGAGATAAATGCAGCAATTAGCCCTTATGTAAACACCAATGCAGAAACAAAACATGACAGGTTGACGCTAACTAAACGGGCACATCAAATTATGATACCTGTTGAGCACACTTGTCATTCTGACTTATCCATTGATGCTTTAGTGAAGCACTTCTTGATGTTTCCAAGTTCCATCATGGTCGTAACAGGCAAAACAGGGATATACTTAGGGTCAATTTCGATAGAACAGGCCAAAGTGGTGATGGCGAATATGTTAAAACAACTCTGAGACAAATAGCCTTATTAGCAAGTTGAGACCACCCTATTCCGACCAGCCCCTTTTGCTAAATATAAATATTCATCGGCACGGTTGATCACGCTATCAATAGATTCACTGCGAAGTGTGGCTACACCACAGCTAAATGTCATGTTGATGGGGCCAACAGAGGTATCAATGACTTTATTAGCACATTGCTGCCTAAATTTATCCATCAAGGTATGGGTTTTTTCAGCATCTAACCCTTTGAATGCCACTACAAATTCTTCACCGCCAAATCTTGCTACGGTAAAATGTTGCCCAAATGCCGACTCTAACCGTTTAGCAAACTCAATCAGTACTTGGTCACCGACATCGTGCCCATGGGTGTCATTCACTTTCTTGAAAAAATCGATATCAATCAGTGCCACAGAGAACACATTATGATCTTGCTGTTCATTTTGATGCTTTTTGAAAAAATATCTTCTGGTAAAAGCCTGAGTCAGGTAATCGCGATTGGCACTTTCCCAAAGACTGCGGATCATATCAAGTGAATCTAGCGTATTAAGCACTCGGCAGTGAAACTCTTCATGCACAAATGGCTTTTGTAAAAAGTCATTTGCGCCATTTTTAATAAAGCGCGCTGATAAACTTTCATCGTTATCATTCGACAAGCCAATAATGGCCAGCTTTTCACGGCTGAATTGCTCTCTTACTCTTAAAATTAACTCAAAACCATCGACGTTGGGCATATTGTAATCAGTGATTAACAATTGAATATCGGGCTGCTCTTTTAATATCGTCAAGGCTTGAGCGCCATCATGGGCTTCAATCACTTGAAACAAATGCTGCTCTAATAATACCCGCACAAACTTACGGCTAACAACAGAGTCATCGGCAACCAACACTTTCACTTGCTGGTTGCGCTTCAGGCGTGAGATCAGTTTTACCACATAATGATAGCTGTATCGATTCTCTTTCAGCACATAATCCGCTATGCCTAATTTGAGCAGTTCTTTGCGTTGCTGAGAATCTAGATTACCCGTTAACACAATACACGTTGTGTGATATGAATTAAGCACTAGACGGACAATTTCACCATTTGGCGCATCGGGTAAATTTAAATCGGCGACCACCACAAAATATTGATTAACATCGAGTAACGTAATCGCAGTTGCCAAATCAGGGGCAACATCCACATCACAATCAAGTTCTTGTACAATTAAATGTTTAAGAACTTTAGATACTGCGTCACTGTCTTCAACTATCAATATTCTCAAATTAATCACCTACAATTTAACATTTCTCTAGTACGATACTGCCGATAGAATACCCCGCCCCAAAAGAGCATAGCAGCCCTAAATCACCGGTTTTAAAGTCATCGCTGTACTTATTAAATGCAATAACTGAACCAGCAGAAGCGGTATTAGCAAACTCATCTAATACAATGGGTGCTACCAGTGGCTCAACATCATCACCTAATAATTTCTTTACTACAAACATATTCATATTAATATTAGCTTGGTGCAACCAAAGACGTTTAAATTCTTCTGGCTTTATTTGCTCATCACTAAATTGCTTATCTAAATGCTGATAAATCATTGGCAATAATTCTTTAAACACTTTACGGCCTTGCTGATGAAACAGTTTATCGGCCGTTGCGCTGTTTTCTGGATCACATCGGTTAACAAAACCAAAGTTACTGCGAATATTGTTTGAATAATCAGTCATGCAACTTGTCGATAAAATATTAAAAGCATGCTCCGTTTGGGCTAAATCCTGTCTTTCAACAACCACCGCAGTGGCCACATCACCGAAAATAAAGTGACTATCTCGGTCTTTGAAGTTGCTTTGGGGTGAAGTTAATTCAGGATTAATCACTAACACACGATTTGCGCTGCCACCTTTAATGGCATTCATCGCACTGACAATTGCAAATGTCGCCGATGAACATGCCACTAGCATATCGTAAGCAAAACCTTTAGTGCCAAGCGCTTGTTGAATTTCGATAGCAATGGCTGGATAAGCACGTTGTGTATAGGCACAGGCTACAATGACTAAATCAATGTCTTGGGCATTAACTTGGGCTTGTGCCAGTGCATCTTTGGCTGCTGCTATCCCCATTGAGGCTTGTAAAGATAGCTCTTCTGAAGGTTGGTCAGCAATTAATGGCATCATAATATTAGGGTCTAAGATTCCCTCTTTGACCATAACATATCGACTTTTAATGCCAGATGCTTTTTCTATAAATTCACTGGTCGAATAAACTAAAGGAGCCTTTTCACCTGAGTCGATTAACGCAGCATGTTGCTGATTATGTATATCAACATAGCTGTTGTAGCTTTCGACTAACTCTTGGTTAGACACTGAATAAGGAGGAACAAAAAGGCCACTGCCAGAAATAACCACTTTTATCATTAATATGTACCATTGTTAATGTGTTTGCGCTAAATACTGAGTGTTCAACCGTCAAGCAACTATTTTTGCATCTTAAGTTCAATGGGACACAAGATTTAAAAACGGATAACGGTAGCAAAAAACATGGATTTAGCCAATTAGCATTATTTTAGTATTAACTCGATAATACTCTTACAAATAAATACTAAATTGTCGAAAGGTCAGACCATTGCGTTGGTCCAAGATCGTCTTCTGTTTACAAATCAATCACAGAACAGCATTTTAGAATAACCAGAACATCTTTTATAACCAAAAGGAATATAGAATAACTAATATTCACTTCTAAATTCCCAATGGATGTTTATGATTAGACAATGCAAAAATAGGAGCAAACAATCCATGAGCAAAATTTTCGAAGATAATTCTTATACTTTAGGTAATACTCCACTTGTGCGTTTAAATCGTGTCAGTAACGGTAACGTGTTAGCTAAAATTGAAGCGCGTAATCCAAGTTTTAGTGTGAAATGTCGTATTGGCGCTAACATGATTTGGGATGCGGAAAAGAAAGGCACCTTAACAAAAGATGTTGAGTTAGTCGAACCCACATCTGGTAACACAGGTATTGCGCTTGCTTATGTTGCTGCTGCTCGTGGTTACAAGTTAACCCTTACAATGCCAAATACTATGAGTCTTGAGCGTCGTAAACTACTGAAAGCATTGGGTGCAAACTTAGTGTTAACAGAAGGTGCTAAAGGCATGAAAGGCGCGATTGATAAAGCCGAAGAAATTCGTCAATCAGATCCGTCAAAATACCTAGTACTGGGTCAATTTAGCAACCCAGCTAACCCAGAAATCCATGAAAAAACAACCGGACCTGAAATTTGGAACGACACTGACGGACAAGTTGATGTGTTTGTTGCCGGTGTAGGTACAGGTGGCACCATTACCGGTACGAGTCGCTTCTTAAAAGCACAGGGTAAAGAAGTGATTTCTGTTGCTGTTGAGCCTGTTGATTCACCTGTTATTGCGCAAGCTAAAGCGGGTCAACCTATTCAGCCTGGTCCACATAAAATTCAGGGTATTGGTGCTGGTTTTATTCCAGGAAACTTAGATCTTTCTTTGGTTGACCGTGTTGAAGCTGTTAGCAATGAAGATGCGATTGAAATGTCGCGTCGCTTGATGAAAGAAGAAGGTATCTTGGTCGGTATTTCTTCTGGTGCAGCTGTAGTTGCCGCAAACCGTATCGCAGCCCTTCCTGAGTTTGCTGGCAAAACCATTGTAGTGGTTTTACCCTCAGCAGCTGAGCGTTACTTATCATCAGTGTTGTTTGCTGGTGAGTTTGGTGATAGCGAAAACGTACAATAATAATGTGATTGATATAGCGGGCCACTCGCTATAATCAACAGTTATTAAAATGGCCCGGCTTATGTCGGGCTTTTTATTTAACTGCATACTCGTTAATCTTCATCATCTGTGTGTATCTCTAAAGTGGTGTATAGTTAACACCCTTTTACCAATAAGATTGCATCTTAAGGCTCAACCCCAAAAACATCTGTATCTGAAGGTAAACTTGAAAAATTGATGATATAGCTCCCACCCAAAAACGGTGAGTTTGAATGTTTGAACACCCCAAACAGCATGTTAAACAAGCTTTCCCCCCAATGACACCCTAAAGATAGGCGTGAAGTTTACTACCCATAAAAGTCAATAACTGAACGTATGTAGCTAAAGGTAAATGCCTGACAACAATGCCGATGTTTATGGTTGTTATTCTAAAGTTTAAAATTTAACGCGCTATCGCGTGTTTTAACAACCTAGGATAAGCCGTTATCCCCATCACGATAAGTAAGTGATCAAAAATTGTATTTTGAAAGGAAAAATCAAGCTTAAAAGCTGCTCAACTCACCCAAATTCAGGCTAGCTGAACCTTAATGGTACTTGCTAGCCTGCAATTTTATGGGATTTGATATAGGGATCATATCGACAGGACTAATCCGCTTCTGTTTTCACCGCTGTTTTTACTATATTCGTTGAATTGAATGTTGAAAAACTGCCGTTTTCAACTAACCAATAACCTAAACCAATTGCTACTGCCCCACCAACAATATTACCTAACGTCACCGGAATTAAGTTATTAAAAATAGCGTTAGCTAAGTTAACGTCGCTAAATTGGTCTCGGCTAATGTCTAACGCCATAAAAAAGCTGTCTGGGGCAAAATTTTGTACCGCAATACCAAAAGGCAGCATAAATAGGTTTGCAATGCAGTGTTCAAAACCAGCAGCGACAAACATGGCAACAGGTAATATCACTAAAAAACATTTAGTTAATAAATCTTTGGTGGCAAATGTCATCCAAATACCTAAACACACCAACACATTACATAAAATACCTAATACAAATGCTTGTAACCATGTGTGATGTAACTTATGTTGAGCAATATTCAACGCCGTTAATCCCCATTGCCCATCAGCCAACTCAAATAATCGCCCTAGCATAATAAGCAATACCATCAGCAGTGCACCGACCATATTACCTAAGTAAACTCGGGTCCAGCATTGTAACTGTTGTCTCATTGTGATCCGCTTATTCACCCAAGCGACACTGGTTAACACTGTGCTAGTGAATAATTCACCGCCGGCAGCAATCACCAGCATTAAGCCTAAACTAAAGGCAATACCACCAATAAAGCGTGTCATCCCCCAACCAGCATCACTGCCGGTGGTGACTGAGATATAAAACACAAAAGCAATGGCGATAAACATCCCTGAAAATATCGCCAAAGTGAACGATTGCCATGATGCTTTTTGAACTTTTTTCAATCCATAGTCATCTGCAATCGACAATGATGTTTCGGGTTTACTGGCAACTTGTTGATTGGCCGGTAAAGGGGATTGGCTATTTTCAGGTTTCATTAATCACTCTCGATGACAACATTATTCGCTAGCGCACGCGGACTACCATTAATAAGCCATTTATGCTTATTTTTACCTAAGATTAATCATGCTAAAACCTCAAGGTAATTTGGTAAGACCAATTAAAAGTTTACTTTTTGATAACAATTTGGGCTAACAAAACGGCTTAAAAAAACTTAACAGCAGAGTTATACGCACACCCAATAAGCAGGAGGTTAATTAATTCCTACTAACGGCGCGAATTATAGTGTCAAAACTGTTAGCTGGCTAACAGTTTTGACCAAATCCTGTATAAAATCCCGGTCAATTAATGGCAATGTCAAAATGCTGTGGTATCATACAAAGGTAAATTGGTCTTACCAATATTGCGTAAGGCGTTTTTAAAAATATCCTTTTAACGTCTATATCGATAAATCATAATCCAGAGTCAGCATGTTCCATGGATTTGACGTTATAAAGCAGACAAGATGCATCAGGTTGTCTTGAAATGAATATCACCAAAAACCTGAAAAGAATTTTATAGCCGGTTAGCTAAGCTAGTGTGACTGATGTTAAAGCCGCAGTAATGCCAAGCAGACTGACATACCGATCCATTAAGTTTAAAGGTAATAAAGATGACTGATCTAACAACGGTATTCGCAAATGCATGGAATAACTTTGTCGCAGGTGACTGGAAAACTGAAGTCAATGTGCGTGATTTTATTCAAAAAAACTACACACCTTATTCTGGTGATGAATCATTTCTAGCGGATGCTACCGATGCCACATTATCTCTATGGGATAAAGTGATGGAAGGCATCAAACAAGAAAACACCACCCACGCCCCTATCGACTTCGATACTAAAATGGTATCGACCATTACCTCTCACGATGCGGGCTATATTAATCAGTCGCTTGAAACCATCGTAGGTTTACAAACCGATGCACCACTTAAACGTGCCATGCTCCCTAATGGCGGCATTCGTATGGTGGAAGGTTCATGTAAAGCTTACAACCGTGAATTAGACAGCGACGTTAACTATGTATATTCAGAATTACGTAAAACCCATAACCAAGGTGTATTCGATGTTTATACTCCTGAGATTATGGCGTGTCGTAAATCAGGGGTTTTAACCGGTTTACCTGATGCTTACGGCCGTGGCCGCATTATTGGTGATTACCGCCGTATTGCGTTATACGGTATCGACTATTTAATGCAAGACAAGCTTGCCCAGTTCACTTCCTTACAAGCGCAGATGGAAGCGGGTGAAGATCTAAACAACGTCATTCAACTTCGAGAAGAAATTGCAGAGCAACATCGTGCACTTGCTCAAATGAAAGTGATGGCAGCTAAATATGGCTGTGACATTTCAAAACCAGCCACTTCAGCTAAAGAAGCCATTCAATGGACTTACTTTGGTTACCTTGCGGCAGTAAAAAGCCAAAATGGCGCGGCAATGTCATTAGGCCGTACATCAACCTTCTTAGATATCTATATTGAACGTGATATCAACAATGGTGTAATTACTGAGCAACAAGCGCAAGAGATGGTTGACCATTTTGTAATGAAGTTACGAATGGTGCGCTTTTTACGTACGCCTGAATACGATGAGTTATTCTCTGGTGACCCAATTTGGGCAACCGAATCTATTGCAGGTATGGGTGTAGATGGTCGCACGCTTGTAACAAAATCAAGCTTCCGCTTCTTGCACACGCTATACAACATGGGCCCAAGCCCTGAACCAAACATCACAGTACTTTGGTCAACACAATTACCGCAAGCCTTCAAAAGCTACTGCGCCAAAGTCTCCATTGATACCAGTTCAATTCAGTACGAAAATGATGATTTAATGCGTCCTGATTTCAACAATGATGACTATGCTATTGCATGTTGTGTTAGCCCTATGATTGTAGGTAAACACATGCAGTTTTTCGGCGCGCGCGCTAACCTAGCAAAAACCATGTTATATGCTATCAATGGTGGTGTTGATGAAAAACTGAAAACACAAATTGCACCTAAAACTGCTCCTATCACATCAGACGTACTCACATTTGATGATGTTATGGCACGTTTAGACTCGCAAATGGATTGGTTAGCAACCCAATATGTCACTGCGTTAAACACGATTCATTACATGCATGACAAGTATTCTTACGAAGCGGCATTAATGGCATTACATGACCGTGATGTTCGCCGTACTATGGCATGTGGTATTGCTGGCTTATCGATTGCAGCGGATTCACTTTCAGCCATTAAATATGCCAAAGTGACACCAATTCGTGACGAAAATGGCATCGCTATCGATTTTGAAATTGAAGGCGACTATCCAAAGTTTGGAAACAATGATGCACGTGTAGATGATATCGCTTGTGATTTGGTAGAACGTTTTATGGACAAAATTCGCCATAAAAAAATGTACCGCAATGCGATTCCAACTCAATCTATTTTAACCATTACCTCTAATGTTGTTTACGGCAAAAAAACCGGTAATACACCAGATGGGCGTAAAGCTGGAGCACCATTTGCTCCGGGTGCTAACCCTATGCACGGCCGCGATGAAAATGGCGCCATTGCTTCATTAACCTCCGTGGGTAAACTACCCTTTGAGCATGCACAAGACGGTATTTCTTATACCTTCTCAATTGTACCAAATGCTTTAGGTAAAGAAGACACTGCACGCCGCAATAACCTTGCAGCATTGATGGATGGATACTTCACCCACAATGATCGTCAAGAAGGTGGCCAACACTTAAACGTGAATGTAATGAACCGTGAAATGCTAGAGGATGCCATCGTCAATCCTGATAAGTATCCACAGTTAACTATTCGCGTATCAGGTTATGCAGTCCGTTTCAATGCGCTGACCCCAGAGCAGCAGCAAGATGTTATTACCAGAACCTTCACTAAAGGTTTATAAACTCTGCTAAAATTAGCTGTATCGAATATTCGATACAGCTTTTTTCTTTGCTCAATTTATAGGTACTCAGCATATAAAGGGGTTGTTATGACAATCGGTCGTATTCACTCAATTGAATCATTTGGCACTGTAGATGGTCCCGGCATTCGTTATATTGCTTTTATGCAAGGCTGTTTAATGCGTTGTCAGTATTGTCACAACCGTGACACTTGGGATTTAGACGGTGGTAAAGAAGTCTCAGTTGATGAGTTAATGTCGCAAATCATGACCTATCGCCCGTTTTTAGAATCCAGTGGCGGTGGTGTTACTGCAAGCGGTGGTGAAGCAATTTTACAAGCTGAATTTGTTTCTGCGCTTTTTAAAGCCTGTAAGCAACAGCATATTCACACTTGCTTAGATACTAACGGCTTTGTCAGAAAATACGACGCTGTTATTGACGAGTTACTTGATAATACCGATCTTGTGCTGCTCGACATTAAACAAATGGACGACCCAACCCATATTCTACTCACTAAAGTCAGTAATCAACGTACATTACAGTTTGCACAGTACCTAGCAGAACGTAACCAAAAAACCTGGATACGTTATGTTGTTGTTAATGGCTTTACTGATGATGTGGCATCTGCAATCCAATTAGCAGAATTTATTAAACCGATGCAAAACGTGGAAAAAGTGGAATTATTACCGTATCACCAACTTGGTGAACATAAATGGCAAGCTTTTGGCGAAACATCCCCTTTAGCCAATGTGTCTCCACCCAGTAAAGAAACCCTGTTATCCATTCAACAAGTTTTTACCGAACGTGGAATAGCAGCTCATTTTTAACTACGCTTGAATGAGATTAGCCCTTGTGTTTTCGCTTGATTATAGCTCATCCCAATAATGTGTGTCCAAGCGTTCAAAGGCAATATTAAGCAGTACCGCCAAATCTAAGTAACACGCTTTGGCGCCTAACGGTTGGCAAGTAACCCCCATTTGATTGAGCTTTTGACTCAGCTGGTTACTCCAATCAAATAAGGTTAACGGTAATGGGTGGCGAGCACGCCATCCTAACCATAATAGTCCCTGAATAGGCAGACTGATGATAAGCAAGGTCATCGCTAAGGTTTGGGGTAAATGTGCCCAACCTAATACATAAATTTGGCTAAATGCGGCAAACAGGGCAATAACAGGCATTGCCCAAAAAGCAGTTTGAGTGGCTTTTACCACTCGATATTCAGGAAAATAAAAGCTTAACTGGCGCACCATAGGCCAAGTAGACATGTATTTTTTACCGTCGCGAATTAGCGTGACAACATTGAGTACCAAAAAGAATTACCTAACATGATGGAACATGCTTAAACAATAGCATATTGAGTAAGTTTGTCCCAAATAAACAGCCAAAATGATATTGGCTAACACGATACCCATGCGCTGCTTCACCTCGATCAGGTTGCGCATTGTATAAAATTGTTGATTAAGCTTATTAAGGTCTAATTATGTCAGATAACCAAGTGTCAGATAATTTAGTATTAGTTTTAAACTGTGGCAGTTCATCACTTAAATTTGCCGTTATTGGTGCCGAATCAGGTGAAGAGCATATTTCGGGGTTGGCAGAATGCTTTGGTCTTGAAGATTCCCGTATCAAATGGAAAGCTCAAGGCGGCAAAAATGAGGCCAAATTAGGCGCATTTACCGCGCATCGTGAAGCTGTTGAATATATTGTTAAAACGATTCTAGCTGGCCAACCAGAGTTAGCCGCACAAATTAAAGCCGTTGGGCATCGTATTGTTCATGGTGGCGAGAAATTTACTCGTTCAGTGATTATCACCCCAGATGTGATTCAGGGAATTGAAGACTGTGCATCACTTGCACCATTGCATAATCCTGCGCATTTGATTGGTATTCGTGCGGCAATGGCCTCATTTCCATCATTACCACAAGTCGCGGTATTCGATACCGCTTTTCACCAAACGATGCCTGAAAAAGCGTACGTTTATGCCTTGCCATATAAACTTTATCGCGAACATGGCATACGCCGTTATGGCATGCATGGCACCAGCCATCTTTATGTTAGTCGCGAAGCGGCTAAAGTACTGAACAAACCGATTTCAGATACCAATGTTATCGTCGCTCACTTAGGTAATGGCGCGTCAGTAACAGCCATCAGAGGGGGTAAAAGCGTCGATACATCAATGGGGTTAACACCACTTGAAGGTTTGGTGATGGGCACACGCTGTGGCGACTTAGACCCTTCGATTATTTTTCATTTAGTCGACCAGTTAGGTTATACCCTTAAAGAAGTGAATAATGTACTGAACAAGCAAAGTGGCCTTTTAGGCATTTCTGAACTGACCAATGATTGCCGTGGCATTGAAGAAGGCTATCAAGATGGACACAAAGGCGCCACACTCGCATTAGAGATTTTCTGCTACCGTTTGGCGAAATACATTGCAGCTTATACCGTGCCACTTGGACGTTTAGATGCGATTATTTTCACCGGCGGCATTGGTGAAAACTCTGACATCATTCGTGCAAAAGTTTTGGATTTATTAGCTATATTTAACTTCACCGTTGATGAGACTAAAAACAAAGCAGCACGTTTCGGTCATGATGGCATTATCACTGCGGATAATAGCCCTGTTGCGATGGTGATCCCAACCAATGAAGAATGGGTTATCGCTGAAGATGCGGTTAAGCTAATTTCAGCTAAGTAACGACAAATCTGAATATTAAGTATATGCCAAACAGGCATTTGCATGGCTCATTGGGTTATTCTGACATACAAATCCATGCAATAGCTTAAGCACTGATTTATGCATTTGCCTGTTGTCATGCCACAGTTCAAGTTTGCACCTTAGACATTGAACTTAGATTGTCTTTACACCAATTATTTATCGCTTAACCCCAGTTTAGGTTAGGTAAACATTACATGATTAGAGGTTTTTATGTCTCGTAATATTATGCTGGTTCCAATCGGAATAGGCGTGGGTTTGACATCGATCAGTTTAGGTATGGTACGCGCCCTTGAACGCAAAGGCGTTAAAGTGCAGTTTTTCAAACCTATTGCTCAAATTCGTTCAGGCGATAAAGGCCCAGAACGTTCAACTACGATTTTAAGTAAGTCGCCAACGGTGAACCCACTTGAACCATTTAACATGGATCATGCTGAAGCCTTAATCCGTTCTGAGCAAACAGACGTATTAATGGAACAAATCATTGCCAGAGCCGCAGAATGTGCATCAAATACTGAAACGATTGTGATTGAAGGTTTAGTGCCAACTCGCAGCCATCCATTTGCAGATGACATTAACTACGAAATAGCCAAAGCACTTGATGCGGATGTGGTATTTATTGCCACCCCAGGCAATGACACCCCCAACGGTCTAATGAACCGATTAGAGATAGCTTATAACTCGTGGGGCGGAGTTAAAAACAAACGTGTTATTGGTGCGGTAATCAACAAAATTGGCGCACCTACTGATGAAGAAGGCCGAGCTCGTCCGGACTTATCTGAAGTATTTGATCATAATGACATCAAAATTGGCGATACCGCTGGGATGTTCCAGTTACCAGGTAAAAGTCCGTTACGTATTTTAGGAAGTGTCCCCTTTAATTTGGATCTCATTTCACCACGAGCATCGGATTTGGCAAAGCATTTAAATGCTAAAATCATCAACGCGGGTGAAATGCATACCCGCCGCATGCGTCGAGTAACATTCTGTGCCCGTTCGATCCCCAATATGGTTAACCATATTAAAACCAACTCATTGTTGGTAACTTCAGGTGATCGCTCTGATGTCATTGTGTCCGCGTGTTTAGCGGCAATGAACGGCGTAAAAATTGGTGCTTTACTGCTAACCGGTGGTTATGAACCTGAACCTGAAATCATGAAGCTTTGTGAGCAAGCATTTGAGACTGGCTTGCCGGTTTTCTTAATTGACAGTAATACATGGCAAACGTCGCTTAATATTCAGCGATTTGATCATGAAGTGCCTGTTGACGATTCAGTGCGCGTGGAAAAAGTACAAGAGTACGTTGCCAGCCATATCGATCAAAGCTGGATTGAAAGTGTCACTCAAGACTCAACCCGCGAACATCGTTTGTCGCCACCTGCATTCCGTTACAAGTTAACAGAGCTTGCCCGTGCTGCGCGTAAGACCATTGTACTGCCTGAAGGTGAAGAACCTCGTACAATCAAAGCTGCGGCAATTTGTGCTGAACGCGGTATTGCCCGTTGTGTGCTTTTAGGTAACAGAGAAGAAATTTTACGTATTGCTTCTGTTCAAGATGTCATATTAGGTGAAGGCGTTGAGATTATCGATCCTGAAACAGCACGTGACAGATATGTAGAGCCAATGCTTGGACTTCGTCGTCATAAAGGGTTGACGGAAGTGGTTGCTAAAGAGCAATTAGAAGACAACATGGTATTAGGTACCATGATGTTAGCTGAGGATGAAGTGGATGGTATTGTATCAGGTGCAATTAACACCACTGCGAACACTATCCGCCCACCTTTACAGCTGATTAAAACGGCGCCAGGTTCAAGTTTAGTGTCTTCAATCTTCTTTATGTTGATGCCTGATCAAGTACTGGTTTACGGCGATTGTGCGATTAATCCAGATCCGAATCCTGAGCAATTAGCAGATATTGCCATTCAGTCTGCTGAGTCGGCTGCGGCATTTGGTATCGAGCCACGAGTTGCGATGATCAGCTACTCTACAGGTACCTCAGGTACAGGTTCTGATGTCGATAAAGTGCGTGAAGCAACCCGTATTGCTAAAGAAAAACGTCCCGACTTAATCATTGATGGTCCACTTCAATACGATGCGGCTGTAATGCCAAATGTAGCACAATCTAAAGCGCCAAATAGCCCTGTGGCTGGTAAAGCAACCGTCTTTGTATTCCCAGATTTAAACACAGGTAACACCACCTACAAAGCGGTTCAGCGAAGCGCCGATTTGATCAGTATTGGGCCTATGCTTCAGGGGATGCGTAAGCCTGTAAACGATTTATCCCGTGGTGCATTAGTTGATGATATTGTTTACACCATCGCATTAACAGCCATTCAAGCTGCACAAAATGAAGTAAAATAGGCCACTTCAACGGCAATTTATTGCTAGGTCGATAACACAAAAAAGCACTGCTGTAATGGCAGTGCTTTTTTATTACAAATTTTTACTGGATGAGGTAATTTTTAACCAAGAAATATAGAACATAAAAAACAATGAGTTATGCAGTTTCAGCGAATTCGTTAACATACTTGTCCACAGATTCTGTGGATAACCTTTAAGACGTGCACTTTTAACGACTATTGAAATCAAGGTCGTGGCTAGGTTTAACTTTCTGTACACTTTCACCATAGCAATTTTTACACTAACCTTGCTAGTACTAAATTAATTATAGATACTATTAGTCATTCATTTGGTTAAGTTTTATACCAACCCCATGACTTAAAACGGGTTTGCGTTTAATTTCTCCCTTACCTGCAGTTTTTTATAAGGTTATCAATATTCTTATGTACAGATTCATTCTAATTTTCAGTTTATTAGCATTATTTGGCTGCGAGAAGCTCATCGAAAAAACAGAAGCACCACAAACTCCAGAAAGCGTCACGCTCAGTTTTTTTGAAGCCATTTATACCGACAGAGATGTTAGTAAAGCCCTCCCCTATGTCACCCCAGAGATGAGAGAGGTACTGGAACATTACCATATTGCCTCATCAGTACAACGTCATGTATTAGGGTTGTCAATGACAAACGTAACTATGAGTATTGATGAAATTGATATCGACTTTTTCCGTAAGTTTACCGATGAAGTGACCATTATTGTAAAAATGGAAGGACTAAAAGGCGGTAAACCTTGGGTTGATGACCGCACTCTTCGTCTTGAAAAACAAGGTAAAAAATGGGTGATTATTGAAGTTGTACCAGAAAAAGGTCGTATTAACGGTTAAACACTCCCTTCATCTTGATAGCCTGCAGATTGATCGCACTTAAGCTTGCAGGCTTAAGCACAGCTATACATTACATTTTCAACCACACATCCACTTAATCTCAAATACTCTTAACAAGCCGCGAATTGTTGAACGTAAAAAGATAAAAAAATAGCAGCCTAGGCTGCTATTTTTAAATGTGCTTGTAATGTCTCTTGGAGAGTCAACCTAAATCCATAGATTGTTATTGCGAGTTCAGTAGTGATTACTCTTCGTCAGAAGGTAATGACTCTAACACGTCGTCTTTTACTTGGTAGTAAGCGTTTTCGTATTCATGAACTTCCATAATCACTCCAATCTTCTTTTAAGGTCGTTGAGGGGCTAGGTATGTTTATTATTGTGACAATTTTGTCAGTAACATTTGCCTATTCACAGAGAAGAGTACCAATCGCGTTCTTCTTGCTCACAAGTATATCAACCAAAGGATCCTCATTACTAGCCTTAGTGCCAACTTATTACAAAAAACTTACAGAATTGAATGTTTTTATTGCTGAATAATGCAATTTCAACCAAAAAAACATGAAAGACTTTCACAATGTTAGTCGTTTTTTATACCACCAATGCAAGTATTTTAAGGTTCATTGCTACCAATGGTTATAACAGAGCATTTTCTTTAAGACTATATTGTAAGTAACCCCAACTGGTTTTTAGGGAGTAATAATGAATACACTTATTGAATATGAAGCTAGCAAATTAGTGGATTTGTTTGGTAAAGCAGATGATTTAGCGATGCATTTGTTTATGGATAACATGAGCATGCCTGTGGATGTTCAAGACAGGCTCATCAGCGAGATCTCTGCGCTAAGCCAGATTAATCAACAATCTGTGGGTGAAATTATTGAGCATTATGGCCAAAGCCTGCTACCGGAACGTTTGCGTTGGTAATACATTGTCATTAAAAACCTCAATTTTCAGCACAAATTGAGGTTTAGCCTTAATCATCAATGCAATTTAAACTTGATTAATGTGATTCAAAATACGTTTTTCAGATATAGGGTAAGCTGTGCCTAGTACTTGGGCAAAACATGACACACGATACTCCTCGATCATCCATCTTGCCTCTATTAACGCGTCAGGCACGGGTTGCAAACGAGGCACTTTAGCTAGCTGCGCAGCCAGTATTGCTTCAACCTTGCTAATACTGTGCATGTGTAATCTATCTCGGCTTGGATCCACAGGTAATTTGTCTAAGCGATTTTCTATCGCGGATAAATAACGCGCTACGTCCGCTAATTTATCCCAACCACATTCCTGTACAAACCCTTTATAAACCAATTTATCCAGCTGGGTTTGAATGTCACTCATAGCAAATGCTATATCTAAACTGATTTTACCTTTCAAACGTTTTTTGATCTGTTGGTAAATCGTCAACACCCTTTCTACTTTTAAGGCAATTTGTTCCGCAGTAGAATTTAACTCTTGCCTAACCCAATCTTTTGCTTGTTCAAATTGCTGCTCATTACGAATATCCAGATTTTTTTGATCAAGCAATTGTTGCACAGAGGCTTGAATAATATCATCAATCAATAATTGCACCTGTCCAAAAGGATTGAAGTACATTGCCAGTTTCGCTTTATTAGGTAAGGATTTTTGTAAATGCTTAACCGGTGAGGGAATATTGATGAGTAATAGACGCCTGATCCCTAACCTATGCTGTTTAGCCGCTTCAAGTTCATCATCAAACAGTTTAATTGCCACATCAACTTGATTATCAATCAACGCAGGAAAGGCTTTTACCTCGTAATTGCCTTTTCGTTGTTGATATTGCTCTGGCAAGTTACCAAATGACCATGAGGTTAAACTTTCCTGTTCAATCCCTTTATCAGCCACCTGTCGAATGGCTTTGGCCACCACACCTTGTAACTGCTCTTTTAACGGTTCAATTTGTCGACCTTGAGCAACTAAGCGGCCTTTGTCATCTTCTATTTTAAAGTTAATTAATAGATGGGCAGTTAATTGGCTAAAATCAAAATCATCAGGGCTAATTCGAGTACCGCTCATGCGAAGCAATTGCTTACATAAACTGTCAATTAAGGGTAACTCAAACGGTGTCATCGCCTGCACACATGCTTTAGCATAATCCGGTGCGGGAACAAAATTACGTCGTAAAGCCTTAGGCAAAGATTTAATTAATGCAATGACTTTCTCTTCTCTCAGTCCAGGTACTAACCAGTCAAAATCTTGATCATCTATTTGATTTAATAGTGCAACCGGAATATGAATAGACACACCATCATCGGCACTTGCTGGTTCAAAATGGTAACTGACTTTCAGCGCTAAATTCCCTTTATGCCACACTTCTGGAAAATCTAAAGCGGAAACATGATCAGCACTGCGCTGCATCAATAGATCTTCATTAAAATCCAATAATTCAGGTTGTGCTACGCGGGCTTTTTTCCACCATTTAAAAAATAGCGGCGCGTTATAAATACCTTCTGGAATACGAGGTTCATAAAAATCCACCAACACGTCTTCATCCACCAGAATGTCACGACGTCTGGATTTATGCTCCAGACTTTCAATGTCTTCTAACAACTTTTGATTATTAACAAAGAACGCTTCTTTCGTTTGTAACTGACCTTCAGCAAGCGCGCTTCTTATAAAGATTTCACGGGCTTCAATTGGCTCAATGGGGCCATATTGCACTCGACGGCGATTAACAACCGTTAAGCCATACAGCACTTGGTTTTCAAAGGCGACCACGCTGCCCGCTTTCGCTTCAAAATGCGGTTCTACATGATTTTTCTTAATTAAATGCGTAGCTAATGGTTCTAGCCATTCAGGTTGAATTTTGGCACAGCAGCGGGCGAATAACCTTGAGGTTTCAGTTAACTCTGCCGCCATAATCCACTTAGGGCCTTTTTTAGCTAATGGCGATCCGGGAAAGACAAAAAACTTTCTATTTCGCGCACCTAAATACTCATTGTTAACGTCTTTAAAACCAATATGGCTCAGTAACCCCGCCAGCAATGCTTTATGTAAATTATCGTAACCTGCTGGCGTATCATTAAGGCGCCACTTTAATTCGTGAACAGCCTGTTTCAGTTGGGTATACAAGTCTTGCCATTCACGCACCCGTAAATATGCTAAATATTCATCGCGGCACTGTTTTCTAAATTGACTGGCAGAAAGTTCTCGTTTTTGATCTTTAATGTGATCCCATAATTTTATCCAACTGCTAAAATCTGAATCTTTATCAGCAAATCGGTTATGACACTCATCTGCAGCTTGTTTTTTCTCTATAGGACGCTCACGCGGATCTTGTATCGATAATCCTGCGGTGATCACCAGCGCTTCATGTAAGCAGCCTTGTTGATTGGCTTCAAACACCATACGAGCTAATCGAGGATCAAGGGGTATTTTGGCTAAATTACGCCCCAGTTGGGTAAGCACTAAATCGCCCTTTTGTTTCTTTACAGCTTGTAACTCTTCTAGCAGTAAAAAACCATCACGAATATGCTTTTGCTCTGGTGGTTGAATAAATGGGAACCCTGCAATATCTCCCAAACCAATCGCCAACATTTGCAAAATAACCGAGGCTAAATTTGTGCGTAAAATTTCAGGGTCAGTAAATTCAGGGCGCTGATTAAAATCGGCTTCATCGTACAAGCGAATGCAAATCCCGGGGCCAACACGACCACAACGTCCTTGACGCTGATTAGCACTGGCTTGCGAAATAGGTTCTATCGGTAAACGTTGCACTTTTGTGCGATAACTATAGCGACTTATTCTTGCGGTTCCTGGGTCAATGACATAACGGATCCCCGGAACCGTTAATGATGTTTCTGCCACGTTGGTGGCCAGTACGATGCGACGACCGATATGGCTACTAAAGACTTTAGATTGTTCACCATAAGATAACCGTGCATACAAAGGCAAAATTTCGGTATCGCGATAATTCTGTTTTCGCAGCATATCGGCAGTATCTCGAATTTCCCGCTCACCGTTCATAAAAATGAGGATATCACCGGGACCTTCGGCAATCAGCTCATCAACGGCGGAAAAAATCCCATCTGTAACATCACGATCTGCGTCATCATCTTGCACTAAAGGACGATAACGCGTGTCTACTGGGTAGGTACGGCCAGAAACTTCAATCACTGGTGCATTGTCAAAATGTGTTGAAAACCGCTCAACATCGATGGTTGCGGAAGTAATAATGACTTTAAGTTCGGGACGTTTTTTGAGTACTTGTTTTAAATAACCTAAGATAAAATCAATATTGAGACTACGCTCATGCGCTTCATCGATAATGATTGCATCGTATTGATTTAAATACTTATCCGATGTGAGTTCGGCCAATAAAATACCGTCGGTCATTAGCTTAACGTAGCTATTTTCACTGATAGCATCAGCAAAACGGACTTTAAAGCCCACAATTTCACCTAGCGGACTCTTCAATTCATCGGCGATACGACTGGCAACACTTCGAGCAGCGAGACGTCGTGGTTGGGTATGGCCAATAAGACCTCGGCAACCCAAACCTAAATCTAGACATATTTTAGGCAACTGGGTGGTTTTACCTGAGCCTGTTTCGCCCGCCACTATGACCACTTGATTGGTTGCTATGGCACTGGCAATTTCATCACGTTTTTGTGAAACAGGTAAGTCATCTGGATAATGAATTTTAGGACGGTTATTCAGGCGTTGTTGTACTTTTTCAACCGATGCAAGTGCCCTTGCTTCAAGTTCCGCCATTTCAGCTTGCCTCGCAGCTTCACTCTTGGGCGCTGAGTTGCTTTGCTTATTAAGACGGAACAAACGGCGACGAATATAGGCCGCGTCGGTTTGCACACAACGCTGTAAGAAGGCTTTAGAGAGTGGCTTAATATCCGCGTTCAAATTTGTTTCCTTGGCTAGCATCGATATTTAAATAATCGATCCTAGCAAGGAAGCGGACACATTGGTATGTTTTAGCGCATCAGAATGGTGGCTTTTTAGGCACCTATGCCGATAATCGCTTTATGCGGGTGATAAATAACATTGTTGCATGTAAGTGTTCATCGCTTTTAGGACATCTTGGCGGGTAATCGCCCCAATGACTTTGCCTTGATCAACCACAGGATAAATTTTAGGTTTTGCGCCTGTCATTTGTTCAGCTAAGTGCAACATACTGTCTTGCGGGCCAACACTTAACACCTCGGTACGCATACAATCTTTTACTGTACTGGTTAGGTCGCAGTGATAACTACTTTTTAGCATCACAGCCAAACAATCCTGTTGTGATAAAAAGCCAACTAACTCGCCTTGTTCGCCAATGACTGGCGCGCCGGGACGATTGCTGGTGAGTAACTTTTCAACCGCCACAGCAATTGACATATTAGCCTTTAACAGCACTGGGCGTTTATCCATATAATCAATTATTTTAATAGAATCCATTGCATTTCCCCATAATGTTTTTTGGCACAATCCTCCTGATATATTCAGGTTTAGCGCATAGGATTGGGCGACTTATATTTAGGTTGTTAAGGGCGTTGCCACCTCAGCTGACGCCCTCATAACAACCAGAGGTCTTAATAAGCATGCCATCACACCATGCCTAAACTAAGTTTAGTCAAAAACCATTAAACAGCAGCAAAATAAATTCAATCAAGATCATCGGGTATATCGATTATCCAACAACATTGTGCATCCAGTTAACGACGCGGCGAAGAAGCAAGTTATTTATCACGCCAAATCATAATATTAGCCGGCTGGTCACCCACTTTGGTTGCACGATACATGCCTGATGTATTAAAGGGGGTTGCAATATTGCCTTTGTCATCAATCGCAATCACTCCGCCAGTGCCTCCGGCTGTGGCAAGTCTTTGGTTAATAACCTCGTCAGCCGCTTGAATAATCGATTTTTGTTGGTATTTTACCCGCGCGCAGATATCTGCTGCCACATTGTAGCGAATAAAGTATTCACCATGTCCGGTAGCAGAGATCGCACAAGTCCCATTTTCGGCATAGTTACCTGCGCCAATAACTGGAGCATCACCGATTCGACCAAATCGCTTTGCCGTCATACCACCTGTTGAGGTTCCAGCGGCAAGATTGCCTTGTTTATCAAGTGCAACTGCGCCGACCGTGCCAAATTTGTAGTTAGCATCAAGTTGATTAACCGAAGCTTGATAATCATGATCTTTCGCTTCTGATTTAATGATTTTTCGTTTGGCATCGAGAAGTTGGTTATATCGATGCGTGGTATCAAAGTGTTGATTTGATACAAAAGTCATACCTTGGGTAATGGCAAACTCTTCAGCGCCCTGTCCATAAAGCATCACATGGGGAGACTTTTCCATCACAGCTCTCGCTAAATTAATCGGATTTTTAATATGAGTGACCCCCGCAACCGCCCCTGCAGCCATATTGCGTCCATCCATGATAGAAGCATCTAACTCATGTTTTCCGTCAAAAGTATAAACCGCGCCGACCCCTGCGTTAAATAAAGGGCTGTCTTCTAATACATTAATGGCAGCTTGTACGGCATCTAAACTGTCACCGCCTTTGGTTAAAATCTCATGTCCGGCATTAATCGCTTGTTGCAATTTATCTCGATAAGCTTGTTGCTGCACTTCGCTTAAATCCGCTTCGTTAATAGTGCCCGCTCCGCCATGAATGGCAATGGAAAATGGCTGGTCATCATTGGCATACAAGTTAAAACTGAACCCAATGGTGATTGATGCTATGGCCAATCCGGTCTTTAGACGACAAAATAGTTTATTTTTCATTGTTATTATTCCCTTTAGCGTAAATTCTGCCTATTGTTTGCCTTGCGACTTTAACGCTTTCTAGCGACAATATAAACAAGATGTGCATAAATCAGTAAGTACCTAAATATTGTTAATTAATTGTTTGAGAGTCAGCCTTTTTTTTATCCTTGCACTTACTGTAGTTCGCAGTAGTGGTGCACTTGCGGCTGACGATTTATTAACGGTTTCCATCTCTGGAGTTGAGTCTGCTCTTGAAAAAAATATTCGTGCCCATTTAGGCTCATTGCCCCAAAATGAAATTCAGCGGCGTGCATTTTTATTTACCGTTGAAGATAATACCAATGACGCATTGGAATCTATGGGGTTTTACCGGGCCAAACTTGCCGTCAATGTGACAGAAACAACAAAAGGCCCATGGCAACTCAATATCAAGGTTGACCCACATGAGCCTGTCCGGTTGCAATGGATTGATATCAATTTTGA
This sequence comes from Shewanella subflava, assembly GCF_025971955.1. GTDB lineage: Bacteria > Pseudomonadota > Gammaproteobacteria > Enterobacterales > Shewanellaceae > Shewanella > Shewanella subflava. Next base: position 354,772 of record NZ_JAPDMX010000033.1, read on the forward strand.
TGGCGAAATGCTTGAAGATATTTCCTTTAGACGCTGGTTAGATGGATTAACCATCAAGCCTGGCGATCCTTTGCATCACGGCCAGTATGAAACCATTAAATCACAACTCATGACTATTGCACTGGCGCGTGGATATTTTGATGGTCGTTTTTCACGTTCCGAAATTGTGATTAATCGCGATAAAAACACGGCTCAAATTAACCTGCATTTTGACTCTGGTCCCCGCTATCGATTCGGCGATGTAACATTTGAAGGCCATACCCTTAATGATAATATTGTTCAAGAATTGATCCCGTTTGAAGCCGATACGCCCTACGCTACAGCAGAACTAAATCGTTTAAATAGAAACCTGATTGATGTAGGTTATTTTAGTAATATTAAAGTGTTACCTGAAATGGAAAAAATCAGCGAAGGTAACGTCCCGATTAAAGTGGAATTAACACCACGTCCAAGCCACTCCATTGAAGTGGGTGCAGGTGTAGACATTGGAAATAGTAGTGAAAGTGCTGTAGAACCAAGAATACGTGTCACTTGGCGAACACCGCAGGTTAATCGTTACGGGCATAAACAAGAAACCTCTGCAGAATGGTCACCTTACACACCGAAATTACTCACCACTTACACGATTCCGTTAACCGATCCTTTAGACGATCAACTGAAAATTAAACTGGGTGTGTTACGTGATGAATATGGCGTCATTCAAGACTATGTTCCTGAAGATCGTCAATTTGTTAATACTGGACAACTTGAAGCAGAAAAATATCTTATCGGCGTGATTAGGCAGCGACGGACCGAAAATAACTGGCTATTTGGTTATTCTGTTGAGGCAATCAAAGAGTTTTATACTCAAGAAGATACAGATTATACACCCAACTTTTATTTGCTAGGAATAGGTGTAACTAAGACCATTCGTGGTGATAATACCCTCGATCCCAAATCGGGTTTTCGTCAAACCTATAGTTTTGAGTATGCCGATCCTAATTTAGGCTCAGCAATTCGACTCGCGCGATTACAAGCAAAACTTAAATGGATTGACACTTTCTTCGATAAACACCGAATTGTGGCGCGTCTTGATTTAGGTGCCAATATTGCAGACAAAGAAGATATTCCTTTTATTGCGCCATCCCTGAGGTATTTTGCCGGAGGCGATCAATCAGTTCGTGGTTATCGATATCAAGAACTTGGACCTTATATCGACTATGAAAACGCCCAAGGCGGTCTTTCTCGCCAAGTTATTGGTGGACGTTATTTGATTGTGGGCAGTGTAGAGTATCAATATTACCTAACTCCAACTTGGCGAGTCGCAACATTTGTTGATGCAGGTAATGCTTTTGATACCGATCAATTTGAATCTGTCATGTCTGTCGGTGGGGGTATTCACTGGATCTCACCTATTGGGCCAATCAAGTTAGACCTAGGCTTTGGATTAAAAGAAACTGAAACGGTTGATCGTTCATTCCGATTCCATTTAACAATGGGAACAGAATTATAATGGCCTCATCAAAAACGCCGATGAACGGTACACAAAACAATAACAAAACTGCCGATGTGCATGACAGTGCATCAAGTGATGTACTGCCAAATAGCACCCTGTTAAACAAAGACCCGCAGCAAGCTGAAAATGCTGGGTTAGCTAACGCAGAAATGCATCAGCCTGTTGTAAAAGACACTTTATTCATCGCCCTGTTAAAGCAATTATGGCGTAGCTTCAAATTTTACACTCGAATAATTATATATATACCGCTATTAATATTGGTTTTACTTGCCCTGATACTTGGCACGTCTATCGGTAGCAATATCGGTATTACGATCGCAAGCCAACTTATCCCTAATCTTGAATTGAATTACCAATCTGGCACTATCAACCATGATCTAAAACTTGACTATGCGTCTTGGGAGATGGATGGCATCAGTGTTGAGATTAACGATCTTGCCATAGAGTGGCTGCCTCGCTGTTTTATTAATAAGCAGCTTTGCGTTGATTCCCTAAGCGCCTCAAAAGTCACTGTTGATATTCAAACTGCATTGCTTAGCGATACCGCGACTTCAACACTTGTTGATTCTCAAATTATTTATCCTGAACTGATGACATCAGCGCAAAGTAATACCACTGAACAGAATCTATCAACGGCAGACAATGCTGCCAAACATGCTCCCGCTGAAGCTGAGTTATCCGACTCTGATTTATCTAAGCTACAATCATCTGAGCAAGAGTTACTTATTCTGCCTTTTGATATTTCATTAAATAATGCCGATCTAGCAGCCATCAATGTCACAGTCAACGACATGCATTTTAATGCCAGTCAATTAAAGGCTAAAGCATTTTGGACTGGGCCTGATTTAAAAGTCGAGCATATCAGTAGTTTTGAATTAGCGGTCATCATACCGAACGAGGATGAGACACAAACCTCAACGGCAGATTCGGCAGAAAAAGCCTGGCCATTAGCGGACTTACCAGCAGTGTATTTACCCTTTAGATTATTTATTAAAGAACTCAATTCACTTGATAGCACCTTACAGATTGGTCAACGTAAAGACTTTTTTGAACAAATTATTATTGCGGGTAATTACATCGGCTACAACATAGGTCTTAGTCAGCTTCATGCAAAACATAGCTATGGCGATCTTGATTTAATAGGTGACATTAACTTAGTTGACAGCTATCCAATGAATATCAAAGTATCCGCAAACATTGATCAGATAGCTGAGTTACCTGGCTTTACCAAACAGAAACTCACCCTCGAGTTGACTGATGATTTAAAAAAATTAGCCATAAATGCAAAATTAACTGGCGATACTACGCTTAATCTCCAAGCCGACGTAGGCTTGAACCTAGCAAGCTTGCCTTTTAGGGGCGAAATATCCGACAGTAAAATACAATGGCCCTTCAAAGATCCACAATACATTGCCAATATCCAATCTTTACAAGCACAAGGTAAAATTGATGCGATTCAGGCTCAGTTATTAGGGCAATTTATTAGCCCGTTTCATCCTGAATTAAAGGTTGATTCAAATCTGGCCTTCCAACAAAACACACTCAAACTTAGCCCCTTAACTATTCAGTCTAAAGCGGGTCAATTACAGATTGAAGGTGAAGTCGATTTAGCCGATAACATCACCTGGCAAACCAAAGTCAGTACCCAAGACTTGAGCCTGCAAAACATAGAATGGTTACAACAATTCACCCCACTACGCAGTAAAATAAGCGGACAATTTGTTACGAGTGGCAAGATGGCTAACGATAAATGGCAAATTGATATTAGCGATGCGTCATTAAAAGGACGCATGAATGGCTACCCCGTCACTTTAGAGGGGCAAGTGGCCGTGAATCAAGATTTTGCCGTCAATGCGCAAAATTTAAAAGCGACAGCCTTAGGGGCAGATCTGTTCATAAATGGACGAGCGGATTCGATATGGAACATCGATGCCGAACTAAATGTCCCTGATTTACGACAATGGCTTGATGGTAGTAGAGGAAATATACACGCTAAGGTTACCGTTACAGGCGCAAGTGATAACCCCATGGTTGACCTAACGGCTAAAATGCAAAATAGCAGCTTTGCGGGTGCAAAGTTAGATAACTTAACACTCAATGCACATTACCTTCCTTTTAACCAACACCAATATTCGTTTGCGTTAGACAATCAAAATATTGTTTATAAAGGATACAAGCTCACCAGCCTAAATATCGAAGGCAAAGGCGATCAAAGTCAGCAGACCACCACCCTGGTGACCACGGGTGATACAACCATTAATAGTGAATTATTAAGCCAAACAAATATTGATAATCAAACCATTGATGCCACACTAAAACAACTGAATATCAGTAATATATTTGGTAAATGGCAATTAGATGAACCCATAGTGTTAGCTTGGGATCAACTTAAAAACCGCGGCAAAATTGACGCATTTTGTATTAGTCATCCCCATAATAAACTTTGTCTTACCAATAAGGTTGAACTGGGGGCCAAAGGACAAGCAGATATCAATTTTAGTGGTAATCCTGGACAGCTTTTGGCACCAATATTATCTAAAAATATTAATTGGGATGGCCATGCAGCGCTCACAAGCCAAATTAATTGGCAACCTAAAACTAAGCCTACTGCCGTGGTTAACTTCACGCTGTTACCGGGTAATATCAAGCTGATTCGCAATGTCAAAAATGTGGTTAATATTGATTATCAAGAGTTAGTGTTCAAAGCCACATTAGACGAAAAACAATTAAGAACCACCATCACAGCCGATTCCGATGGTATTGCCAGCTTACAAACCGAAATGAATATTAATGTCACTCCCGATAGAGCCCTCGATGGTTTTATTAATATTCAGTCATTAAATTTGGAGCCTTTTGGGGAGTTTTTCCCAAGACTCCAAACCCTTAATGGAAATTTATCTACGCGAATGAATCTTTCAGGTAGTCTCATGACGCCTGACATCACGGGTAACATCAAATTATCCGACGGGGCATTTGCATTAACATCTAACCCAACATTGGTTGAAAAAATTTTCCTAGGGTTGCAACTTAATGGGCAACAAGCAGAATTAGATGGTCAATGGCACATGGGGGATGGCCAAGCTATTGTGAATGGTCAGTTGTATTGGCCTGATGGACAATTTTCCGGAGACATTAATGTTAAAGGCACTAAATTAGCGGTTATTCAACCACCTATTGCCATTCTAGATGTGTCACCGGATCTCAATATCAAATTTAACCATCAGCAAGTGGCAGTTAAAGGGGCGGTCAGCGTGCCTTCTGGTCAAATCAAAATCATGCAGTTGTCTGCTGGCGGTGTGGCATTATCGAACGATGTAGTGTTTAACGATTCAATATCTGAACTTGAAGTACAAACAAGCCCTTACGCCATTGTGGCGGACATTAATATTGATGTAGGTAAAGAACTCTCGATTGACGGCATGGGCTTAACAGGCAAGCTTTCAGGTAACCTAAGGTTACAACAACAAGCCTTTAAACCGCCGTTATTATTTGGCGACATTAAAGTCAATAAAGGCAATTATAAATTCATGGGTCAAACCTTGAAGATTAATGCGGGTGAAGTTCAGTTTGTCGGCCCTGTTGAAGTGCCGAATTTAAATATTGAAGCGATAAAAGAAATTAAAGACGAGGATATTACCGCCGGTATCCGAGTAACAGGGACTGCAATGCGCCCTAATGTGATTCTTTTCTCTAATCCTGCAAAAGAACAAGCTGAAGTGCTTTCTTACATTCTTACTGGTAAAGGCTTCGGTAATGCCAGTGATCAACAAAACAACTCACTGATGATGGGCGCAGCATTAAGTTTAGGCTCACAAGTTGATGGAGGCGCGATGACTAATATAGGTTCAACTGCCCGTGGCGTCATTGAGCAATTTGGTTTTTCCAATGTGCAATTAGATGCCAATGATGATGGCCGAGTTGCGATTAGTGGCTACATTGGTGACAGCTTGATGATCAAATACGGTATTGGGGTGTTCAACCCTGGATATGAAATGACAGTCAGATACTATTTATTGTCACAACTGTACCTTGAAACCGTATCGGGCAGCTTGAGCCAATCACTCGATATTTATTACGGTTTTGATATTGACTAAAAAGACTCAAAATTGATTATGAACGATAGTTTTGGTACCCGCTGAAAATAACACCCTAGTTGGTAAATAACAAAGACAAAAAAAGCGCCATCAGGCGCTTTTTTCTTCATCAATGCAGATTATGCAAACATGAAGTCAACATGCTCAATAAGAGGTCTGAAAGCATGACGTTGCATAGCTTTAGGGACTACTTTGATTTCTTTACCGTCAAGAACGATAGTTAAACCTTCATAGAAATCTTTATTTTCTTGAATGTTGATGATGTCTTTGTGTAAAAACTTGATCGCGATTGACTCTTTACCTGGACCGTAAATTACAGCAGGAACCATATCTGCATGACGTAGGCGGCGGCTCGAACCTTTCCCGATTTCAGTGCGGATTTCGGCTTTGATTGTGTAAGACATGTTAATACTCACTTAAATAATAAAAAAATGGGCGTCACTGTTTTCGACCAACAATGACTCAAATAAAGCGCGCGGATATTAACACGAACACTTAGCCACCAACAAGTTAAATTGCATATTATCTCATGATTATATGGGTGTTGATTTCTAAAATGATCTGCAAAACTTAATCTGCCGCAGTTTGCAAAAGCCACCGTTTTAAAAGCCGCAGTATTTAAACGCCTCAACTGCGCTTTAATATAATCTCATAGCTTGAATATAATTACATAAAACCTAACACGGCTTTTCAACAGAAAGTGGCACTCCGTGCTTATCAAGAACACGAGGAGCCTGGTTATGCCACTATCCCAGATACTGAGATTAAGATTGAGATAATTGTACATATAAAAAAGCCCCGACATAATGTCGAGGATTTTTTATCCATCACTTGCAAGCAAGTTTAATAATGGTACCCGAGGCCAGACTTGAACTGGCACGCTTATTCAGCGAGGGATTTTAAATCCCTTGTGTCTACCGATTCCACCACTCGGGCAAAACTGTGACGAATTGAATTTCAACTCGTAGAATCTTTTGTCAACTTAGCAACTTAAGCTGCGCCGCTGAACTTGGTGCACACTTTACTGTTTTTTTTAAACCGCGCAACTATTAATTTAACTTAAGCGACTCAAGTGGTTCAAAAAACACCAAAGCGAGTTATTTTTATTCATTTCAACTCTAAAGCCACAGTCATTCAATCATGTAATTTTCCCATTAATGGGAAAATTAACAACGAGATTAAAAGCCCCCCAGTATTTCACTGATATCAATATAATATAAAGTCCATTGGCTTAGTTGCGCTCAAATAATAAAAAAACTTTAAAAACCCACATTCTGAAGAAGGTGGTTTAGAGCTGAAAATAAAAAACAGCCGCTAGGGCTGTTTTAAGTATGACACCAGTTTCATGACGACTAAAGATCAGTTAACCTAGTCAACTCTAACCATGAAACATGTTACTTTGCTTTTACGGGTGTTAACCCTTTACTTCTCTCTTCAACGGCATCATCTAATTCAAAACCAGATTGAGTCCAATTCGCGGCTTCATCAGCAGTAAATTTCTCTTCTGACCAATCTTTTGCCGAATCGACATCAAATTTAACCTCCATCCAAGCTTTAGATTGCTCCGCAGTGAATCCCTCTTTATGCCAAACTTGAGCAGAACGAGCATCAAATCCGTTAGCTTTCCACTGTGCAATGTCGTCTTCAGACATGCCTTCCCAAGTAGGACTTGAAGCACAGGCAAACAGCATCACACTCATTAAAGCAGCAATAAAAATTTTCATATTTAAATCCCTAACTTAAGTATAAATTAACCTATTTAAAAATAGATGCTTGAACGGTAAAACACAAATCTAAAAAATGCCGCTGATGCGGCATTGTTTTATTTTATCAGTCATCGTTAATGGTTAACTACGCTGACGTGAAGGTTTGGTTTTTCCACCACTCACTTTAGTCTTGCGAACTGCACGGCGGATCTTAGCACTTTTCACTTTAGAACGCGCAACACTGTGCTTATCATTGCCCAGTAAAGAGCGAGTCTCAGGCTCTAAACCCGCCACTTGACGTAAATAGTTCACTTGATCTAACGGCAACTCTAACCAACCACCACGTGGTAATGATTTTGGTAACTCAACCATACCATAACGAATACGAATTAATCGGCTCACCTGCACTTCTTGTGATTCCCATAAGCGCCTAACTTCGCGATTACGGCCTTCACGTAAGGTAACATGCCACCATTGGTTAATCCCTTCGCCGCCAGCGGGTTTGATACTATCAAACATGGCTGGACCATCTTCAAGTGTCACCCCAGTACGCAGACGCTGTACAGCAACCTCAGGTACTTCACCAAAAGTACGAACAGCATATTCACGATCGACTTCATTTGATGGGTGCATCAAACGATTTGCTAATTCACCGTCTGAAGTAAACAACAATAAACCCGAGGTGTTAATGTCTAACCGACCAACAGCAACCCAACGTGAATCACGCATATTAGGTAAGCGTTGGAAAACAGTTGGACGACCTTCAGGATCTTTGCGAGAGCAAATCTCACCTTCAGGTTTATGGTATGCCAACACTCGACATATCACTTCATCCGCTGATTTTAATGAAATTGCACGACCGTCGATACGCACTTTAACGTCAGCTTCAACCCGATCACCTAGATTGGCAATTTCACCATCAATACTAACTCGACCTGCAGCAATCCATGCCTCCATCTCACGACGGGAGCCATGGCCTGCACGGGCCAAGACTTTCTGCAACTTTTCACTCATTAGTATTACTCTTTAGTTTGTTCTTGCGCGCTTGAATCCACATCTTGTGGTGCCTTTTGGGCAATTTCAAACATCGCTTGAAGTGACTCAATATCATTTAGCTCAGGTAAATCAGCTAATTTATTTAAGCCAAAATAAGATAAAAATTCAGTGGTGGTTGCATACAGTGCGGGTCTGCCCGGCACCTCTTTGTGTCCAACCACTTTTATCCAATGTCTATCAGCTAAGCTTTTTATGATGTGACTGCTGATCGCCACACCTCTTACTTGTTCAATATCGCCCCGAGTTACGGGTTGACGATAGGCAATCACGGCTAAGGTTTCCATGGTTGCGCGAGAATATTTAGGGGCTTTTTCATGCCATAATGGCTGTAAAAAAGGGCTAAGTATTTCTTGAGTTTGAAAGCGATATCCACCAGCCACTTTCACTAACTGGACACCACGTTCTTGGTATTCTTGCTGTAATTCTTCCACAGCCGCTTTAATTTTCATTCGTGACACACTAAAGTCCGCTAACACGGTTTCTTTTAGGGCTTTAATAGTCATAGGTTTTGCTAATACAAATAAACTGGCTTCGATTAATTGTTTCAATTGAGTCGGGTTTATTGGTGTCGGCATGGTTATTTACGCTTCTTCAAGATCACTTTGCTTTAATGTATATGGTCGCAAAAGGCTCATTTTGAACCACGTCCACTAATAACTCTTTCACTAATTCCATTAACGCTAAAAAACTCACAACCACGCCTGCTCGGCCTTCTTCAAAATCAAATAGCTGCTCAAACTGCAGATAGTCGCTACTGGATAGTTTAGCTAAAATTTGGCTCATGCGCTCACGAGTGGACAGCTGCTCTCGTTTTACATGATGATCTTCATTGGCATCAATGCGTTTAAGTACCTCACCAAATGCCCTTGCTAGCTCAAATAAGGTGACATCGGGTGGAACAATAATAGGTTTGATACTTGGTGCTCTCGCAGCACTGACTTGAAACACATCCCGCTCGAGTCGGGGTAACTCATCTAAATCGTATGCGGCTTGTTTTATCACTTCATAGGCTTTTAACTGCCTAATTAGCATGACCCTTGGATCTTCTTCTACGTTATCTTCTGTCACCATTTTAGGTAACAACAAACGTGATTTGATTTCCGCTAACGTAGCCGCCATCACTAAATAGTCAGCGGCTAGTTCAATCCGAGCCTCAGTTAATACTTCAATATAAAGTAAATATTGCTGAGAAATTTGCTGAATGGGTAAGTCAACCACATCCAATTTTTGTTTACGGATTAAATATAAAAGTAAATCTAACGGCCCTTCAAACGACTCTAAGAAAACTTCTAATGCTTCAGGCGGAATAAACAAATCAATGGGCATCGTATCTAACACTTGGCCGCGAACGATGACTAATGGAAGGCTTTGTTGATGACCCTGCATATCGCTCCGTTATCAATTGATTATGTTTATCAGCACCTAAAAAACGACAAGCTTAAAACTCAGCGCGCGATTATACGCATTATTGCGCAAGGTTTATACCATTATCTGCAAACAGGATACGGCTATTCAAATGCGGATGTATCACCTGCGCCATAGCGTAAAATATTAATCTCACCTTCAGACATATCAATCACTGTGGTTTGTTTTTCTGGTAAGTATCCACCCAAAACAATGCCTTCAACTTGATGCTCAAGAATGTCGCGAATATGTTCTGGATCAGATTCAGCATGCTCTTCATTTGGCATCACTAAACTGGTCGACATCAAAGGTTCGCCCAAAGCCTCTAATAGGGCTTGAAGAATTAAATTATCCGGTACACGAATACCAATAGTGCGTTTTTTCTCACACTGTAAACGGCGAGGCACTTCTTTACTGGCTTTAAATATGAACGTGTAAGGACCCGGCGTGCAGCTTTTTAGCAAACGATACGCTTGGTTGTCGACTTTAGCAAAATGAGCTAGCTCAGATAAATCACGGCACATCAGCGAAAAGTTTTGATCATTATCAATCTGACGAATGCGCACCATCCGCGTCATTGCATTCTTATCGCCAATCATACAACCCAGCGCATAACCTGAGTCGGTTGGGTAAACGATAACGCCACCTTGTTTTAAAATTTCCACAACTTGATTAATTAATCTAGCTTGCGGGTTTTCTTCATGTATATAAAAAAATTGGCTCATGACCGTTCCACCCAAGATTCTGATTGCCAAACCCAAGTCACTCCTTGGGGTTGATATAAATTTTTACCTAATTCTATCCAATTGCTTATAAAGTGAAAATCACTTCCCAACGATCCCAATAATTGGTGTTGGTGACATAACGCAAGCAAGTTATTTCTGTCATCAATGGTTTGCTGACCAAGCACCACTTCCATGGCATCCCCGCCCGCTTCGGCAAAATCTTTAACCAGTTTTTTAAGCCATTTTGCTGACAACTTATAACCACTGGGATGCGCTAAAACCGCTAGGCCTCCCGCTTGGTGGATAACATGTATCGCATTGGCCATATCACCCCAATTATTGGGAACGTAACCCGTTTTACCCCGCGCTAAATAGCGCTTAAACACACTGGGCATATCACTGGCGTAACCATTGTCGGCTAACCATCTGGCATAATGACCACGGCTTAAGGCAGCGTCACCCGCTATTGCTTTTGCCCCTTCATAGGCACCATCAATACCTGCTTTGGCTAAACGCACACCTATCTCTTGTGCTCGCACTTCACGCAATTCACGTTGCGATGATAAAAACGCCAGTAACTCAGGCTGAGTTCTATCAATATTTAAACCCACGATGTGGATATCAAAATTATTCCATCGAGTAGAGATTTCAGTACCATCAATAAGCATTAATGGCTCTGACTGTTGACGATTAAAAAGGTGAGCATCGGCTAAACCATCAACGGTATCGTGATCGGTTATGGATAACATTTGCACGCCTTTTTCCAGCGCGCGTGCCACAAGCTCTGATGGGGACAACAAGCCATCTGATGCGGTGGTGTGGCTATGTAAATCAGCCAAGATAGATTCAGTATTCATACGCTTATTGTACTTGATACTGCTACTAAAAGCTTTGTGATTGTGTAAATAAATCTCGACATAAGAGCAAGATAGGCCAACAAAGCTTCAACATAGCGAATTAATTACGCATTTATTAGCAAAATGAGTAATATTCAATTGACATTAAACACCAGCTAAGGTTTCCTATAGGCACGAAAACAAACTTAGATTGATACGCATGACTCACTTTATCGCTTCTCAAAACATTACTTGGTGGTGGCACTTCCCAAATTAACGGGTTGTGTGAAGCGTTGCGCTCATTTTAAGAGACAAGATTTTACCAGAAAGCCCGCAGAAATGTGGGCTTTCTTGTTATTTGGCCCACGCTCAAAGGCTAAATAACCATAAATATTTTTGATGTGATTATCGACTCAACTGTTATCAATGACTCGGCAAAGCAATAAACGAAGGCAGTAATATGACAGCAAAACAAATAGCCCAAGTTAGCACGGTGAAACAGCCGTTAACCTACCATGCAGATCCGCTAAGCCTGTATGAACATGTCACCCACAATGCCCCGCATACCATGTTATTGGAATCGGCCGAAATTGACAGCAAGGACCATCTTAAAAGCATCGTGCTAACCCATGGTGCATTGATGATTCGATGTGATGGTTACCAATTAACTTTCAGTGCCTTAAGCGCCAATGGCCAAAGCCTACTGGCACCAATAGATGTTTTCTTTAAAGAGCAGTTTTGCAGCAAAAATACGTTTAGCGAAAACGTGTTAACCATTGTTTTAGCAAAAGCGACCAGCTTACAAGATGAAGATGCCCGCTTAAAATCGACCTCGCCACTAGACGGCTTACGAGCATTAGTGGAATTCATTAAAACCGATGAGACGCCGCAATTTGAAGACTTATTTCTCGGTGGGGTGTTAGCTTATGACCTCATCGATACCGTCGAGCCACTTCCGCCAGTCCCCAATGCCAGTAATGAATGCCCAGATTACTTATTCTACTTAGCTGAAACCCTGATTTTAATTGACCATAAATTGCAAAAGGCCGATATCATTAGCCAGCAGTTTTGTGAAGACCCGAGCATTTCTGCATCGCTAACGGCGCAGCGCCAACAAGTGATAGCGCAGTGTCAAGCCATCACTGCGGCCAAAGCTTTAGTGCCCATTGTGGCTGACGAAACGGTTAACATCAGTGATGAGCAATACAAAAAAACCGTAATCGACTTGAAAGAGCACATTGTAGCTGGTGATATTTTTCAAGTGGTACCGTCACGCAGTTTCAGTTTGCCCTGCCCCAACACCCTTGGTGCCTATCGTGCACTGCGTAAAACCAATCCTAGTCCATATATGTTTTATTTTCGCGGCCCTGATTTTACCCTATTTGGGGCATCGCCTGAGTCAGCACTTAAATATGAAGCCGCCAATAACCAAGTGGAAGTGTATCCCATTGCTGGTACTCGCAAACGCGGTAAAACTCAGGATGGTCAAATTGATTTTGATTTAGACAGCCGCATTGAGTTAGAGCTGCGTTTAGACAAAAAAGAATTATCTGAGCACTTGATGCTAGTCGACTTAGCTCGCAACGACATTGCCCGTATCAGTCAAAGCGGTAGCCGTAAAGTCGCTGAATTATTAAAAGTAGATCGCTATTCACACGTGATGCACCTAGTGAGCCGCGTGACAGGCCAACTTCGCCACGATTTAGATGCTTTACACGCCTACCAAGCCTGCATGAACATGGGCACGCTCGTTGGCGCACCAAAGGTGAGAGCATCACAACTGGTGCGTGAAGCTGAGCAAGCGCGTCGAGGCAGTTATGGTGGCGCGGTAGGATACTTAAATGGGCTAGGCGATATGGACACCTGCATTGTTATTCGCTCTGCTTTTGTCAAAAATGATGTGGCCCATATTCAAGCAGGCGCAGGCGTGGTGTTTGATTCAGACCCACAAGCCGAAGCCGATGAAACCCGACAAAAAGCACAAGCTGTGATCACTGCAATCAAATTAGGAGGCGGACTATGAGCGCTTCAGTTACGCCATCAACAGCCAAAATGAAATTATATTTGCTGGATAACTTTGACTCTTTTACTTACAACTTGGTGGATCAATTTAGAAGCTTAGGCTTTGAAGTTCTGATTTATCGAAATGATGTTAGCGCTGACTATTTAGCAGAAAAATTACTCAATGAAACTCAACAGGCGGCATTGGTGTTATCACCTGGCCCAGGCGCGCCGCACGAAGCCGGTTGCATGATGGAATTAATCGCTAAAGTAGCAGGAAAAGTGCCCATGTTAGGCATTTGTTTGGGACACCAAGCCATGGTGGAATACTATGGCGGCAAAGTAGAACGCGCACCTTTTGTGGTGCACGGTAAAGCCAGCCCGACGGTTCACAGCGGTCAAGGCGTATTTGCCAATTTACCCTCGCCTTTACCTGTCGCGCGTTACCACAGTTTAGTGGCAACGAAGGTGCCAGATTGTCTTGAAGTCATCGCCACAACCGATGATATGCCAATGGCTATTTTACATGATGCACATAAAGCGGTGGGCTTTCAGTTTCATCCAGAATCGATACTCACCACTTTAGGGAGTCAGCTGCTTACCCAAACACTAAACTACCTAACCACGACCTCAATGTCTCAAGGGGGCCGATAATGACAACATCAGCAACATCAACCCAAGCCTTATTAGATAGCTTATATCAAGGTAATGCGTTAACGCGTGCACAAAGTGCCAGCTTATTTGCCAATATCGTGGCAGGTGAAATGGACCCTATCACCATGGCAGGCATGTTAGTGGCTTTAAAAATGCGCGGTGAAACCATTGATGAAATTACCGGCGCTGCGGATGCATTACGTCAAGCAGCCAAGCCTTTTACTCGCAGCCAACAGTCTATTAGCACTGGGGTTGTCGATATTGTCGGCACCGGTGGTGATGGTTTTAATACGATTAATATTTCAACGACTGCAGCATTTGTTGCCGCAGCGGCCGGCGCTAAAGTCGCCAAACACGGTAACCGTGGTGTTTCCAGTAAATCAGGTTCATCTGACTTACTGGCGCATTGCGGAATTGGGCTGACCATGACGCCAGAAGCATCCTGCGCGGCAATCGATACGCTCGGTTTATGCTTTTTATTTGCCCCGCATTACCATGCGGGTGTTCGCCACGCGGTTCCGGTTCGCCAAGCATTAAAAACGCGTACCATTTTCAATATTTTGGGCCCATTAATTAATCCTGCCAAGCCTGAATTTATGCTGCTGGGTGTTTACACACCAACCTTATTAGCACCTATCGTGAATGTGCTCAATGCGTTAGGTGTAAAACGCGCAATGGTGGTTCATGGCAGTGGCTTAGATGAAGTCGCTTTACATGGCGAGACGCAGGTGGCCGAGCTTAATAATGGTGAAATTAGATTTTATACCCTGACCCCTGAAGCGCTAGGCGTAACGCGTGCAGATATCAGTTTACTCACGGGCGGCGAGCCAAGTGAGAATGCCCAAATCACCAAAGCTATTTTACAGGGCCAAGGTGAAGCGGCTCATCGCGATGCTGTCGCCATTAATGCAGGTTGCGCATTATATATCAGCGGTGTTGCCGAATCAGTACAGGCAGGAACCCAACTGGCGCTAGCAACCTTAGCCAGTGGCAAAGCAATGCATGTACTCACTGAACTTGCCGCCATCAGCCAAACCTCAGCGCCAACACAAGGGTAACGATAGAATGAGCCAACAAACGCCACCAATAAGTAATGTACTAACCCGTATTGTCGATACTAAAATTGCCCATATCGCGGCATTAAAACTGCGCTTCCCTGAGGTAAGTTTACAACCTAAAATATCTGACCGCAGTTTATTCGATGCGTTAAAGCAGCCTAATGCGCAATATATTTTTGAATGTA
The DNA here is from genome assembly GCF_025971955.1 of Shewanella subflava. Classification (GTDB taxonomy): domain Bacteria; phylum Pseudomonadota; class Gammaproteobacteria; order Enterobacterales; family Shewanellaceae; genus Shewanella; species Shewanella subflava. The sequence continues at coordinate 369,986 of NZ_JAPDMX010000033.1, forward strand.
AAAAAGCCAGTCCTTCTAAAGGGTTAATTCGCCCTGTGTTTGATGTTGAGGCTATTGCAGACATTTATAGCAAATATGCTGCGGGTATTTCGGTGTTAACTGATGAGCAGTTTTTTCAGGGCGACATGGATTACATTCCCAAGGTACGCGCTAGAGTGAGCCAACCGATATTGTGTAAAGACTTTTTTGTTGATGTATATCAGGTTAAATTAGCCGCCCACCAAGGTGCTGATGCGGTATTGCTGATGTTGTCAGTGCTCGATGATGCACAATATCGTGTATTGGCCGCAGAAGCTGCTAAATATCAATTAGATACCTTAACAGAAGTGAGTAACGAAGCTGAATTGCAACGCGCGATTGATCTCAATGCACCGATTATTGGTATAAACAACCGTAATTTACGTGATCTATCGACAGATTTAGCCACAACCGAAATATTAGCGCCGCATATACCGGCTGACCGAGTAGTTATTAGCGAATCAGGCATTTATCATCATCATCAAATTCAACGCCTTAACCCTTTGGTTGATGGTTATCTTGTGGGTAGCTCAATTATGGCGCAAGATGATATCGATTTAGCCTGCCGTCAGTTAATATTCGGTAATCATAAAGTCTGTGGCTTAACTCAAATCGAAGACATACAAGCTGTTGCTACATTAGGTGGTGTTTTTGGTGGGTTAATTTTTTATCCTAAATCACCACGTTCTGTCACTTTAGCGCAGGCACAAGCCCTAGTCGCTCAAATGCAAGCACAGCACATAAGCCTTAATTTGGTTGGCGTATTTGTTAATGCCGACACTCACGATATTGTCGCAGCAGCTCAAGCATTAACACTGCATGCAGTACAGTTACATGGCAATGAAACAGAACTTGAAATAGCCGCACTATCGCAGCAATTTGCCGCATTAAATCTAACTTGCCAAATCTGGAAAGCCGTTGCGGTTGATAGTGAAACACAACAAATATCCCCCGCCCCCAAAGGCGCAGATAGATATTTATATGACAGCAAAACCCAGGCTCAGTTTGGTGGCACAGGGCAACAATTTGATTGGCAACTTGCTATTGCAAATAAATCGCAAGCCATGTTGGCGGGCGGATTATCGGCCAGCAATGCCTATGAGGCCTCACAACAGGGATTTTACGGTTTAGATTTCAACTCAGGTGTTGAGGTAAGTCCAGCTAAAAAAGACCACGTATTACTGGCACAAGTGTTTAGCTCACTCAGACAAAACTGAACATCTCAGTTATTAACACAAATTGAGGACTCAGCCACAAATAGGCTGAGCCCATAATGCAAAATTCATTAGAATCGCTGACTTAGTCAAAGTGCTAAATCGATTGAACAATAGGACAATATTATGGATAAGTTAAAGCTGAACCCTTATTTCGGCGAATATGGCGGCATGTACGTCCCGCAAATTTTAGTCCCCGCATTAAAACAGCTCGAAACGGCATTTGTTGAAGCACAAGCAGATCCTGAATTTCAAGCCGAGTTCACCGACTTACTGAAAAACTACGCTGGCCGTCCAACCGCGTTAACGCTAACCCGTAACTTAAGCCCTAATCCGATGGTAAAAATCTACCTTAAACGGGAAGATTTACTCCATGGCGGCGCGCACAAAACCAACCAAGTGTTAGGACAAGCGTTACTCGCTAAACGTATGGGTAAAAAAGAAATTATCGCTGAAACAGGCGCTGGGCAACATGGTGTTGCTACCGCACTTGCCTGTGCATTATTGGGCCTTAAATGTAAAGTGTACATGGGTGCAAAAGACGTTGAACGTCAATCGCCAAACGTGTTTAGAATGAAACTCATGGGGGCGGAAGTGATCCCGGTCACCTCGGGTTCATCAACACTCAAAGATGCATGTAATGAAGCAATGCGTGATTGGTCAGGCAGTTATGACAAAGCCCACTATTTATTGGGTACAGCGGCTGGCCCGCATCCATTTCCGACAATAGTGCGCGAGTTTCAACGTATTATTGGTGAAGAAACGAAAAAGCAAATGTTAGAAAAAGAAGGACGTCTTCCAGATGCTGTTATTGCCTGTGTTGGCGGCGGTTCAAACGCCATCGGCATGTTTGCCGACTTTATTGATGAACCCTCGGTTGAGCTAATTGGCGTTGAGCCTGCTGGTAAAGGCATTGATACGCCAATGCACGGTGCGCCACTCAAGCACGGTAAAACGGGCATTTTCTTTGGTATGAAAGCGCCATTAATGCAAGATAGCCATGGTCAAATTGAAGAGTCTTACTCGGTCTCTGCCGGTTTAGATTTCCCATCAGTAGGCCCACAGCATGCGCATTTAAATGCCATTGGTCGCGCACGTTACGAGTCGGCGACCGACGATGAAGCCTTAGACATGTTCCAATTACTGGCCCGTACTGAAGGTATTATTCCCGCGTTAGAGTCGGCTCATGCGTTAGCATATGCAGTAAAAATGGCTAAAGAAGCCACTAAAGAGACCATTTTAGTGGTTAACTTATCCGGCCGAGGCGATAAAGATATTTTCACTGTTTCAGACATTTTAGCAGCCAAAGCACAGGAGAGCGGCAATGAGTAATCGATATCAGGCAGCATTTGCCGCATTAAAAGCCAAGCAACAAGGTGCATTTGTGCCATTTGTAACCATAGGTGATCCAGGTTTAGATTTGTCTTTTAACATCATTAAAACCTTAGTCGAAAATGGTGCCGATGCGCTAGAACTTGGCTTTCCATTTTCAGATCCATTAGCAGATGGCCCAGTGATTCAAGGGGCAAACTTACGTGCACTGGCCGCGGGAACCACGCCAGAAGATTGCTTTGAATTAATAGCCAAAGTCCGGGCGTTGTACCCTGAATTACCAATCGGCCTATTACTTTATGCTAACCTGGTTTTTGCTAACGGAATTGATCACTTTTATGCCAAGGCACAAGCCGCTGGAGTGGATTCGGTATTAATTGCCGATGTGCCAGTTGAAGAATCAACACCCTTTAGCCAAGCCGCGAAAGCACATGGTATAGACCCGATATTTATTGCACCGCCAAATGCCAGCACTGACACACTTAAACAGGTTAGTGAGTCCGGCGCGGGTTACACTTATCTTTTATCACGCGCGGGTGTCACCGGAACCGAATCTAAAGCAGGCACACCTGTTGAGCAAATTTTGGCACAATTGGCTGAGTTTAATGCGCCGCCACCGTTATTAGGCTTTGGTATTGCTGAGCCTTCACAGGTACGTGAGGCAATAAAATCAGGTGCTGCTGGCGCCATTTCAGGATCTGCAGTAGTCAAAATTATTGAGGCTTATCAGCATAATGAAGCCACTTTACTGGCTAAACTGGCTGAGTTCACTTCCAGCATGAAGGCCGCTACCGCCTTGTAATTGTGGTCATTTGATTCACCTAAAAATGGAGCCAATTTCGGCTCCATTTTGTTAAGCTGCTATACTGCTTACAATATTCATTGCTATGACTCGCTAATGGACAGGATGCCATGCCGAAAACCCGTATTTATTTCATATTATTAGTCAGTTGCCTTATACCATTAAGTTTTTGGGTTCATGCAAATACAGCCCAAGCCTCTGTGACGGAAGTAAGGTATAATTTATCAGTCCAGTTTGTAGACCCCAAACAAGCCTATTATATTTCGTTGCTTGAAATGGCCATGAGCAAAAGCGAGCCCAAGTATGGCCCTTATAAAATGACTCCAGTGGTTATTGAAATGCCACAAGGGCGTACCATCAAGTTAGTTGAGTCCGAACAACATCTTGATATTGTTTGGACCATGACATCAATAGAAAGGGAGAATCAACTTCAAGCTGTATACATTCCGCTGCTTAAAGGTCTAATGGGCTATCGTATTGGGATTATTCGTAAAGGCGATCAAGCGCGGTTTAATCAAATTGACTCAATCAAGGCACTCAAACACATTATCATTGGGCAAGGAAGCGATTGGCCAGATACAGAAATTTTGCAGCAAAATGGCTTTAAGGTGGTTTCAGGATCCGCCAGTCAATTATTGGCCATGCTGTCTAAAGCCCGCTTTGATTACTTTCCCCGTGCAATCCATGAACCCTGGGATGAATTAGCTCGCAGTGATGACATTGAATTAGAACAGCATTTGTTATTACGATATGCCTCACCCATCTACTTTTTTGTTAATAAAAAAAATACCCTGCTGGCTGAGCGGATAGAATATGGATTACGACTGGCTATTAATGATGGCAGTTTTGATAAGCTATTTTACAATCACCCTATCACTGAGGGTGTTATCGCAAAAGCCGAGCTAGATAAACGAATAGAATTTGCAATTAACAACCCTTTACTGTCGCCTAAAAGTGCTGAATTATTAAAAGAATCGCAGCTGTGGTTAACGGCATTAGAAAAAATATCACCCACAATACCCCTCAATTAACATCAAAAAGGAGTCAATAAACATTGGCTCCTTTATCTATCGCAACATGATGATTTTAAGGTAAATGACTAGAAGGTTAGCGCAAAACCCACAAAGTGCATCCGCCCTTCAAAGTAACCATTTAATAAGTGTTGGTTAGCAAAGGGTTGAGGTTAAAAAATTAACAAAGTTAAACATGCCCTGCTATCGGGAGGATTAGCAATGAATCATTGTTAATCTACTAAGCACGCTTTTCAGTCGCACAAGGGTTCTCGATATGCGCAGATACATGGTACACTCTGGCCTTATTTTGATGAGGCTAACCCGCCTTAATACTCACAGTGAATACGAATTAATATGAAACAACTGCTTGATTTTTTACCTTTAATTATTTTCTTTGCCGTGTATAAGTTTGCAGATATTTATACCGCCACAGGCGCATTGATTGCAGCCACGGCCATTCAACTTGTCGTCACCTATTTACTGTATAAACAGATTGAAAAAATGCATTTAATCACCTTCGCTATGGTGACAGTATTTGGTGCATTAACCCTGTTTTTTCATGATGATGCATTCATCAAATGGAAAGTCACCATCGTCTACGGCTTATTTGCAGTGGGTTTAGCAGTAACTCAATTAATGGGCAAACCTGCACTTAAAAGCATGCTTGGCAAAGAAATCCAAGTAAAAGACAATATTTGGGCACAGGTGACTTGGTATTGGGTAGCCTTTTTTATGATCTGCGGCATCGTAAACATCTACGTTGCTTTTAGCCTACCGCTAGAAACCTGGGTTAATTTTAAAGTGTTTGGTTTAACTGCACTGACCTTAATCAATACAGTGTTAACCGTGGTTTATTTATTTAAGCATATGGAAAAACCACCCGAAGAAACCCCGCAATAACGGGGTAAATTTGTAAACCCTATTTTAGACAACAAAGTTGCTTTACATCGACCTTATTAAACAAATGGAGCCTTGACTATGTGGTATATGATCTCTTCTCAAGATGTTGAAAACAGTTTAGAAAAACGTTTATCCGTGCGCGCAGATCACCTTGCTCGTTTACAAGCGTTGGCCGATGAAGGCCGCTTATTAACCGCTGGGCCACATCCTGCCATCGATAATGAAAATCCAGGTGAAGCAGGGTTTACTGGTTCACTGGTGGTGGCTGATTTTGCTTCATTAGAAGAAGCCCAAGCATGGGCCGATGTGGATCCATATATTGCTGCTGGCGTATATAAAAGCGTGGTAGTTAAACCCTTTAAGCGTGTACTGCCGTAATGAAAATCGTCTCATTTAACATCAACGGATTACGTGCTCGCCTGCATCAATTACAAGCCTTAATTGACAGCCATCAGCCTGATATCATTGGTTTACAAGAAACCAAAGTGCATGATGAAGCTTTTCCAGTTGCAGATATTGAAGCCATGGGTTATAAGGTGCACTACCATGGTGGCAAAGCCCATTACGGTGTGGCTATGTTGTCTAAAGCTGAGCCATTAAAAGTGCTAAAAGGCTTTGATAATGATGCTGAAGACGCACAGCGCCGATTAATCATTGGTCAATTTATGCAAGATAATGGCCGAGTATTAACCGTAATGAATGGTTACTTCCCCCAGGGCGAAAGTATTCATCATGAAACAAAATACCCTGCAAAGCGTAAGTTTTATCAAGATTTAATGACCCATTTACATACGCATCATACGCCTGATGAAGATATCGCTATCATAGGTGACATTAATATCTCGCCGCTAGATTTAGACATTGGTATTGGTGAGCCAAATGCCAAGCGTTGGTTAAAAACGGGAAAGTGTAGTTTTCAGCCTGAAGAGCGTGAGTGGTTAAAAACCTTGTTAGATTGGGGATTAATTGACAGTTTCCGTCAATTGCACCCTGCACGGACTGAACGTTATTCGTGGTTTGATTATCGCAGCAAGGGCTTTGATGATAACCGTGGACTGCGCATAGATGTGATTTTAGCAACGGCATCTTTAGTGGCAAACCTAGTCGAATCTGATATTGATTATGCGTTACGCGGCATCGAAAAACCCTCTGATCATGCGCCGATTTGGAGCACATTTAAGGCTTAAAGATGAAATATCCTGAGGCGAGACATACAACTATGTTTGTTCAGGCCCGTTTTAAAGGCTTAATCAAATCTGATTAAGCCTTTTGTATTTTTAATTCCCTTTTAGGCTAATAGCATCAAACCTTAAGTATGTTGCGGCTTGCTCAGCACTAGGCTGCGCTAAATAAGGCACATAACCTAAATAAGGGGCGGTGATCATTTGTTGTAAACTGACTAAATTGGCGGCAATCTCACTCATGTTGGCATCCACCTGATTTGCCACCCAGCCCACCACCTTTAAACCATCAGCTTCAATCGCTTGCAGAGTCAATAAGGCATGATTTAAACAGCCCAGTTTCATACCTACAACCAGAATAACACCGACTCGTTCGCCTTGATAAGTTTGGACATAAGTATCCAGTTGCTTAACGCTGTCCGACAAATACTGATTACCCCCCAAAGGTAATCGCCAGCCTCCAGCACCTTCAATTAAGGCAAAATCAGCCGTAAATATCGGCGTCGACAACAGTTGAGAAACGACCGCTTTGGCATCTAACACAGTTGCGGTTTGTTGAGCCGCGATATGCGGTGCTATGGCGGGTTCAAATGCAATAGGATTCACTTGTTGATAGCGTAAGCCCATGTTTGATTGTGCCATCAAAGCTTGTGCATCGGCATTTCGTAATCCATCAGGCGTTAACACACAACCCGATGCTATCGGTTTAAAGCCACACTTTTTACCTTGAGCTAAAAAAAGTAACGCGGAAGAAATTAAGGTTTTACCACTATCGGTATCGGTACCCGTTACAAAATAAATCATCATCTTCCTATTTTAAAAGAATGAAAAATACCCATTAATATCGAAACTAACGCTTCTGTGCATAGATATACGCAATGTGGTAAGTCAAAGGAATCCCCTTTGGGGTGGCAAGCCCTTGTGCTAATAACACCCGCTCTTGCCATGCGGATTTTGATAACATCGCTCGTGATTGGCTACCTGCCTGCCCCGCTGATGCGCCAACACCTTTAATTGAATATAATAAACTGCGTAAATCATCAAAATAAACAGTGACTTTTTCTACTTTGGCTTGCAACACCTGCCAACGGTTATTGCTTAATGGTGTTGCTGCATCTTTAACACCAAATGCACTTAGCAAATGCGGCATACTGGCAAATTGATTCGTTCTAAAACCCAACGTTTGTAGCTCAGGTAAACTGCCATCGGCCACAATGGCGAGATTACAAAAACCGTTCGCAACCAACACGCGCTCTATTTCATTAACGGCTTTAGGGAAATCTTCACACCATTGCAGCGCAAGGTTTGAGTACACACTGTCAACACTATTGGCGCTTAACGACAAAGCTTGAGCATCACAGTTAAGGGTTAAGTATTGCGGATAATTCAAGCTAACCTGCTCAAGCATACCTGCGGCAATATCAATTGCGGTAACGGTTGATACCTCTTCAAAATCGCTAAAACGGGTACCAGGGCCACAACCAATATCGGCTAGGTGGCCTGTTAATGTGGCATGATTCAACAATGTTTTGGCGGTGATCCGCTGTAACACATCATGTTGTTTATAAAGACTGGCCGCATGGGAAAAGGTATCGGCAACCGACTTATCTAACATCTATGGATTCTCGTTTGGCTGGTCGATTAATAGCAAAGCAAGCTGAGCGACAAGTTGGTGAATTTGCGCAGAGGTATGCTTAGCATTAAGCGTGATACGCAGTCTTGCACTGCCAACAGGCACTGTGGGAGAACGTATCGCCCCAACCTTAAAGCCTTTTTGAGCCAGTGAGTCAGCCACTGTCATGGTCAATGTATTATCACCAATAATGATTGGCTGAATCGCGGTCTGAGAGGCCGTCAATTTAACTCCCGCTTGCGATGCTAACGCTCTGAACAAGCTGATATTATCATTAAGCTGAGTTTGTAATTGAGGTGATTTCTCGATTAACTCGATGGCGGCATACGCCAAGTAGGCATTCGCCGGAGACAACGCGGTCGAATAGATATAATGACGCGTATTGGCCACTAAAAAATCAATCACATCCTGACTAGCCAAAATAGCCGCGCCTTGGCAACCTAAGGCTTTACCAAAGGTAACTATTTGAATATCGACTTGTTTGGCGGTAATAGCCGCTGAACCACGAGGGTCCACCACGCCAAAGCCATGGGCATCATCCACTATCAGCCAGCTGTTATGTTGCTGACAAAGCGCGCTCAATGCATTGATGGGGGCAATATCACCATCCATGCTGAACACACTTTCGGTGATCAGTACATTGTTTGGGTGTTTGGCTAAAAGGCGCGCGGCACTGTCTATATCATTATGAAGATAACGGACTAATTTGGCACCACTATCAACAAGGCCATCAATAATAGAGGCATGAACTAGCTTGTCGGCGATGACCACATCCGTTCTATCAAATAAGGTTTTCATCAGTGCGCTGTTGGCACTGAAACCTGAACAAAACAACATACAGGCTTGATGGTCTGTGATGTCACATAATTTTTGTTCAAGCATCTGATGTGCAGCACCATAACCACTGACCAAAGGCGAGGCTTTACTGCCAACCCCATAGGTTAATGCACCTTGATAGAGTGCTTGGGCTAACTCAGTTGATGAGGCTAAACCAAGATAATCATTGTGGCTAAAATCCACATTAGCAGGATCAGTACCTACCATTTTACGCTGACGCAGCAAACCGCTAGCCTGCTGCTGGGTTAATTGTTGAGTGATTTTCTCAGTAAGAGGATGCGCCATGACTCTGCCAATTTATGATGGGGTTAACTGAATGCGATGGCAACTTAATGTCATCGCAAATAACAGCTATACCTATTCAATCTGGAAAAATGTTTATAAAGCCGCAGCATCATAAAACTGTTTAGTCGCTTTATCTTTTTGGGCGCTGGCTTTAGCCACTATCTGGCTATCTTGATCAATATTGGCAACAGGGCCTTGCTCAGGATGTAAACCTAAACGCTTAAATAGACTCATATCGTCGTTTTCTTCAGGATTAGGCGTGGTTAACAATTTACAGCCGTAGAAAATCGAGTTTGCACCAGCAAAGAAACACATCGACTGCAGTTCATCACTCATGTTTTCACGCCCCGCCGATAAACGTACCCGAGATTTCGGCATAATGATGCGCGCAACCGCAATAGTACGAACAAACTCTAATGGGTCTAAATCGTCAATTTTTTCAAATGGCGTACCTGCTACTTTAACTAACATATTGATCGGTACTGAATCTGGGTGCTGAGCTAAATTGGCTAATTGTTGTAACAAACCGGCGCGATCAGATGCTTGCTCGCCCATGCCCACGATGCCACCTGAACAGACTTTCATCCCAGATGCTCGCACGTTAGTTAAGGTATCAATACGGTTTTGATAGGTTCGGGTGGTAATGACATCGCCATAATACTCAGGTGAGGTGTCTAAATTGTGATTGTAATAATCTAAACCTGCCTCGGCCAATTGATCAGATTGCGTTTTAGACAACATGCCTAAGGTCATGCAGGTTTCCATGCCTAATGCTTTTACGTCTTTAACCATTTGGGTTAAGTAAGGCATGTCACGCTCACGCGGATTACGCCATGCCGCGCCCATACAAAAACGCGACGCGCCTGCAGCTTTAGCGCTTTTAGCCTCGGTGATGACTTTTTCTATTTCCAATAAACGTTCTTTTTCAAGGCCGGTGTCATAACGCGCACTTTGAGGACAATATTTACAATCTTCAGGGCAAGCACCGGTCTTAATCGACAATAAACGGCTGATCTGCACTTCGTTAGGATCAAAGCTTTCACGATGTATACTATGGGCTTTAAACAGTAAGTCATTCATTGGCAAAGCAAATAATGCTTCAATTTCTGCTTTTTGCCAATCATGGCGAACTTCAGCTAACGACATGGATCATTCCTTTATTTTGATTTTATGTTGGCTAGGATACCTGTAGCCCGTAAACTGTCAACGCAGCATACACCACAAACTTTACTAATGGTCACTTTATGAGCAATTCGAGTTTTTCACAACCTGTAGTTTCTCCGCAGGACATGCCTTCAGTAATGGATCCTGCAATTGATTATGCTTTTGATCGTGAGCACATCTGGCATCCTTACACATCAATGACTCAGCCCATTGCTGCCCAGGGCGTGGTATCTGGACAAGGTTGCCAGTTAACCCTCGATGATGGCAGACACCTTATTGATGGCACCAGTTCATGGTGGGCATGTGTACACGGTTACAGTCACCCTGAAATTATTGGCGCCATGCAGCAGCAATTGCAGCAACTCAGCCACGTTATGTTTGGCGGTATCACCCATAAACCGGCAATCGATCTCAGTAAAGCGCTGATTAATATGACCTGCCCAGCACTGACCAAAGTGTTTTTAGCCGACTCAGGTTCAATTGCTGTTGAAGTGGCTTTAAAAATGGCTTTGCAATACTGGCAAGGCCAAAATAAACCCGCCAAACAAAAAATAATGACAGTAAAACGCGGTTATCATGGCGATACCTTTGCGGCCATGAGTGTGTGCGATCCTGATGGTGGCATGCACACAATGTTTGGGGATAATGTCACCAAGCAAGTGTTTATTCCTGCCCCGCAAACGCCATTTGGTTATAGTGCGTTACACAACATCGCACAAGAGACTAATTACACTTTAGATAAAGCTGACATCGAGTCGTTAACCCATGCTTTTGCCACTCATCATCAGCAGGTGGCGGCGATCATTATCGAACCCATCATGCAAGGTGCTGGCGGTATGCGCTTTTATTCGCCAGCCTATTTATCCAAACTACGCCAATTGTGTGATGACTATGACGTTTTACTTATTTTAGATGAAATCGCCACAGGCTTTGGCCGAACTGGAAAGTTATTTGCCTATGAACATGCCAATATTCAGCCCGATTTACTTTGCCTAGGTAAAGCCCTAACGGGTGGGTACATCAGCCTTGCTGCGACGATGTGCACTGATGAAGTTGCACAAGGGATTAGTAACTCGCCAGCGGGCGTATTTATGCACGGCCCCACGTTTATGGCCAATCCCCTCGCCTGTGCGGCTGCCACCGCCAGTTTACAATTAATTAATCAACAGCAATGGCCTGCACAAATCGCTAGGATTGAAGCTCAAATGATAGCTGAGCTAGCCGAGGCTATGGCATTTGAGCAGGTAAAAGATGTGCGCGTACTAGGTGGTGTTGGCGTGATTGAAATGCACCACACTATTAATACCGCTAAATTACAACAGGCTTTTATCGCCCAAGGCGTATGGATAAGACCCTTCAGTAATTTAATCTATATTATGCCGCCCTACATTATTAGCGCTGATCAACTTAGCCAACTCACCACAGCCATGAAAGTGGTTGCAGCTAGCATTACCGCACCTCAAAGTCATGAAGATGCAGAGTTCATTAGTCATGGGTAAGCATCGAATTGTCGATATTGCCCCATCGGCTTTATTAGCATCTACAGGCACGCGGCTAACAACATTAGTATCTAAGGTTGAGTGATATGTTTGTTCTACAAAGTGCTTTAATGCTTGTTCTACCTTTGGCTTCTTTGCTGGCTTTAATGGTTTTAATATGGAGTTTAGTCAAAAAACGCCACCCTCTTTTCTTCAAAGCCGGTGTGTTTTTTATTGTGAGTCTGATTGTACAAATTGTATTTCGCCAAACAGAATTTTGGCAAGTTGACCGCTGTCTTGATAAAGGTGGCAGTTATCAGTACTCATCAGCTAAATGTGAACACACACCTGCATGAACATCATATCGAGCATGGTAAAATTTAGCATGAGGTCACTCAACTTAAATGCGCTAAAATTTGATGTACTAAAATTAGATGTACTAAAATTAGATGTACTAAAATTAGTTGGTTATAAACCTAAGCCATGCTTGCTGACTTGTGTTTTTACATTCAGTTCAGCGATATATAAAATACCCTTATTAGATAACTATCCGAAAAAGCAAATGAAAACAATTACAATAGCCACTGTATTTTTACTTGCTTTTCCATCATTGCTTTGGGCAAAAATCCCCTCAAAAATCACTTTAGCCACAACAAATTGGCCGCCATATACTTCTGGAATTTCGCCTGATAAACCCGGTATTGTTTATGAATATATGACCGAAATTCTGGCCCAACATGGTATAAGCTTGCGCATAGAAGTTTACCCTTGGTCGCGGGCGATCAAAATGGCAAGTGATGATAATAATATTCACGGTTTACTGACCGCGGTGCATGAAGAAGCCCCAAATTTACTGTTTACCACGACTCCAATTATGAACTACAAGGTGAACTTCTATACCGCGATGGATAATAACTGGCTGTATCAAGATCCACGTTCACTTGATTCTATGCCTTCCCCTTTGTGTATTATTTTAGGCTACGGTTATGGCTCGCCAATTGATGAGTTTATTCATAATGAAGCCAATAAACCTAGGCTTCATACTCTAACGGGCGGAAATGCGCAGCAAAGACTGGTCAAAATGCTTGAATATAAACGTGTGGCAGTGATTATTGAAGATGAGCTAGTTATTCAAAGTGATACAAATAACACCGCGAATATTCGCTTTGCAGGTACCTTGAGCAACTCGCCTTTTTATGCTGCGTTCAACCCAAATCTAAGCTGGAGTCACGAAATTGTCGCATTGCTTAATCAAGAATTGGCCAAACCTGAAAATCTTCAGCGATTACAACATTTAGTCAGCGAATATACTGCAGAACAACCATAGCATTACCACCAAGATCCATACTTAACCTAACTCAATAAAGCGATCATTGGGCGCTATTAGCCAACACGCTTTGCTGAAAATTTTGATAGCCAGTGCTTGCAACAACTTCAGCCCCACACTTAACTAACCTCAGATCGAGATAATAAACACGCCTATTTGACGTTAATTTGCTTTAAACAAAGAAGTACAATGCTAACGCACAAATTTGAGGATATGCCCTTTAAAGGGATTGATAAGATATTCAGTGTGAATAGGTTTCAAATGCACTGAGCTAAAACCAAACTCAATCATTTTATTACTCAGTTTATTTTTATTGCCTCTACCCGGGTCAACCAAAATCATTTCACAGTGTGGTTTAGCATGAGCATTTATAAAGTTAGCGAGTAATTCAACATGTTCGTCTTCGTAAAGCAGATCACTGCCAATAATCAAATCAAATAAACCTAAACTGTCGTCATGGTTTGCCCAATCAGCTTGTTGGTATGCAATGGGTTTATCTTGATTCAACAGCGTATTTCGAAGTAAAAACTTACCCACTTCAGGATGATAATCTGTAGCTGTGATATCTGCGTGCTTTTTATTTAGCATTAAACTGGTTAATGCCATACCACAGCCAATTTCAAGAATCCTTTTTTTGCCCGTGTCATACTCAGAAATATAATGCGCTAACACTAAACTGGAAGGCCAGATGACGCCAAATAAAGGCCAAGTTGCAGATGAAATACCCAGCTTTTCTGCAATGCCTTGGGGATCATCAAATTCTTGATTATCACGAAGTGTACAAAGGTGAATATCGGTTTTACCAAACTCAACGGTTTGGTAGCGTAAACGTAAATTTGTCATTTGGCTGCCTAATGATTGGCGCTCAGCCAGGTATCTATGATAAATGACAAAACGAAGGGAGCTCAACGGTATACTAAATGGGCTTAAAGGCAATGTATTTAAGCTTAATTCTAGTTTTTTAAGCTAATCTCGGGTTATTAAGCGGATCGCTGATATTACATAGGTATGAATAAGCCCTCTGCTTTGCTAAAGATAATTTAACTTATGTTATTTATTTGGTATATTGTATACAATATTGCTTTAACAAGAGGAAATATGATGGAACTAACTAGTACAGATTGGCGATATACCGTTATGCCGGCCGTGTTTACATGGCTTAAAGAGTCAGAGTCTGGCGCCCTTGAAATTGATTATGAAGCTACACAAAAATACGCTGCAGGTATTTTAAAAGTTCAAGGAAAAGGTGGTACCAGAATGGGTGGGCTTGTTGGCTCAGGCACCCTAGGTGAAAATAGCTACCTAAGCTCTGAACAGCGTCTTTCTTTACTACAAGCCCTTTCTGTTGTTGCCAAAGAATACAATGTACCGCTGATCAGTGGTGCCGCGGCGGAAACAAAAGAAGAGCTAGCCAAAATCGTTAAGGAACTTGCAACAGTCGGAGTGGATACCGTAATGGTGATGCCACCAAAAACTAAGCAAGCGCCTTCGGAAGAAGAAATGTATGCCTACTATGAGCTTTCTGCAAAGGCAGCTAAAGAGGCAGGCGTAACTATTATGCCTTATAACAACCCTGATGCTGCTGGATATCATGCACTTTCAACAGATATTCTTAAAAGACTTGCTGTTTTACCTGAAGTCACTGCACTGAAAATATCAACAATTGATGTATCTATTATTGAAACGCTGATGTTGCAGAACAAAGATTTAAAAATCTTAGCCGGTGTAGACACTGTTACAATACATGCAGGACTTGCAGGAGCATGCGGTGGAATTACAGGTGTTGGTTGTATATTCCCCAAAGCGAGTGTGACGATGCAGGAGTATGTTAATAAGGGAGAATGGGCTGAGGCAAACAAAATTTCTCAGGCAATGAATTCCATTTCATATCTCGACGCTCAGCCGTTGTTATTGGAATACCTTAAGTTTGCTTTTGGAATTCACCATAATGATGCAGCAGGCGGGCTTCGTACCTTTGGTCACAAATTAACTCAACAGCAAATTGATGATGTTCGTGCAAGATACACTCTTGCAAAACAAAGACTTGAACTTCTAGATTTGATCGACTGATCATTGCATTTCAAACAAAAAAGCTCCTTTTTATGGAGCTTTTTTGTAACTGCATCTAAAGCAATGACTTTATTGCTTCATCACCATGTTACACGCTATTTAAGCGGCGTCGCCTACTCTTGATTTCACAAAGTATGACACCATAGGGTGTGCATTAATAAATGCCCTTAAATTTTTGTGCCACTGTATAAGCACATCTTTATCTGACTAACCTTTTGCTTTTTAAAAAGGGGAAATAAAGTCTAAATCACAGCTGCATATTAAGTCTGTTAAGGTGAGTGGCTAGACCTCATAAACCTGTATGCGATTACGTCCACCATGTTTAGCTTGATAGAGCGCAATATCTGCGTGTTTTATGTGGGATTCCAAACGAATATCGCTGATGGGTATTTGAGTTAAACCTAGACTAACGGTAATGGATAAGTTGAGTTGCTTATTGATGCTAAAGCTCGTTTCTTCAATAGCGGTTCGAAACTGTTCAAACTTACCTACGTTGTAATTTATATCTGTCTTTTGCATCAATACGATAAACTCTTCTCCACCATAACGACAGATAAGATCGCTATCTCTAAAGAATTTTTTTAGCCGATTTGCTAATTGAGTCAGTACTATATCTCCCACGTCATGACCGTGAGTGTCATTGATGTGTTTAAAATGATCGATGTCGATAAGTGCGAGTGTATGCAGGGCAAAATTGCCATCTGCAAAAGTATTCGTTACTGCTTGCTCAAAGCCACGTCGATTGAGTAATCCCGTGAGCGGATCTTGTGACGCAAGATGAGTAAGCTTTTCGACTTTTGTAACTTCATTGGTGACATCACGTTCAACCGCGGCAAAATAGATGATTTGTCCTAAGCTATTTTTCAGCGGGAATATATTCATATCAAGCCAATAGGGCACGCCAGTTTTACTGTAGTTAACTATGATTTCTCTAACATCGTGATCGTTCCTAAGGGCGTCTCTAATTCTTGAGCGAGTGTCTTTGTCTGTATCTGTGCCTTGTAAAAAATGCGGTGTCTTGCCAATGGCCTCATCAGGCTCGTAGCCGGTAAGTTTTGTAAAGGCATGATTGACGTATACAATTTGCGGGTCATCGGCATCGGCTTTCGTAATAACGATGATATCGTTGGCATTCGCGACGATTGATTCGAATGGCACTGCAACTTTTGTACTGGTGATATCAATAAAACTGACAATGATGAATTTGATTGTGCCATCTTGGTTAAATTTTGGGGATGCATTGCAAAGTACCCAAGTAATGTCGCTAGAAGAACTATCACAAACCCCAACTTCGACATTAGAAATCGATTGTTTAGTGCGGATAACGATACTGACGGGATAGTCTTCAAAAGCCAGTCGATTACCTTTAGTAGAGACAAAATGCCATTGGGGATCATAAGCATCTTTATTAAGCACTTGGTTTTCTGTCAGCCTCAAAATATTCAAAGCGCGGGGGTTGGCATAAATAATTTCAGTTGTAGCACTGTGAACCACCACACCTTCAAATAGTGACTCGACTAACTCAAAAGGGGATATTGAAGTAAGTTCCATTTATTTGCCTATTATTTATACCCTTAAGTGATTATAGGCAATAAATAAATTATTACTAGGCTTATATACCCAAGCAATTCTCGCTAACCCCTGAAAAATAAACTAAATACCTTAATAAAATCAGACTCTCATCATGTTGGCAGATAACGATGACTCACATATCATCAGCCTTTACACACTAACAGCCTTACTGAATCTGGATTTAGCAGCTTGTTAGTCGCTGGCAGATTAACTTTAGGCGCTAGCCATCTTTACTAAAAACAACATAAAACCGCTAAAAAATAGTAAGCCAAGGATGACCATTATGGTTAATGTTTTAGATTCGGTCATTTATTTCAAGAGAGCAAATTTACTCAAAAGCCCTGTCCCAATGAGTGCTGCTTCAACTAGGTTTTCTTTAGTTTGTATATTCATTTGAGCATCCTTTCTGCGATTAACCATAACCAGTTAAGATAGGTAGTATTTGAAAGTAATAGCGAGTCAGCAAGCAAAGAAAGACAACACCAGAACATTTGTTTTAGAAGATGATAACGACTCACATATCTGTGATTTTACAACTGCATCAATTCTTTCTTTTTAGAACTAAATTCAACTTCAGAGATCACACCTTTTTCTTTGAGTGAATGAAGTTTTGCAATTTCATCAGCTATGCCGTCGATGGAAGACGTCTTCTTTTCTGGAGTGATAAAACACCAGATTAAAGCGATTAACCAACCAGTCCCCCACAATAAGCCACCAAAGATATTAATAAGGATTATTGGAATTTTATATGGGTGATTTCTCTTCAGTGCAACAATTGCTGGAAGCAGGGCTATTGGAATTACAACTAGAACAATAATCAATTGCCAAATGCTAATGCCTAACATAGTAAAACCTCAAAATATTAATGAAAACAGCTAAATAATACCATGATGCAGTAAATATAATGTGCATATTAAGTTGATATAACCACCACAACGCCGCAATAAGCGGCTTAAAATAGTTCGCTAAAATTAGCGAGGCACGAGCAAAAGCCAACTGTTTTTTAAAAATCATGCCACCCATTTTTGAACAAGTAACATAACTCGTCTTCATAGCTTTAGCTAGAGGTATACTTGTTGTACTCAACTCACCTATTTATATCGATATGCCTAAAATATTAACGTTTAATGAGTCGTTTATTCATCATTTTCAAAATTCGGCACAGCAGAAAAACTTGATAAGCATCAAGTATCAGGTGAATTGGAATTTGGTTGGGGATTGTAACTTAAACGCTCAGCCAGCGCTGGCAATTTGCTGCACCTTGTCGTCGTTTGCGGTCTACATGTTCACAATACTCAGTGAGTGCGGGTAATGTGCCCACCGCCCCTTTGAATAATGCACCAAACTCTGTGGTGATTTTAAGCCAGTTTTCAGCTGGAATATTCAACCTGCTAAGAATGTGCTGACTACTGGCGCTAATAGCACCACGCTTATCTTGTCGAATAATCCGACCGGTATCTTCAACTAAGACGATGTAGTCTTTGACACTAAACATAAGCCCGTTAGGCATATTGAGCCGTTCATTACCCACAAACGGTAATAGCCCTGTTGGTTGCTCACCTTTCACCGCTGAATTTATTCGGCGTTGAATACTGGTGTAATCAGAAGTTTCAGGCGTGGCTGCCATTTGGGCGCGAATTGGATTTAAATCCACATACGCCATACAGGCTAACAATGCGGCTTCATCTAATAATGCCTGCGATTTAAAACGCCCTTCCCAGAACCGGCCTGTGCACTTGTCTTCTTTGTTGGCCATTCTGGCGATGGGCTCACTAAGTGAACGCATAAACCAACTAATGTTATTTTTGTTTTCATCAGCGTTTACGGTATTCAGTAAGGCATTCATTAGCTATGATGGGGCATGTTATTCCTTTTATTTTATTCCTTAAAGAATTCAATAATATCAATAAATTGATATTTAACTAGCGCTTACTTATACTTTTGGGAATATTGTTTAAAGTCATGCTTGACTTAAGTTTCAATAAATACCTAAAAATACCAAATAATAACGTGTGGTAGGTAATAGCGGAGTTTTAAAAAGAATGGATTCTTTAACCCTTACAATAAGTGTTACCTTAACTAGCTTTTTTATGTGCATGACCTCATCGATGCTTTATCTCAGAAGTCGATCTGAAACGTACCTCATCGATTGGTCATTTGCCAGCTTAGCATTTTTGCTATCAAGTTTAATTGCCTTAATTGGGCTTTATAGCGAGAGTACTAATTTTCTCTTTCCTACAATTGCGAATGTTTTAAATATTATCGCACATGCAACGTTACTCTCCGGAACCACAAAACTGACAAATAATAAATCCATTCCTTTTTTGGTCATTGGCTTAGGTATTCTAGTATTTGTGCTGCATTATTTAGATTTTACTCGTTCATCAACTACAGCGAGAATCTTATTGTTTTACCCCATAATCATTTCACTTTGTCTGGGTAACATTTATTTTGCCTTAAAACATATGCAATCATCTCGTCAATCCGATCTGACACTATTGGTAGTCATTCACTCAGCTTTTGCAATATTTCTGATCGTTAGAGGAATTTACATCGCATTTTTCAACGAAACGTTACAGTTATTTGGTAATGACATTATTCAAACTTCTGGCTCACTTTTATTACTAGCGTTCATGTTTTCAATGACACTTAATTTCATATTCATTCCAACATGGCGCAAAGAGCTTGAGCTAAATAAGCATTCACGAAACGACTATCTGACGGGATGGTTGAATAGAAGAGCCCTTGCTGAAATAGCCTACAATCTATTTATTAAATCCCAACGCGAATCAAAAATTTTTGGAGCAATTATTATCGATATAGATCATTTTAAAACGATAAATGACACATATGGTCATGCGGTTGGGGATGAAGCAATAAAACATATTTGCAACCAAATACGAAACTGTAATCGCAGTTATGACTTTCACTTTAGATTAGGAGGCGAAGAGTTTTTAGTGTTAGTCGATGACACTAAAGAAAAATATGTCCGTCAGTTTGCCCACAGAATAAGAGAGAAAATTGAACAAACACCATTAATGCTTGGAAATCAGAAAATAAATATCACAGTAAGCCTAGGTGCTACGACATTCCATTCCACCGATAATAGTTGGGAGCAACTATTAGACCGTGCAGACAAAGCCTTGTATCAAGCGAAAAATGAAGGACGCAATCAGGTTGTTGTTGCAAGCAAATCCTTCCCTACCTCCACAAAACATCAATTAAATATGAAAAAACATCTAGCTTCCAGCTAGTCTTTACAATTGGTTAGTAATTGTTAGCAAAAATGTGGAGCGAAGCGGAACCGATCCAACTGTTACGAATCCGACTTTAAGGCCTTGTTAGCACTCAATTGCTTGTACCAATTTATAGCTAAATTACCCAACACAATTAGAAAACCAATACTTAAATAACCTATAAACAGTCCAAAAGTGGCTGGAGTTATTTTTAAATCAAATCCAGATGCGATAAGTAACAATATGTTTGCAAGAATACTAGAAACAAAAATTGTTATACTTAATGAATTTGCATTTTTAAGACGCTCAGCTGAAGCTTGGAGTGACACCAAGGAAACAACAAACCAATGATAATTTGTATAAACTTCTTCCTTTGCAAGAAGAATATAAATCATTGTCACAATGAAACCGAGCATAGGTAACAAGGCTACTGAATTTAAAAATTTACTCATAACTCCCTCTTGAGTTCTAACGCCCGCATAAAGGGCGACAAAATGTAGCGGCAATTTGGTTTAAAATTTGACAAAACACAACACTAACTTGCCGCGTAGTTTTGGTGACCCAGCGAGCAACGCGAGCGCTTTTAATGCGTTTGTTATGTCCCGCTCATCCAATGCTCAAACTGCATATTTATATTTTTCATTTTTGACATAGCATTAAGCCTTCGCTTCATCTCTTTTAAACTTGGCAGGAAGCAACCTTCTCTTTCTGCATCAGATTTTTGGGTTTCGTCAAAATCAATCAAATATAGAATTTCATATGTACCAGCTTTGTTAAGCTTCGACTCTAACTGAGTACCCCATACCTGCTTTTTATTCACCTTTAGTAAATAGCGATCTTCGGCGGCACAAGAGAGCCAAGCGGCCCCCTCATCTTTAGGATCAATATCTTTTGCTTTTCTCGCATATTGAAACGCGGCCAAATAGTCTTCAGGAGTTTTTCCATGCTGCATTATTAACGCAGCGCTATAATAATCTTTAGAAGTAAAGGCTCTATTATCAGATAGTATTTCTTTCACTCTATTGCGCCGAATTTGATCATCTTTAGCGACCGCTAGCCAGTCAATTTTTTCATAATCTCCACTTCTAGCAAGTTGATCTTCTTCCGCCATTTTTTCCAGTTCAGAAGCAAAGGTTGCTGATGTAATAAATAGTGATAAAACAACTAATAACTTAAAATTCATGCATTACTCCCTGTGGCACCAACGCCTCATTAAGAGGCTAAAAACAGTTGGTTAAAATAAGCGACGAAGGAGCAAAAACCAACTGTTTTTTGTCCTTTTAAATGACTTGTTAAATGGATTATTCACCAATAGCCACTGTATATGCTATGTCACTTAAGTTGCCTATTTCAATTAGCATTTTTTCATCTTCTGTTTCATTTTTTACAGCTAATCTTAACTCTTTTTGGTGTTTGTATTTATTATTTTTTTGAAATGGAGTCAATCGTCCAGTGTGTTTTTCAATATCAAGATATTCAACCGACTGTCTTTTATAAGTATATGAATTTTCTTCTAAGAGCTTATCTAAACGAGCAAAAAACTTTTCTAAGTTGAATATAACAGTTGCAGACCCACCAAATTTTTTAAGCAACTCTTTATCAATAACATCTATTTCATTTGTGAATTCATCAGCAGGTATAATCAAGTAATAAATACAATAAACGGATAAAGACGCATATTCATGGCTGAACTCTCTGAGAATGCCATTAGCAATATTACCGACAGTTTCTATTTCACCGTTATCCAGAATTCTACTTAAAACACCATCGGAAAATACCTGAACTTTGTGTGCCCCTTCATTAAGATCACCAACCTCTTCATTTAGGTCAGCATTACGGTAAAAGCTTAAAGGCTGCAAACACATTTGCCCTTTATTTAAAAAGTTTTCCGTGTGTATTGGTTTAGAATATTTAATTAGAAAATGCCGGTACATAAAATCCATTTAACAGCTTATTGAACGGCGCATCATTCAATGTCGGCCGTTTAAGTTATTGATTAATAGCATCCTACATTTGCTATCTTATTGATGTAAAGCACTTTTCATTTCAACAATCGCAAAACAAAGCGTGCAAAATGTTTTTCAATATTATTTTACTGCTTGCTTTAAAAAAACTAACAAAATAAATATCTTATAAAAATAATGGATTCAATAACACCTACTACATTGCGTCTCGCATCCCGTAGATGGTTATCTTTGCAGGCATCACATTGATCCCACCACGTTTAGAAAAGCATTACAAAAAGCAGTTGGTTAAACATCAATTACCAAACGGGTGACAGACCATACTTTCAGGCATTCTTTTGCAACCAACTTACTTAGACGCGGCCATGATATCAGAACCGTACAAGAGCTACTGGGTCATAATGATGTAAAAACAACACAAATCTATACCCATGTCGCGGGCTTACATCAAACCGGTATTGTCAGCCCGATGGACTACATTAGGTAAATAACACCTAAATCGCACACTAACATTTACATTGTTTAATCTTCTAGGTCACAGTTTTTAGTTTCGGGTGATTGTATCGAAGTGAAACCTCAGGTAGTCTGCATGCTCTTATTATATTTAAGTGGATTTAACGCTTGGTCAGCGCTTGAGTGACCCGGCAGTCCCAGTAGATTATTCGGATATGCTGTCTCGATGACCCAAAAGACTAATAAGCTAACAGACATAGCAAAAACAGATGAGATAGCAGGTAAAAAAACGGTTAACCATCGTAATGCGACCACCACGCCTGAGATGCGTCAGTTTATTCAACAATCTGATTTAAGCGTGAGCCAGTTATCTAAAATTCTCAATATTAGTGAAGCCACCGTTCGTAAGTGGCGCAAACGCGACTCTATTGATAACACCCCCAATACCCCTCACAAACTCAATACCACCTTATCCCCGATGGAAGAATACGTGATGTTGGGTTTGCGTTATCAATTAAAAATGCCCTTAGATAGACTGTTAAAAGTCACTCAAGAATTTATTAATCCTAATGTGTCACGCTCAGGCTTAGCCCGATGTTTAAAGCGCTTTGGGGTATCTAAACTTGATGAATTTGATAGCCCATATGTGCCTGAAAAATTCTTCAATCAGCTCCCTGTCACTCAGGGGGCAAACATTCAAACCTACACCGTAAACCCACAAACCTTAGCCGACACATTAGCGTTACCCAGCCCAGATCCTGACAATGTAGTGCAAGTGGTTTCGCTCAGTATTCCGCCGAAACTGACCGAACACCAAGCTTATTCAGTGCTTTTGGGTGTCGACTTTAAATCTGACTGGGTTTACTTAGATATTTATAAAGATAGCCATGCCCAAGCGAGCAATCGCTACATGGCATATGTGTTAAAACACGGTCCATTTCATTTACGAAAGTTGCTTGTACGCAACTATCACAGTTTTCTTGCTCGATTTCCTGGAGCAAGTTTATCAGTTGCTAAGCCTAAAAACGTTCAACCTAACGCAGCTGGATCCCTACATCAGATGACTAATCCACCGTCATCAAACGGAGACTCACAATGAGCCAATCCAAGAAAAATACCGATAAACGTCTTAATAAGCGTTTAAAAGATATGCCTGTTGCCATTGTTGGCATGGCCAGCATTTTTGCTAACTCTCGTTATTTAAATAAATTTTGGGATTTAATCAGCGAAAAAATCGATGCCATTACCGAAGTGCCTGACACTCATTGGCGCATTGAAGATTATTACGACGCAGATAAATCTGCGCCGGACAAAAGCTACTGCAAACGCGGTGGTTTTTTACCTGAGGTCGACTTCAACCCAATGGAGTTTGGCCTACCGCCTAATATTCTTGAATTAACCGATTCATCGCAATTGCTGTCGCTGATTGTCGCCAAAGAAGTATTAGCCGATGCAGGCGTGGGTGCCGATTATGACACCGACCGAATTGGCATTACCTTGGGGGTTGGTGGTGGTCAAAAACTGAATCACAGTTTAAGTGGCCGTTTACAATACCCAGTACTTAAAAAAGTATTCAAAAGCAGCGGACTGAGTGATGCTGACACTGAAATGCTGATCAAAAAATTCCAAGACCAATATATTCACTGGGAAGAAAACTCGTTCCCTGGTTCATTAGGTAACGTAATTGCTGGTCGTATCGCCAACCGTTTTGATTTAGGTGGCATGAACTGTGTGGTCGACGCCGCATGTGCTGGGTCTTTAGCCGCATTACGTATGGCGCTGACCGAATTAACCGAGTGTCGTAGCGACATGATGATCACCGGTGGTGTGTGTACTGATAACTCGCCATCTATGTACATGAGCTTCTCTAAAACACCGGCATTTACCACCAACGAAACCATCCAACCTTTTGATATTGATTCAAAAGGCATGATGATTGGTGAAGGTATTGGCATGGTGGCGCTTAAACGTCTTGAAGATGCAGAGCGCGATGGTGACCGTATTTATGCGGTCATTAAAGGGGTTGGTGCCTCATCTGATGGTAAATTTAAAAGTATTTATGCGCCACGCCCTGAAGGCCAAGCAAAAGCATTAAAGCGCGCCTACGATGATGCTGGATTTGAACCCCACACCATTGGCTTAATCGAAGCCCACGGTACAGGTACGGCCGCGGGTGATGTCGCCGAGTTTAACGGCTTGAAGTCCGTGTTTGCTGAAGGCAATGATACCAAGCAGCACATTGCATTAGGCTCGGTTAAATCTCAGGTGGGTCACACCAAATCCACAGCGGGTACAGCAGGTGTCATTAAAGCCGCATTGGCACTGCACCATAAAGTGTTACCGCCAACCATTAACGTGAGTAAACCTAATCCTAAACTGGGGATAAATGACTCACCTTTTTACCTTAATACTGAAACCCGCCCTTGGTTACCCCGTGCTGATGATACACCTCGTCGCGCAGGTATTAGCTCATTCGGTTTTGGTGGAACTAACTTCCACGTGGTACTTGAAGAATACACTCAAGATCATCAACGTGATGCCAAATACCGTCAGCGCGCTGTGGCACAAAGTTTATTAATTAGCGCCAGTAACAAAGCCGCGCTTACCACTGAATTGACTCAGTTACTCAATGAAGTTCAAGCCTTAAACGTTAGCTCGCCAAACATGGTTGAAATTGAATTGGCTAAGTTAGCCAAACGTTTTGCCATTAGCGCGATTGATAGCAAAGCTGCACGTATTGGTATGGTGGTGAGTTCATTAACAGAATTGGTTACCCAACTGACTCAAGCCATTGCCCAACTAGCTAGCAATAGCAGCGATGCATGGCAATTACCGTCTGGTACCAGTTTCCGTAATCAAGCACTGGTATCAAGTGATGCCAAGGTGAAAGTAGCGGCATTATTTGCAGGCCAAGGCTCACAATACGTTAATATGGGTATCGATCTTGCGTGTCATTACCCTGAAATGCGTCAGCAGTTAATGCAAGCCGATAAAGTGTTTGCCAAGCACAAGCAAACACCATTGTCGCAAATTCTGTACCCTATCCCCGCCTTTGAAGCTGATGATATCGCAGCGCAGCAAGCAGATTTGACCAATACCGCCAATGCGCAAAGCGCGATTGGTGCGGTGAGTATGGGACAATATCAATTACTGAGTCAGGCAGGCTTTAAAGCCGATATGGTGGCTGGTCACAGTTTTGGTGAACTGTCAGCGTTATGCGCAGCGGGAGTGATTAACACTGAAGACTATTACCAGCTAGCCTTTGCCCGCGGCCAATCAATGGCGGCAACGCCTAAAGATCAAGATGCCGGCGCTATGTATGCGGTGATCCTGCCAGCCAGCACTGATACCACCCACATTGATAAACTTGAGCTGTGTATTAAAGACTTTGACGGCGTCAAGGTAGCAAACTACAACTCACCGACTCAATTAGTCATTGCCGGCCCAACCAATACCACAGCAGATACCGCCAAGGCGATTCAAGCCTTGGGCTTCAAAGCCATCGCATTACCTGTGTCGGGCGCTTTCCACACACCACTTGTGGCCCATGCCCAAGTGCCATTTGCAAAAGCCATTAGCAAAGTGAAATTTGCTAAGCCTAAAGTTAGCCTATATGCCAATGGCACTGGTCAGTTGCATCCAAAAGATCCTAAAGCCATTCAAACCGCCTTTAGTGACCATATGTTGCAGTCAGTGCGTTTTAGCGACCAGCTTAAAGCTATGTACGATGCAGGTGCACGTGTGTTTGTGGAGTTTGGGCCGAAAAATATTCTTCAAAAACTGGTTGAAGGCACCTTAGGCAATCAAGGCGATGCTGTCAGTGTGGTTAGCCTTAATCCAAACCCGAAAGGAAACAGCGATACGCAACTGCGTCAAGCGGCAACGCAACTTGCGGTGTTAGGTGTGGCATTAACCGAGGTTGACCCATATCAAGCGCCGATTGCTGAATTAGCCAAATCATCGCCCATGAATGTCAAGCTCACCGCCACCAACTTCATTAGCCCAGCGACCAAAGCGAAAATGCAGAAGTCGTTAGAAACCGGTCAAGTTGCGCCTAAGCAAATTGAAGTGAAGGTTGAAGTGCCTGTCGAAAAAATTGTTGAGAAGATAGTGGAAAAAGAAGTGATTAAAACTGAATATATTGAAGTGCCACAAGCAGGTGCTGTGCCATCATCAGCAAACACTGCGCCTGTTAACCGCCCTGCTACGATTACGCAATCAAGCCCCGCGGTGGTAAACACTGACAGCATTAGCGCATTTTTTGCCGCACAAGAGCAAACCGCGCAATTGCATCAACAATTTTTAGCCATTCCTCAGCAATATGGCGACACGTTTGCCACGCTTATGGCGGCGCAAACCCAAATGGCGGCATCGGGTTTAGCGATTCCTGAAAGCTTGCAACAATCTATGGCGCAATTCCACCAGCATCAGGCTCAGACGTTACAAAGTCATACCTTGTTCCTTGAGCAACAAGCACAATCTAACCAAAATGCTTTAGCGATATTAACAGGACAAGCGCCGGTTGCGGTTGCTCAAAATGCTTACACTGCGCCCGTTGTGACTCAAGCACCTTTGCAGCAGCCAGTTCAACCTATTGCTGCTCAAGCTGCTGTAACTCAACCTACGGTACAACATCGTGTTGCTCCAGCGCCTCAGCAAGCTGTCGCTATGTCAGCACCAGCACCTCAAGTTGCACCAATTAAAGTAGAGGCACCTGTTGCAACAGCGCCTGTAGCCTTAGCTCCGGTGACTATAACGCCAGTGGCAGTGAGTGCTGGCCTAAGCGCAGATAAAGTACTCAACACCATGTTAGACGTGGTCGCTGAAAAAACCGGTTACCCGACTGAAATGCTTGAATTAAGCATGGATATGGAAGCAGACCTTGGCATTGACTCTATCAAGCGCGTGGAGATTTTAGGCACGGTGCAAGATGAGTTACCCGACTTACCTGAATTAAGCCCAGAAGATTTAGCCGAGTGCCGTACTTTGGGTGAAATCGTTGATTACATGAACAGCAAGTTGCCAGCCGCAGACGTAAGCCCTGTTGCTACTTCGGTCGCTTCTGCGCCTGTTGCTACTGCGACTACATCGGCAAACAGCGGTTTGAGTGCGCAGTCAGCCTTGAGCGCACATCAGGTACAAAGCACCATGATGGCAGTTGTGGCGGATAAAACTGGTTACCCGACTGAAATGCTTGAACTAAGCATGGATATGGAAGCAGACTTGGGTATTGACTCAATCAAGCGCGTGGAAATTTTAGGCACGGTGCAAGATGAGTTACCTGGCTTACCTGAATTAAGCCCTGAAGATTTAGCCGAGTGTCGTACGCTGGGTGAAATCGTTGATTACATGAACAGCAAGTTGCCCGCAGCAGGCGCAAGCCCTGTTGCAACTTCGGTCGCTTCTGCGCCAGTATCTGTAAATAGCGGTTTGAGCGCGCATCAGGTACAAAGCACCATGATGGCCGTTGTGGCGGATAAAACCGGTTACCCCACTGAAATGCTTGAACTAAGCATGGATATGGAAGCAGACCTTGGCATTGACTCAATCAAGCGTGTGGAAATTTTAGGTACGGTGCAAGATGAGTTACCCGGCTTACCTGAATTAAACCCAGAAGATTTAGCCGAGTGTCGTACGCTGGGCGAAATCGTGGATTACATGAACAGCAAGTTGCCAGCCGCAGGCGCAAGCCCAGTTGCAACTTCGGTAGCTTCTGCGCCTGTTGCTTCTGCTACAACATCGGCAAACAACAGCTTTAGCGCTGAGTCAGCCTTGAGCGCGCATCATGTACAAAGCACCATGATGACAGTTGTGGCGGATAAAACCGGTTACCCAACTGAAATGCTTGAATTAAGCATGGATATGGAAGCAGACCTAGGCATTGACTCAATCAAGCGTGTGGAAATTTTAGGCACGGTGCAAGATGAGTTACCCGATTTACCTGAATTAAACCCTGAAGATTTAGCCGAGTGTCGTACGCTGGGTGAAATCGTTGATTACATGAACAGCAAGTTGCCCGTTGCAGGCGCAAGCCCAGTTGCAACTTCGGTAGCTTCTGCGCCTGTTGCTTCTGCGACTACATCGGCAAACAGCGGTTTGAGTGCACATCAGGTACAAAGCACCATGATGGCAGTTGTGGCGGATAAAACCGGTTACCCAACTGAAATGCTTGAATTAAGCATGGATATGGAAGCTGACCTGGGTATTGACTCTATCAAGCGCGTGGAAATTTTAGGCACGGTGCAAGATGAGTTACCCGGTTTACCTGAATTAAACCCTGAAGATTTAGCCGAGTGTCGTACTTTGGGTGAAATCGTTAGCTACATGAACAGCAAGTTGCCAGCTGGCAGCGCGTCAATAGCGAGCCAGCCTGCTGCGCAAACTGTTGCAGCCCAAGCCACAGTAGAGCTTACTACCGACTTACCTCCTCATCAGGAAGTCGCACTAAAAAAGCTACCC
The DNA here is from genome assembly GCF_025971955.1 of Shewanella subflava. Classification (GTDB taxonomy): domain Bacteria; phylum Pseudomonadota; class Gammaproteobacteria; order Enterobacterales; family Shewanellaceae; genus Shewanella; species Shewanella subflava. The sequence goes on from NZ_JAPDMX010000033.1 coordinate 398,924, forward strand.
GCGGCGGATAAATTAGTTGGCTGTTTTTCTAAAGATGCTTGCATCGTCATCAATGATGATGGTCATAATGCTGGCGTATTAGCAGAAAAATTAGTGGCAACTGGCTTAACCGTCGCAGTCATTCAAAGCCCAAAAACCATCACCAGTGCACAGTCACCATTAAGCAGCGCCATTGCTAGCTTCGTGTTAACTGAGGTCAGTGATGATGCTATTGCAAAAGTAATTAACCAAATTGCCGCCAAACACAAAATAGCCGCTTTTGTTCACTTACAGCCGCAACTTAACGCTAAAGGGACATTGCCATTAAGTGAAGCTGGCTTTAGTGCAGTTGAGCAAGCCTTCTTGATGGCGAAGCATTTGCAAAAAGGCTTTGAGACGTTATCTCAATCTGAGCGCGTAAGCTTTATGACGGTTAGCCGTATTGACGGTGGATTTGGTTACTTAGATAACCAAGCGCTAATGACTGCTGAACTTAATCAGGCTGCACTTTCTGGCTTAAGCAAAACATTAAGCCACGAGTGGCCAAAGGTGTTTTGCCGTGCATTAGACATTGCTCCTCAGTTTGAGGCGGCGGAATTCGCCCAAGCTATTGTGGCTGAACTATTTGATGTTGATACTTCAACAAACGAAATTGGGATTAGTCAGCAAGGTCGTCACACGCTAACGGCAACCGAGACAGCCCAAACGCGTTATCAAGCCAGCCGTTTAAACCGTGAAGATACCGTACTGGTAACCGGTGGCGCAAAAGGGGTCACCTTTGAATGTGCGCTTACGTTAGCTAAGCAAACCCAGTCTCACTTTATTCTTGCTGGTCGTAGCGAGCATTTAGCCACCAACCTCCCCGCGTGGGCGCAAGGTAAAAAAGCCAATGAGTTAAAAGCCGCTGCCATTGCGTTCATTCAATCGCAAGGAAACAAGCCAACACCTAAGCAAATTGATGCACTGGTGTGGCCAATTACCAGTAGCCTAGAGATTGACCGCTCGCTGGCAGCCTTTAAAGACGTTGGCGCAAGCGCGCAATATATCAGCATGGACGTCAGTTCAGATGCCGCGATAAAGCAAACCTTAGCCGCGCTTGAACAGTCATCGGGCAAAGCGATTACTGGCATTATTCACGGTGCTGGCGTGTTAGCAGATAAGCATATTCAGGATAAAACCTTAACTGAATTAGGCCGAGTGTATGGCACTAAAGTGTCTGGCTTTGCTGGAATAATCAATGCCATTGATGCGAGTAAACTTAAATTAGTGGTGATGTTCTCATCTGCGGCAGGCTTTTATGGCAATACTGGTCAAAGTGACTATTCAATGTCAAACGAGATCCTCAACAAAACAGCACTGCAGTTAGCGGCAACCTACCCGCAAGCTAAAGTAATGAGTTTTAACTGGGGGCCGTGGGACGGTGGCATGGTCAGTTCAGCATTAAAGAAAATGTTTGTTGAACGCGGAGTGTACGTTATTCCGTTAGATAAAGGGGCAAATCTATTTGCTCACAGCCTGCTGTCGGAATCGGGCGTGCAACTGCTGATTGGCTCAGACATGCAAGGCTCAGACAATAGCACTGCTGCTAAATCAGGTGGTGCTGTAAAAAAGCTTAATGCGGACTCTTCGCCTATTGCCGAGGGTTCGCTGACACTATCTTTTACCGGTGTAAATAACACTTATAGCGTTGAACGTGTACTTAATCCGCTTGCAATGCCTTTTATTGAAGACCATTGCATAGCGGGTAATCCCGTACTGCCAACAGTGTGTGCCATTCAGTGGATGCGTGAAACCGCGCAATTACTGTGTGGCCAAGCTGTGTGTGTTCAAGAGTATAAGTTACTCAAAGGCATCATATTCGACACAGCTAAGCCGCAGGTTTTAACCTTAACCCTGACACAAACTGATTCAGGTTTACAGGCGTTAATCGCCAGCAGAATGCAAAGCGATGATATAGGCAGTGCTTTAAGACACCAATATCAAGCTAGGCTGATAAGCCATCGCCAGTTTGATAATGGCGCCAATACTTTGCCAAGTATTGTCAGTACCGCCAAGCAATATGCCAGTGAAGGCCGTGTTATCAGCACTGATACTGAGTTGTATACCAACGGCAGCTTATTTCATGGCCCTCGCCTGCAAGGTATTAAGCAAGTGTTGATTGCGAACGATCAGCAGCTAGTGTGTCAAGTTGAATTACCGCAAATTAACGCTAATGATTGTTTAGGCTTTGCGCCTCAGTTAACCCTGGGCGGCAGTCAGGCCTTTGCAGAAGATTTGTTGCTGCAAGCCATGTTGGTGTGGGCGCGCATTAAGCATGATGCCGCCAGTTTGCCATCAACCATTGGTGAAATGACCACCTATGCCCCTTTTGCATCAGGCGATCAAGGTTACATCGTATTAACTGTGCTAAAAAGCAGTAGTCGTTCACTGACTGCAGATGTGGCGCTTTACCACAATGATGGCAGGTTAAGTTGCACTATGTCGGCAGCTAAAACGACCATCAGTAAAAGCTTGAATGATGCGTTTATGGCGCCTCGTAACCCACGTCTTGCGCAAAGTAGCAACCTAGTTGAGGGCTCAATTTGATTATGAGCGCCTTAACCAGCAAGGAATTAGCTGAAGCCGTTAAGCAACGCCATTTGATGCCGATGCGCATCGCGGTGTTGCTTAAACCGCCAAGCCCCCTTCCCCAAGTTGACTGCCACACCATTGCGCTGGACTATTCCAATCCACTTGGGTTTGAACAAGCACTTGCCAGTGCGGCTCAGTTACTGAGCGACAAGCCAAATATGATGGTTAATTTGGCTGACGCTTTGTGGCTTATTCCGGCACTATTCGCGGCTAAAAACAGTATTCACCCCCACGCCTTTATCAACGGTGTGGGCATAGCAACTAACAGTGACGAGGCCGTTAAGCAGGCATTAAGCCATGCGAAACGCTTGCACATTACGCCCGTTGTAGTGACAGCAAAAACCAGCTCGGCCAAACATAAGTTACAACAATTACATGCCTTGGTCAGCGCGATTGCGCATCGTCAAACACCACAATCTGCGACTTATTGTAGCGAAGATGGTAGCAATAATAGCTACGAAGAGCAGCGCTACTGGTTTTGCGATTTTCATCAAAGTCGAGTGGCAGCATTTAGCTGTTCGATGAGTGCTGACTCACATCAAGCGGTTATTTTAACCCAGGGCACTGAAGTGCTTGCGGCGAATCCTTTGCTTAATCAGCATAGATTATGGTTGCCGATTGGCGCAGCGACGGTAGCTGAGTTACAGATACATTTAGCTGAATTAGCACAGCAATTAACTGACTTGAATGATGTGTTAACGGATGGCATTACTGACAAGCTTGATGGTTCCCCAGTGACGCTTCCCTTGCTGCATTTAATCAAACAGCAGCTGACAGCATACAGTGCTATTGTGAAACAACATAAATTCACCGCCGTGGTCATGGCCACAAGTTTTGCGGCTTTGTGTGCTGAAGTCAGTGCCATGCAACATGCCCTAGCGGGGATCAAGGCCAATGAACCTTTACACTATAAAACCCCAGCGGGCAGTTGCGTGACGACTGCCCCCTTGGGTGATAGTGGTTTAAGTTTTGTCTTCCCGGGAGTGGGTACGGTTTATCCCAATATGCTTAAACATCTCGGGCATAGTTTTCCTGCACTTTATGCTGAGCTTGAAAAACAGGGCGATTTACAAGCCATGTTACAAAGCCAACATGTTTATGCCCCTGATGGCGCAACCCAGGATATGAGCCTGTCAGAGCTGGCGATTTCGGGCGTGGGCGCAAGCTATATATTGACTAAGCTACTGACTAACACATTCAATATTAAGCCTAAATTAGCGTTAGGCTATTCAATGGGTGAAGCGTCAATGTGGGCCAGCTTGGATGTGTGGCAACAACCGCATAACTTAATTGATGCGACCCAAAGCAGCTCGATTTTCACCCAAGATATTTCAGGTGCCTTAAATTGTGTGCGCCAAGATTGGCAACTACTGCCAAGCGATGAAATTGTGTGGAATAGTTTTGTCACCCGCGCAACGCCTGAAGAGTTGGCTCCATACCTTGCTGAATACCCTCGGGTATACATTGCGATCATTCAGGGCGATACCTGTGTGATTGCTGGGTGCGAAGCAAGTTGTAAGGCGTTATTAAAACAAGCAGGTAAGCGCGGCATAGCTTCAAATAAAGTCACCGCCATGCACACTTTACCCGCGATGCAAATTATTGAACAAGTGAAACAATTTTATTATCAGCCGTTAATGGATACTGTGCCCGATGCGATAAAGTTTATTAGCGCGACTGAAGCTCAGCCAATCCAGTTAACCTCTGATGCCATCGCGCAATCTATTGCCGATACTTTTTGCCATCAACTGAACTTTACCCAACTCATCGCTAAGGCTTATCAACACGGTAGCCGCTTATTTGTTGAAATGGGTGCAGACAGACAAACCACCACATTAATCGACAAAATTTTGCCTAGTCAGGCTTATCACCAAGCTCACGCTATTGCCGTTAATGCCAAAGGCGCGGATGAATGTATCAGTTTATTGAAATGTTTAGGTCAACTACTCAGCCACCAGGTGCCGATGTCATTTGCCCCGTTTATCGATAGCATTGATTGTGCTATTGCGCGAGCATCTGAACCATTGCAGGCTTGTGGCCATGCGTTTTTATCGACAAAGACGCCTCACCTTATTTCAGAAGGAGAACCCCATTGAGTTCTCATAACACGCCAAAAATTGCCATAGTAGGTTTAGCGAATCAGTACCCCGATGCGGATACGCCGGCAAAATTTTGGCAAAACCTGCTCGATAAAAAAGACTCTCGCAGTCAAATCAGCAATGAAAAGTTAAATGCAAAACCTCAAGAATACACTGGGGTTCAAGGCCAATCTGATCGCTTTTATTGTGATAAAGGCGGCTACATTCAACACTTTCAATTTAATGCCAACGATTATCACATTCCAGCCAGTGCATTTAGTGGTTTAGATGACAGTTTTTTATGGGCGACCGATACTGCGCGTAATGCGTTAGCAGATGCGGGCATCGACTTAAACGATGATCGTTTAGCGCGTACAGGTATTGTGATGGGCACCCTGTCATTTCCGACCGCGAAATCGAATCAGCTATTTGTTCCGCTTTATCATGATGCGGTTGAAAAAGCCTTACAGGTTAAATTGGCTCAGCCAAACTTTGTATTGCAACGTTTTGGTGAGCAGCAACCCCAACAGATTAACTATCGCAATGGCGCGATTGCCCATAACGCCTCAAAATTGGTGGCCGATGCTTTAGGGCTAGGTGCAGCACAATTAAGCCTTGATGCAGCCTGTGCAAGTTCAGTTTATGCCCTCAAGTTAGCCTGTGATTATTTACACACTGGCAAGGCTGATATCATGCTAGCTGGTGCGGTATCAGGGGCAGATCCATTCTTTATTAACATGGGTTTTTCCATTTTTCATGCGTATCCAGATCATGGTATTTCAGCGCCCTTTGACAGTAATAGTAAAGGCTTGTTTGCCGGTGAAGGTGCTGGTGTATTAGTGCTAAAGCGTCTGGAAGATGCCGAGCGCGATGGCGATCATATTTATGCGCTAGTCAGCGGTATAGGCTTATCAAACGACGGAAAAGGTCAGTTTGTATTAAGCCCAAACAGCAAAGGACAGGTCTTGTCTTTTGAGCGCGCCTATCGTGAAGCCAACATCGCCCCCGCCAGTATTGAAGTGATTGAATGCCACGCAACGGGCACGCCATTAGGCGACAAGGTTGAGCTAACCTCAATGGAGCGCTTCTTTGAAGATAAACTCAATGGCAGCGCCACGCCATTAATTGGTTCAGCTAAATCCAATTTAGGTCATTTACTCACGGCCGCAGGCATGCCGGGGATCATGAAAATGATCTTTGCAATGCGCCAAGGCGTGTTACCGCCAAGCATTAATATCAGTAGTCCGATTTCGTCACCCAATCAATTATTTGGCCAGCAAACGCTGCCCAATGACGTATTGCCTTGGCCAGATAAAGCCGGTAATGCAGCACGTCACGCTGGCGTGTCGGTATTTGGTTTTGGTGGTTGTAATGCGCATTTATTAATTGAATCTTATGACAATAATCGTCCTAATCATCATGCTAAGACGAATGCACCAGTATTAAACGCATCCCATCAACCCATGCGTATTACCGGTATTGCGGCTCACTTTGGCCAAGCCAGCAGCTTAAATGAGCTTGCTGCTAAAGTGACACAACAGCAATCATTAATGACTCAACTTCCCACCAAGCGCTGGAAAGGCTTAGAAAAACACCCTGAATTACTTGCTAAACATGGTCTACACGCTGCGCCGCAGGGCGGCTATATTGAGCAATTCGATTTTGATTTTTTACGCTTTAAAGTGCCGCCTAATGAAGATGACCGATTAATCTCGCAGCAACTGTTATTGATGAAAGTGGCCGACGAAGCGATTGTTGATGCCAAGTTAACGCCAGGCAGTAAAGTGGCGGTATTGGTGGCCATGGAAACTGAGCTTGAACTGCATCAGTTCAGGGGCCGAGTTAACCTCCATAGCCAAATTGCGGACAGTTTAACCGCCCACGGTGTTGAATTAACCCAAGATGAGTACTTAGCACTTGAAACCATCGCAATGGATAGTGTCTTAGATGCCGCAAAGCTGAATCAGTACACCAGCTTTATTGGCAATATTATGGCGTCGCGCATTTCGTCATTGTGGGACTTTAACGGCCCAGCCTTTACTATTTCAGCGGGTGAACAATCGGTGAACCGCTGTATAGATGTGGCGCAAAATCTGTTTGCACTAAGCTCACACAAAGAACCACTAGATGCGGTCATTATCGCTGCGGTCGACTTATCTGGCAGTATCGAAAATATGCTGCTAAAAAATGCCTGCTTATCGTCATCAGGGGCAAGTGATAGAGCTTTATCAGCATGGCATGTGGGTGAAGGTGCTGGCGCGATAGTATTGCAAACGCCAACTGCGGGGGCAGCTAATGCAAACAGCTATGCCAATATTGATAGCCTGCAATTTCACTCGCGTTACTGTGCAGATAAGGTCAGTGCCAACATTCTTGCTAAGTCAGCTGACTTAGTTGAATTGAATCAATCACCTGAAAGCCGATTAGACTTAATGGGGCAAAACCTACATCAGCAACTTTCACAAGGTGCGACTAACCTAACCCAAGCACAACAGTTGATGGGCCACAGTTTTGCCGCATCGGGAATGGCGAGCATTGTACATAGCTTAATCAAACAAGCGCAGCAACACTCGCCAGTTAACGCCTGTGTTGTGACGGTCAGTGAAGATCAATGCTCCAACATTGATTTATCTGCATCGTCATTACAACAACAAGCACTAAGAGATCGATTGCACTTACCGCTAACGCAACAATTAGCCACTGGCAGTAAATTAAGTTTAATTAAACAAGTCAGTTTGGGCGGCCAAGATATTTATCAGCACATTATTGATACGCCTTTATCTGCCATGACACAGATTCAAGCGAAATGCGCGCACATTGTGCCTGTAGCGCGCCCGACAGCCACGATTTCAGCTATCCCAATGACTTACAGCCTAACTCATCAAAATAAGCTTACTCAGTCGGTGACAGAATCCACGACTTCAACAGAGACGACACCCAATATTATGCCTAATTTAAAATCGGCTTCTCCTGTTAATCAGGCACAGATCCCATCCTCGTCTGTGGCTAACGCTCTCCCCCCTGCGCATTTAAACGCTTTTCAACAGAACCAGTGGCTTGCTCAGCAAGCGCATTTGGCATTTTTGAAAAGCCGCGATGCAGGCTTAAAAGTGGCTGACACCCTGTTAAAGCAGCAACTTGCTCAGGCTAACGGTTCAGCATCCCCGATGGCTGTTAAAGCTCAAGCAGAAAATGTTCTGGCAAAACCTGCCCCGCAAACTGCACTCGCACCTAATCATGCAAAAGTGCCCGCGTATACCGCGCCTATTCCCGCCAATAAGCCGTGTATTTGGAATTACGCTGACTTAGTGGAATATGCAGAAGGTGATATTGCCAAGGTATTTGGTCAAGAATACGCCATTATTGATAGCTACTCTCGTCGGGTACGATTGCCCACCACAGATTACTTATTGGTATCACGGGTCACCAAACTTGATGCGACCATGAACCAATATAAGCCGTGTTCAATGACCACTGAATACGATATTCCGCTAGATGCACCTTACTTAGTTGATGGGCAAATCCCTTGGGCTGTGGCCGTTGAGTCAGGCCAGTGTGATTTAATGCTTATCAGCTACTTAGGCATAGACTTTGAAAACAAAGGCGACCGCGTCTATCGCTTATTAGATTGCACCTTAACCTTTTTAGAAGATTTACCTCGTGGCGGTGATACATTACGTTACGATATTAAAATCAATAACTTTGCTAGCAATGGCGATACATTACTTTTCTTCTTCTCCTATGAATGTTTTGTCGGCGACAAAATGATTTTGAAGATGGATGGCGGTTGCGCTGGCTTCTTCACTGATCAAGAACTTGCTGACGGTAAAGGGGTTATTCAAACCGAAGACGAAATTAAAAAACGCCTTGAAGTGATCAATAACCCTCACAAACTGCGTTTTGAGCCCTTATTACATTGTGGGCAGACACAGTTTACGTATGGCCAAATACATCACTTACTTACCGGTAATATCGGCAGCTGTTTTGGTGGCGAGCATGCTAAGCATCAGCAGCAAACAGGTGTTCAACCGTCTTTATGTTTTGCATCTGAAAAGTTCTTAATGATTGAGCAAGTGAGCAAGCTTACCGTCAATGGCGGTGCGTGGGGCTTAGGCCTAATTGAAGGCCACAAACAATTAGCACCTGATCATTGGTATTTCCCATGCCACTTTAAAGGTGATCAGGTGATGGCTGGCTCTTTAATGGCCGAAGGCTGTGGTCAGTTATTACAGTTCTTTATGTTGCACATTGGTATGCACACCTTAGTGAGTAATGGCCGCTTCCAACCACTTGAAAATGCATCACAAAAAGTGCGCTGCCGTGGTCAGGTATTGCCACAACATGGTGAATTAACCTATCGAATGGAAGTCACTGAAATCGGTGTGAGTCCGCGCCCTTATGCCAAAGCCAATATTGATATTCTGCTTAACGGCAAAGTGGTCGTCGATTTCCAAAACTTAGGTGTCATGATTAAAGAAGAAAGCGAATGTACTCGTTACCCACAACTGGCTTTAGCATCAAATTCAACTGAGCATGTGCAAGATAAAGCACCACTCATGGCACAAGTGCCAGATTTAAGCGCCCCAACAAATAAGGGCGTGATTCCGCTTAAACACGTTGAAGCGCCAAGTGTTGCACCAGATTCAAAGTACGCTAACCGCGTACCAGATACAGTGCCGTTTACGCCTTATCATATGTTCGAGTTTGCAACCGGTAACATTGAAAAGTGTTTTGGGCCAGATTTCAGTATTTACCGAGGCTTAATTCCACCACGCACACCTTGTGGTGATTTACAGTTAACCACCCGCGTCGTCGAAATTAACGGCAAACGTGGTGAGTTGAAAAAGCCATCATCGTGTATTGCTGAATATGAAGTGCCAGCTGATGCTTGGTATTTTGCTAAAAATAGCCACCCAGCGGTGATGCCTTATTCGGTGTTAATGGAAATATCACTGCAACCTAATGGCTTTATTTCAGGCTATATGGGCACCACTTTAGGATTCCCTGGACAAGAATTGTTTTTCCGTAACCTCGATGGCAGCGGTAAATTATTACGCCATGTTGATTTACGTGGTAAAACCATTGTCAACGATTCCAAGCTACTATCCACCGTCATTGCGGGTAGCAACATTATTCAAAACTTTACCTTTGACCTAAGCGTAGACGGAGAGCCTTTCTATACCGGCAGCGCGGTATTTGGTTACTTTAAAGGGGATGCGCTGAAAAACCAGCTTGGTATTGATAACGGTAAAATCACCCAACCTTGGCATATTGATAATAATGTGGCCGCTGATATCAGTGTTAACCTACTCGACAAGCAGTCGCGCGTTTTTAACCCACCCGCCAATCAACCTCATTATGCGCTAGCGGGCGGTCAGTTGAACTTTATCGACAAAGCTGAAATTGTCAAAACTGGCGGCAAATACGGTAAAGGTTACCTTGCAGCATCACGCACCATTGACCCAAGTGATTGGTTCTTCCAGTTCCATTTCCATCAAGATCCCGTCATGCCGGGTTCATTAGGCGTTGAAGCTGTGATTGAGTTAATGCAAACTTACGCCATTAGCACCGACCTTGGTAAAGGCTTTACGAATCCTAAATTTGGCCAAATATTGTCAGATATCAAGTGGAAATACCGTGGTCAAATCAACCCATTAAACAAACAAATGTCTCTTGATGTGCATATCAGCGCCGTGAAAGATGAAAATGGCAAGCGCATTATTGTGGGCGACGCAAACCTCAGTAAAGATGGTTTACGTATTTATGAAGTAAAAGATATCGCTATTTGTATCGAAGAGGCATAAGGGAATAATAATGACAATAAGTATCCAAAACGAAAAGCTTTCTCCATGGCCTTGGCAAGTTGCCTCAAGCGATGCCAGCTTTGACCCTGTTAATATGGGTAAAAAATTAAAAGACCTCACAAAGTCATGCTATTTGATTAATCACCCAGAGCAAGGCTTAGGTGTATCGCAGCAGGCACAAGTGATTACCGAGCAAGACGAGATAGCCAACATTGCCAGTAATGATGCCAATGCGCAGCATTTACCTGTCAGTGCTTTTGCCCCAGCCCTTGGCACGCAAAGCTTAGGTGACAGTAATTTTCGTCGGGTTCATGGGGTAAAATATGCCTATTACGCAGGGGCTATGGCCAACGGTATTGCCTCTGAAGAATTAGTCATCGCACTTGGTCAAGCCGGTATTTTATGCTCATTTGGTGCTGCTGGCCTTATTCCATCACGCGTGGAACAAGCCATTCAGCGTATTCAAGCTGCGCTGCCCAATGGCCCATATATGTTTAACTTGATCCATAGCCCGAGTGAGCCTGCACTTGAGCGCGGCAGTGTCGAACTATTTTTAAAACATAAGGTTCGTACTGTAGAAGCCTCAGCCTTTTTGGGCTTAACGCCGCAAATCGTTTATTACCGAGCCGCGGGCCTTAGCCTTGATAGCCAAGGTGAAGTGGTAATTGGCAATAAAGTGATCGCTAAAATTAGCCGTACTGAAGTGGCGACTAAATTTATGGAACCTGCGCCAGTCAAAATGCTACAACAGCTAGTCGATGAAGGATTAATTACTCCATTACAAATGGAATTAGCCCAACAAGTGCCGATGGCGGATGATATTACCGCCGAAGCAGACTCGGGGGGGCATACCGACAACCGTCCGTTGGTCACCTTATTGCCGACGATTTTAGCCCTAAAAGATAAAGTTCAAGCTAAATATCAATACAAAACCCCAATCCGTGTAGGATGTGGTGGCGGTGTGGGCACGCCCGATGCGGCATTAGCAACCTTCAACATGGGAGCAGCCTTTATTGTAACAGGCTCAATTAATCAGGCTTGTGTTGAAGCGGGTGCCAGTGAGCATACCCGTAAATTACTTGCGACGACCGAAATGGCTGATGTCACCATGGCACCAGCTGCAGATATGTTTGAAATGGGCGTAAAACTGCAAGTGGTTAAGCGCGGCACGCTATTCCCGATGCGTGCCAACAAGTTATACGAAATTTATACCCGTTATGATTCTATCGAAGCGATCCCAGCCGATGAGCGTGAAAAACTGGAAAAACAAGTGTTTCGTTCAAGTCTTGATGATATTTGGGCGGGTACGGTTGCGCATTTTAATGAACGCGACCCTAAGCAAATTGAACGCGCTAAAGATAATCCAAAACGTAAAATGGCGTTAATTTTCCGCTGGTATCTTGGCCTATCAAGTCGTTGGTCAAATACCGGTGAAGTTGGTCGTGAAATGGATTATCAAATATGGGCAGGCCCAGCACTTGGTGCCTTCAATGAATGGGCTAAAGGCAGTTATTTAGATGATTATACTAAGCGAAATGCGGTAGACTTAGCTAAACATATGATGCACGGCGCCGCCTACCAAGCTAGAGTTAACTTATTGACGGCGCAAGGTGTAGCAGTGCCTGTTGAACTACAACGCTGGCGTCCACAGGATCAAGTGAAGTAATTAGCGTCAACAATGCTATCTGCACTCGATAAAATATTCAATAAGGTCTGTTAACATGCCTATGATTAACAGAAACTTACACTAGGTAATGGTAATGAGCGAAACGCAAAAACTGGATTTTTCAGCCGTTAATAACACGACTCTAGCGTCTTTTAATCAACATAAAAATTTGATTAAACGCATGATGAAAGGAAATAGCGCAACCTGCAGTGAATGCAATAAACCGCTTACCTTACAATTGCCGCCCAACACAAAAAATGCCAAGCCAAGTGCTAAACCTCCTGGTATTTACTGTGCAAAAGGGTGTACGGATATAGAGTTAGATATGGAAGCCGTATCTTTGATGCAATAAAAATACTGTGTTTTGGTATTGATTAAAGGCGCCTTTGGCGTCTTTTTTATTGTCTGAATGAAACCTATTATCGTAAATCAGCGAGCAAACATCGCCATGGGAAAACACAATAACAAGGCAGTTTTTATAATAAGTCTTTGTAGAGAAATAGAATTTAATGCCTATATCGAGTGTTTTTTCAAATTAGCATGAGCAGTTTTTTATTACGATGACGATTAATCACCAAAGCTTGAAATAAAATAACTCTTTTCTAGGTCTACTCTTTTAATTGCAAACACTATAATGTTAAAAGTGAATATACATTCTGCACCTCGATGTGCCGAACATCATAAAAATACAGATTCAAGGTTATCAATGAAGTATCGTTTTATGTTAGCCCTTGCTGCCATCGTTTTTAGCGGCGTAAGTTTTGCCAAAACTGAAGATTATCAGTTTGCCTCTATAGAATTTTTGTTTGAACAACAAGTTGGCGCAAAAGTGCTGCCAGAGATTTATGCAAAATTGGGATTAACCATCAGTATCACGCCTATGCCTGGCAAGCGTGCCCAGCGAGAAGCTGTGTCGGGTCATAAAGATGGCGAGATCATGCGAATATGGACTTATGGTATTGAAAATCCAACAATGATCCGCGTACCAACTGCGTATTATCAATTAGAAACCATGGCGTTTGTGCATAAAAATAGCCAAATTAACTTAGCGTCTCATTCTGAACTACTCAACCACAACTTATTAAAAGTCCGTGGGGTAAAGCACACTGACAATATCACTCACGGCCTAAAGTATGTGTTCAATTATGATGACACATTAAGCATGATGACGGCTTTAGGCGAGAGCAATAACAGCGTAGCACTAACCAATACCGCCGACGGTTTATATGCGCTTAAAAAATTAAATATTGATTACATTAAGCCCCTGCCCCCCGCACTTGCGACATTAGAGCTTTACCATTACATCAATCCTAAAAATGCAGCTTTGGTGCCTAAAATTGATGCGGTAATTAAATCCATGAAAGCCAGTGGCGAGCTCGATATGCTTTTACGTGAAGCTGAAGGTGAAGTGCTAGCCAGTCTTGATGCGCCGAAAAAATCTGCCAATGATAAACTGACGACGGTGGCACAAAAATAGCTAAAAATAGCTAAAAATAGCTAATACTACCTACTTGAATTTTAAAGATTAACGCATCAAACCTCAATCATTGCACACCGCGCACAACAGCCAGATTTAAAATTGAACAAGGATTTAACATGACAAACCAATACACGCCTCCAGCTGTATGGACAATGGAAAATGAAAATGGCGGCCAGTGGGCCAGTATCAATCGCCCTGATTCTGGTGCGCGCCATGAGCAATCCTTACCCGTTGGAAAGCACGACTTACAGCTTTATTCATTAGCAACACCTAACGGCCAAAAAGTGACCATTCTGCTTGAGGAATTACTGGCATTAGGAGTGAAAGGTGCTGAATATGATGCCCACTTAATTAATATTGGTGAAGGTAATCAGTTTTCATCTGGGTTTGTGCACGTGAACCCCAATTCAAAAATTCCAGCACTGGTTGATAACTCAGGTGCTGAAGCCATAAATGTATTTGAGTCTGGCGGCATTCTATTATACCTAGCAGACAAATTTGGCCACTTTATACCAACGGACATTGCTAAGCGAACCAAAGTGATGAACTGGTTATTTTGGTTACAAGGTTCTGCGCCTTATCTTGGCGGCGGCTTTGGCCATTTTTACGCTTACGCGCCAGAAAAGTTTGAATATCCTATCAATCGCTTCTCAATGGAAGTAAAGCGCCAATTAGATTTGTTAGATAAACAGCTTGCCCAAAACGCCTATATTAGTGGTGATGAATACTCGATTGCTGACATCGCTATTTGGCCGTGGTATGGCAATCTCGTATTGGGGAACCTTTATAACGCAGGTGTATTTTTAGATGTTGCCAGTTATACCCATGTTTTGCGATGGGCAAAAGCAATTGAGCAACGCCCTGCTGTGCAACGTGGCAGAATTGTCAATCGAACCTGGGGCGAAGTATGGGAACAAGTACCAAACCGTCATAGCGCGGCAGATATTGATAACGTGCTGGCACTGAAACCCTAGGCCCAACTTGTTTAAACTCTGCTTGGTTAGACATCACGCTTTAACAACCGATGCTACTTAATCAGCTTAAATCGGCCCATAGACTGAATTGTCGATTTAAGCTTTAATTATCCAACCCTATTATTGTACGACCATCGTATAGTTTGATAAAAATCATGGCTGTCATGAGCGAGAATAACGTAATAGTTGGATAATGGATTAGATAATGAATGTCGCTTTTTGATAATAAAACTTGATCATTTTCAAGCTCATTTATGGACAAAAACGATTTAGAACACAGCCTGCCGCAGGCCTATGTGCAAGCTCGACCGTGACACGCTGCAAGTTCGTCCCTGAAAGCTCGGCCATGACGTCCATGTCATGGACGGTCACGGCCGCGCTTACACTGGAATTATTATCTCTTCGATTTGACTGTATTTGGGCAATTATAAAAAGCAAAAAGATAAGTAACTAATCAGCTAAAAGGCTCAATATGAATTGAGGTCATCGAGAAAAGGCCGTGAGCTTGGCATGGATGCCAAGCTAGCTTTCGTTAGGCTACGGTCACTCTTTGGCATCCCTGCCACAGTGACATTTGTAAATCCATTTACTTCAGATACCTATCGGAAGCGTTAGGGAGATTTTGTATTAGGCGACAATGGCCGAAGCAAGCTAGAAATGAAGTTTAAAGCTGGATCAAACTCCATCGAAAATATGCGCTTTTCAGCATTTTTCGTCTGGGGCGCTGAGGTTTTCCAAAGGGCTTCTTTTGTAAAAAAAGCGTGCGTTTTGCCCCTTTGGTCTGGTGTGGGCGAAGCGCCACGAGGTTGGTGGCCGCAGGCCATCTACTAAACTCGCTTTGGGGCAGAAATGTTTTAGTCCTGCCTCCCGTTTTCTCAGCAGATATAGCAAAATATCAAACAATTTATAAATGCCCGAACACTATTAAGCTGATCAAACCTTAATCAAAACGCATAACTATCGGTTGTGATCAAATCTGACGCTTATTTTACCCAAATGTTGATATTCAATATCAACATTGGTTGCCAACGGAACCTTTACCACACCACAGTATGAGCCTGTTATTATCGCCTGACCTTTTTTGAGACTGACACCTTTAGATGTTAAATAATTGATTAACCAATAAATGGGGGCTTGTGGAGACTGACAAGGATGCACACCTTCAAACATGTGCGCTTCGCCATTATGACTCACAGTGATATTGATGTTATTGGCTTGATAAGCAAGAGGCTTGTCGATTTGCGGCCCTAAATACAACCCCTGATTACTTAATCCATCAGCCAGCTTTTCATAATAGCTTGCGGGGTAATCAGTACTGAACCGACCTTGAATTAACTCTAGCGCCATATGGGTAGCACTGATAGCCAAATCTATTTGTTCATTGCTGTAATGTTGATAAGCCGTAAAGTCTTGTCCCAAAACAAAGGCAATTTCAGGCTCGATTAACGCTTGTAAGCCGCTCGTTTTAGCAGAGGGGATTATAGGGCAATGAAACTGTTCCACCACAGCCCGCGCCAAAATGGGTGCAAAAATCAATTGGCCATTTTCCAGTGGCGTTAAACACTTCCATCCAGCAATATCTTGATTTGAAAGAGCGATCATTTGTTGCTGCACCGCGAAAGCATCATCAATACTGTGCGGTTTTAAATCAACATGTTCAGACGCTGGTGAAATAGCGCTGCGTTGAGTGAATAAATGTTGCGCTAATAGGCTATGTGAATTTGTCATCGTTTGTTGAGTATCCATTAAATAGCTAACCACTGTTGTTTTAGGAGTGGCTGGGTTTGGGCAATATCATGGATCAGTTGCGCTTCAGAATGATATTCAATCCCTTGCCATAGGGTTAATTCAAAAACACCACCAGACTTTACCTCTCCCACGCCCTTTGGAGTACCTGTCATTACTATATCGCCACTTTCCAGCGTTAAAAAATCACTGACTTCAGCAAGGATTTCATTCGGTGAATAGATCATTAACTGACTATGGCCTAACTGCGTTAACTGGCCATCTACGGTTAAACTGAAACTCCAATGCTGCTTATCATCGCCTTGGGTGTGTTGATTTATACTCACAAAATCACTGAATACTGCCGAACCATTAAAAGCCTTGGCACGCTCCCAAGGCAAACCTTTGGATTTTAATTGGCTTTGTAATTGACGCTTAGTTAAATCAAACCCTAAGCCGACTGCCACAAATTGACCTTTTTCGACAACAAAACACAGCTCAGCCTCATAATGAAGCGCTTGCTGCAGATGAATACTGTTAAGTTGGGGGCTAATCGCACTATTGGGTTTGATAAACACCACCATATCATCAGGAATATCATTACCTAACTCATATATATGCTCTACATAATTGCGTCCAATACAAACAAGTTTAGAGGGCGTGATCAAAGGCTGCTGATTAAGGCTGAAGTGTTGCATCGCGATCTATCTCTTTTAAAAACGGGCAAGATAATTATCCCGCATACAAAATAAAACCACTACACTTAAATGGCAGTTTGCCGATATAAAACAGTGTCTTTACTCAAAATAAAAGTGATATAAAACGAAATCACTCTAGCTTTAATCTGTTAACCTCTGATTATTTTGGTTACACTGAAAACACTAAATCTTATTAAAAACATATAATTAAAATAAAAAGTGCGTACAGCACAACAAATAAGAGACGAAATATGAACTTGCTTGAGCTAACAATTAAACAAAAAATTGCTTTGGGTTTTGCCACTATAGGTGTGTTACTTCTTGCTGGTAGTAGCTTTTTTTATCGTTCGCTAAACCAAATTCAAACAGCAAACACCAATATTGAAATCTTAGCTCAACCGGTACAAAGCCAAAGCAACTCACTGCAACTCAGTTTATTAAAAATGGTTAAAACGGGGAGTTTGGCTTTTTCTCAAACCGGCAACACGGATATCAGTGCCAGCTTTAACCAATTTAAACAGTTAGAAAAACAATATGCTGCCACTTTGAATGATCTTGCCATTAAAGTAGCCGACCAACCTAATATGAAACGAGCATTGGACAATGTGACCCAACAATATGCCCAATATCGTCAACAAGCTGAACTGATGTTCAATGCCAAGTTAAATATTGAACAAACCCGCCAAGAGTATCAAAAACAATTCCAACAGTTTTTGGCTATCAAAGATCAAGCCAGTAACAGCATGATTGATCTGGAAATGATTGATGCTGGAGAGAATGCCCGTCTTCTTGAAGAAGTGATCGGCACAGGCACAAGATTAGACGACACCATTTATAATATGGGCAATATTATGGCTGAAGTTGCGCGCTTTACAGACTTAAAAAGTGTCGATAACCATCAGCAAGATGTGATGATGATGGCCAATAGTATTGAGACCAATTTTCAGTTTTTAACACAGCAGGCCGCCACATTACCTGCCGATGATTTACTGGCAATTTTTGCAGAACAATTCAAGCAAATGAAAACCTTGTTAGACTCGCCTGGTACACTTTATGAAAGTCAACGTAAGGTGGTAGAGGTAATAAAGCAGTCTGAAATGGCTTATGAGCAATCAAATCAATATTTTGAATCAAGTTATTCTGAACTGAATCAGCTTATTACCCTTGCTGATAACCGCTTTGCTGATTATCAACTCGCCTCCTCAAATGAAATTAGCACAGCCCAAACCCTAGCAATCGGGCTTGCTGTTATTTTTATTGTTCTTGCTATTATCATTTACTATTTTACTTCCAAGGCGATGCTGGGGCCTTTGCAAGCCGTCAATAAAGCGTTATCACGTATCGCCAGTGGTGACTTATCAAGAAGGCTTGAAAAACGCAATAATGATGAGTTTGGTGAGTTAATGGATAACATTAACAAACTCTCTGACGATTTAACCTCTTTGCTGCAAGATATCAGTCGAGATGCGCATCTACTGGATGAGTCGGCCATTAGTTCCCAAGCACAGGGAGAGCAAATCGCCAACTCGGCAAGCGATCAGATTGGTCAAATCAACCAAGCGAAGCGTTTAGCAGAGCAAATTCACCACAGCTCTAGTTTAGTGAACGAGCAAGCCAGTGAATCAGCCAATCATATTAGTCTAGCCTCTTCGCAGGGGAAACAGGTAAAGGGGATTGCAGATGATAACCGCGATAGAATTGAACAGTTATCGAAAGGCTTAAGTCACGCAGTTAACACCATGAATAATCTCAGCCAGCACAGTGATAACATTGGTGGCATTTTGGTCACCATTAGCGCCATTGCTGATCAAACTAACTTGCTTGCTTTAAATGCCGCCATCGAAGCTGCCCGAGCTGGAGAGCATGGACGCGGCTTTGCGGTAGTGGCCGATGAAGTGCGTTCGCTTGCATCAAGAACCCAGTCTTCCACCGCTGAAATTCAAACTATGATCTCGGCTTTACAGCATGAAACAACCAATGCCGTAAAGGCAATTTCTAAAGGCCAAGCTGATGCAAACCAATGTGTCGAGCAAAGCCAGTCGTTACATGATGCGATTGAACAAATCGAGGCAGCCTTGGTGACGATTAACAAAATGAGTCAGGGAATTAATCAAGCAGCTAATGAACAAGTAAGTTTTAGTGAACAAATTGAACATACAATGATGGTTACCGCAGATTCGGCTGAAACCAATGCTCAGGAGTCATCAGTAATGGCCAAACGCAGTAAAGAGTTAAACCAGCTAGCGCACTCACTTACCGCTTCTGTTGAAAGGTTTAAACTGTAATTTGTAGCTGGTTCAAACCTCAATTGAAGATCACCATATTCAGGCAAATAAAAAGTCGAATTCAATGTCAGGTTTAATTCGACTTTCTATTTATACCGTTCAGATGTTTAATCCCACAAAAATTCTCTAAAATGTTTGCGGCACACAGACTCGTAAGATTCGTTACCCCCAATAGCGACCTGCTCACCTTCTTTCATCGGTTTGCCTTCGCCATCTAGGCGCACAACCATATTGGCTTTACGGCCACAATGGCAAATGGTTTTAAGCTCTACCAGCTTATCAGCCCAGGCCAAAAGATACTGGCTACCGGTAAATAATTCGCCCTGAAAATCATTACGCAATCCGTAACACAATACCGGAATGTCAAGAATATCGACCACATAGGTTAATTGTTTAACCTGTGCTTTAGACAAAAACTGGCTTTCATCAATCAACACACAATGAATATGCTGTTGTTGATGAGACTGTGCAATCATCTCGCTAAGATCATCATGACTTGCAAAAACCTGCGCATCAGTTTCGATACCAATTCGTGATGCCACTTTACCAACGCCATAACGATCATCAATTGATGCTGTCATCACTAAAGTGTGCATACCACGTTCACGGTAATTATAAGAAGATTGTAATAACGAGGTCGATTTACCCGCGTTCATTGATGAATAATAGAAATACAGTTGCGCCACAAGAAATTCCAATATTTTTACTTTGCTAAATTCTACTCGTTTAATACCGAACACCACAAACAAAAATGCCGCACAATGTTAATTATGCGGCATTTTAATAACCATGCTATCGCTTAACGGCGAGAATAAACCATTAACCCGATTACTGTAATAGCAAACACGACGCTACAGGCTAAGAAGCCGCTCATAATAGAACCTGTAAATCCGAGTACCGAATATCCAACAATACTGATCAATGCAACAATTAAGGCATATGGCAGCTGCGTAATAACGTGGTCAATGTGATGACAACTTGCCCCAGTTGAAGACAAAATAGTGGTATCCGAAATCGGAGAGCAATGGTCACCAAATACTGCTCCGGCTAATACTGCTGACAACATAGGTAACATCATGGTCGAGTCACTTCCCATCGCCATATCTGCAGCAATAGGTAACATAATCCCAAAGGTGCCCCAACTTGTTCCGGTAGAAAAAGCGGTAATGCCTGCAAGAATAAACAGCACCACAGGCAATAATTCAAACGGAATTGCACCTGTGACTAAGCTAGCCATGTATTTACCCGTTTCTAACTGACCAATGACGCCGGCGATGGACCATGCAAACAGCAGAATATAAATGGCAGGTAACATCGATCGTGCACCGGCAACCATACCCAGCAATACCATGCGGGTTTCTAACTTTTGCATAAAAGCCAGCACCAAGGTCACGATAAAACCAGCAATTGCACCGTAAAATAATGATTGGCTAACAGCGGTATTTTCGAACGCGCCTAATACATCAAATGGCTTACCTTCGGCGGCTAATGCATCAGCACCACTACTTATCATAAAGTAAACCGTGGCGGCAATTAACGCCAAGATGGGTAAAAACAGGCCGATGATCTTACCTGTATCTGCCTCGGGTAAGTCAGGGTTTGCTCCAGGAGGTAAGCCTTTAGACTCATCATACAATTCACCTTTTTGCGCCTTTAATTCATGCTGGCGCATTGGGCCAACATCCAGCCCCAAAAGTGCCACGCATAACAAAAGTAACAGGGCGAAAATAGCGTAAAAGTTCATTGGGATCATTTGTACAAATACACTCAGATGCCCTGAATCAGTAAATCCATGCGCCGTTAAAATACCGCCTATCAGCGCAATAATATAAGCGCCCCAACTTGATATAGGTGAAATCACACACACAGGCGCAGCGGTTGAATCTAATAGGTACGCCAGTTTTGCACGTGATATGTGGTATCTGTCGGTTATCGGTTTAGCAATAGACCCTACGACTAAACTGTTAAAGTAATCATCAATAAATACCACACAGCCTAAAAACATGGTCATCAGTTTGGCATCGCGTTTACTGCGAATACGGTCTTTAGCCCAATCTGCAAACGCACGAGATGAGCCACTCACGGTGATCAGCGCTGTGATCATGCCAAGCATGATTAAAAAACCTAAAATTTGTAAATTCCAACTGTTTAATGCACCGTCATCCCAAACCAGACCGGTGACGGTTTCAGCTAAAAATGTGCTGGTGTCCCCTAATGAGAACTGTGTGAGCAGCAATGCTCCCACTAAAATACCGACACCGAGAGACAGCAATACTTTACGAGTTACAATCGCCAAAACAATTGCGATTGCTGGGGGAAGCAGTGACAGTGCCGAATCGGCATGACTTAGTACGTTCATTATTTATTCTTCGTGTATGTACGAATGGAGGGCAACTGAACCGGTGCAAAGCAAAAATATGCTAAGGAACACCTGTCCTATCAGTAGCGCTCCATAGTAATTTATCTTTGTCATCCCGACAAAAAATACTATGGCAGTACGGCACCTATTCGGTAACCTTACCAGCTGTTATGTGTGATAACGATAACAACTTCGGCACTGAATCCTTTTAAGCTAGATCGCAGGCATCACCCTAACTAACTTGACTCATATTCAGTGCACCTCTACTTAAAAGGGCAAAAAAAGCGTGCACATGAAAACATAGTGGCGATGGGGTTGCCACCCCATCGCCACATATTGTGACAAAGATCACGTTTACAGTAAATTATTCAGTGCAGGGATAGCATCAAATAAGTCTGCTTCTAAACCATAATCAGCCACTTGGAAAATTGGCGCTTCTGGATCTTTGTTAATCGCTACAATCACTTTAGAGTCTTTCATACCTGCAAGATGCTGAATAGCACCCGAAATACCCACGGCGATATACAAATCTGGCGCAACAATCTTACCCGTTTGACCAACTTGTAAATCATTGGGTACAAAGCCTGCATCAACTGCCGCACGAGATGCTCCTACAGCAGCACCCAACTTATCAGCTAATTGTTCAAGGATGGCAAAGTTTTCACCACTGCCCATACCACGACCGCCCGAGACGATAATTCCAGCATTACCTAATTCAGGACGTGCCGACTCTGTCAGGGTTTGCGAAACAAATTGAGTACGTGCATCAATTGCAGTATCAATAGCGACTAATTCTGCGCTACCCGTTGATGCAACAGCATCAAATGCACTTGAGCGTACCGTCATCACTTTTTTATCATCTAAACTTTGAACGGTAGCAAGCGCATTACCCGCGTAAATTGGGCGAATAAAGGTATCAGCACTTTCAACACTGATCACTTCTGATATTTGCGCCACATCTAATAATGCAGCAACTCGCGGTAATGTATCTTTACCTACGCTAGATGCCGCAGATAAAATATGTGAATAATCAGTAGATAAGCTGATAATTAATTTCCCGAGGTTTTCAGCTAAATGATTTGCATACAAGGCAGAATCAGCCACAAGTACCTTAGTTACACCCGTTAATGCTTTGGCAGCGTTTGCTGCTTCAGCGCATTGATGACCTGCCACTAGCACATGAATATCACCACCAATTGCGGATGCCGCTGCAACCACTTTTGCGGTATCTGCTTTTAAATGCGCATTATCGTGTTCTGCTAAAACTAAAATGGTCATATTAGATCACCTTCGCTTCGATTTTTAATTTTTCAACAAGTTCTTCAACTGAAGACACCATGATACCGGCTTGACGTTCAGCAGGTGGAGTCACTTTTAGTACCGTCTGGTGAGCCTTTAACGTTACCGCTAGGTCTGTAACTGAATGCACATCTAGTGGCTTACGTTTGGCTTTCATAATGTTAGGTAATGAAGCATAGCGTGGCTCATTTAAACGTAAATCAACAGTAACAACTGCGGGTAATGGCATTGTTAATGTTTGTAATCCGCCATCAATTTCACGGGTGACAACAATGTTGTCACCTTCAACTTTCACTTCTGAAGCAAAAGTGGCTTGTGGCATATCAGCAAGTGCTGCCAACATTTGGCCAGTTTGATTGTTATCCCCATCAATAGACTGTTTACCAAAAACCACTAACTGTGCTTGTTCTTTTTGTTGCACAGCCAGCAATAATTTGGCGATAGATAATGGCACAAGCTCTTCATCGGTTTCGATATGAATCGCACGATCTGCACCTAATGCCATCGCTGTTCTTAATTGTTCTTGCACAGCTTTACTACCAACACTTACCACAACGACTTCAGTGGCGATGCCCGCTTCTTTTAGGCGAACAGCTTCTTCAACAGCGATTTCACAAAATGGATTCAGAGCCATTTTTAGATTCGCAGTATCAACATTTGAATGATCAGCTTTTACCCTGACCTTTACATTGGCATCAACGACGCGCTTTACAGGCACCAATACTTTCATAGGGTTTCCTTTCTACACCTTGTCTATGGGCAACACATTGGCCAACGCCAATGCAAGATAGCTCAACTTTACGACCTGTTAACGTTAACGTCAACCTAAGTTAAACGCTTGTTTGAAAAATATAACACAAAACTGGCAAGGAAAAGTAACAATGACTCAAACTTGTCTCATTAATTGGCGATAAATAGCCTGTTTTTAAATCATTTCATAAAATAAGCTTATTTTTGATAAATTAAATTGATCAAGGTCGAATATGTTTCTATTATTATGTGCATTAATAAAAATAAATTTTATTAATTGTTATTAGTTTAGTTGAATGCACTGCAAAATAAAAAACATCAATGATAATTTGTTACTGCGTAGCAAGTGATTGATTTTTTTAATTCGTTATCAATACTTATTTTTTAAGTTAATTAACATGCTATACGGCATAGCATCGTTCAATAATGTAGTAGCAGATATAATTTATTAAAATTCCATTTGATTTAGGACGTTTAACATTATGAGTGATTTTTTAGATATTTTAACCCATGGCCGTCGATTTAAAGCTGCGGTTAAAGAACTGAGCATTGAAGATTTACGTGATTTAGCCGTAAAGCTAGATAAAGTGATTGTTGAGCGTGAAGAAGAAGCTAAAGCAAATGAAGCTGCGAATGCTGAACGTAATGCTCGTATCGCTGAGATCCTTGCTCAAATTGAAAATAGCGGATTATCAATTGAAGATCTAGGTGAAGTCACTGCTACTAAATCGGCCCCGAAAAAACGCGCTCCTCGTCCAGCCAAATATCAAATTACTGTTGATGGCGAATTAATTCAGTGGACGGGTCAAGGTCGTATGCCAACCGTATTCAAAAAAGAAGTCGATGCGGGTAAATCTATGGAGAGTTTCTTAATTCCTGGTATGGAATAAGCTGAACGATAGTTTTATTTAAAGCGCTTACTCAAGTAAGCGCTTTTTTATCCATACCTTACAAGGTTTGCTTTCGCCTCAAATAAAGACAAAGTAAACTATCATAAATTTGAATTAAGTGAGCTAAC
This sequence comes from Shewanella subflava, assembly GCF_025971955.1. GTDB lineage: Bacteria > Pseudomonadota > Gammaproteobacteria > Enterobacterales > Shewanellaceae > Shewanella > Shewanella subflava. Next base: position 423,670 of record NZ_JAPDMX010000033.1, read on the forward strand.
TCATGTCGTCTACCCAAGTAAAAATGTTATCCGCCTGTTCATTTGCATTATTATTAACGGCTTGCGCTGGTGATTATGCATTCAAAAGTAATCTTGATGGTAAAGCGATTGATGAGTATTTTAAAGTAGGTGACGTCACACTGTACGAAGGTGACATATTACCCAAAGGCCGCTATTCCGTTATCGGTTTAGCCGAAGGTGAAATTTGCCAAGATGTGGAAAATGGTGCTCCAGCATCGGTTGAAGATGCGCGGACAGAAGCGCGAAAAAAAGCGGCTGACATGGGCGCTAATGGCCTTATTATCAAACAATGTTTGGTTATCGAAGAACAGGAAGCAGGCTGCTTTAGCCGGAGTTTATGTGTCGGACAAGCGATAAAACGCGACCAGGCAGAATAACGCAATTTTTTTTATTCAGCCAAAGTAAATGCTATTTTGGCTGACTTTATCTCAAGTTGAATCTTGTCATGTTTACATCTCAAATTAATGCTGTGGCAGTTTGCCGAACCCCTTATAAACAAAAGTTTGGTATACCACGTCAGCCAGGGTTGGTCGATGTTAAAGGCTATGTAGAATTAGTTCCTGAACTCAATAGTCTTGATGCTATTAGAGGCATTGAACAATATTCACACCTTTGGTTACTGTTTTGTTTTCACGAAAATCTCGCCCAAGGTTGGAAAACAACCGTTCGCCCTCCCCGCCTTGGTGGTAATGAAAAATTGGGTGTATTTGCAACTCGGTCAACGTTTCGCCCCAATGGTATTGGGCAATCTGTGGTTAAATTACATGGCGTTGTTCAACGTAAAGGAAAGATCTGTCTCGAAATATCCGGAATGGATTTATTAGATGGTACGCCAATTATTGATATAAAACCTTATATTCCTTTTTCTGATGCCATCATCAATGCCAAGGGCGGCATTGCTCAAGATGCGCCCGAATTAATTAATGTCAGTTATACCCCCAAAGCACAAATGCAATTAGTTTCACTGGCTAAAAATGATAAATATCCTCAACTGCAAACGTTAATATCTGCAGTACTTGCACAAGATCCCAGACCCGCTTATAAAAAAGCCAAAATCGATTCTAAAATATACCAAGTCGCGCTATATGATCTTGATATTTTTTGGCAAGTCATCGAACAGGAAATCGTTGTACTAGAATTAAAACCGACAACGGTGGCTTTACTGGACGATTAAACTCAAATTAAAAGAGTAACTGAATCCATTACACACTGAGGGAATATTTCATGGCGTCACTTGATTACCAGACACAGCATAAAAAAAGACTGTCGTGGATGCCTTGGCTGTATTTTTCATTAAAACCTAAATTACTTGAATGGGCATTACCCTGGCAACAACAAATCCAACAAACATTAGTACAATTCGAAACCATCAATATTGGTGAAAACAGCTTTATTGCCCCCGAAGCAGAACTGTTTGCCGAACCCGGAAGGGATATTAGTATTGGCAATAAATGCATGATTGCAGCCGATGTTTTTATGCATGGCCCTATTTCTTTAGGTAATGAAGTGGCCATAAATCATGGTTGCAGTTTAGATGGTGGCAGAGCAGGAATTACTATCGGCTCTCAAACCCGCATCGCTAATAATGTGACCATTTATGCCTTTAATCATGGTATGTCTCCTAACGCCCCTATTTATGAACAACCCGTGACGTCCAAAGGCATTGTCATCGGACAAGATGTTTGGATTGGCGCACAAGCTGGTATTGTAGATGGCGTCTGTATTGGTGACCATGCGATTATCGGTATGGGTTGTATTGTCACTAAAGATATACCGCCCTATAGCATAGTTGCTGGTAATCCTGCCAAAGTCATTGGTGATAGGCGTAACAAATAGTGTTTAGGCTATAAAAGCTAGCGAGATAAATTAACCCGAAAAACCGCTAATAATCAGGTGACATAAGCGCTTCAAGTGCTAAAATGGCGGCCATTGACTTTTACTAAAATGGAAACTGGAATGCGAGTTAGTAAGTACCTGCTTTCAACACAAAAAGAAACGCCTGCCAATGCGGAAGTGATTAGCCATCAATTAATGCTACGTGCAGGCATGATCCGCCGCAATGCTTCTGGTTTATATAGCTGGTTGCCGTCAGGTTTACGCGTACTACGTAAAGTTGAAGCTATTGTACGTGAAGAGATGAATAACGCAGGTGCTATTGAAATTTTGATGCCGTTAGTTCAACCTGCTGATTTATGGGTAGAAACAGGTCGCTGGGAAAAATTCGGCCCTGAATTACTTCGCTTTCAAGACCGCCATAACCGCGATTTCGTTTTAGGCCCGACTCACGAAGAAGTGATCACTGACTTAGTGCGTAAAGAGTTAAGCTCATATAAGCAATTACCGCTAAACTTATACCAAGTACAAACTAAATTCCGTGATGAAGTTCGCCCGCGTTTTGGTGTGATGCGCGCGCGTGAATTTTTAATGAAAGACGCTTACTCGTTCCATTTAGATCAGCAAACTATGGATGAAACTTATCAGTCCATGTATACCGCTTATAGCAATATTTTAAGCCGTATGGGGTTAGAGTTCCGCCCTGTTCTTGCTGATACGGGGTCAATTGGTGGCAGTGTTTCACATGAATTCCATGTTCTGGCCAATAGTGGTGAAGACTTAATCGCTTATTCTACAGGTAGTGATTATGCAGCTAACATTGAAAAAGCTGAATCACCAATGCCGACACAAACTCGTCAAGCTCCAACGCAAGCGCTAAAATTAGTTGATACGCCCCATGCCAAAACTATTGCAGAATTAGTGGAGCAATTTGGTTTAACAATTACCCAGACGGTTAAAACATTAATCGTTAAAGGCGCAACTGAAGAAGCTCCGTTAGTCGCATTGATTGTTCGCGGCGATCACGAGTTAAATGAAATCAAAGCAGACAAACTTGAAGCCGTTGCTTCACCTTTAGCGTTTGCAACTGAAGCTGAAATTCGTGCATCTGTTGGTGCAGGTCCAGGTTCCCTTGGTCCAGTAGGATTAAGCATGCCTATCATTATCGATCATAGCGTTGCGGTATTAAGCGACTTCGCTGCGGGTGCGAACCAAGATGATAAACATTTATTCGGCATTAACTGGGAGCGCGATCTGCCGCTCGCGACTTCAGCAGACATTCGTAATGTGGTTGAAGGTGAGCCAACACCTGATCATTTAGGCACTTATGCAATGGCTCGTGGTATTGAAGTGGGCCATATTTTCCAATTAGGCACCAACTATTCAAAATCGATGAATGCTACTGTGCTTGATGAAAATGGTAAAGCACAAGTGTTATTAATGGGTTGTTACGGTGTCGGCGTGAGCCGTATTGTTGCAGCAGCAATAGAACAAAACCATGATGATCGTGGCATCATTTGGCCAGAAGCTATTGCACCATTCAAAGTCGGTATTTTACCAATGAATATGCATAAGTCCCATCGCGTCGCAGAGATAGCAGAAAAACTCTATGCCGATTTACAAGCTAAGGGTATTGAAGTGCTGATGGATGACCGCAAAGAGCGTCCTGGGGTCATGTTTGCAGATATGGAACTGATTGGTTTGCCGCACGTTGTTGTAATTGGTGATAGAAATATCGATGAAGGCGTATTTGAATATAAAAATCGTCGAACAGGCGAAAAACAAAATATTCCTTTTGACGACATTATCGATTTTTTAACGGCTTCTCATTAAGCTTTATTCGGTTAGAAACTGATATTAAAAAACGCACTTTAAAGTGCGTTTTTTATTACTTCTTTATGTATATATCAATTTCAAGGCCTTGATTAACTTCAGAGATTAATTCTAACCTCCCACCTAATTTTTGGGTAACTAAGTTATATACAATCGACATTCCTAGTCCAGTCCCACCTGCACTTCGGGCTGTGGTAAAGAAGGGTTCAAATATCCTCTCCTTAGCTTCTTTGGATAATCCTTTACCATTATCTTTATAAAACATTTTTATCTCATCACCGCATAATTTTGCACCTAGCGTAATGATTTTGTTACCGATAAAGTCTTGTGGATAAGCATGACGAAAGCAGTTAGAAACTAAATTAGTAAAAATTTGTGCAATCGCACCAGGATAAGACTCAACCATAATTGAATCTTCAAGCTGAATATCTAGCTTAATATCTTGTTTACGTGTTAGCGGTCTTAAGGGAGTTGATATTTGTTCTAAATACTCAGTTAAATTAAAATATTCCTTCTCAAGGGTAAGTTGATCTGCAGCAGTGCGTTTAAAGTTATGGACTAACTCAGCAGCTCTAGATAAATTTCGCTCAATTAATAACAAGCCATCCGTCATTGTTTCAATAAAATACTGGAACTCTTGCTCGTCTAATTCACCCGCTAAAAATTGTTTCTTAAGCTTATTTAATTCATCAATACAATGGCTGGTTGAAGTCACTGAAATGCCCAATGGAGTATTGACTTCATGTGCCACACCTGCCACCAGATTACCCAAAGCGGCCAGCTTCTCACTTTCAATTAAACTGGCCTGAGTTGTTTTAAGGTGTATTAATGCCTGCTGTAACTCATCAGTTCTTTTAGCCACTATACTTTCAAGTTCACTATTGAGTTTTTCCAATAAAACTTGGTGGCTTCTTACTTCATTGGCATTAACCGCTCGGCCATATAAATCGGCTAAAGAACCGACAAACACTTCTTCATCGCGGCTCCATTTTTTAATTTCACCACGGTGCTCACAACAAATAATGCCTATCATTTTACCCGCATGACGGATCGGGCTATCTAACATAGAAACAATACCCTGAGGTTTTAAATAAACATCGGTAAATTCAAGTGTTGCAGGATGTTGATGTGCATCTGCAGCCGAAATAACGCGTTCAGAGTCTAATGCCTGAAAATATTTGGGAAAGTGTTCACGTGTTAAACTGATATTCTCTTGACGAGTGGCATTATCTAATAATAAAAAACATTCAATTGATTGTTTATCTTCTGCCAATAACCAAATACCGGCACGTTCAATATTCAATCCAATGCATATTGATTCTATAATTAATTGTGAAGCACTGTGCAAATCACCTTGATCAATAAGTTCAGACTGGCTGACTTTAAATAGGACCTTCTCAAGAGAATGATGCATAATTACTGCACTTCATCTGCACAATCAGGCATTTGACGCTGAATCTCAATAAATCGATCCATTAATTCCAAACTGGCATCACACATTACAGGATCAAATTGTTTGCCCGATTGCTCATTCAAATACTCAATCACTTTTTCAGCTGGCCACGCAGGCTTGTAGCTACGTTTTGAAAGCAGTGCATCAATAACATCAACAATTGCCATAATTCGCCCCTCAACAGGAATATCTTCCCCCACTAAGCCTCTAGGATAACCTTGCCCATCCCAACGCTCGTGATGTGTGTAGGCTATTCTGGCACCCATTTTAGCAATAATCCGATTTGACGCCGCTAATAGGTTGTAACCTTTTTCAGCATGGGTTTTCATTATTTGCCATTCATCGTCAGTCAATTTGCCTGGTTTATGGAGAATACTTTCTGGAATACCAATTTTACCTACATCATGAAGCGGAGCCGCATAACGGATTGTTTCAATGAAGTCGAGGCTTTGGCCGAGATATTCAGCCAATATTTCACTCATTAATGCAACACGTCGAACATGTGCACCTGTCTCTTTACTGCGTTGTTCAATGGCATCACCAATGATTAAAATCAGTTCTTTTTGGGTTTGTTGAACGTTTTCTTTACCGGATAAGTTTTCAAATGTGAGACTCACATTGGCAGCAAAAAGCTCAAGAATTCTGACCTGTAACGGGGTTAAAGCCGAATTATGCTCTAAATATAAAATGCTGGTGACATCATTACCAAACTCGTAAAAACCCACGTAAATATTGTCATGCACAATGGATTTTTTTAGCGCAATTGCTTCAATGATGTATTCTTTAACATTACCAGGTAAGGCCTCAACACTGTCGATTTCGGAATAACTTACCATTTCACCCGTTGCGGCTAATAAATTCATTTGAGTGTCGTGGTATAAATCTTCATGATAGCTGGTGAGATATAAAGCAGAGCTATTCAAGCTAAGCAGTTGTAGGGTTTGCTCTAAAACGGCACTACCAAAATGGTGTAATGTATGGCTACGCAGCACAGAAGAAGAAGCAGAAATCACCTTTTCCATACCACGCTGGCTTTGCTCGATAATCTTGATATCACGATATGATCGTAGAGAGGTATAAACACAGGATTTTAATTTTGCAGCGGTCAGTTCTGTTTTAGCTTTATAATCATTAATGTCAAAATCTCGAATCACCCTTTCTTCTGGAGCACTGCCAGGTTGACCTGTCCTTAATATTATTCGTGTGCTGTGATTATTTAATTCACCTCGGATCCGCTCGATTAAATCGAGCCCTGCATGATCATTTTCCATGACAACATCAACAAACGCTAATGCAATATCTTGCTCATCTCGCAGTAACTCAAATCCCTCTTGGCCACTAAAACAAGAATAAAACGCTAATCCGCGGCCATCTAAACTAAATTGACTCAATGCAAATTTGGTAACATCGTGGATCCCCGGTTCATCATCAATAATGACTATTTTCCATGGTGGAAGTTGAGCACGAGAGGTTAATTCCGCGGCATTGTCCTTTGGCATATCAGCAGATTTTTTAAACAGGGCCAATGGGTATTCCTTACTGTTACAGTGACTCTTTGAGTCCAGGATGATTGTCTTAATAAATGAAGCGAAAATATTTTATTTTTATTATCTACCCCTAAGTTAATAGCTGATAAAACGCTCTCTTGTCAAAGAAAAGTTAATGGATTGAAAAGATATATCATCATCAACCCATTCAGGCCTATTAATCTTGGCGGTTATTTTTACAGCGAACGGTTGACCATCTTTTTACAGGCCAAAACTTTTAGAGTCGTGATTCTTCTTAAAAAATTACAAACGCAATTAAAATGGCTAACATATCCAGTCCGAAGATTTAGGCTAAAAACGGTTTAACTCGAAAAACACTTCACAACAAAGACCAACATTCCCTAGATAATTAGTCTAGAAATACTTATCCGACTAGTCTGAAAACTTAAAACAAGACATACTCTTACATAAGAATAATTAAAAAGGATTGAATTATACCGTGTCGATAGGACTTGTACTTGGCGGCGGCGGTGCCCGCGCAGCATATCAAATAGGTGTATTAAAAGCCCTAGTGCAGTTATACCCGAGAAACCAGCACGTTCCCTTCAGTATTATTTGTGGCACATCTGCTGGAGCAATTAATGCGACTTCCCTAGCAACCCACGCCGCATGTTTTCACCTAGGGGTGAAAAAGTTAGATTGGGTTTGGCGCCATTTTGAAACCCATCAAGTTTATGAATCATCGGTAATTGGGGTCACTAAACACCTTGTCAAAATGGCTATTAAAGGATTACAACACGACAAAATCAGCACTGATGCTGGCAGCTTATTAAACAATCAGCCATTACGCGAATTACTCAATAAACTGATTGATTTTAAACGTATTGATAGAAATATTCATTTGGGTGCATTGGAGGCTATTAGTGTTGATGCATCTTGTTATAACAACTCGATGTCATACAGTTTTTTTCACGGTAAAGATTCAATCCAAAACTGGAGACGTGCTCGCAGACAAGGTCAACGCAGCCAATTAAATACCGACCATTTGCTTGCTAGTTCAGCTATACCTATGGTGTTTCCATCAATCAAGTTAAACCGTGCCTTTTTTGGTGACGGCTCTGTTCACCAATTGTCCCCTTTATCTAGCCCTATCCATCTTGGTGCAAAAAAACTATTTGTGATTAACTTAGATAGTCCGCATAAACAAGAAGATAAACAACTCAAACACCATCCTAAAACCGCGACGATAGCGGGTCATTTGCTCGATACTATATTTTCTGACACCTTAAATAGTGATCTTGAGCGCTTACAGAGGGTTAATCACACATTAAGCCTGATATCAGATGAAGATAAAAATAAACTCAATTTACGTGAAATTGAAACCTTAGTCATTAAACCGAGCGAAGACTTAAGTGAAATAGCTGCCCGTTACTATTTAGAAATGCCAATGGCAATTCGTTACCTGTTGACTTTATTTGGTATAAGTCAGCAATCTGATTCAAGTATTGTCTCTTACTTACTGTTTGAAAAAGCCTATACCAGTGCATTAATTGATTTAGGGTATCAGGACGCCTTAGTTCAAATAGATGAAATCAAACAATTCTTCGATATCACATAACAACATGTAACGAGCATTAACAGTCGATTTAGGTAGGGTTAATCATGTCATATTTTATTCATTTAAATTTGATAAGCTTATCCAAAGTAAGTTTACTCACTTTGACATGCAATTTATTTCACCAATCTGAGCTAAAAATTTCGCTTTAGATTTTGACTAACTTTAGGTAAAAAGAGCCTGTACCAATAGCGGTATAGTATTTTGGAAAGCTAAGAAATGGCACACACATTTGAATTTGATGAAGATGATGCACCTTGGGGTGACAACATTAAAGGAAAACCTAAGTCGAAGAAAGTAAAACAAAGACGCCGCGATACCAAGCGCCGTTACTTCGATGAAAATGCTGAAATGGAGTTTTCACCCGCTAACAAGTGGAAGTAAATCAACAGGGTTATATCATCAAGTTTAAAAAGCAAGTTACAGCAAACTTGCTTTTTTATTGCCTATTTTTTAAAAGCTGGCTTTGCCGCCAATAAACATCCCCTCTTCGAATGTGCGATTTGGCGCAGATTCAAAGTCAAACGATGCTTTTCGATAGCCTAAAGAAATCGCCATGTTAGGGTTAAAGCGATACTCAGCTTTGCCTTCATACTCAAAATAGCCTGAGGAGTCTGCAAATGAGAGTACCGATGGCGCATAATAAGCCGCTGCTTTTAATGTGATATTTTTAGCTATTTGTAGTCCATATTCACCACCAACAGACAGTACTGTGGCATTTGGGCCTTTATCCATCCATGCTTGGACAAACTTAGGCCCTATTTCAAAAGAATGAGGACCGCTTTGATGAGCCATCTGCATAGAAAACTGCACTAATTGGCCTTTATTGTCAGAGTATGTATATCCTCCGCCCATAGTTAAATTGGGCGAAATGTCAGTTTTCACATCAGCAGAAACAGCTTGTTCACTCACTTCAAAGTTAACATCGCCCGCCAATGCCGAAGTACAAATACCGGATAAAAGCATTGCTGAAATATAATGCCGTTTCATAATTCCTCCTCATTTAGTCGATAGCTAAATGATACGTGAGTCATTAAATAAAGCATTTAAAATCAAGTTATTGACTTAATTTCAAGCAACTTACCCTATTCAATCAAACACCATTTTTAAGATTTCATAACAACCAACAACAAAAAAGGACCAAAAGGTCCTTTTTGATTAATGACATGTAACGAAATGCTTATAAATACAAAATGGTGGCTAAACCAAGGAATGTGAAAAAACCGACAACATCAGTCACTGTGGTTAAAATAACAGAACCTGATAAAGCCGCATCCTGATTAAACTTCTGCAATATCATGGGAACCATAACTCCCGCTATTGCTGCCATTGCCATATTAATTAAAATGGCACAACCAATGATAATGCCCATAATAACGTCATCAAACCACCAACCTGCGATTAAGCCAATAACCATGGCCCACAAAACACCGTTTAATGCACCAATGCCTAATTCATTTTTAAGCAAAGATACAACGTTACCTGCTGAAATCTGACCCATTGCCATACCACGGATCATCAAGGTCAGTGATTGACTGCCAGCAATGCCACCCATTGATGCAACAATGGGCATCAACACAGCTAAAGCCACAACTTGTGAAAGCACATTTTCAAATAAGCCAATCGTTGCTGAGGCTAAAAATGCAGTTAACAGATTAATACCTAACCAAACAGCTCTTCTGCGAGCACCGACAATAATTGGCGCGAACAAGTCATCATCTTCATCCATACCAGCGGTAGCCATGAGTTGAGCTTCATAATGCTCACGCACCAGTGCCGTAGCTGTACGTAGTGTCATACGACCAATTAATGTTCCCTCGTCATCAACTACCGGTAATTCTAATTCACGACTATGCTCGAGAGTTTCTGCAGATTCAATCAATGACGAGTCGGCAGAAATTACTCGGCTATCGGGCCAAATTAAACTTGACAGTAAACTTTCAACATCTGCTTTAAATAAGTCATAGCGACGCACCGTGCCCACATATTTATCGTTGGCATCGACTAAAAACAAGTGATCATTACAATCTAAATCAATACGGCGAAAAAAACGTTGGCCTTGTGCAACCGTTGAATCAGGGTTTAATACCAACATTTGGTGATCGGCATAACGACCAATTTCATTCTCGTCATATTGGTCATACAATTCAAAGTGTTTGCGTTGTCGCTCGCCCATCTGCGCTAAAGCGCGATCGGTAATACTATCAGGTAACGAATCACTCCAATCAATCAGATCTTCTGGACTCAGTTGCGAGAACAGCAAATCTAACTCTTCATCAGGCATCTTTTTCAAAATACCTAAGCGAGGATCTGCACGCATCAAGTTTAAAACATCAACGCGCTCTTCTGGCTGAACTTGCTGCCAACGCTCATAACGTTCGTCTAGAGGTAACGATTCAAGTAAGATAGCGATAGTGCCAGCTTCAGCTTCATTTAAAATCTCATTGAACACTTCAGCTTGCTCTTCACCTTCTGCTTCAGTCAGTTGAAGAACAACTTGGCTCACTTCTATTTGCAGTTGTGATGTAATGTCTTGTTCAGGTTCAGATATAAGTTCGTTCTTTAATTCTTCCATAAGCCCGCCCCTTATCTAATTAAGTGAATAATGCGCAGACTATATTGATATTTACCATGATAAGCAAATACATAAATTAAATTGCACACTATATAATTGACCACTTGTAATCAATTCATTATAGTGTCAAAAAACCATGGGGAAACGACAATAAGCCTTCAAGGTTTACCTTTAACACTTTACAGCATGGTATGAACTATATTTGATATTAAACGGTTTTGAGGAGCACAAAATGAGCGCAGAAATTTATCAATTTGATGTTAAGGATATTCAAGGGAATAACGTCAACATGGGAAGTTTTAAGGGGAAGGTATTACTGATTGTCAATACCGCAAGTAAATGTGGTTTCACTCCTCAATATAAAGCGTTAGAGCAACTATACCGGCAATATAAAGATCAAGGCCTAGTGATTTTAGGATTCCCCTGTAATCAGTTTGGTAGCCAAGAACAAGGTTCTGAAGCAGACATAAGCCAATTTTGTGAATTAAACTTTGGTGTCACCTTTCCTTTATTTAGTAAGATTGATGTCAATGGGGATAATGCTGCACCACTTTACCAATACCTGAAGCAATCGGCTAAAGGTCTGCTAGGAAGCGAGTCTATTAAGTGGAATTTCACAAAATTTTTAGTCGATGCCAAAGGAAATGTACTGGAACGATACGCTCCTACCACCAAGCCTGAAGATTTAGCGGATAAAATTGTAACACTGCTAAAATAAATTAAACAGTTAACCACCTGAATTTTATCTATATTTATTTTAAAACATTGAAAATATCAATATTCTGAAATAATTTTCAATTATTTTTGAACTTTTAAGTAGATGAACACTCAAATCTATTAACAGTGATATTCACTTTGTTCATCATCTCCCTGGGACTTCTAGCGCGGTCCCCTTGATCTCTAAGTAGATCGATAGGCAATCATTTGATTGCCTTTTTTTATGGCTCAAATTTATGAATCGCAGTCATACCAATTACAATAAGTGTCCACAAAGAGCGTAGGAAAAAGGGGTAATAACAAGGCAAACAGAGATGATAAGCCACTAATCTTAAAGTTAAAATTTAAACATAAAAAAACCACCTTTCGGTGGTTTAATGTGGTATCCCATAGGGGATTCGAACCCCTGTTACCGCCGTGAAAGGGCGGTGTCCTAGGCCTCTAGACGAATGGGACGCCGAGATTTACTTATACTCAGTAAATAGAGTGAATACTCATCAATGCCTGTAGGCTAAACATTGATGCTATTTGTTGATACCAACAAAATTGGTGGAGCTACACGGGATCGAACCGTGGACCTCTTCACTGCCAGCGAAGCGCTCTCCCAGCTGAGCTATAACCCCAATTCTAGTTAACACTAAAATAAAAATATGGTATCCCATAGGGGATTCGAACCCCTGTTACCGCCGTGAAAGGGCGGTGTCCTAGGCCTCTAGACGAATGGGACACTGGTGATACGTTATACTCTGTATCGAGTGAATACTCATCG
>NZ_JAPDMX010000033.1:436070-438128 GCF_025971955.1 Shewanella subflava
CTCTAGACGAATGGGACACTGGTGATACGTTATACTCTGTATCGAGTGAATACTCATCGATGCCTGTAGGCTAAACATTGATGCTAACTTCTTTATGAAGTGTTTAAGTAAGTGGTGGAGCTACACGGGATCGAACCGTGGACCTCTTCACTGCCAGCGAAGCGCTCTCCCAGCTGAGCTATAACCCCGTCTTACTTAAATCACAATTTAGATACGCTGCCAGAAATTACTGAGCTGTGTCTCAACTGCGAGGCGCATTCTATGCAGCATACCTTAATGTGTCAACTCGTTTTTTAGGAATTTATTCTATCTGCTACAAAATCAATCGCTTTGGATATTCTTTCAACAGATCTGTCTTTACCTATCAAAAACAAGGTTAAATCTAAAGCTGGTGATTGTCCTGCTCCGGTCACGGCAACGCGTAACGGCATACCCACCTTCCCCATACCAACATCTAATTCAGTTGCTGTGGCTTCAATAACAGCATGTAATGATTCTACTGTCCAATCTGTTAACGCTTCTAACTTTGCTTTTACTAGCGTTAATGGCTCTAAAGCAACACCACGAAGGTGCTTTTTCGCCTGCCCTTCATCAAACTCAGTAAAGTCTTCATAGAAGTAACGGCTTGAAGCTGCAAGTTCTTTTAATGTTTTAGCGCGCTCAGAAAGTGCAGTCACGACTTCTGTTAGTGCTGGTCCATTAGTAATATCAATTTTTTGGTCATTCATGTGCCATGCTAAATGAGATGCAACATATTCAGGTGCTAATGATTTAATATAGTGCTGATTTAACCAATTCAACTTGTCGGTATTAAAAGCAGAAGCGGCTTTATTAATGTCATCTAATTTGAACAGACTGATCATTTCGTCCAGCGAGAACACTTCTTGATCGCCATGAGACCACCCCAAACGAACAAGGTAGTTCAATAGGGCTTCAGGTAAATAGCCATCGTCGCGGTATTGCATCACGCCCACCGCCCCATGACGTTTTGATAATTTAGCACCATCATCACCTAAAATCATCGAAACATGGGCATACTCAGGAATTGGCGCACCTAATGCCTGCAAAATATTAATTTGGCGAGGGGTGTTGTTAATATGGTCTTCACCTCGCACCACGCAAGTAATACCCATATCCCAATCATCAACCACAACACAAAAGTTATAGGTAGGTACACCATCAGTACGTTTAATGATTAAATCGTCAAGCATGCTGTTAGCAATTTCAATACGGCCACGGACATGGTCATCAAAAATAACACTGCCTTCTGTTGGGTTTTTAAAACGCACGACAAAAGGTTCATCTGTATCACGTGGTGCTAAATTACGACAACATCCGTCGTATTTTTGCTGTTCACCCTTGGCAGATTGTTCTTCACGTAAAGATTCAATACGTTCACGTGAGCAATAACATTTATATGCAGTGCCTTTGTCTAACATTTGCGCAATGATCTCATTATAACGATCAAAACGTTTAGTTTGATAATAAGGCCCTTCATTCCAAGTTAAGCCTAACCAGTTCATGCCATCTAAAATAGCATCGCAAGCTTCTTGTGTTGAACGTTCAATATCAGTGTCTTCAATACGTAGAACAAATTCACCGTTATTCGCTTTTGCATGTAACCATGAGTAAAGTGCTGTACGCGCACCACCAACGTGTAAAAAACCTGTAGGGCTTGGAGCAAAACGAGTCTTAGTAGTCATAGTCGGACACTAACCTATATAAAGAAGTCTGTATAAATATATGGGTATAACCCCAAAACAGACGAGGATAAAAATGTGGCACATATTCTAACAGCCAACGCGCTAGGTTGAAATGGGCGAATGTTGAATCATGCTCCGTTTTTCGTTAAAAATAAAAACCAGTCTGTTTAACAAAACGCCAAACGGCACAAAAATAGCACTATCGTTATATTTTTATCGAAAAATCGTTGACAGCTTTTCCTTGCTCCCTATAATACCGACCCACACAGCATGAGGTCGCTTAGCTCAGCTGGGAGAGCACCTCCCTTACAAGGAGGGGGTCACTGGTTCGAGCCCAGTAGCGACCACCATAATG
>NZ_JAPDMX010000033.1:438134-496462 GCF_025971955.1 Shewanella subflava
GGTCGCTTAGCTCAGCTGGGAGAGCACCTCCCTTACAAGGAGGGGGTCACTGGTTCGAGCCCAGTAGCGACCACCATAATTTCTACATGCCTTCAAACATTTTCACCCAGTTGTGATTAATTTATTTGCTTTTCATTCTCTGTTATCAACAAAAATATCTACTTGCGCCCTTTTTTCGATGTATAGCCCCCATTTTTGAATATTTATTACAAAAATTGCCATGCATTACCGCAAATGGTTAATGTTATGATCAAATGTTATCAATGTGTGAACTTCCACCCTTAACGCCTTTGCCGCTGTTTCTCTTCTGACCCAACTATCCAACCATTCATACTAAATGAAATAATTTTAATGAATTAAAACAGATAGATAAAACAAACTTATTAGATTGGCACTGACCTTGCTATCTAAGTTGTAACGCCTCTAGGGACCCTGGCTGTATCCCTAATGCATTGTTCAAGTGCAAATAGAGGTAAAACAACAATGAATAAACCAGAAAGGAAGCCTAAATATGTGCCCAGCAATGACAATTAAACCAGTGTGGAAATCAATCAAAGCAACCGCAAAACTCACCGCTATTGCTTCAATGCTAGTTTCAAGCTTTAGTGTGTTTGCTGAACCTGTTGAAATTAAGTTTTCACATGTGGTGGCTGAAAATACCCCAAAAGGACAAATGGCGTTAAAGTTTAAAGAATTAGTGGAACAACGTTTACCCGGCGAGTACACAGTGAGTGTGTTCCCAAGTTCACAATTATTTGGGGACAATAATGAGCTTGCGGCATTACTTTTGAATGATGTACAAATTGTTGCGCCCTCTTTATCGAAGTTCGAACGTTACACCAAAAAACTTCAAGTGTTCGATCTCCCCTTCTTATTTGAAGACATGGCCGCGGTTGATCGTTTTCAACAATCGGAAGAAGGCCAAAAACTCTTAAACTCAATGAACCGCAAAGGCATTGTAGGTTTAGGTTATTTACATAATGGTATGAAGCAATTTTCAGCCCATGCACCACTTTCTACACCTGCGGATGCCAGCGGTAAAAAATTCCGTATCATGGCGTCTGATGTGATTGCGGCACAATTTGATGCAGTAAAAGCGATCCCAGTTAAAAAACCTTTCTCAGAAGTGTTTACCCTTTTACAAACTCGCGCCATTGATGGTCAAGAAAATACTTGGTCAAATATTTATTCAATGAAGTTTTATGAAGTACAAAGCCATATTACTGAAAGTAATCACGGTGTATTAGATTACATGCTAGTCACTTCAAACACTTTTTGGAAAAGCCTACCCAAAGACAAACGTGACATCATTAAAAAATCACTCGATGAAGCTGTGGTATTAGGCAATGAGATTGCAGCGGCTAAAGAAGGTGAAGATAAACAGGCTATTTTAGATTCAAAACGTTCTGAGTTGGTTTCATTAACTGCAGAAGAACGCCAACAATGGGTTAATGCTATGAAGCCAGTGTGGACCAAATTTGAATCTCAAATTGGTAAAGACGTAATTGACGCCGCACAGGCCGCAAACAAGCAATAAGTTCTCTTGGGTTGTTATCAAAAGTAAGTACAGGATAACAACCCTCTTTTCATTAAAATTTAGGAGAACAAAGTGATTTCAAATCTGCTCAATAAATTCGAAGAAGGGTTTTTAAACCTATTGATCTCACTGATGACCTTATTGGTATTTGGCGAAGTTATCGCGCGCTTTTTCTTTAATACTGGTTTTCTGTGGATACAAGAGCTAACCCTAACCCTGTGTGGTTGGTTTGTACTATTTGGCATGTCTTATGGCGTCAAGGTCGGGGCGCACATTGGTGTTGATGCCTTTGTCAGTAAACTTGCACCAGCGCCTAAAAAGTGGGTTGCACTTTTAGCCTGTTCATTATGCGTAATCTATTGCGGTTTATTCCTTAAAGGTAGCTGGGATTATTTAAGCCAAATGTACCAAATTGGACTGCCGATGGAAGATATCGACTTTCCAGCGTTTTTGGTACATCAACTCGATCCTGATTTTGCCTGGGAGGTGCTAAAAATTGATGTTGAAGACGAAGGTGCAGTACCTGTTTGGATGTCTCAAAGCATTTTAATCATCGGTTTTTCGATGTTGACTTGGCGCTTTGTTCAGCTGTTTATCGCAATTTTAACCGGTAAAGCGGATGGCTTTGCCTTGGCTGACGAAGCCAAAGACAGTATGCATTTAATTGATGAAGCAGCACTAGCAAGTGCAATTAATACAACATCAACAGAAAAAGATAAGGACGAAAAATAATGACTATCGCGACCTTATTTATCACACTTCTTGTGTGTATGTTAATTGGTATGCCTATCGCTATTGCGTTAGGGTTTTCAAGTGTGCTAACGATTTTATTGTTTTCGAATGACTCTCTTGCCTCAATTGCATTAAAGCTTTATGAATCCACTTCTGAACATTACACCTTACTGGCGATCCCGTTTTTCATATTATCATCGGCATTTTTGTCAACGGGTGGTGTAGCACGAAGAATTATTGATTTCGCAATGGACAGTGTCGGCCATATTCGCGGTGGTTTAGCCATGGCATCGGTAATGGCCTGTATGCTATTTGCGGCAGTATCTGGCTCGTCACCTGCCACAGTGGCTGCTATTGGCTCAATAGTGATCGTGGGGATGGTGCGCGCCGGTTATCCTGAAAAGTTTGCTGCAGGCGTGATTACCACATCCGGCACCTTAGGCATTTTAATTCCGCCCTCGATTGTGATGCTGGTTTATGCTGCAGCGACCGAAGTTTCGGCGGCTAGAATGTTTATGGCAGGTTTAATTCCAGGCTTAATGATGGGCTGTATTTTGATGCTGGCAATTTACATAGTTGCCAGAATTAAAAACTTACCATCACGTCCCTTCCCCGGAGTTAAAGCCTTATCCATTTCAAGTGCCAAAGCATTAGGGGGTCTTGCTTTAATTATTATCGTGCTGGGTTCGATTTATGGCGGCGTAGCAAGTCCCACTGAAGCGGCAGCTGTCGCTTGTGTGTATGCTTATTTTATTGCGGTATTTGGTTATCGTGATATTGGACCATTGAAACATGTCGCCTGGCGTAATCAGCAGGAATCTATTATTGCTGCTGGCGTGCGTAATATTGTGCAAATGTTATTGGCTGTAATAAAAACGCCTACTGATAAAGAAATTCGCCATGTGGTTCGCGATGGCGCCAAAGTTAGTATTATGCTGTTATTTATTATTGCCAATGCCATGCTGTTTGCCCATGTACTGACTACTGAACGTATTCCACATATCATTGCGGAAACGATTGTCGGTTTTGGTTTACCAGCTTGGGGTTTCTTAATCATAGTTAACTTGTTGTTGCTTGCAGCAGGGAACTTTATGGAGCCCTCAGCGATTTTATTGATTATGGCACCTATTTTGTTTCCTATTGCGACACAATTAGGCATCGACCCAATTCATTTAGGGATAATCATGGTGGTCAACATGGAGATCGGTATGCTAACGCCGCCAGTGGGGCTCAATTTATTTGTTACCGCAGGCATTACAGGCAAAAGTATGGGCTGGGTCATCCAATCTTGTTTACCTTGGTTAGTGTTGTTACTTGGTTTCTTAATGTTAATTACTTATATTCCACAAATATCACTGTTTTTACCTGAATACATTGATAAATTGAATGGTTATTAACTTGATTTATTGAACAAAATAAACGAGCCTTAAATCTGAATATCCGTTGTTAATCGAGTTAACAGCGGATTTTTCTCCTTTGCTTTGTCCCTTTTTTAACGCCCGATTAAGAGTTAATATGGTTATTGCCACCACCAAAATACACTACAAAATTTTATTCAGTATTATCCTTATCGCTGGGCTGCTTCTTACCCTATTTACCAGTCAATGGTATTGGCTTAATAAGGGTAAAAATGCCATATCGACTCAATCTGAAAAACAGATCAACGAACTGGTGTTATTTATTGATCAACAACTGGCTCAATTCGAAATCATTCCAGAAGTAATTGCCAGCAACCCCATTTTACAAGAGGGTTTATTATCCCAAAAAGATCCTCAAAAAATTGCCCAATTAAATGCCTATTTATCTGAACTACAACAAGTAACGGAATCATCAGATATCTATTTGACCGATGCCCTTGGTGTTGCCATTGCAGCCAGTAATTGGCAACAACCTAATACGTTTATCAATCAAGATTATTCATTTCGTCCGTATTTTATTGAGGCTTTATCAGGTCGTGCAGGACGCTACTATGCCGTTGGGACATCATCAGACAAGCGCGGCTTCTATTTTTCTAACCCCGTATTTCACAATGGTATTGTACTAGGTGTCATTGTTGTCAAAGTGGATATTGGCGTAATTGAGCAGCAAAGCACAGGCATTGCCATAGCTGGGCAGTATGAGTTCATGATTAGCGATCCCGATGATATTATCTTTTTATCTAGCATTAGCCATTGGCGTTTTCGTTCTTTGGCGCCCCTGTCACAGGCGAAGCGCTTTGCGTTGAATACATCCAAGCGCTATGCCACGCGCCCGATCAGCGAGTTGGCCATAAAACCACCATATAATCCGTTAGCTAAAGAGGATTTACACACCTATCAAATTACCTCCGCTAACGGCAGTGAGACCTTTCTCGAGAAAAATCAATTGATGCCCAAAGCTAATTGGACACTGCATGTATTAGCACCAATGAAGCCGCTGTATAAGTCGTTACCCACCATTATGTTATTGGCTGCGAGTTTATATCTGTTGCTGGTATTATTTATTCTTTATGCCATTGAACGCCGTAAAAACTTACGCCGAATGCTGCATGCCCATAATCAACTAGAGCAACGAGTTAAAGAGCGCACCCTTGAGCTTGAAAAAGCCAACACGCAGCTAAAAGATACTCAGGATGAATTGATACAAGCCGCGAAGTTAACCGTTATCGGTAGTTTATCTGCCAGTATTAATCATGAGCTGAATCAGCCGTTAGCGGCACTCAGAAGCTATGCACAAAATACCCAGACATTTCTGGGCAGAGATATGTTTGATGATGCCAAAAACAACTTAAAAATCATGATCGAACTCACCGATAGATTGGCAGACATTATTGGTCAATTCAAAAGCTTTACCCGCAAATCACAAGGTAAAGACAATGCAATCGAGATCTATCAAGCTATCGACCAAGCTTTGACCATAGTGCAACCTGAAATAGATAAGCAAGGGGTGAAACTCAGTAAAACATTGCTTAAAGGTCAGTGCCAGATTTGGGGCGACACCGTTAGATTCCAGCAAGTATTGGTTAATATTATCAGTAATGCCATTGTCGCAATGCAACAAAGTCCAGTGAAAAAGCTAAAGATTACAGCAAGCAAAGCCACCAAGAGCAATAAGCTGATCATTAGCATTCAAGATACTGGTCCTGGGGTCAGAGATGGCCAAATGAATAAAATATTTGAACCCTACTTTACTACCAATGAACGACAGGGATTAGGCTTGGGCTTATCTATTTCCCAACGCATTATTGAGTCAATGCAAGGTAAAATAACCGTTGAAAATGACGAACAGGGTGGTGCTATTTTTAAAATTTATTTGCCCATTTATTTATATGAGGATGCCTAAATTTGAGTCCATTAGGTGATATAAACCAACTTCAAGTCATCATTGTTGATGATGAACCCCATATAGGCAGTGTGCTTAGCCAATTATTTAAACTTGAAGGCATAGCCGCTGCATCAACCACGCAGGCTACACAGGTCGCGGAACAAATTCACCGTGATTGGCCTGGCGTGGTATTTTCCGATGTGAATATGCCCCAACTAGATGGACTGTGCCTATTACAGCAATTAATGCAAAAAGATCCTGATTTACCAGTGGTATTGATCACCGGCTTTGGTGATATTGCCATGGCTGTCGAGGCAGTCAAAAAAGGCGCTTACGATTTTCTTGAAAAGCCATTCAACAATGAACATGTGGTTGATGTGGCAAAACGCGCTTTAGAAAAGCGCCAATTAACATTAGAAAACCGCAAATTAAAACAAGAATTAGAATCACATATTGCACCTGGGCCAAGAATATTGGGGCACAGTCCTGGCATAGTAAAAATGCGTAATATCCTCAACCAGGTAATAAACGCCCCTGCCGATATTATGATTGAAGGTGAAACAGGTGCAGGTAAAGAGTTAGTTGCCCGATACCTTCATGATCATAGTCATCGAAGTAAACACAATTTTGTAGCCATTAACTGTGGCGCCATTCCTGAAAACCTTATCGAAAGTGAGCTATTTGGTGCGCAAGCTGGCGCCTATACAGGTAACGATAAAACCCGAATTGGCAAATTTGAATATGCCAACAAGGGAACGTTATTTTTAGATGAAATAGAAAGCACCCCACTCAGTTTGCAAATCAAATTATTAAGGGTATTAGAAGACCGCAAAGTGGAACGTTTAGGCTCCAATCAATCCATTGATCTTGATATTCGCGTTATTGCGGCCACAAAAGTCAATTTACAACAGCTTTGTGAAACCGGTGAATTTCGTCAAGATTTACTCTATCGGCTGAATCTGGTTACAGTGCCTATCCCAGCCTTAAGAGAACGCAGAGAAGATATCCCCTTACTCTTTCTTCATTTTGCTAGGATCGCCTCAACTCGCTATCACAAGGCGCTTATTGCATTGACTCCTGAGCAGCAAGCAATGTTGACATCCCATGATTGGCCGGGAAATGTGCGTGAGTTACGAAATTTGGCCGAACGCTACGTGCTATTAGGTGCTGAAGCGGCTTTTGCAGCGGGTAATATGGACAACCACCCTACCATGCACTCCAACATGTCATTACAACAACGGGTCGACTTTTTTGAACGCTTACTTATCGAAGAGTCATTAAGTTATAACAAAGGCAGTATCAAGCTCACCATGGAGCAACTTGAACTGCCACGTAAAACCTTATACGACAAAATGAAAAAATTCGAAATAGACCGCAAGCAATTTACCGACAATTAACCTCAAATCAAATGGCAATCTTGCTTAGGCCGGCTTTTCTAGCGGCCCTCGGCTCAATAATAAGATGGCTAATGCCAGCATAGCTAACAAGGTTAATGAACCTACCACCACACCTTGCCACAATGAATGCTGCCAAAAAACCATTAAATAAGGACCACCTAACGCCGCGCCTAAGTAATAACAACACAGGTACAACGACGTTGCTTTGGCCCTATGATTCACCGCCCTTATAGCCACAAACGAGTTACAACAGCTGTGGGTCAAGAAAAAACCACTCGCGGTGATCAAAAAACCCAATACAATTGCCCATAAGGTATCAACCAAAGTTAACAATGTTCCAAATACCATCAACAAAAAAGCTGCTTTAAATAGGATTATCGATCCAAAACGTACAATCCACTTAGCCGACAAATATGAGGCAAAAGTACCGCTGAGATAACACAAAAAGATTAACGTGGCATTGAATCGGCTCAGCTCATACGGCAATGCCATTAAATGCAGCTGGATAAAACTAAATTGATTCACCATCATCATAAAAGCCAAACCGCCAATGATGAAGACTAAACTCATTTTACGGTCGGTAATGTGTCCCCAAAAGCCTTGAATGTCTTGTTGTAGCCTTACCAACTTTGCAGGTTTAGCAGATGAGTGCGCCAACTGTGGCTTAATCTCACGACGAGGCAATAGAAAATTCACTATTGCGACCCCAATTAAGGTCACAATGAACACCAATCCCATCGATTGTTGCCACGATAAATGCTGTGACATTAAGCCACCAAATAATCGGCCAAAAATCCCTCCTAAACTGTTCGCAGTAATATAGGTTGCAGCTGCTTTGAGCATAAATTCAGGGGCAAGTTGTTCTTTAAAATAGGCCATAGCAATGGCAGGTACCGCTGCCAATAAGACTCCTTGCAGGAGTCTTACCCATACCAGTGAGTCAAAGTCAGTTGCAAAAATCAGCAATAAATTCGAGCAAGCTAACAACCATAAGCTAATCACAATGGGCTTTAAACGGCCAACTCGGTCAGAAATCACTGCATAAAACAGCAATGAAAAAGCCAAGGTAAAACTGGTCACGGATAACACGAGCGTAGAATGAGCACCCGTAACATCAAAGTGCTCCGCAATCAGTGGCAACATGCCCTGAACCGTATAAAGATTAATGTAAACAACCACAGAGGCAAGACAAAGCGCCCAAATTAATCGGCTTTGTTTGCCTTGTTTAGGAGACAGTCTTTGATGGTCTGATGTTTGCCCGAAATGGTTTTTTGATGCGTCTTTGTGGATCACAAGATAGCCAAAGAATAATGATGACAAAAAAACATTACCATTCGCCATTAAGATAAATCAATGGCGAACTCAGCGGAATGTGAACTGGGTGACTTAATTGGCTTTTTACAAGATTACTTTACTTGTTTCATCAAGACTTCTGTGGTGAATTTATCATTATTAATCACCTCGAATTTATCATAGGTTTGAAAAATCACCTGTTCTTGATAAGTAATCATCGCCACCACACCGTAATCCACATTTTTGTCAATTGCCTCTGCGGGAAAAATAAACTTAAACGGCACAGGCACTCGCGCGATATCAAACGACTTTTGCGAAATGATTGCACCTGGTGTGTTGATGTCGATCACCGCAATGTAAATTTTACTGCCCTGGGGTAAGGCCACTTTTTCCAGGTATCCAGCATATCCGTTCACCACAACCGGCGCATCAGGCACAACCGTCACGCAGCCTGTAAGCAAAATTAATCCTGCCAACATACTGACCCATATACTGTTAAATTTCCTCATACTGCTCAACCTATTCATCCCTTACTGGTAAAAACGTGCAACAACGAAACGGCAAACTAAGGCTTAGTCATTCGTAGCAAGCCTTCTTGGGTTGCCGAAGCCACTAAACGGCCTTGTTGATCAAAAAATTGTCCCTTAACAAAACCCCGTCCGCCACCAGCATTTGGACTCTCGATACTGTATAAAAGCCATTGGCTCATATCAAAACTGCGATGAAACCACATGGAATGGTCGATAGTCGCCATGCGTATACCTGGAGTTAAAAATGATACGCCATGGGGCTGAGCTGCTGTCACTAAAAAGTTAAAATCTGACGCATACGCCAACAGATACTCTTGAATACTATGATCATGCGGAATATCACCATTGGCCCTTATCCACACATGGCGAACCGGCTCTCTGGTCGATGGTGCTAATGGATTAAAAGGGTCTACCAAACGCATTTCAATCGGTGCATCTGCCATGAATTTTTCAAGCATTCTGGCAGGCACTTTATCACGCATGGTCATGGCAAGCTCTTGCTGGTTCATCAAACCTTCAGGTCCAGGAACAACGGGCATTGTTGCTTGATGTTCATAACCTTCTTCATGGGTCTGAAATGAACAGGTCATATAAAAAATTGGCCGACCTTTTTGAATCGCTTTTACCCTTCTGGCACTAAAACTGCCGCCATCACGCATAGTCTCTACATCATAAACAATCGGTAATTTCTCATCACCAGCCCGTAAGAAATAAGAATGCAAGGAGTGCGCGTGGCGATCTTCACTCACGGTTTGTTTTGCTGCGCTTAAAGCCTGCCCCATCACCTGACCACCAAATACATGACCAAAGCCGAGATCTTGGCTCTGCCCTCTAAATAATCCGAGTTCAATTTGCTCTAAGGACAATAATGATAATAAATCGTTTAATACCTGACTCATTTAACACTCTCAGAAACCACATAATGACCATTAAGCCTACCCTAAAATCTTCAGCAAGGGCTAGTGTCTTTTTATCAGGGTTAGTTGTTTAACCCCGTTTTGAATACAAAATTGCTAAATTAGTGATTTGCAGCAAACAATATCAACAGCAGTAGTGAGCATCTTTTGATAAACTATCAAAATGACTAATCTTGTTATTTTGGTGTTTATGCAATCTTGGATTTTGGCGATACGCCCAAGAACACTGCCAGCAGCAATTGGCCCTTTACTTATCGGCAATATGTTGGCAATCGAACTTATGCAATTCAGCTGGTTAATTGCTGTTATTTCAATGCTGTGTGCAATATTACTGCAAATATCGGTTAATCTAGCCAATGACTATTTTGACTATAAAAATGGCATAGATACCGAAGAAAGATTGGGACCTGTTCGTGTTACCCAAAGTGGTATGATTGCCCCCACCTCAGTGCGTAATGCGATGATACTGTGCTTGTTGGCCGCATTGGTGGTTGGCTCATACCTTATTTGGCACGGAGGCTGGCCTATTGCAGTATTAGCTGCCGCTTCAATTTTAGGGGCAATTTGCTACAGTGGCGGCCCTTATCCTCTGGCATCGCATGGATTAGGTGAAGTTGCCGCATTCGTCTTTTTTGGTTTAGTTGCCGTAGTCGGCAGCTATTACTTACAAGCAGGCGACACAACATTAACCGCTTGGTTATTAGGCTGTGCAATTGGTTTTTTCAACGCTGCTATTATGTTGGTGAACAATACACGCGACATCAGCACTGATATCAAAGCAGGCAAAAACACCCTTGCGGTTAGAATTGGTGAACCGCAAGCCAAAGTTCTATACCAAAGCTTTTTATACTTGCCTTTTGGGATCATTATTGCGGGATTTTTATTAGGAGCGCTTGAGGGATGGCCAGTGTTATTAGCCGGTATATCCTTAGTGTTAGCCAGAAAGCTTAGCAGAGATTTTAGGGACAACTCAGGTGAGGCCTTAAACCCAATTCTAGGGAAAACCGCCAAACTGACAATGATATTCAGTGTGTTATTTAGTGCAGGTTTAATCATTAACCTAAATCAGCTGTAAGAAGGCAGGTTTTACGATAAGTCGTTATTCTACAATAGAGAACCTAACGCCGTGACACTGTATTTTAACAAGCTAGAATAAGTAGTGACTGATTACGATTGATATTGACTTTAAACCATAAAAAAGGCTTCGAATAAGAAGCCTTTTTTAATCATCACCCTAAACTACATTTTAACTAAAGTACGTACCTTGGCACTCCAATCTAAATGATACTTCTCACCGGCGGGCATATCTGTACGTTCAAAAGTATGCGCGCCGAAAAAGTCACGCTGACCTTGCAACAGATTTGCAGGTAATGTTTCGCAGCGATAACTATCGTAATAAGCTACGGCAGAACCAATACAGGGAGCCGGTATACCTTGCATCACGGATGCGGCAACCGTTTTACGCCAATTTAATTGTTTCGCCGCCAGCGCACTGCTGAAGCTTTCTGCCATAAGCAAATTAGCCAATTGCGGATTTTCGACGTAGGCTTGAGTAATCGATTGCAAGAACGTGGCGCGAATGATACAACCAGCACGCCAAATTTTGGCGATTTCAGCAAAGTTTAACGTCCAGTTTTGCTCTTTGGCTTCCATCGCCATCAATTGGAACCCCTGGGCATAACAGCACACTTTTGCACAATAAAGCGCATCTTCTAATGAGTTGATAAAGTCTACTTTTTCAGCTTCTGTCAAAGTGGCTTTTTTGGGGCCAGCTAGCGTATTGCTCAGACTGACCCTCAATGACTTTTGTGTACTGACAGCACGTGCATAAACCGCTTCGGCGATAGTGGGGGCTGGACAACCAATCTGTAAACTACTCACAGCAGTCCATAAACCAGTGCCCTTTTGGCCTGCTTTATCTAAAATCATTTCCACTAACGGTTTATCGGTTAATGGATCTTTTTGTTGTAACACTTCTGCGCTGATCCCCATTAAGTAACTGTTTAAGCTACCTTGGTTCCAACCTTTGAAAATATCACCAATTTCATAGGTTGACAGACCCACGCCCTCATGCAGCAATTGATAAGCTTCGCAAATCAGCTGCATGTCGGCATATTCAATACCATTGTGAACCATTTTGACATAATGACCAGATCCTGCCGGACCAATATAAGTGGTACAGGGCTCCCCTTCAGTAACTGGATTTCCGGGTTCAAAGCGCTCAATCGGCAAACCGGTTTTACTGTCCACTTTGGCGGCAATAGCGTTCCAAATCGGCGCAACATATTGCCAAGCTGACTCATCGCCACTTGGCATCAAAGATGGCCCAAAACGTGCTCCGACTTCCCCACCAGAAACGGCAGAACTGAAAAATTTAAACTTACCTTGATAGTGAGCTTCACGTTCTACCGTATCCGTCCACAGGCTATTACCAGTATCGATAACGATATCTTCACTGTTGATACCATTTTCAATCAAGGTGTTACAAATGCCGTCAACGATACTTCCTGCTGGTACAGATAACACAATCACCTTAGGTGATACCAGTTTAGCCAGCATTTCTGAAAGATTATTACAGGCTTGCATTCGGGGGGCTAAGCCAGTTTTACGTTCTTGTTGCTCCTGCGCAAGCGCCGCATTCACTTTCGCGGCATCAAGATCAAAAACAGCAACGTGGTAACCGTTATCAGCAATATTTAAAGCGAGATTTTTGCCCATAACACCAAGGCCAATAACGCCGATGTTTGACAAGTTTGTGTGGTGAGTCATTAGATTTATATTCCACAAGGTCACAGAGATTTATCGCGATTCGCGAACCCATATGGACAAATATTATAGCGATTTTTGTAACTAAATTACCAGTTAAAACCTAGATTCTAGAGTGTATGATACTCAAAATGTGTTTTTATCATTTTCGTATCGCAGGGTTTGAAGGGATATTTTAATAAAAACGTCAATGTTATCAGGTACAAAATTTGTTAGTAGAACTAACATTGACGTTAACATGCATCCAAAAATTTACTCACCTAAGGCTTTAGTTAATGCGTTGGCATAGCCCATTCGAGTTAATGTATTGCGAACAATGTCTAAGGTTTGTGGATCTTCTATGGTTGCGGGTACGGTATATTCTTGGTTGTCAGCAATTTTACGCATCGTCGCCCGTAAAATTTTACCCGAACGCGTTTTAGGTAATTTAGGCACTGCACTCACTAATCTAAATGATGCCACCGGCCCAATTTCTTGCCTGACTAACGCCAGTAGTTGGCGATGCAGCTCTTCATCAGCTAATTCTACGCCGTTTTTAAGCACGACCATACCTAAGGGAACTTGTCCTTTTAGCTTATCCTGAACCCCGATCACAGCGGCTTCTGCCACCGCAGGATGTTGACACAACACCTCTTCAAAGCGTCCGGTTGATAAACGATGCCCCGCGACATTAATAATGTCGTCAATTCGGCTCATGATATACAAATACCCATCTTCATCGATGTAGCCTGCGTCACCCGTGAGGTAATATCCAGGATACATGGATAAATAACTGTCAACATAACGGTCATCATTTTGCCACAAAGTTGTTAAGGTGCCTGGTGGTAAGGGTTGCTTAATCACCACATTGCCGCTTTCATTTGCTGCAACATGCTCTCCCATGGCATCCAACACTTCCACTTGATAACCTGGAACGGGCCTTGCTGGCGATCCTGGCTTAATGGCTATGGGTTCCACCCCCATTAAATTCGATGCTACAGGCCAACCCGTTTCAGTTTGCCACCAATGGTCAATAACCGGTTTACCCAGCATGGTCTGACTCCAATTTAAGGTGTCAGGATCGCAGCGCTCACCGGCTAGAAACATTTGCTTTAAACAAGACAGGTCAAAATCTTTGATTAACTTGCCCTCAGGGTCTTCACGCTTAATGGCACGAATCGCGGTAGGGGCGGTAAAAAAACTTTTGACATTATTGTTAGCAATAATTCGCCAAAACGCAGCGGCATCTGGGGTACCTATGGGTTTACCCTCATACATGATGGTAGTGGAACCCACCAGTAATGGACCATAAACAATATAGGAGTGACCCACCACCCAACCCACATCGGATGCAGCCCAAAAAACATCATCACTGTCGATGCCATAAATATTTTTCATCGACCAGCAAAGGGCCACCGCATGCCCACCATTATCTCGCACAACCCCTTTAGGTTTGCCTGTGGTGCCTGAGGTATAAAGCACATAAAGCGGATCGGTGGCATTCAGTGATACACACTCAGCACTTTGCGCATTTTGCAGTGCCTGTTGCCAATCAATATCCCTTGGCAGGGTTAAATCGGCTTGATATTGGTGTCTTGCTAAAATTAAGCAATGCTCAACCCTGTGAGTGGCTTGATTAAGTGCATCATCTAAAAGTGGCTTATAAGGCACAACACCTGATGGCTCTATGCCACACGAAGCAGACAAGATAAGCTTGGGTTTAGCATCGTTAATGCGGGTTGCCAATTCATTCGCCGCAAAGCCGCCAAATACCACCGAGTGGATAGCGCCTATACGAGCACAAGCTAGCATTGCAAAGGCGGTTTCAGGGATCATTGGCATATAAATAACCACCCGGTCACCTTTTTCAACACCAATTGATTGCATATATCCCGCCAAACGACTCACTTGAGCAAGCAACTCGTTATAGGTAATTTGATACTGATTTTGTGTCACTGGGCTAATATAATTGATGGCGATTCGCTCGCCTCTGCCCGCAGCCACGTGTCGGTCAACAGCGTTATAGCAAGTATTCATCTTGCCGTCGGCAAACCACTGGTAAAATGGCTTATTGGTATCATCTAAGATGTTCTCAGGCTCTTTGTCCCAAGTAATCATCTTTGCTGCATTTGCCCAAAAGGTCGTTGGATCTGCAATTGATTGGTCGTGTAATGACTTTCCTACACCCGTCATGTTATTTCTCCTTTAGCTCTCCCAAGCTGATTATGAGCAGAATTCATTCAATGTCCCTATTAGACAAACGGATAAGCATCTATACTGCCAGCATGTTAAATTGATTCTTCACGATAAGAAGAAACAATAAAGACTAGAAATAAAACCAATAACTATCATATAGATAAACAATTTCAACTCACTCATTGGCAACTCAAATTAACAGTCACCAAAGAGATTTTTATCTGCAAACTTTACCTTTACGTAAACTTCATATATCTTGCAACAAAAGAAACCTATTTGGTGAGATGATGAACGCTACAGTCAGCACCCAATCTACATATTCCATCAGTGATTTATCAAAAGAATTTGATATCACTACCCGCAGCATTCGTTTTTACGAGGATCAGGGCTTAATTAAACCTAAGCGTCGTGGTCAAACTCGCATATACAGCTTAAAGGATCGTGTCAGACTCAAACTGATACTTAGAGGCAAACGCTTAGGATTTTCATTAGCTGAAACTCGTCGGTTATTCGAACTGTACGATGCGGACAAATCAAGCACATCACAATTAAATACCATGCTTGAATTAGTAAGCGATAAGAAGGCGGCGCTTCAGCAACAAATGGATGACATTAAAGTGGTGTTAATGGAGCTCAACTCCGCAGAGCAGCAATGCAAAGCGGCGTTAGAAATGAATAAGGCGTAAACAGGATAGATTGACTCTCATCTCAGGAAATCTTGGTAATTTGGATAACCCGTAAGCACAGCAAAAAGAACCGAATAATCGGACAAGGTGCTTACATCACTGCATTCAAGCAGCATTTAAAGACAAGCAAACGACTCCCAAACGCAACATAGCGTGGAGTCTAAAAATAATAATTCAACAGGACACAAGCCATGAGCGATTTATACAGCAGCCTTAATTTCGGTTTAGGCGAAGATATTGATATGTTACGCGACGCAGTGCGCAGTTTTGCCAGCAACGAAATAGCCCCTATTGCCGCCCAAGTTGACCACGATAATGAGTTTCCTAACCATATGTGGACTCAATTAGGTGAAATGGGATTACTTGGCGTCACCGTCCCTGAAGAGTTTGGCGGTGCAAACATGGGCTATTTGGCCCATGTTGTTGCAATGGAAGAAGTTTCCCGCGCGTCGGCATCCATTGGCCTTAGCTATGGTGCCCATTCAAATCTGTGTGTCAATCAAATCAACCGTAACGGCAATGATGCTCAACGTGCTAAATACTTACCAAAGCTGGTTAGCGGTGAGCATATTGGCGCATTAGCCATGAGTGAACCCAATGCTGGCTCAGATGTAGTATCAATGAAACTGCATGCGCGTAAAGACGGCGACCGCTATATTCTTAACGGTAATAAAATGTGGATCACCAATGGTCCAGATGCGCACACCTATGTGATTTATGCCAAAACAGATTTAAACAAAGGTGCCCACGGGATCACCGCTTTTATCGTAGAACGTGGCTTTAAAGGCTTTAGTCAGGCTCAGAAGCTTGACAAGCTAGGCATGCGCGGCTCAAACACCTGTGAGCTCGTTTTCGAAGATTGTGAAGTTCCTGAAGAAAACATCTTAGGCGGCCTCAATAATGGCGTGAAAGTGTTAATGAGCGGTCTAGACTACGAGCGCGTCGTGTTATCTGGTGGCCCGCTCGGTATTATGGCTGCCTGTATGGACATAGTTGTTCCTTATGTACATGAACGTGTTCAATTTGGAAAATCCATCGGCGAGTTCCAACTTATTCAGGGCAAAATTGCCGACATGTATACCGGAATGAATGCCGCAAGATCCTATGTTTACAACGTAGCAAAATCTTGCGACCGCGGCGAAACCACCCGTAAAGATGCTGCGGGTGCGATTCTGTATAGTGCAGAACTTGCGACCAAAATGGCATTAGATGCGATTCAGTTATTAGGCGGAAACGGCTATGTTAATGAATACGCCACCGGCAGATTATTACGTGATGCCAAGCTATATGAAATTGGTGCTGGCACCTCAGAAATTCGCCGTATGCTTATTGGCCGCGAACTCTTTAACGAATCAAAATAATCGCAATAACACTTGTCTTTTGCTGAATATCATTCGCATAAGACAAGTGAGTTTCTGTTGAGGGGTTCGCTTAATCGGCCTCAGTGCCCTGCCCCTTGATACTCTAATTTGTGCTCAATAAAGGATATTGACATGACGCACCTGAGCAGCAAGATAAATCCTCGTAGCGATGAATTTAAAGCCAAATTTGATGATATGGCTTTGTTAGTCGATGACCTTCAAAAAAAGCTCATAAAAATAGAACAAGGCGGTGGCCCCGTGGCGTGTGAGCGTCATTTATCCCGTGGCAAGTTATTACCCCGCCAGCGAGTAGAAAAACTGCTCGATCCAGGTTCTCCTTTTTTAGAAATCGCTCAATTTGCCGCCTATGAAGTTTATGACGAAGATGTTCCTGCTGCGGGCGTGATTGCCGGTATCGGTCGAGTCAGCGGGGTTGAGTGTATGATCATTGCTAACGATGCGACCGTAAAAGGCGGAACCTACTACCCCATTACTGTCAAAAAGCATCTACGCGCTCAAGACATCGCCAAACGTTGTCATTTACCTTGTATTTACCTGGTCGACTCCGGCGGAGCAAACTTACCCCGTCAGGATGAAGTATTTCCAGACCGCGACCATTTCGGGCGTATCTTCTATAACCAAGCACAAATGTCAGCATTAGGCATTCCGCAAATCGCCGTTGTGATGGGGTTATGTACCGCGGGTGGCGCTTATGTTCCTGCCATGGCGGACGAGTCGATCATAGTTAAAGAACAAGGCACCATCTTTTTAGCTGGGCCGCCGTTAGTGAAAGCCGCAACAGGTGAAGAAGTGTCTGCTGAAGAACTTGGTGGCGCAGAAGTACATACAAAAATTTCCGGCGTTGCTGATCATTTAGCTCAAAATGATGATCATGCTCTTGAGCTTGCTCGACGCGCGGTATCACGTCTCAACCATCAAAAAACCATCGCCAGCGTACTCAGTCCGGTAAAGCCACCTAAATATGATATTCACGAGCTTTACGGCATTGTCGGCACTGACCTTAAAAAACCATTTGATGTAAAAGAAGTGATTGGTCGTATTGTCGACGATTCTGATTTTGATGAATTTAAAGCCAATTATGGCGCCACATTAGTCTGTGGATTTGCCCGTATCCATGGATACCCAGTCGGTATTGTGGCTAATAATGGCATTTTGTTTTCAGAATCAGCCCAAAAAGGGGCACATTTTATTGAGCTGTGCTGCCAACGAAAAATTCCTTTACTGTTTTTGCAAAACATTACCGGCTTTATGGTGGGTAAAAAATACGAACACGAAGGTATTGCCAAGCACGGTGCCAAAATGGTGACCGCAGTATCTTGTGCCACTGTCCCTAAGTTTACTGTCATTATTGGCGGAAGCTACGGCGCAGGTAACTACGGCATGTGTGGCCGGGCATTTGAACCGACCATGATGTGGATGTGGCCCAACGCACGTATTTCAGTGATGGGCGGCGAACAAGCCGCAGGCGTGTTAGCCACAGTACGTCGCGATGGTTTGGCCCGTAAAG
Organism: Shewanella subflava; assembly: GCF_025971955.1. Classification (GTDB taxonomy): domain Bacteria; phylum Pseudomonadota; class Gammaproteobacteria; order Enterobacterales; family Shewanellaceae; genus Shewanella; species Shewanella subflava. The sequence goes on from NZ_JAPDMX010000033.1 coordinate 456,360, forward strand.
GCGTAGAATGGACAGCAGAAGAAGAACAAGCCTTTAGAAAACCGATTGTTGAGCAGTACGATAAAGAAGGTCATCCATACCATGCCAGTGCGCGCTTATGGGACGATGGCATTATTGACCCAGCACAAACTCGTGATGTGGTTGGCCTTGCCTTATCCGCGGCATTAAATGCCCCTATTGAAGACACCAAATTCGGTGTGTTCCGCATGTAATTGCGTTTAATCAATAGGAGCAATAAAAATGATTAAAACTGATTTTCAACACATTCAATGTCAGCTTAATGAGGGCGTGGGTGAGTTAATATTAAATCGTGCAGAAAAGCACAATGCATTTGATGAAGTCATGATCAGTGAAATGATTTGTGCAATCGAAGGGTTTGGAGAATCAGCCGAATGCCAAATGCTTATTCTGCGGGCCAAGGGTAAAAACTTCAGTGCTGGAGCCGACCTTAATTGGATGCGCAAACAAGCCCAAATGGATTTCGAGCAAAATCTCACCGATGCCCATGAACTCGCTAAACTGATGCATGTACTGGATAAATTCCCCAAACCCACCATCGCGCTGGTAAATGGCGCCGCTTTCGGTGGGGCATTAGGGTTAATTTGCTGCTGCGATATTGCCATTGCCAATGAGGCAGCCAGCTTTTGTTTAAGCGAAGTCAAACTTGGCTTAATTCCAGCGGTGATTAGTCCGTATGTTGTTCGCGCAATGGGAAATCGTCAAGCCAGGCGTTACATGTTAACCGCTGAGCGTTTTAGTGCTGAAGCCGCCCTGAAACAGCAGGTTATCCATGTGATTAATAACGATCTAGACGCCGCAGCAGCGCCTTTTATAACCGCCTTTAAAGCCAATAGCCCACAGGGCATGAGATGGGTTAAAACTTTAATATCTAAGCTAGAAGACGGCGTAATTGATGATGCCACACTGGACTATACCAGTGAACAAATTGCGCGCATTCGAGTGTCTGATGAGGGCCAAGAAGGCCTAAATGCCTTTTTCGAAAAACGCTCTCCGGCTTGGCAAGATGCCACGGATCCTAAAGGAGCCAAATAATGATTACCAAATTACTGATTGCCAACCGCGGTGAAATTGCCTGCCGCATTATTAAAACCGCTCAAGCCATGGGCGTACGTACCATAGCGTTATATTCTGATGCGGATAAAGACGCCCGCCATGTCGCAATGGCGGATGAGTCTTTTCACTTAGGTGGCAGTGCACCCGCTGATTCATATTTAAAAGCCGATTTGATCATAGATATCGCCAAACGTTCTGGTGCAGAAGCCATCCACCCTGGATACGGTTTCTTATCGGAAAATGCCGAATTTGCCCGTAAATGTGAACAAAATGGCATTGCATTTGTTGGCCCTGGCAGTGAGGCAATCGATGCCATGGGCAGCAAAAGTGCTGCTAAAGAGATCATGGGCAAAGCCAACGTGCCTTTAGTACCCGGTTATCACGGTGACGATCAAACCGATGCCAACCTTGTAGCGCAAGCTAAACAAGTGGGCTTCCCTTTACTGATAAAAGCCGCATATGGCGGAGGTGGTAAAGGGATGCGCATCGTTGAAAATGACGGTGAGATTTTAGAGGCCATTCGCTCCGCAAGGCGTGAAGCCACTTCATCATTTGGTAATGATAAACTACTCATGGAGCGCTATTTACGTCAACCGCGCCATGTTGAAGTCCAAGTCTTTGCTGACAGCCATGGTAATGCGATTTATCTCTCCGATCGTGATTGTTCTATTCAACGTCGTCATCAAAAAGTGGTTGAAGAAGCGCCAGCTCCTGGTTTATCCGATGAATTACGTATACAAATGGGTGAAGCCGCGGTTGCGGCAGCAAAGGCCATTGATTATGTGGGTGCCGGCACCGTAGAGTTTTTGTTAGATACTGACAACAGTTTCTACTTCATGGAAATGAATACCCGTTTACAAGTAGAACACCCCGTTACCGAAATGGTGACTGGTCAAGACCTGGTCAAATGGCAACTTGTTGTAGCCAGTGGCGGCGAATTACCGTTAAAGCAGGATGAAGTGCGCATTCATGGCCATTCATTTGAAGTTCGCATTTACGCAGAAGACCCACAAAATGAATTTTTACCTGCCAGCGGTAAACTGAACTTTTTACGTGAACCAGAACAAAATCGTCATGTTCGAATTGATTCTGGTATTCGTGAAAATGATGTGATCAGTAATTTTTACGACCCGATGATCGCTAAACTAATTGTTTGGGATGAAACGCGTCCGCGCGCCCTTCAACGCTTAGTGCATGCACTAGAGTCATACCTAATTAGCGGCTTAAAACATAACATTGAATTTTTAGCCAACATTGCCGAACACCCCGCATTTGCTAAAGCCGATTTCTGTACTGACTTTATCGAACGCTATGGCAACACTCTGATAGGTGATGCCAGCAGCGAATCGGACACCGCCATCGCGCTAGCTGGTTTATATCAGGTGTTATTGCGCCAACAACAGGCGCAAGCTAATGCTGTAAACAGCCATGACCCTTATTCTCCTTGGGGCCAAGTCAGTGGGTTTAGACTTAACAGTGCCAGTATTCATCATGTTGCCCTGTTGGATGAAAAGCACGAGTTACAAAACCTATTGATGACCGATCTAGGTGGCGCTTTGCATTTAGGCTTAAACGGTCAAGCATTAAAGCTGGCAGGGCAAATTAAAGATGATGTGTTGTTTGCTGAAATTAATGGTCACAAGAGTAAAGTACCAGTTAGCCGAGATGTTGACGACTTTACCTTATTCTTACCGAGCGGCAGTTATCACTTTACCGCGGTATTAGCGCAAGTCGCTGAAGAAACCGTTAACAGCGCTGACAAATTAAAAGCACCAATGAACGGCACTGTGGTCACCCATTTAGTTGAAGTGGGCGCCCATGTGAAAGCAGGCCAAGGTTTGCTGGTGATGGAAGCGATGAAAATGGAATACACCATAGAAGCACCATTTGACGGGGTCGTAACCGAGTTTTACTTTCAAAGCGGTGAGTTGGTCACCGATGGCGTTCAGCTATTGCATGTGGAAGAAACCTCAGCAGAAGCTGAAAAGGAAGCTAGCGCATGATGCCTAAAAAAGTCAGCATTTTTGAAGTCGGCGCTCGTGACGGCTTACAAAATGAAGTAGCCGTAACAACCCTGGCCAAACTGCAGTTAATTGCTGATTTGGCCGCATCTGGATTAACGCGTATTGAAGCGGGTAGCTTTGTGTCCCCCAAATGGGTGCCGCAAATGGCCGACTCTGCCGATATTTTTACCCAAATGCCTCGCGTCAAAGGGGTAACCTACAGTGCGTTAACCCCAAATCTGAAAGGGTTTGAACTGGCGTTAGCTTCGGGGGCAGATGAAGTGGCAATATTTGGCGCCGCATCAGAAAGCTTCAGTCAAAAAAATATTAACTGCTCAATCGATGAATCTATTGAACGCTTTATCCCATTGATGCAACTAGCAAAACAGCACAATATTCCGGTCAGAGGATATGTATCCTGTGTCCTTGGCTGTCCTTATGAAGGTCATATTGAGGTCAGTGAAGTCGCTCGTGTGTCTGAAATTCTTTACAAAATGGGCTGTTATGAGATTTCACTCGGAGACACCATAGGTGTTGGCACCCCAGTAAATGCCCGTAGAATGGTTGAAGCAGTGGCAAAAGTTGTGCCCGTAGAAAAGCTTGCACTACACTTTCACGACACCTACGGACAAGCATTAGCCAATATTTTTGCTTGCTTAGATATGGGCATTGCCACATTTGATGCCTCTGTTGCGGGATTGGGTGGCTGCCCTTATGCCAAAGGTGCATCAGGTAATTTAGCCACTGAAGATTTAGTTTACATGCTGCATGGCATCGGCATTGAAACTGGGATTGACCTCAATAAGCTGGCGATAGCAGGCAATCATATTAGCCAAATTATCGGCCGCAAAAGTGCCTCAAAAGTGGCTAATGCATTAGGCTGATTTAGGCTGGCAACAAACTGATTTTAAGCTGCTGACTCAAAATGCAATCAGCATCTATTAAACATAAAAACGAGAAAAGGACAGCACAATGGCAGGTTTTAATAAAGTCGTTCACAGCTATGATGAAGCGCTGGCTGGACTAACAGATAACATGACCTTGATGGTCGGTGGTTTCGGTTTATGTGGTATTCCTGAAGGCCTAATCAACCATATGGTTAAATTAGGTGTCACTGGTTTAACCGCTATTTCAAATAACGCTGGGGTGGATGATTTTGGATTGGGCTTATTACTTAAGCAACGTCAAATCTCTACCATGATTGCCTCTTATGTCGGTGAAAACGCGACATTTGAACAACAAATGTTATCTGGCGAATTAAATGTCGTTTTAACCCCCCAAGGCACCTTGGCTGAAAAAATTCGCGCAGGTGGCGCCGGCATTCCGGCTTTCTTTACAGCAACAGGTTATGGCACACCGATCGCCGATGGCAAAGAAACCCGCGAAATCAAAGGCCGTCATTATGTGTTAGAAGAATCACTCACCGCAGACTTTGCCTTAGTGCGAGCCTGGAAAGCTGACACTATGGGCAATTTAGTGTTTCGTAAAACCGCAGCAAACTTTAATCCTATGATGGCAACTGCCGGTAAAATTACCGTGGTAGAAGCCGAAGAAATTGTTCAGCCAGGGGAATTAGACCCAAACCATATTCACACCCCAGGTATTTACGTTGATCGCGTTATCCAAGCAAGCTTTGAAAAGCGCATCGAACAACGCACCGTAAAAGCGGCTAAATAAGGAGAGCAAGCACATGGCTTTATCAAGAGAACAACTTGCTCAACGCGTAGCAAAAGAAATGCAAGACGGCTTTTATGTCAACCTAGGTATTGGTATCCCAACGTTAGTGGCCAACTATATTCCTGAAGGTATGCAGGTCATGCTGCAATCTGAAAATGGTTTGTTGGGTATGGGTGAATTCCCTACAGAAGATGCTATCGACGCTGATTTAATCAATGCTGGCAAACAAACCGTTACCGCCGTTGCCGGTGCATCATTTTTCTCATCGGCAGAAAGCTTTGCCATGATCCGAGGTGGTCATGTTGATTTAACGGTATTGGGTGCCTTTGAAGTTGATGTCAATGGATCAATTGCCTCTTGGATGATCCCTGGCAAACTAATTAAAGGCATGGGCGGTGCAATGGACTTAGTGGCTGGCGCAGATAACATCATTGTCACTATGATGCATGCAGATAAACATGGTAACTCAAAGTTATTACCCTTATGCGAGCTTCCATTAACCGGTTATGGTTGCATCAAAAGAGTGATGACCGACCTCGCCTTTATTGAAATTAAAGACGGCGCATTCCATTTACTTGAGCGCGCCCCTGGTGTCACGGTAGAGGAAATTATCGCTAAAACTGCGGGTAAATTAATTGTACCTGAGCATGTCCCTGAGATGGTTTTTTAATCTCAAATAACAATGCATCACACTGAACTGCGCACTTACCCAAGTGCGCTTTTTATTTGTATCCACAATGGAATGCATTTTTAAGACATCGTATCGATATGATATTTAGTATTACCAAGTATTTAATTTCAACAAAATTAGCATTGTTATATCAAAGAATTGGGTAATGAAGAACGGCATCCTTTCGTGTTAGTTTTTGACTATCAAGATTTAGATGCATATTTAGCGAAGATCTAATGAAGATCTAAAAGGTTGAGCGGGTAACAGATTTGATGTAACTGCAATTAAGTTAATGCAGCCAAATTACGCTTCGACTGCATTTATTACACCCGCGATGACTAGAGCTCTTTTGCTGCATTATCATTAACACTGGTCACCGGAGACGAAATATTTTGTCTATTTTGTGTCAATGCAATTAATTGCTCGGTCAACAAGCTCATACAATAGCCAAGCGCGGCCCCCATAACTAATGGAGGTACAATCGCAGCGATATCTGCATTCATGGCAAAAGTGATACAACACCCTATAAAGGCACCGGGAATAAACGCAAGCCGTTTATGACTAGCTTGCAGGCACATAATTGAGGTCACAATACCTGTTAACGCATAGCTGATAATCGGTGAACCGAAAAAAGTACTGCCGGCAATAATTAACCACCCCCAAAATACACCAGATAAGTTTGTGGTCATGGCCATCAACATGCCTTTAACACCACTTTTGGTTTGGGCGAAAAATGTACTACAGCCTAGAAAACCAATCCAGGTGACTAACTGAAATACATCAGCAACGCCAGCCCATAATGCGGCTAGAAGACCTGCTGAGATGGCAATTTGAAATCGATGCTGCATAAACACCTCTAGATTGATTTATTTTTTAAAACTGATAGTTCTTAATTTAACACGATCAATAAAAAAAATAGGATGTTTAACAGTAAAAAGCGATCTTGCTCGCAAAACTATCCGTAAACTAAAACATAATGGTCTAACAGAAGAGCTTTAGTATCGAGTAGAACCAAAAGAACAAGTGATCATTGTTGTTCAAATGTTCTAAAATCTATTTTGACTTTGCCCAAACAGGAATGAAGCTAAAAAGGAAGCTATGCTTATTATCCCTTCAAATGATGCTTGCTCTCAAACATGGCCGACGCCATGGCACCAAAGTGGTTTCTTCCATCAATATCAACATGATGGTATGAGTCGTCAGATATTCATTAACCATGTCGAAAATAACAAACCTTGCTTGTTATTAATTCACGGATTCCCAACAAGTAGCTACGACTGGAAACCCATGTGGCTGACGTTAGCTAAGCATTTTCATTTAATTACTCTTGATTTACTTGGTTACGGGTTATCTGATAAACCCAGCAATACACGTTACACTTTTAGTTTACAAGCCGACATCATTGAAGATGTATTGAAGCATCAGGGAATTAATGAATTTCATATTCTGGCACATGATTACGGTGATACAGTCGCTCAGGAGCTTTTAGCTCGTCATGGCCAAGCTGACAATAATGGCGACTTTAAAATCAAAAGTACCATTTTGCTCAATGGTGGTTTATTTCCTGAAACCACCCGCCCTATCTTCACCCAAAAAATACTCCTTAGTCCGATTGGATTTTTAGTGGCCAAGCTTTTCTCATTTAAAAAATTTATCGCTAATTTTAATTACATTTGTTATCAAAAAATACCCGTCGCTGATCTTGCGATTCATTGGCAACTTATCCAGCATAATAAGGGCGTAGATGTCATTCACAAAGTCATTCAATATATCCGCGAACGTCAAATAAATCGTCAACGCTGGGTTAATGCATTACAGCAATATTCACAGCCATTGAGATTAATTAATGGTATTTGTGATCCCGTATCAGGCCAAGACACACTCATGAGATTTGAACAGCTTATTGAACAAGCAGACACAATCGCATTACTTGAAACAGGTCATTACCCTCAAATAGAAAACCCACACGCCGTTTTAGTGCATTGCATGAATTTTTGGCGACAACATAAGATGATCAAACCCGTCGATGAATAACAATAAAACGACCTAAAGTAACTTTGGATTTGTTTAGGAAAATATCGGGTTAAATGTTGAATTTTAACCCGTAAAAAAATACTGAGTTTTTACTCAAATTACGTTAATGTAGAAAAGATAACCATAATGTTCAATGAATCGTGTTCCTCGTCACTAAGATGAAAAATACTGCGCGATAAATTGTTCAATAACAAGCATCAACAAGGAACGACCTCTTATGCCTATTTATCAAGCTCCTATTCGTGATTATCAATTCATTCTTTCTGAACTTCTGAACATATACCAGTATCAAGAATTAGCCGGATTTGATGAAGTTGACCCGGAACTCGTTGATGCCATTTTACAAGGCGTAGCCGATTTCACGACCGATATTATGCTGCCCTTAAATGCTGTTGGGGATCATCAGGGCTGTCAATTAGTCGATGGCAAAGTTATTACCCCTGATGGCTTTAAAGACGCTTATAAACAATATGTTGAAAATGGTTGGGCAACACTCACTTGTGATCCTGAATATGGCGGACAAGGCTTACCTGAAGTGGTTGGTACCTTTGCCACTGAGATGAAAACAGCCACAAATATGGCATTTGCGATGTACCCTGGGCTAACACACGGGGCTTATTCAGCAATCCACGTTCATGGTAGTGATGCACTGAAGCAAAAATATCTGGCTAAACTGGTCAGTGGTGAGTGGACTGGCACCATGAACCTAACAGAATCGCATGCCGGTACCGATTTAGCCCTTTTACGCACAAAAGCTAAGCCTTTAGCTAATGATACCTTTGCAATTAGTGGTGAAAAAATCTTTATCTCATCTGGCGACCATGACTTAGCAGAAAACATCATTCACCTTGTACTCGCTCGCCTACCTGATGCCCCTGAAGGCGTAAAAGGCATTTCACTGTTCGCGGTACCTAAGTATTTAGTCAATGCTGATGGTACTCTGGGCGCAGCGAATTCCTTAGCAGCAACAGGTCTTGAGCATAAAATGGGGATTCACGGTAACTCTACCTGTGTGATGTTATTTGACAATGCTGTCGGTGAACTTGTCGGCGCGCCACACCAAGGGTTACGCGCAATGTTCACTATGATGAATCAGGCTCGTTTAGGCGTGGGAATTCAAGGTTTAGGGGTATCTGATATCGCCTATCAAAATGCCTTATTTTATGCCAAAGATCGTGTTCAAGGTCGTGCACTGAGTGGTGTAAAAGAAGCCGATAAAGCCGCAGATCCCATTTTGGTACACGGTGATGTTCGCCGCATGTTACTGTCGCAAAAATCATTTAATGAAGGCACTCGAGCATTAATGGGGCAGCAAGCCTTGTGGCTAGATCAAGCTGAGCGTGAAGCCGACCCAGTTAAAGCAAAACAGGCTTCAGCATTAGCCGCCTTATTCACCCCTATTGTAAAAGGATTTGTCACAGACCAAGGCTTTAAAGCCTGTGTGGATGCGCAACAAGTATACGGCGGCCATGGTTATATCAATGAGTGGGGGATGGAGCAATTTGTTCGAGATATTCGTATTGCCATGATTTATGAAGGCACTAACGGTGTACAAGCACTGGATTTAGTGGGTCGTAAATTACTGGCCGATAAAGGTGCAACCTTACAAGTATGGTCTGAGATGGTGAAGCAATTTATTGGCCTGCACTCAACTAATGAGCAAATGAAACCTTTTATTGCAGGTTTGATGGATGCTGCAGGCGATCTTGAACGCGCAACAGGCTACATAGCCAAACACGCCGCCAACAATCCTGATTTAGTCGGCGCAGCTTCAATGGCTTATATGCAATTATTTGGTATCAGTGCATTAGCCTGGATGTGGGCACGAATTGCAGCCACCGCATTAACGGCGCTAGAAAAAGGCACTGATGAAGCCAGCTTCTATCAAGCAAAACTCAAAACAGCTACATTTTATATGAGTTATTGGGTTAGCCAAACCCGCAGTTTACGCAAACAAATTGAAACCAGTAGTGAGCATATTGTTGCATTTGATGAAGCTGATTTTTAAGCCTTATCACAGTTACAGTTACAGTTACAGTCAATCAGCTTGCAAAAACAGCTTAGGGTAAATACTTGATAAAAAGTAGATTTTAACGATAAGCCTTATTTCACTATCGAAAAATCTACCACAATTATCGAGTATTTTAGCAAGCTAGAATGCACTGTTACTGATTAAGATGGAACTAGGGAGAGTTTACTGGCTAAAGGTTTATAAAAGTCAAGAATCCACCTTCTGAAGAAGGTGGCTTTGATATCACGCCCTAAAAGGGCGCTTTCCTACCGTGCGTTAACAAGACGCCGTAAATATATCCCTATAGGCTCCACTAAATCATCCCTGATTTAGAAGCTTGTACTGCACCATTAGCAAAGCTCTCGTATCACTTGAGTTAATCAGCTATTGAACATACTTTAGGCAAAGCCTAATTGATGATAACCACCTACTGAAGTAGGTGGTTTATGGGCTGAAAACAAAAATGCCGCTGAATTCAGCGGCATTTTTAGCTGACAAACAAAATTAAGCGTATTCGGCCATAAAATCGTCTAGGCTGTCATTCACAATCTCAATTTCATCACCCTCAAATTGAGCAATATGAAATAATGCCTCACCTTCATTAGTAACAGGAATATTACTATTACCAATAATAATGCCGTCTGTTGGCGCGCGCAGTGCAATGCTTTCACCGCCGTGTGGGTTAACAATATAGGCCAAAATATTACCTTTATTAACCCTTTCACCTAGCTTAAGTTTAATGTTTATTAAACCATCAGCTTCGCTGCGAACCCAATAACTTCGGCTAGCGTTGACACTATTACCTTTAATGCGAATACGACCTTTGACCATTTCTAAATGGCGCATCACATTCATCACACCATTGAGACCAGACTTTATCGACATTTCACTAAAACGTAATGCTTCACCAGCTTCATACAAAATACACGGAATACCTTTACTGTTGGCATAACCGCGCATTGAACCACTGACGTTTTTCGATGTCATGATAACCGGCGCACCAAACGCATTTGCCATACCAAACATCACTTCATCATCGGTATCACAACGGATTTGAGGCAAATTATCACGATGAATCGCACCGGTATGTAAATCGATAATATGAGTTGCACGGTCAACCAGCTGATGCGAAACCAGATGGGCTAAACGGCTTGCCAAAGCCCCTTTTGAAGAACCAGGAAAACAACGATTTAAATCACGACGGTCAGGTAAATAACGGGATTGCTGAATAAATCCAAATACGTTAATAATTGGCACAACTAATAGCGTACCAACTAAAGACTTTGCGTTTATTTTACTTAATAAACGTCGACAAATTTCAATGCCATTTAGCTCATCGCCATGAATGGCAGCACACACCAACAAGGTGGGGCCCGCTTTTGTGCCATGGAAAACTTCAACATGAAGCTCCATCGGCGTGTCGTTATAAAGTCTTGCAGCAGGAAGCTTAACGCTTTGTTGCGTGCCAGCTTTAACGCTCACTTCACCTATGGCGAAAGATTCGCGCTTTTTAGCCATTAACCATTACCTTTCGTCTTAGAGCTGTTCTTTTTAAGGTTTTTCTCAATAAATTGAATGATCTTATCCGCAACGTCAATACCCGTTGCTTTTTCAATCCCTTCGAGACCGGGTGATGAGTTAACTTCCATCACTAAAGGACCGTGTTTTGAGCGCAGAATATCAACACCAGCAACGTTCAAACCCATGGTTTTAGCTGCACGAATAGCGGTTGAACGCTCTTCAGGTGTTAACTTCACCACAGATGCGGTGCCGCCACGATGAAGATTAGAACGGAACTCACCTGCAAGCGCTTGGCGCTTCATGGCTGCAATCACTTTGTCACCAATTACAAAGCAACGAATATCTGCACCGCCAGCTTCAGCGATATACTCCTGCACCATGATGTTGGCTTTTAAGCCCATAAAAGCTTCAATAACGGATTCAGCCGCTTTACGGGTTTCAGCTAAAACAACACCAATACCTTGAGTCCCTTCAAGTAACTTGATAACGCAAGGTGCACCACCGACCATGTCTAGCAAGTCAGGCACATCTGCAGGTTTATTTGCAAAACCAGTAACAGGTAAACCAATGTTTTTACGTGACAATAATTGTAATGAACGTAATTTATCGCGTGAGCGAGTGATCGCCACAGATTCATTTAATGGATGCGTCCCCATCATTTCAAATTGACGCAATACGGCTGTGCCGTAAAATGTCACAGAGGCACCAATACGTGGAATAACGGCATCAAATGCTGGTAACTCAGCACCACGAGCATGAATGCTTGGGGCGTTCATGTTGATATTCATGTAACACTTTAATGGATCAATAATTTTAACTGAATGACCACGGGCTTCGGCGGCTTCTTTTAAACGGTTGGTAGAATAAAGGTTCTTATTCCGTGACATAATTGCAATCTGCATTTTACTCTCCAGTGATATAAGATGCTGCTGAATCCACTAAAAATCGCCCTTCCAGTGCTCTACGACCTAACAACATACGAAATTTCATGTTATCTCTATTGGTTAAGGTCAGTTCAATATCGAACTGCTTTCCCCCAATAATAATTGGGGTTTTAATTACATATCTTTTCGTGACATGTCCACCAGAATCGCTGACATTTCGGCGATCAAAAATGGGAAATTCGCAAACAACTTCACGATCAGAATCTTGCTCTGGATGCAACCATACTCGCACCCACTTTTGTTTTTCTTTTTGGAACGGTTTTATTTTAAAAGCATGTAAACAGGACGTTTTTGCTCCTGTATCCACCTTAATTTTGACTTTTTCATTGCCAATTTCAGGAAACGTGCCCCATTCTCTCCAGCCCACTATTTCGAGGGTTTGTTGTGTCATGGTCAGTCCTTAACGTTAATAGGAAATAAAGTCTTACCTTTTTATTCATATAAGCTAATTGCCTAAATTAACAAAATACCTGAGCAATAGCTCAATGGTTAATAATAGCTTGTATTCGCTAATTTCGGCGCAATATACACTGCATTTTCAATAAAATATATTTTTTTAAAATCTATTTTTGCGTTAAGGTATCTTAGACAAATTGTTAACAAATTAACACTTACCACCCTACTACTAACCAGCTAATATTAAAAGAATTAAATACAAGGTTATCTTGATGTTCAGTCCAAAAACTTTTGAATTTTTAACAGAACTCTCTCAAAATAATAACCGCGATTGGTTTAAACAAAACCAACCCCGTTATGAAGCGCTAGTCCGAGGCCCTGCTCTACAGTTTATTGAGGCAATGCAAGGGCCTGTATTGGCCCTTTCACCCCGCTTTACTGCTGTAGCAAAAAAAGTCGGTGGCAGCTTAATGCGCCCCCAACGAGATAGCCGATTTAGTCATAATAAAACGCCCTATAAGACGAATGTAGGTATTCAATTTAGGCACTTTCAGGGCAAAGATGTTCACGCGCCAGGCTTTTATATTCATCTTGCTAACGATGAATGTTTTATCGCTGCGGGTATATGGCATCCAGAATCAAAAAGTCTCAATGCAATCAGACAATGCATTGATGAAAACCCTAACGGCTATCAAAAGGCCGTTCAAATATTAACTCAAGCCGGTTTTAACATGGAGGGAGGCAAACTCATTCGACCGCCAAGGGGATTTGATAAAGATCATCATTTAGTTGAAGAACTAAAACGCAAAGATTTTATCGCTATTAAACCCATTTCTCAGCAGCAAGTTTGCCAGGCTGATTTTGTAGAATATTGTCAAAATGAATTACAACACACCGTGGCTCTGATGGCCTATTTATGTTTTGCCCTTGAATTAGATTACTAAAAGCAACCCTAAGGCAGTCATGCGCATGACTTACCTTGGCCTTTCATCTAGGCTGCATTTGCCCGCATACCATGGGGAACGGGTAAGCCATTAGCATTGATGTTAACAAACACCATTTTATCGATACTGGCGATGGGAGATTGAGTGACTTTGTTACGAACCTTACAACGAATCGTCACTGAACTTTGGCCTAAACTGACACATTCAAAACCAAACTCAAGCATATCGCCAGCTAAGGCTGGAGTCATAAAATTGATTTCAGAAATGAGTTTGGCGACATGACACTGACTTTTCATCTGACAACTGGCAAAAATTGTTGCTTGTTCATTAATCCAAGTCAAAAGCTGTCCACAGCAAAGCGCCTGACTGTTATTTAAATGGATGGGTAAAATAAGATGACGGCTAAGATATTTCATAAAAACCCCTTTAGTTGTTAACAATAAATACTTGTATCACTAAAGGGGTAGCAATGATTGAGCCAATTTTAGTTGCATTATTAATCAATCACTTAATGAGTTGATTATTAAAATTTGCCCCATTAAGGGATTTTGCTTGCACCATTTAACGCCATTGAAAACAAATGATGTCATGAATGGTATTTTTTATCATGGCAGATTATGAGTAAAAACAACCTCTAAAGATCTACCGTCTCTAATAAAACCTGTTTTAAAGATGCTATAAAGGTCGCTATGTCTTGGGAGCTAATATCAGCATGGGTTACTATGCGCAGTTGCTGACTAGGGCTAATCTTAATACCTTTTTGCAATAATGCCTGCGATAAGCGATTAGCATCGATGTGGCTAGCCAATCTCGCAAACACCATATTGGTTTGTACCGCGTTAACATCAACGTCAAATTCGTCCAATTGACATAAGGCTTGTGCAAGCAGTTTGGCATGATGATGATCTTCAGCTAAACGCTCCACCTGTTCCGTTAATGCTAATTTAGCGGCTGCAGCAATAATACCAGCTTGGCGCATACCACCACCTAACATTTTGCGCCACCGAGTAGCCTTAGCAATTAATCGTTCGTCCCCCAATAAAATAGATCCTATTGGTGCACATAAGCCTTTAGATAAGCATATCGACACTGAATCAAAATACTGAGTAATATCTGCAATGGCGATATTTTGAGCCACTGCAGCATTGGCAACGCGGGCACCATCTAAATGTATTTTTAAGCCACGATTAAATGCTAAAGCTTGTGCTTGTGACAAATACGCTTGAGATAACACTTTCCCACCAATGGTATTTTCAAGGCTGAGTAAACGCGTCTGAGCAAAATGTATATCGTCAGGTTTAATGGCCGCTTCAATGTCAGTTAATAAAATACTTCCATCGAGCTGATTATTCAGTGGCTGAGGTTGAATGCTTCCTAACACCGCAGCCCCGCCGCCTTCAAACTTATAATTGTGTGCCTGTTGACCACATAAATACTCGTTACCCCGATCACAATGTGACATTAGCGCTAATAAGTTCGCTTGAGTGCCTGAGCTAACAAACAAGGCGCTATCAAAACCGAACATTTCAGCAGCCATATCCTGCAAATGATTCACCGTAGGATCATCACCATAAACATCATCACCAACGGGCGCATCAGCCATCGCGCGTCGCATTGCCGCCGTTGGTTGAGTAACAGTATCGCTTCTAAAATCAATCATCATTTTTATTATCTAAACAATCTTAATCCATAATCGACAGTGTAACGGATTAAGATTTTACTGCAGCAATTTTTGTTAAAGCCGAGAGCGCCGCATCGTAGTTAGGATGTTGACTCACCTCTTTAACTAATTCTTGGTACTGCAATTGACCATTGGCATCGATGATAAAAATCGCCCGAGCTAACAAACCACGATCCTCAATTAATAAGCCATATTGATCAGCAAAATTCCGCCACACAGAATCTGATAACACTTTTATTTTATCGACACTTTCTGTTTGGCAAAAACGCTTTTGTGCAAAAGGCAGATCGGTACTAATGGTCAGCATCACCACATCAGCACTAAAATTAGCAAACTCAGTATTAAAACGTTTGGTTTGCAGCGCACAAACACCCGTATCTAGACTGGGCACTGCGCTGATTAAAACGGTTTTACCTTTAAAGTCGCTAAGGTACACGGGATTAAATTTATCATCGACTACTTTAAAGTCTGGCGCGGTGGCATTATTGAGCGGTAAGTTACCTTTTAGGGCCACTGCATGCCCCCCCATGGTCACTTCTGCACTCATCGCAGACGACATAAATACGGGTGAAGTCATTAATACTATCGAAAAACCTAGGTTAAACAGTGCGTTTTTAAATGTCATGCTAAGCTCCTAATTTTCTTAAAAATTCAATAAAAAACCAGCCGCAGGCTGGTTTATTGATACGTACTCAATCAATAAATTGATTACTTAGTTGCAGCTAATTCTTTCACATGCAAATCCATTTGTGGGAATGGAATTTCAATCTCAGCGGCATCAAGGGCATTTTTGATTTGCTCTAACACTTCAAAGCGTGCAGGCCAGTAATCACCTGTGCTAACCCATGGACGAACCACAAAGTTAATAGATGAATCCGCTAATTCAGCTAGACCAATGGTATATCCTGGATCTTTTAATACAAAGGCATTGTTATCTAACACGTCTGCAATCACTTTCTTAGTTTTAGCAATATCTGACGCATAACTCACACCTATCACTAAATCGATACGACGCTTTTCAAGCGCTGAATAATTCGTGATAGTGCCATTCATAATCGCTGAGTTAGGTGCAATGATAAGCTTGTTATCACCAGTACGAAGTTTGGTTGAGAAAATAGTAATTTCATCAACAACACCAGCAACACCAGCCGCTTCAACAAAATCGCCTACACGACATGGACGGAATAACACCATCAACACACCTGAAGCGAAGTTAGATAATGAGCCTTGTAAGGCTAAACCAACTGCAAGACCTGCGGCACCAATTACAGCAACAAGCGATGCTGTTTGAACGCCAATTTGGCCCAATGTTGCAATAATAGTGAAGACAAACACAATTGCCCACGCTAAGTTAGCAACAAATGACACTACGGTTTGATCAACTTTACGACTGCTTAATACTTTATCAGTGAGGCGTTTTGCAACACCGGCAAAATATTTACCAATGATAAAAATTACCAAAGCCGCTAATGCTTTAAGACCATAAGCCATAATAAACTCGGGTGCTTGTTGCATTAACCCTTCTAAACCTTCAAGGTTTTCCATTGTTTTACTCCCTTAAATGGCAGATTATTCTGCCGAAATGATAAATTCTACTCGCCTATTGCGTTGACGCCCTTCTGTTGTAGCGTTGTCTGCCGCGGGCTGTTTGTTGCTCATTCCTTTTACAGAAATGTTGTTAGGATTAAAATGATAATCGGTCACTAAAATCTGTTTTACGCTGTTTGCTCGAGCAAGAGATAATTTTTGATTCAATTGATCAGAACCCAAAGAGTCAGCATGGCCAACTAACATCAACTGAACATTATCGCTTTTCTCAGTTAGCCGAAGAATACTGTCTAAAAATGGTCGCTGCGATAACAGTACATCCGCTTTAGCAAATTCAAAATACACAGGTTGAATGGCTTGTTGTAAACATTGCGAGACGCCATTGATGCTTGTTTGCTGCTCACACACATTAACCAATTCTTGTGGGGTTAATGGCAGTTCTTCAATCGCCGATATCTCAACCGGGCTATCGAGTTCAACCTCTTGAACGTCTTCTTCAATTTCAATATCGCTGGGATCTTGGCACCCATTAGCCATGACAACAATGCCTTTGGGGGTGCCAGCACACGCATCTTTTTTATCTGGCACGCCATCCATATCAGTATCGATCCAGCCCAAAGCTGGAGTACTGAGCAAAATAACAGGTAGCAATATTGTATTTAATAAAAAGCGCATATTGTCCTCAATCATGTTGTCTTGATGCGGTTAGGCAACATATTCTGGATAATCATTATTTTGCAGCACTGTCATTACTACACATTTTAACTTTTAGTTACATTTTTGCAATCACGGAACACTTAATTGCTGTCAACAAGTTAAAAGCCAGCGAGTAGTTGCTTAAAATAACGTCATCCAAATTCTATTTATAAAGCCACTCTTTATCGACCAAGTGTGGTTAAACTTGATAATAGCGCAATCATAGTTGTCACAGAGAATACCCTAAGTGGATTTTAAAAGGCACTTTAGCTGAATGTAAAAAGCAGAGCGCTGTTTACATTTTTGTAGCAACCTATGTGTGCCCCATACCCGCACAAACATTGACTTTAGCAGTCTTAAAAGGGTATATAAGGTGGGTTTTTTGATGTTTTAAACAAATAACGCATCGAATAGACACTATTTATTATAAAAATGAACAATAAATAAGCCAAGATTGCCTGGTTAAGTAGCAATTCATTTTTTGAATGGCGCTTTATTTACGATACTCAGGTTAACTTTGCAAATAACTATTCTGTGATGCAACTTGCGTCACAGCCAATCACAAGCTTTAAGGTGGAAAACTTAATGAGTGAAGTAAAAGCACCAGGAACGATGCTTGGGCATCCAAAGGGATTGTTCCTACTGTTTACAACTGAATTATGGGAACGATTCAGTTACTACGCAATGCGCGCTATTTTAGTACTTTATTTGGTTGATAAAGTACAATCTGAAGGGGGCAGTGGTTTAGGTTGGACACAAGCCGATGCGCTTTCTTTATACGGTACGTTTACCGGTCTTGTTTATTTAACACCGCTTATCGGTGGTTGGCTGGCTGATACATACTTAGGACAGCGTAAAGCCATTTACATCGGTGGCGCATTAATGGCCATTGGACAATTTACCCTTGCGGCACCACATAGCTGGTTCCCAGGTTTAGAGACCACCTTATTCTATATTGGTTTAGGGACACTAATTTTTGGTAACGGTTTATTCAAACCCAACATTTCGACCATGGTTGGTGACTTATACGAAGAAGGCGATCACCGTCGTGATGGTGCATTCACAATTTTCTATATGGGTATCAACGTGGGTGCGGCTTTATCGGGCTTCATTGTTGCTTGGGCTTATACCTCTTTTGGTCACAGCACAGTCATTGAGGGTCAAGAAGTATTTGTAAACAACTGGCAGGCCGGTTTCTTCTGTGCTGGTGTTGGTATGGTTGCCTCGTTAATCATTCAGTTTATCTTTGCTCAAAGATTATTGGGTGATATTGGTACCGTTCCGGCGGCAAAGCTTGAAAAAGATAGAAATGCACTTAAGGGTCAAGTTCGAAGTGAGCCTCTAACTAAAATTGAACGTGATCGTATCAAAGTGATCATGGTAATGGGTTTATTTACCATCATTTTCTGGGCTGGTTTCGAGCAAGCCGGCGGTCTAATGAACCTATTCACAAATAACTTTACCGACCGCATGATTGGCGATTGGGAAGTTCCAACGACTTACTTCCAATCTTTGAACGCGATTTTTATTGTTGTTTTTGCTCCGGTAATTGCCTCAGTTTGGATTCGTTTAGGTAAAAATGAACCTAACTCACCGGTTAAATTCGCTTTAGGCCTTGTATTACTGGGTATTGGTTTCCTATTCATGATAGGTGCTGTATTAGAAATGGGCGGCGACGCTTCTGCTAAATCAAGCATGTGGTGGTTAGTTGGAGCCTATTTCTTCCATACTATGGGTGAGCTTTGTTTATCGCCAATTGGTTTATCTATGGTCACTAAGCTTGCTCCACTGCGTATCGCATCGTTAATGATGGGTGCATGGTTCCTGTTTATTGCGATTGCTAATAAAGTAGGTGGTTTAGTGGGTTCATTGATAGGTCATGGCGGCAGTGTTGAAGATCAACTTGCAAATGCAATGTCAATCTTCGCAGGTATTGCCATTACTGCAGCAATCTCTGGTGTTATCTTATACTTCATGGCTGACAAGCTTGTCGATTGGATGCACGGTGCTGAAGGACACAATGACACAGAAGAAGCGGCTTTGACGGAAGAAATTGGCGTAACTGGCGAACATGAAGCCATTAAGCGTTAAGAGTATGCTGTAAGTCTTTAGCCTTATGTTTTAGGCAAATAAAAAACCTCAGAGATTCTCTGAGGTTTTTTTATTGCTTGCTTTATAACTTACTCGTTTTGGCTATCATGAAGTTATAGTCATCACAGTAAATTAGTGTTCAGAAATAGCCTAGGAAAATGCAGCATATCAAGTCAGATTTTTTGATACGACATTACTCTACAATCAAAAAATCTAACGCTGTGATCAGTTAGTTATTACGATTGGTATTCACGATTAACCTATCGTATTTATAGTGAGTAACTTATCTAATTGCACCTGCAATGAAGGATGGTAGCTTGACCTAGCTTGCTGGTAAATCTGTTGTACCTCTTGATGATATCCAGCAACTTGTAACTCTATATACAAAGGTTTAACGAACTTAGCGCGTCCAACTGACATAAGAAAGCCTGATAACGCTTCTAGCACAGGATCAAAATGATTTCGAATGGCAACTCTAAACCAATCACATGCAATCTCTGAATTTTGGCTTAGGGTAAAATTAAAGGTGTCGTCTAAATCCAGTAACTGTTCTTGTGTAATAACTTGCGGCAATTGATTTAAAAAATACTGCCAATGATGTACTCGCCACCCTTTTACATTTAATGAACTTGCTGATTTATGAAGCTCAAAATCAGCTAATGCAAGGTGAACTTTATCTAAACTGTTAGATGTCGGAGGAACAAACCATTCCGGTAACCCTTGGCCGTATACCCACTCATTAAGCTCATTGAGCGACAATTTATCTGCAGACATTGGTAAAACATGTTGTTGCATATAACTCATGAATGTCTCTGTCGTAATCGCTTTAAAAGCAAAATAACTGACATATTCAAACAGGAAGGCATCAAATGCCACACGCCCAAAACGCAATTCTAGTTCATGAACAAACATAGAGGCTTTATCATAAGTAAAGCGATTAAAAGCTAAATTGGGATCTCGCCGTTGCACATTGGCCGGCAATGTTTGCTCAGCCAACTCAGATGAATTCATCTCAGACTCTAACCGAGTGAATTCATTAACCCACTCTAAATCAGCTTGCTCCTTACCATATACCGCTTCAACTATTCGATTAGTAAAATAAGTAGTAAATCCTTCATTGAGCCACAAATCACGCCAGGTCGCGTTACTGACTAAATTACCCGTCCAAGAATGAGCAAGTTCATGGGCAACCGTTGAAACTAAACTTTTATCCCCTGCGATCAATGTAGGTGTCATGAATGCCAACATAGGATTTTCCATGCCCCCAAATGGAAAGCTGGGCGGCAACACTATCATGTCGTAACGCCCCCATGCATAAGGGCCTAATAAAGACTCTGCCACCTTTATCATGGCTTCAGTATCTTCAAACTCTTTAACCGCGCTGGCTAACATTCCTGGCTCAGTATAAATACCACTTCTAGGCCCAGTTGCTTCAAACGCTAAATCACCAACCGCTAATGCGAGTAAATGCGTTGGTATAGGTTTATCCATCGCGAATGTAAACACTCCATTTTCAGGCATTTGCGGATTATTCAATGCACTCATCACTGCCCGCAAGCCGTTATTAATATGAATAACTGCATCAAATGTCACTCGGGCTTTTGGGGTATCTTGCAGTGGGATCCAACTGCGGGCATTAATGGGTTGAGATTGGCTAAACAAATACGGTTTTAATTTACCCAGTGTTTGCTCTGGCGCTAACCACTGCAAACCTTGTGCTTGGGGTGATGTCGCATAATAAACCACAACTTCTCGCATTGATTGATGGATGTTAATAACCAGCTTTTGCCCCAATATCTCATCGACCTCGCTCAGTTTAAACTCAAGCGCGCCCCCGTGTTTATCAGTTACCTTGAAAATGGTTAAATCACGGCAATCTAAGACAAGCTG
This sequence comes from Shewanella subflava, assembly GCF_025971955.1. Classification (GTDB taxonomy): domain Bacteria; phylum Pseudomonadota; class Gammaproteobacteria; order Enterobacterales; family Shewanellaceae; genus Shewanella; species Shewanella subflava. The sequence continues at coordinate 477,540 of NZ_JAPDMX010000033.1, forward strand.
CTGCACATTTGCATGATTCTTGTTTGAGTCAAATTGAAGTTGTACATGACCGATTAACTGCTTGACGGCAAAATCGACTCTGAGCTCGAGCGTTAAATGAGTCACTTTCAATGAATCAGCATTCGCACTGGAATGGTAATCATGCTGATGATCCCACTGATTATCTACTGTTTTGGTCACGTTAATATCCTTTCGCTAAGCTCAAATTTTATAAAAAGCACATCTGACTATTTGTGATTAAAGATAGCATTTTGAGGGTGATGTTTGTAAGGGAATAGCCGTTTCAATTTGCATAAAATAACTCGGGGGTGTTTATCTGTGTTGATTAATGATGCAGTAGGCTATTTTATGTCAGGCAATCACAAATGAATGCCGTTTAGCCCGCTAAATAAGTGAATTTGCAGGCATGACTGGAGAATAGCCACTGCCCTTCAGATTGAGGCTAAAATGCATTTATCGAACACAATACAATCAACAAACTACATATAAGCCAAGTTACTTAAAATAATTTTAAAACTGGTGAACTTTTACAAAGGCCATCAGTCCTAATATATGAACCGAATTTTTAAGCTAGTTTTTTGAAAGTTTATGTTCATCATCATCCTCCCTTCGATAGTGTTTATACCTATCAAATGAATTGCATATTGCAGTGATAGCAACCTTAACTCGGTTGCTTTTTTTTGCCTGTTATTTGGCTACTTTTAAGGCTAATGAAAAAATATCGATATTTTTGATTTTTTTTACTGCGCAACGGAACTTATGAGAATAAACCGACTCTGACTATATGAACCGAATTTTTAAAGCTACTTTGTTGAAATGTTTTGTTCATCATCATCTCCCCTTCGATAGTGTTTATGCCTATCAAATGAATTGCATATTGCAGTGATAGCAACCTTAACTCGGTTGCTTTTTTTTGCCTGTTATTTGACAGCCTTGAAGGCTCATGAATAAATATCAATTTTTTTAAATTTTTTTACTGCGCAACGGAACTAATTAGCATAAACCGACTCTGACTATATGAACCGAATTTTTAAAGCTACTTTGTTGAAATGTTTTGTTCATCATCATCTCCCTTTCGATAGTGTTTATGCCTATCAAATGAATTGCATATTGCAGTGATAGCAACCTTAACCAGGTTGCTTTTTTTTGCCCGTTATTTGGCCGTTTTTAAGGCTAATGAAAAAATATCGATATTTTTGATTTTTTTACTTCAGTGCGGAACTTATTAATACACACAGACTCTGACTATATGAACCGAATTTTTTAAGCTACTTTGTTGAAATGTTTTGTTCATCATCATTCCCCCAATTCGATAGTGTTTACCCTATCAACATATTGCATATTGCAGTAAGCGCAACCTCAAGTAGGTTGCTTTTTTTTACCCAAATTCGCCCATAAAAAAAGACCTCATTGAGAGGTCTTTTCTGTATCATTCAATTTAGCTTAAAGGCGAATGCCGGCTTTTTCTAAATCTTTTGCAATTACTGAGCTAGGTAATGGTACATAACCATCTTTTTCAACAATTTGCTGACCTTGCTTAGAAAGTATGTAACGAATGAACTCGCGATCCATTGGTGATAAATCTTTATTTGGATGCTTGTTGATATACACATACAGGTAACGAGAAAGTGGGTACGTTCCATTTGCTGCATTTGCAGCAGTGGCTTCAATAAACTTGTCACCTTTCTTCGACACGGCTACCGCTTTAACACCAGCAGTTTTATAACCGATACCAGAGTATCCAATAGCGTTTAAACCTTGTGAAACTGACTGAACGACTGACGCTGAACCTGGTTGTTCGTTTACGTTAGCACGGAAATCACCTTTACAAAGGGCTTTCTCTTTAAAGTATCCGTAAGTACCTGATACTGAGTTACGACCGTATAATTGAACGTCTTTTGCTGCCCAGTTACCGTCTAGGCCTAAATCGCCCCAACGCTCAACTTGTTTGCCACCACATTTATTAGTCGAAGAGAAAATACCATCGATTTGTTCAATGCTTAACCCTTTAATTGGGTTATCTTTATGTACAAATACTGCTAAAGCATCAATGGCTACGCGAATCGCAGTTGGCTGGTAACCGAAGTGTTTTTCAAATGATTCAACTTCGTTTGGCTTCATTTTACGACTCATTGGGCCAAACTGTGAAGTTCCTTCAGTTAATGCTGGAGGCGCTGTTGAAGAGCCTGCTGCTTGAATTTGGATATTTACGTTAGGATAGATATGCTTAAATTCTTCAGCCCATAACGTCATCATATTCGCTAACGTGTCAGAACCAACAGAAGACAAGTTACCAGAAACACCACTTGTTTTTTCATAGACAGGTAACGTTTGATCAATTGCAGCCATTGATGCTGCCGAGAACACACCAGCGGCTGTTAAGGTAATTGCGCCGACAAGTTTTTTCAGTTTCATTGTATTGCTCCAAATTAAGCGTACTAAGTTTTTAAAACGCAGTCAGTATCAACTTCAATGATGACAAGTCTATGACTCTAATGTGACAGTTCGGTGACAGTGGAAGTATTTTTGCTATGTTTCTGACATATTTTTGCCATAGAAACAAAAATGCCGTCAGCAGACGGCATTAGGAGCAATTAAATTTTTCGTTCAAGTAAATGGGTTGGAATAATAAAACTAAAGGTACTGCCTTTACCAAGCTCACTAACGACAGTTAAATCACTGTGATGATGGCTTAAGGCGTGCTTTACAATCGCTAAGCCTAAACCACTGCCTCCGGTTTTACTTGAACGCGCATTATCCACACGATAAAAACGTTCAGTTAAGCGATTAATGTGTTGGGGTGCTATTCCTACACCAGTATCTGTAACCGAAAACTTGGCGCCACTTGCTACACTTTGCCATTTAATGGTGACCTTTCCACCTGGAGAGGTATAGCGAATAGCATTGGAAATTAAATTCGAACACGCACTTCTGAGCTGCAATTCATCACCATGGATATTTAATTCTGACTCACAGAAAAACTCTAGAGTATATTGCTCTGCAGCTAGCGCATGTGCCTCCACTTTTAACTGGCTAAACATATTATGCATATCGATTGTCTTAGATAGATCGACATTCGCCCCTGCTTCAATGCGTGACAAAGCCAGTAATTGTTCCACCATCGACTGCATACGACTGGTTTGTTGCTGCATTAAGTTCAATGGTTTTTGATTGGGTGAGGCTTCATCTTCCATACTCTGCATGATCTCTAAGTAACCTTGCAATACCGTGAGCGGCGTTTTTAGCTCGTGGGAGACATTAGCAACAAAGTCTTTGCGCATGCTTTCTAGTTGATGAATTCGTGTAATATCGCGCGCAATTAATAATAATTGTCTATCGCCATAAGGCATTAAACGAATTTCTAACAAACGTCTTTCAGATACTGGGGAAGGAATTTCTAAGGGCTCAAAATATTTATTTTTACGTAAATAAGCAGAAAAATCTGGATGGCGAATTAAATTATCAATCCTTTGACCATTATCTTGCGGCCATACAAACCCTAGGATCAGCTGGGCAAGTTTATTACACCACAGGATATTATGTTCCGAATCTAACACCACTGCAGCATCAGGCAATGCTTCAGCACCTTGCCTAAACCGCCCAAGTAAAGCGGCTAACTGGCCTACGCGTCGGCGATTTTTACCTTGCAGCCGATAGATGCCATTAAAGATACTTTCCCAACTCCCTCTACCTTGTGGTGGTGTCAGTTTTTTATCTTTCCACAACCAATAGTTGAGTCGAGCAAGTTGACGGTAATGCCAAAACAGTAATCCAGCCAAACCGAGCGACACGGTTAATGCGATTTGGTCGACTATCCAGCCCACCAGCACCAATAACAATACCATCACCCCAAGGCGAAAAAGCAGGCGATAACCTGAATAAGAGTTCAATATATGTTACCTAAATGGCTGCATGACAATCATTAAGACAGTCTTTAGAATGCTTAATACTGCCACACAGTGTGACTTCACAGTTGAGTGGCTAGATTACCATTAATTAACACGGCAAACATCTCGATATTAATCATTGGCAATCAATTCACTACATGCGAGTTGAAAATCTGTAACCCGCGCCACGAACCGTTTGAATAAGCTTATCGTATCCACCTTGCTCCACCGCTTTGCGTAAGCGGCGAATGTGCACATCGACGGTACGGTCTTCAACATAAACGTTAGTGCCCCAAACATTATCTAATAACTGTTCACGGCTATAAACACGTTCAGGATGTGTCATAAAGAAGTGTAATAGTCTAAATTCTGTTGGTCCCATGTCCAAAACTGTCTCACCCACTGAAACACGATGGCTGACAGGATCTAGCTGCAACCCCTGCACATCAATAGTCTCTTCTAAGCGTGTCGGTGCACTGCGGCGCAATACCGCTTTGATACGTGCTACCAGCTCTTTAGGAGAAAAAGGTTTAGTCATGTAATCATCGGCACCGACCTCTAGCCCTTTGACTTTATCTTCTTCCTCGCCACGAGCGGTGAGCATGATAATCGGGATCTGTCGGGTAAACTCGTCTTGCTTTAGCCTTTTAGCTAATTGAATGCCGCTCCCACCTGGGAACATCCAATCTAACAAAATTAAGTCAGGATAAGGTTCCGCTAATAATTCGATTGCAGAATCAAAATCTTCAGCTGCAGCGGTTGTAAACCCGTGTTGATCCATCACAAATGTCAGCATCTCGCGGATGGCTGATTCATCTTCTACAATTAATATCCTTGCTGTCATATTCGCTTCTATCAGTAATTTGCCACGATGACTATTATTGGTCAGTTTTATTACAGAATTATGATCTTGAAGATATTTAACCACATTAATCGATAAACTACTTCAATTGATTGGCCAAATAACATGCATAAACTGCGTGATGTTTAAAAACACACAATAACCTATTAAATATTTTCACCCAAAAGTAAAGAATCCAGCTTCTGAAGAAGGTGGCTTTGATATCACGCCCTAAAAGGGCACTTTCCTACCATGCGTGACAAAACGCCGTAAATATATCCCTAAAGGCTTTACTAAATCATCCCTGATTTAGAAGTTTGTATCGCACCATTAGCAAAGCTCACGTATCAGTTGAGTTAATCCGCTATTGAACGTACTTCAGGCAGAGCATCATTGATGATAACCACCTACTGAAGTAGGAGGTGGTTTCAGGGCTGAAAACAAAAAAGGAGCCTATGCTCCTTTTTTATTCACCAGTGAAGTTTAAAACTTGTGTTCTAAACCTAAACCTACGTATGAATCATCCACATCACCTGAGTCATACCAAGTATTGGTTGTGTAGAAGGCAAACAGTTTTGTTGGCTTAGCTAACTTGTAATCAGCGCCGATGGACCATGAATCACCTTTGTTATCCATATCCTGATATTGGCCTTTTAATGTTATGTCGTTAATATCGTATGCTGCACTTAATAAATAACCGTTATCAGTAATACCAGAATCTACTTTTTCTTGCTGCTGGTACATACCACCTAAAACAATACCAACAACCTTACCTTGTACTGTTGCACGACCAGTGTCATAGCCTTTTACTTTTGAATCATAGGCAATGGCTGCATATATCGGAGACTGTTTTAAATCAGCATCACCATAGGTGGCTGCCATACTCACACCGTTGTCAGTATTTTGTTCAGAGTCACCATCGGCAACATAAGTTACCCCAACTTGAAAATCACCAAACATTGGTGTCATATAAGTTGCGGTTTGTGCCATACGGTTTTCACCTTTAAACACGTTTTTCACATCGCCCGCTAAATCATTGAACTGATCAACTTTACCTTGAGAAATTTTTAACATTGTGTCGTTACGTCCCACAGAGACTAGACCAAAGTTACCTTTCAAACCCACAAATTGATTACGCGCTTTAAAGTTGTCTTTTGCATCATCGCCAGTATCAACTTCATATTCGATGGTATAGAAAGCTTGAAGATCGTTACCTAGGTCAAAATCACCCTTTACGCCAAAACGAGATGCATTACTTTGAATTGTCGTTTCTGTCTCATCAGCGACATCATTATATTGTGCAGATACATTTAACTTACCATAAACCTGTAATGGATCTGCTGCGTAAGCAGTTGAAATCGTTGCAGCTGATACAGCACAAGCCAGTAAAGTTTTAGCAAATAAGTTCATCATTTCATCCTTTTGACGTTTTATGTCGTCATGTGTTTGTTGTTTGGAACGGGGCGCAGTTTGCCTTGGAAATGTTTCAGAAATATTGCAGTAAATAAGCAAAACCTTAATAAGACATGTATAAACCGTTATCAGAAAAAATTAACCATTGAAAAATAACAACAAATGCACCAAACAACCGAAATATGACATTTTTATTAAACCTTATTCTTGCAATGCAAGCACAACAAAAAACCGCTGTTTACCCAACCATAAAGATGCCGTAAACTGCTTGGCCAACTAATTTATTTATTAATGAGTGTCTTTTTATGTGGTTTAAAAATCTCACCTTGTATCGTTTCAATAAACCGTTTTCAACCGACACTGAAACGCTTGAACAAGCTTTAGCCGACTTCACCTTTTCTCCTTGTACCAGCCAAGACATTAGCAAATTTGGCTTCTCCAATGCTTTAGGTAAAAAAGGCCAATCTTTAGTACACAGTGCTGAAAACCGTCACTTAATTTGTGTCACTAAAGAAGAGAAAATCTTACCTGGTCAGGTTATAAAAGAAGCATTAGATGAAAAAGTGGCTGAAATCGAAGCGCAAGAAAACCGTAAAGTCACCAAGAAAGAAAAAGATGCCATAAAAGATGACATCACCACGACATTACTTCCACGGGCTTTTTCTCGTCGCAGTCAAACACGTGCATTAATTTTGCCTGAGCTAGAGATGATCTTAGTCGACAGCTCAAGTGCAACAAAAGCCGAAGAGTTGTTAGCATTATTACGAAAAGCTCTGGGCAGTTTACCTGTGATCCCATTAAGTTATGCTAAGCCAATCGAACACACGTTAACTGAGTGGCTTCAAGCTGGTGCAGCGGCATTACCGTTTGAAATGCAAGATGAAGCAGAGCTAAAGTCTGATTCTGACGAAGGTGGCATCGTTCGCTTTAAACAACAGGTTTTGCAAGAAGACGAAGTACTTGCGCATTTAGCAACCGGCAAACAAGTGCATAAACTGGCACTGCACTTTGCTCAGTCAATCGCATTTGTTATGCAATCTGATGCCAGCGTAAAACGAATTAAATTCTCCGAAGAATTCAGAGCCGGTAACGATGATGTTGGCAATGATGATCCTATGGCGCGTTTAGATGCGGATTTCGCCTTAATGGGCAGTGAACTTATCGCGTTCATTCAAGCATTGCATGGCGCTTTTGGACCTATGGAACAAAGTATTTAGGCTTGAGAAAACAATCATATAAATAGCAGGAGGTCAGAATGAAACTTTATGGTAGCTATACTTCACCTTTTGTTCGCCATTGCCGAATGGCTTTGATGAGCACGGGCCAAGCGTTTGAGTTTATCGAAACCGATCAAGCTAGCAGTGCGATACATTCACCAACAAAGCGAGTGCCATTTTTACAGGACAATGACATTTTCTTGACCGACTCAAGCGCGATTTTATTCTATATTCGTCAACAAGCGGGCCAGGATTATTTAGCATCACCGGCAGAACTGGATACCTTTTGTATGGTTAATACTGCACTTGATAGTACGGTAAATCTGTTCTTTTTAGAAAAAGATGGCGTTGATATTCATGCCGTGCCATATACCCAGAGACAAGCTGCTCGAATAGCGTCAAGTATTGCACAATTTGAACAGCTGACGTTAAGTGATGCGGCGCCCTATAGCGATGCCGAATTACGATTAGCCTGCTATCTAGATTGGGGATTGTTTCGTCAACGCATTAATATAGATAATTGCCCTAACTTGCAGCGCTTTTTAGCAGGAATAGCCACTTATCCGCCTTTTGCCGAGACTAAACCTCCGCAATAATTGGCCGTCAACAACATTGACGGTGTTAATTAACGCTACCAAACAAAATGCCCATTAAATTAATGGGCATTTATATTTTCAATCTCAATAAAGTTAACCTGTCACTTTATTAACAATCTGTCAGTCCATTTTGAGTTGGATTACTTTGCAAGTTTGATGAATTTCCCATCATTGTCAAACGGCCAGTCAATGCCTATCCACGCTTTTAAAAAGGCTTTATGTTCAGGGGTTACTGACTCAACAGGGGAAATTTTTTGCTTGCCTTTGGGTTGATCGGCTAAGGTAATAATGCGTTTGGCCAGCTGATCATTATTGAACAAGGTCAATTCAACTTTATCTCCCGCTTTAAAATCAGCTAAACGTTTATCCCAGCCCGAAGCGGTCACTTTTAGTCCGTTAACCGCAATAATCTCATCACCCGCATTCACTCCCGCTTGCCAAGCAGGGCCTTCCCGTTGGACATTGGCAATGGTTAAATCATTATGTGAACCTGTCAATGTTAAACCGGCATCAACTATATTTTGCTGGTCTTTGTCATAGCCGATTTGCAACCCCGCCAACAAAAGCATGGCATCAAAATCTAATGTGACAGGAGAACTCACATGTTGTTGCCACCATGCTTGATAATCTTTACCCGTTAATCCTTTCAAAATATTCTTCACATCGTCAACGTTATATCCCATAGGCACTTTAAAATCTTGATAAAGCTTTTTATGCACATCACGATAGGAATGATTTAGTTGAGTTTGTGAAAGCAAATCAAAGTCTAACGCTAAAGAGGTCATGTAGCCTTCAGAATAGATATTCACGCTATGGTTAACCGCATAATCGCCCCAAGTACTGCTCCACTGGCCTAAACTGGCTTCGGCAATGGATTGAATTTCACGCCCGGGATTATGCTGATTGCTGGTGATACGCTTACTTAAATCATCAAAAAACTCTTCGGCACTAATAATGCCTGCACGCAGTAGAAGCTGATGCTGAAAATAGCTAGTTGAACCTTCTGCTATCCACAATAACTCTGTCATGTTTTCACTTTGGTAATCATAAGGCACTAAGCCTTGCGGACGATAGGCTTTAACATTCCAGGTGTGGATAAACTCATGTGATGCGGTGCTGATAAAACGTAAATAATCTTCACGCTCACGAAAGTTAAAACGTGGTAGCTGGATAACCGTGGAATTTAAGTGTTCGGTTGCGCCGCGAGCACCACTGGTCGCGTGCACCATATAAACATAACGTTCAAAAGGATACCCCTCCCAAATAGCGGATGCTTGGTGACTGATTTTTTCTAAATCGGCGACAATTTCAGTGGTGTCGTAATTGCCTTCCCCCCAAAAAACCACTTCATAGTCGCGACCATCGGCTTTAAAAGCAAAATGCTGGTTAATTCCGGTTTCAATCGGGGAGTCAACTAACACATCATAATTATCGGCAATAAATGAATGTGCCTGCGGGCCTGGTTTCATCCCCGAATAACTTTTCCATGCTTTAGGGACGGATAAATTAACCTTAACCTCATCATGTCTAAATGACGGGCTATACATAAATATGCCACTGGCATCAAGGTAGGCATGGGTTCGGTCGATGTGACGTAAACGGTCACCTAATTGGTTAGCGTAAACCTGATAGTTTATGGTAACGCTGGACGGCTTAAGTAAGCTGACTTGCCATTCTCCACTTGCTGTTCTTTGCCAGTCTAATTGATTGCCCTGGCTGTCTGTCGCTGTAAATAATCTTACCCCATCGGCAATGGGTAACACTTCATAACGTCCGGTTCGCCACACAGGCATGTTAATCGTTAACGTTTTAGCGTCTGTCTTTGGAAACGTGACTGCCACTTTTGCGATATGGTGCTCAGGCTGAGTGAGATCTATTTGGTAATGAACATCGGCTAAGGCTTTTGGTGTCCAAGCGGCAACAAAAACGGCACTACTGAGCATGATTGCTAAAGAGATAGGTTTCACTATGGCTTCCTTCTGATATGATTCTATTTATTATTTTTATAAAAATGAATTTATTGAGATTATTTTGCTTTCTGAAAAAAATTATAACAATCTATTGCCCCAGTCTCAGCAATAAACAACATTAGTTTACAATTTACTACTCATTTCAAATTCCGCCCGTTGTCGGCGTATCAAGGAAGAAGGTCTACAATCTATGCGACATTTTATCGTTTCATGTTTGCTGTTTTTACTCTTAACTCCTATTGGTGCAAACGCGGATGAACTGGAAGAACAAGAGATCCGTTTCAGAGAAAGCCCACAAACGGTATTTCAACAGCTCAATGAAAACATTCAATTCCCTCTGTCATTTTCAAATAGCGTCGAATTTGATCAAATTGCCAATAAACTCAATATGGCACCTGAGCTTTTAGTTCAAAAAATGATTCTTCTTGCAAGGCTCAATCTAGAATCTAACGTGAATTCAGCAACGAAATATGATGACGCACAAACCCTTATCAACCAGATTGAAATGGTGCTAAACAGGCCCCTTGACCAAGCGGTGTTAATCATGCTGAAAGCGCGCCTAAAAGCCAGAAAGTCGCAGGATTATATGTTTGCCATTGACCAGTACAATGAAGCACTGAATAAGGTGAGCTCCGATTTGTCTGAAGAAGCCATTCTGTTTAAATTTACCTTGCATGAGCATTTAAGCGGGCTCTATCAAATGGTATTGCAACCGGCTGCACAACTCAGCCATTTAAACCGTTATCGGGAAATAGCCTATCAAATGCGAAATGATTATTTCATTGCATTATCGGAATTAGAATTAGGCCGCTATTACAATCGCAGAAATGAACATGCTAAATCATTGCAATATTACAGTGAGGCTTTCCGTGTAGGGAACCGTATCAACTATCCAGGTATCAAAGCCCATGCACAAATGAACTTAGCCCGCACTTATCGTGATTTAGAACAGTGGGATGAAGCTTTGAAACATGCTCACGATGCGGCAACTAGTTTTCAAGCTCTTGGGCAGGATTCATTTACATCGGAAGCCTTAACCGTGATTGCAATGGTATATGCAGAGCAAAAGCAATGGAACCAAGCCATCGTACAATACCTCAATGCACTGCAAGTTAACGAGCGCTTAGGCAATGAAATTGGTCAGGGATTAAACCATCACAACCTCGCCGAGGCATATTTCAATCTTGATAATGGTCCTGCTGCGTTAACATCCATAGCCAAAGCCAACGCAATTTTTACTGCGAAAAAGGTCAAACATTATTTGGTATTTAACGAAGCGTTATATGCACAAATTTTAATGAAACAATCGATGTGGATTGAAGCAATAGAACATGCCAATAAAGCGCTAACACTGGCTAAAGAGAAAAACTTAAAAGAGCAAGAATTAGAAGCGCTTAAATATTTATCGACCGCTTATCGACAGCTGGGAGACTTAGCTTCAGCCATCAATATTGTTGACTCAATTATCGCCTTAACCAACGTAAAAGAAGAACAACAAAGCACACCGTCAGCAACGTCTGAATTGACCGAACAAAAGTTAAAATTTGATTTGAATTTATTACAAAACAAAATAAAGGAGCAGGCAACTGAAATTAATCACAAACATTTCTTGATTATCAGTCTCGCCAGTTTGTTAATTTTTATCGCCATCATATTATTGGTAGCCTTGAGTCGCTCAAACAAAATAATTAGCGCACAGCGTGAATATAAAAAACAATATTTATTAGAGCCCATTACCCAGTTAAACGGTTTACGAGCTTGTTTACAAAGATTAACCCCTGACAAAATAGCTGACATTTCAACTTTCGCACTCGTTAAAATTGAAGCACTCACCCACAGCGATACCCAAATGGGGCTGACCGAAGCGGCCAAAGTTATCCATCACTTTATTAATGATCTCAGTCAGATACTTACAGCTGACATTTATGTGATTAAACCAGGACAATTTGCATGTTGTTTTCATCACACTATCGGCGCAGATGAACTGCAGACGGCAATAGATAACTACCTTGCAAAAGCAGTGTTAGATAATCCAGCAATTCCTTGCTTTAATCGAAACATGGCACAATCAAATATTTATATCGGACATTTATCGCTACCGCTATTAGCAAATCCTGATGTCAATATTTCTGCTGAACTGCATTTTGAAACGGCGCAATATGCTTTAGCAACCGCGATGACTCAATCACAAAGCAGTTATGTGTCCCTTAAAACGCTTAATTTTGCTCCTGCGACGATTTTCAGTGCACCTTTATACTTAAATCTCACCCAAGCATTAAAAAGAGGCATAATGAAAGCAGAAAGCAATCAAGCTATTACTGAAAAGTCATGGCCGAAATAATAATTGTTCAATTAACCAGCAAAAACCCATAATCAGCATTGATTATGTGGATTTTTAGATATCGGTCGCGCATGCTTTGTTATAACATTGCTATTATTCATGTATTAAGCTTTGTTAATAGAAAATAGCTGTCGCTATTTAGTTTTCGGTGAAGTTGACGATATATGACCATCACGCATTTTTTGGGTTTAATGTTTATCATAAGCAACAAGGCATTTTATGAAAGATTCTGAAATAGCGATATCGCAAATAACGCTAATGAAACAAAAACTTCATGCTGCTCGTTCGGCTTTAGATGACATCAATAAAGACAGAAATGATAAACTAAAAACCTTGATCCAATTTATTGGCCATTTAAGTTTGGCCTGTAAAGGTCAAAATTTAGAACTCGACAATAAGTTAGCTAAACTACGACATCATCTGCATGATTTTGATCAAATCGATGAAGCTTTGCCTGAACTTGTTGATATTGAAAGAATTTTAAAAGGCCAATATAACCATACGATGACTCAACTTGAAGAGAGCCGAATGGGCCTTTCAAGAGTGATCAGACAAATTCAGCGGGTTAATTCTGCACCCGACAAAGTTAAAAAAGAAATCAATTACTTCAAGCAAGATCTTGCAAAACCATTCCATACTGTGTGGGAATATATCCCCAAAGTGGAAAAGTTAATTGGTTTTTATGAGGAAATTTTACAACAGCAATTTACCTCAAACGATGACTACGACATCCTGCCACAACATATTCAACTGGCACGTGAATTAGCCGTAAAAATATCTGAAATTGAATTTCGCAAAGATCAGCGCGATCAAATTTTAGTCATGAAAGAAGTGTTGTTAGGTGAGATTTCCTTAAATACTTTGCTTGAATCCTATCAAACAATTTTAAGTTTATTGCTGGATAACATTGCCAGAGAGAAATCCGCTTCACAAGATTTCCTGTATGCCCTCAATGATGCCTTAACCGTTGTACGTGATGTGGTGAATAGCTCACATAACAATAATGAGCGTAGCCAGCAACTTAAACTACAATTAAACAAAGAAATCAATTTAAGGGTAGATAACGCTGGTGGTATTATCACCGATGTTGAAGATATATTAGATTTAAAGACTCAACTGACGGTTCAACTTTCATCGCTTCGAGATGCATTATCACGCAAAGAAGCATTAGAAAGTCGCGAACAAACCATTTTACGTAAATCGATTGAGTCTATGCGTAAAGAGCTAAATAGCATTACCCAAGAAGCCAATAGCTATAAAGAGAAACTGTTCGAGCACCAAAAATTAAACCTACTTGATCCACTCACTCAACTGGCTAATCGCACCGCATTAGAAGATAGGATGGATCAAGAATATCGTAATCATATCCGTTTCAAAACACCGTTATGGGTTGCTGTTACGGATATTGACCATTTTAAATCGGTTAATGATAACTTTGGCCACAGTACCGGCGATAAAACATTGCAAGTTATTGCTATGGCACTGAAAAATTCGCTACGTGACAGTGAGTTTGTGGCGCGTTACGGTGGTGAAGAATTCGTGTTGTTATTACCTGATATCACTCAAGAACATATTTCCACTTTGCTAAATCGAGTCAGAGAAAAAGTAAAAAATATTCCATTTAAATTTAAAAATCAGAGAATTACAGTTACATTATCTATAGGGGCAGCACAAGTGATGGACAATGAAACCATCGAAGAAGCATTTGAACGCGCTGACGCTGCACTCTACAAAGCAAAAAATAATGGCAGAGACCGAGTCGTTATAGACATGTAAGCAGCACAAGCGCTTAAGTGTCTTAACGCTTAAGTCTAAAGGAGTTGCTTATGATTATACGGATTAGTCCCAGAGGCAGTTTAGATCAACTATCACAACTTGAAGTTGATCGCCTCAAACAAGGTGCAAAAAGTGAGCTTTATCAGCTATATCGCAGTTGTTCTTTAGCGGTATTGTCATCAGGCCTTATTAGCGATAATGCCGAAGCCTTATTCGAAAAATTTGCAAGCTTCGATATCAATGTATTGCAGCGAGAACGCGGCATAAAACTTGAGCTGATCAATCCCCCAGAAAAAGCCTTCGTAGACGGTAAAATTATTGTCGGCATTCAAGAGCATTTGTTTGCCGTATTGCGTGACATCATTTATATCACCAATAAATACGACAATCTCAAACACATCAATCTGACCAATGCTAGCCACATTACCAACGTCGTATTCGATATTTTAAGAAATGCTCGGGCGATATCCCCAATGAAAGATCCAAATGTCATTGTCTGTTGGGGTGGCCACAGCATTAATGCGATCGAGTATCAATATACCCGTGAAGTAGGTTATCAATTAGGTTTGCGCGAGTTAGATATCTGCACGGGTTGTGGTCCTGGCGCTATGGAAGGCCCAATGAAAGGGGCTGCTATTGGTCATGCCAAACAGAGAGTTAAAAATGCCCGTTACATTGGCCTAACAGAGCCCAGCATCATTGCCGCCGAGCCCCCAAACCAAATCGTGAATGAGTTGGTAATTTTACCGGATATTGAAAAGCGTTTAGAAGCCTTTGTCCGCTTAGGACACGGTATTGTTATTTTTCCTGGTGGTGCTGGTACTGCAGAAGAATTGTTGTATTTTTTAGGTATTTTATTAAATAAAGAAAATGCTAACACCCCTTTCCCTTTGGTATTAACTGGCCCAAAAGAAAGTGCTCAATACTTTGAAGAAATCGACAAATTTATTGGTGCAACCTTAGGTGAAGAAGCACAAAGTAAGTATCAAATTATCATTGATAACCCCGTAAAAGTGGGGCAAATAATGAAACAAGGAATGGAAGAGGTTAAAGCCTATCGCAAAGAAACAGGCGATGCATACCAATACCAATGGTCATTGAAAATCGAACCTGAATTCCAATTACCTTTTGACCCTAGCCATGAAGTTATGGCAAATTTAAACTTATATTTTCAAAATAATAAAGCCGAGCTAGCCGCCAACTTGCGTAAGGCATTTTCAGGTATTGTGGCAGGTAATGTAAAAGGTGAAACCATTAAGCGCATCAAAGAGCATGGGAAGTTCCATATTAAAGGCGATCCCAAGTTAATGAGTATGATGGATAACTTACTTAGCGCATTTGTAACACAACAACGAATGAAACTGCCAGGTAGCGCCTACGAACCTTGCTACAAAATAATAAAATAACTTAATGAATAAATTACTGATTATTGATGGACTCAATCTGGTTCGCCGCATTCATGCGGTGTTACCAGATGAAAATGATATTGACAGCGTAAAAGTGAGATCGTTAGCGGCTTGCCATAAAATGCTACAGCATCATAAACCAACCCATGTGATAGTGGTATGGGACGGTGAGCAAGAGTCATGGCGTAAAAAGCTCTACCCCGACTACAAAAAAGGGCGTAAGCCTATGCCTGCTCCGTTACAAAAAGGGATTAAAGATATTAAAGTGGCCTTAGCTGCAGAACATATTCACTCACTTGATGCACTTGCTGAAGCGGATGACGTAATTGCCACTTTGGCACTTAAAATCACCCAAAATCAGGGTCAGGCTATTATCGCATCAACAGATAAAGGTTTTAGCCAATTGCCACAAAATGGGTTAATAATTTGGGATCACTTTAATCAACAAGTATTTGATTTAGTTGAGCATGAACGTAAACTGGGTGTAGTACATAGCCAATTTTTAGATTTTATTGCACTTGCAGGTGACAGTGGTAACAAAATCCCAGGTATAGCGGGCATTGGCCCTAAGTCTGCTGCAGATTTGCTGAATAAATTTCGTACATTAGCAAACTTATATCGCTCTCTGGAAAATCTTGGCCCGAAACAAGCTCAGAAGCTTGCTGAGGGTAAAGAGTTAGCACGTATTAGCTATAAACTGGCTCAATTACAATGTGATATGCCACTTAATATCAATTTGAAACAATTTCGCTATCAAGCGGATTTAGTCCCAAATACATAGTTTGTGCACTTACTAAATGAATGTTATTCGAAAACCGCTATTGTGGAGCTATAAATGAAGGCCAGTGCTACTTTTATTATCGGTGGGATATTTATCGCTTATCTCATTTTTGTTGCAGTGGTGATGTTTGTTTACGAGCCGCTACCTGAAGACCGCGCCTGGGAAGATAGACAAGCTTACAATAGTCAAAAAATAACTGAAATTACCTTTGGGCAATCGTTAGAAGCAATCAAAAAAACATTTGGCCGAGCCGACTTTGTTGAAGCCAAAACAGGGGTTGATGGCCAATACCAATTGCTGTTTTATCGCACCCATCACGTTACATCCGACGGCATTACCACTCGAGACGAATGTACCCCTTTACTGTTTAAAAATAATGTCCTTATTGCGTGGGGCATAGAAACCTACCAACAGTATCTAGACAGTAAAATATTACTTGATCCACTAAAGCCTGCTCCAACACATTAATTCACATTTTATATAGCGACGAAAATTATCTTGAGTCGCTATCCCCCAAGGTTTTTACCTGAGTCACAAATCAATTTCCTCAAAAAATTCCCGCAAAGCTAGAGATTTAGCACTATCCTAATAAGACAATGTCACAAGATGTAACCTAAATTTGAATGTTCAAAATACTTATAGCGTGCAGTGATGAACAATCAGCAAAGCTGCAAAGCTGCAATAAAGTTACAGATTAAATTCAATGAATCACTGATTTTACAACGGCAGTCAACATCACTTGACTTAACGAGTACTTTTAGAGATTAATTAATAGCCATAACCATCAATAAATGAACAAAAATAGCGTAGAAAAAACGGATAATAACAAGCAAGTTTTTACGGTAAATTATTGACTAAAATAAATAATCAAACGCAATCAGTGAGTACCTTAACAAGCTAGCATGAACCGTGATTACGATTGTTATTAGCCGCTACATGCTTAAAAAGATAGCAAAAAAGCATTATAAAGGATGAAAAAACATCGACCACAAACAATAGGAATAACGTACATTAACACATGAAACCAGCTAAAAATATTGCGACTAAGTTAGCCAGAGCTCATATTGAAGCGATTGTTTTAATATGTTTAGCTATTTTTTTATCATTTGCTTCAATACATTTCGATGCTTTTGAAGAGATAATGGCTTTCATTGCAAAATATGAAGAATATGAGATAGATGAAATCCTCACTTTGGTTATTTTCATGAGCATCGGTTTTGCTATATTTGCATTTCGCAGATTCAATGATCTAAAAGACGAAGTTGAAGTGAGTGAAAAAATGCAGCAACAATTGCTGCATGCATCAATGCACGATGCATTAACCACGCTTCCTAATCGACGCCATTTTGATCAGGATTTAACCACGAAATTTGGCCACTATAAAACGCAACCGCATTTACTTGCCATCGTAATAATTGATTTAAATCGCTTTAAATTTATTAATGACTGCTATGGTCATCAGTATGGAGATGAAGTACTAAAAACAGTGGCCAAAAGATTATTAGAAACCCTTTCTAATGCACACTTAGCCTATCGTCTTGGTGGCGATGAATTTGCAATCATTATTGATGATCATGCTAACAATGAGCGACATTTATATCGAATATGTCATCAAATTAGTTTTGAAATCGAAAAACCTATGCTCATTCAAGGCATAGAAATTGTCTGTGGCTCCAGCATTGGTGTATCCATCGCTAATGAGCATTGTGCCAATATAGATGATTTAATGCAGCAAGCGGATAATGCCATGTACTATACAAAATCTAACCAACTATCACATGTAAGCTTTTATGATAGCCAAATGGATGAGCAAAGGGTCTTTAACCGGCAAATCGAAGTATCACTTAAACAAGCCATTACAGAGCAACAATTATCTCTTCGTTATCAACCACAATTTAATCGGTCAAATCAAATAGTCAGTTTGGAAGCCACTGTATTTTGGAACCACCCTGCTTTAGGCGTGCTGCCAGCAAACAAATTTCTTAGTGTTGCTGAAAGTAATGGTCAAATTAATTTAATCGATTACTGGTGTCTTGAACAAGCTTGTAAGGATGCACAATATTGGCCAGATAACACGACTTTATCATTAAATATTTCACCGCATACCTTTCAACGCCTCAATTTCATTGGTGAGTTGGACAGCATCATTGCCCTGACATCTTTTGATAATTCAAGATTAACCATACAAATTTCAGAACAATTATTAATTCAAAAGGTGAAATCAAAAGAAAATAGTTTATCGTTGCTAAAACAGCGCGGTATTCACACTGTACTTAATGATTTTGGCACTGGATATTCAAGTTTACTCTACCTACAAAAATTTGATATTGAGACGATAAAAATCAATCGGGAAGTCATTAATAATATTACCGATAAACAGCAACAAGCAAAAATGGTAAAAGCGATTATTGATTTAGCCAACAGTTTGAAAATCAGCATTATAATTAGTGGCATAGGAAACCAAGAGCAGTTTCAAGATTGGTTAAATATTGGCTGTGAGTTCTTTCAAGGGGACTTTTTATCTAACAGCCTAAGCCAAGCTGAAATACTCGCTATAGATGATATGAATAACCTCAGCGCCATCAACTGTGACATAAAAAATGCAGGCCATTAAGCCTTAATGCCGATCAGATAAGCACTTTTTAGATCGGTTGACCGATCTACTGGTTGATGTATAAAGGCCTGCAACAGAGAT
>NZ_JAPDMX010000019.1 GCF_025971955.1 Shewanella subflava
GTAACCGTCTAGCGAACCACACCTCGCATCGTTAATCTGACTATTTGAAAATACCTGCTCAATGATAAATTTGGAGCAGGTGATGAAAACACACAGAACAGCTGCACAGTGGTTAGAGCTACTTCAGCAGCGCAACAATTTTAAAGGCACCAATATTGAATTCTGCCAACACCATAATGTCGCTATTACCACTTATTATAAACAGCGCGCCCTACTGGTTAAGCAGTCAAAGTCAAACCTAACGGAACAAACACTTAATGCCACTTCATCACGCTTTATTCAGTTAAAACAAACCACCACTGAAGTCTGTGCACAAACGCATCAACATTCGGTGCAATTTGATACACGAACCGGCCAGCTCACACTTCCAGCTGATTTCACCGCAACAAATATCATTACCATCATTAAAGGCCTGATGGCATGAAGATGTTTGTTGATGTACCCACCGTTTATTTATGTGTCGATATGGTCGACTTTCGTAAATCGATTAATGGGTTAGCCGCTTTGGTGGAAGCGGAGCTTGAACTACCTGTGCTAAGTGGCGCACTATTTGTGTTTTGTAATAAAGGCCGTGACAAACTCAAATTGCTTTACTGGGATAACACCGGTTTTGCCCTATGGTATAAGCGATTAGACAAGCATAAGTTCAAATGGCCCAAACTCATATCACCCTCCATGACATTAACCGAGCAACAATTACACTGGTTATTATCGGGGTATGATGTGATTGGCCACAGCAAAATTAATGTCACAGGTAAGCAAGTGCTTTAATTATTCAAAAGAGTTGGCGATCGATTGATGATCATCAAAAGGCGTTCAGTTAGCACTGGAAAGCCTTTTTTTATGCCTTAAAATAGGCATTATGAAAAATGTACTCGCCCTTCAACAGCGTATCGCTGAACTTGAAAAACTGTTAGCGCATAAGGATGCACAAATCGCAGCCTTGGAAGAGCGCTGGCGCTTGGCTCAACAAAAACAATTCGGCAAAAGTGCTGAAGGCTTTGTCGGGCAAGGCGAGTTATTCAATGAAGTAGAAGAGATTGTTGAGGCCGCTGAGGCTGAGCAACAATCCATTAGCTATACCCGTAAAAAGCCAGTACGTAAGCCACTGCCAAAAGACTTACCCCGTGAGCAGGTTATTCATGACATCGAAGATAAAACTTGTGATTGCTGTGGCGGTGAATTACATAAAATGGGTGAAGACAAGTCAGAAAAGCTTGAGTTTATTCCAGCTCAAATCAAAGTGATTGAGCATATTAGGCCTAAATACGCCTGCCGTCATTGTGATAAGTCCTCGACTCATACACCGATAAAGCAAGCCTCAATGCCTACAATGCCGATTAATAAAGGGATCGCGACAAGCAGTTTGTTAGCACAACTCATCACCAGTAAATACCAATATGGTTTACCGCTCTATCGCCAGGAAGCGATGTTTAAGCAATATGGCATTGAGCTCAGTCGCCAAACTATTAGCAGCTGGATAGACAAATCTGCCGCACTGTTTGCACCACTGGTGGAACGGCTTAAAGCCGAGCTATTAAAGCAGCCGATGTTGTTTGCCGATGAAACACCACTAAAAGTGGTGAAATCAGATAAGGTGAACAGCTACATGTGGGTATATTGCTCAGGTCGAGACTCACCTGAGTCAAGCAATCCTATTCCTAATATCGTGCTTTACGACTTTCACAATAGTCGGGCGGCCGCGTGCGTAGTTAATTATCTTGATGGATATCAAGGGTACTTGCACGTAGATGGTTATCAAGCTTATGAAAAAACACAGGCAACCTTAACTGGCTGTTGGGCTCATGCGCGTCGTAAATTTATTGAAGCCAAAAAGTTGCAAGGGAAAAATAAAACCGGCAAAGCCGATGTAGTATTAAGCCTTATCCAAAAACTGTACGCAGTTGAGTCACGTGTTAAAGATAAAAGTATTGATGAAAAGTACATCGCCAGACAAGAGGCTAGCCTGCCTATTCTTATCAAGCTAAAAACTTGGCTTGAACAGCATCAGCCAAATTTGGTGGGTAATACTAAGCTGATAGCGGCGGCTAATTACCTGGCTAATCAATGGAGCAAACTCATTCGTTATGTTGATGATGGCAGACTAAGTATTGACAATAATCGTGCAGAGCGAGCGGTAAAACCATTTGTGATAGGCCGCAAAAATTGGTTATTTAGCCAAACGGCAAATGGGGCTCATGCTAGTGCAACACTTTACAGCATTGTGGAAACCGCAAAGGTAAATGGCTTAGTGCCATTTGATTACATCATGGCTTGCCTTAATGAACTATGCCAACCAGCACCGAATATCGACAGCTTGTTACCCTGGAATTTTAAACGATAGGTGTAGTTGCCCAGACGCTTAC
>NZ_JAPDMX010000014.1 GCF_025971955.1 Shewanella subflava
GTAAGCGGTCAATTAACCGGTGAAGCTTATTCTGCTTTACCTAGATCAACATTCCACGGCAGTAAATCAGACAATTCATCTGATGATGCACGCTTGGGTAATTCCGTAAAGAGATGACGAAAATAGTAGTAGGGATTCAAATCATTGGCACGGCAGGTCATCACCAGGCTGTATAAGTTAGCACTGGCTTTAGCCCCACCCACCGATGTCGAGAAAATCCAATTTTTTCGCCCTGTGGTAAACGGCCGGATATCCCGCTCTGTAACATTATTATCAATACTGATATCCCCATCTTCAAGATAGGTCAGTAATTTGGGCCATTGATTTAAGGTGTAACTAATGGCTTTACCTAATGCCCCTTTAGGTAAAACATGTTGGCTGTTTAGCCAATTGTAAAATTCATTAAGGATAGGTTCGCCTTGTTGCTTTCTCAACTGTTGACGGGCTTGTGCGGTTAAGTGTTTTGCCTGTTTTTCTATCCCGTAAAGTTTGGCTATGTAACTCAGTGCTTTTTCGGGTTTACCTGCTTTTTTGGATGGAGATGCTTTTTGTGCATCGGTAAATTTACGTCTAGCATGTGCCATACAAGCGGCTTGAGTAACCTGCTCAAGCATATTATATGCACTGTAGCCATCGGTCAGGAGGTAGCCGGAGTATCCCGTTAGGAAATCCTTCACACAGGCGGCAGCACGACTCGGTTGATAGTCGTAAATAACCGCAGGGTTTTCTGCAAATTCACCACTGCGGTAAACCCACATGTACGACTTAGTTTCGGCTTTTCTGTCTTCTTCTCGAAGGACTTGTACCGTGGTTTCATCGGCACAAATGAGTTTTTCGCTCAGGAGCTTATCCTTCATAGCATCGATAATGACTTGGACTTTATCACCTAGCTGTACACACCAATTTGCTAGCGTGCCTCTGCTGATATCAATACCTGAGCGATTTAAAATATCAACCTGGCGATACAGTGGTAATGCATCCACGTATTTAGCTGTGACGATTGCGGCAAACGTTTCAGCACTGCCCATGCTTTTAGGTAGCATGCTCGCAGGCTTAGGAGCCGTAATGACTTTATTGCTGGTGTGTGTTTTTTCACATTGACGACACGTGTATTTGGTGCGCTCATGACGGATAACGCTGACTTTCTGTGGAATGATTTTGAGCTCTTCGCTGACTTCTTTACCGCATTCATGAAGGGGTGTTTGGCAACATTCACAACAAGGAGCGCTGAGTTCGTGCTGATAAACTTCACGCTCAAGCGCTTCAGGCAACGGTTTTCTGCCTGTTTTAGCCTTGCTCTTATTTACGTTAGGCAACGCATGTTGCTGCTCAGCTTCGTTAAACGTGCCTTTGGCTACTTTTTCACTTTGCGATGAAAAGCGTTTGGATTTGCTGAGATTGAGTTGTTCAACCAGTAGCTGAACTGTCGTTTTAAGCTCAGCAATTTCTTCTGCTTGTGCACGCTCTTTTGCTTGCAGTTGCAGCAACATGGCTTTGAGTTGTGCTACGTCATCAGGTAGGTCAGTCAAGGTGGCTCAGGGCTTAAGTGGTTATCAATATCCTTAGTGTGACAGCGAAAAATGATCGTTCAAGTAGAAATTTGTGATCAACATTCGCCGTCACACTTCAAGTCCAAATATAGGCCGATGCGCCTTAGGATTATCTAAGGTTAATCCCGATAATAGCCACTGTAATTGTTGCTTGCTGATATGAACAGCACCATTACATTTAGGCACTGGCCACTTAAAATGGCCTTTTTCGAGACGACGATAATAAAGCCAAAATCCATTGGTATCCCAGAAGAGGATTTTGAGTTTATCGCGGCCACGATTGCAGAAAATAAACCAGGCCTGGCTAAAGGGGTCCATTTCAAGCGTATCCGCGACGATTAATGATAATCCATCAATAGACTTTCGCATGTCGGTGACACCTGATACTAGGTACACATTACCGGTCGGTGTCATAGCAATGCAGCAACCCAATGTCTAATTTGAGCTTGGCTCAGCGTAGCAGGAAATTCAGCGCGAATACCGTTGCTAAAAGTAATGTTCACCGACAGAGCTTGCGTATATTCATGTTCATCGACAATGATGGGGTGCAAGGTTTGTATGGCGTCAGGAACGCGCAGCCTCTTAGACCAATAGTAGAAGGTTTGATAA
This sequence comes from Shewanella subflava, assembly GCF_025971955.1. Classification (GTDB taxonomy): domain Bacteria; phylum Pseudomonadota; class Gammaproteobacteria; order Enterobacterales; family Shewanellaceae; genus Shewanella; species Shewanella subflava. The sequence goes on from NZ_JAPDMX010000014.1 coordinate 2,160, forward strand.
CTGATGCCGCTGTCGGTACAGAATTGCTTAATGGATAGCTGGCTTTGTTTTTGTTGCTCAACAATTGAGACCCAATAGGCGCGCTTTTGTTCTTGATTCATAGTACCTCCGGTGAAAAAGGTACTATATTAAAGCGTGAGTATTATTGGTATGTGGGGTTTATTGACCGCTTAC
>NZ_JAPDMX010000015.1 GCF_025971955.1 Shewanella subflava
TAATGCCAGTCAGATAAGCTGACTGGCGTTATTTTTTGTGTGGATATTTACTGATTTTTCGTTTCACTTGCCTTGGATAACAACGCTCCTCGCGCCTGAACGGCAAGACAAAAAACTCCGCTTTTCTCGTTAAATCATCCAACTCTTTCGGTATGTGGTGGCTACTAATTAGCGTAAAACCGTATTCAAACAAACTGACTATCGCATTGGCGCACAACGTAAAACTCAGCTCGTTCGGATAAATTCCCGGGAGGGTTTTGGCCATCCTGACCATTTGATAGCGGATGAGGTTGTAGCAAAGCAGCACGCCCCATAGTTCTTGTTTCACCATCTCCGATTTTTTGCTTCGCAGCGTAAATTCGTTTGCCAACAGCTGTTGTTTTATCTCCCGGTAGCCCAGTTCGATTTCCCAGCGCTGACTATATAAATCCACGATTTCATCACCCATAAACTGTGTCGTATCCAGCATTGATGTCAGGATAAAGCGTTCTTTTCCCTTCACTTTTTTATGCAGCAACCTTGCTTCCACATGCGTGGGTAGGCCTGGCCATTTCTTTTGTGCTTGCGGGCTGGTTGCAATTCGAACTCGTAAATCTTGTTTACCTAACTTTTCCACAACCTCATATTGCGCACCTTTTTTCAGTGGAATAAGCCAGTGACGGTTTTGCCCTTTACTTTGCCATGCATTGAGCAAACCTAAGGAATAAAAACCACGGTCAAACAGCGTCACGCTATTATCTGGTGTCGTTTCAATCAGTTGCTCTGCCAATATCATTTCATTTGTACTGTATTTATCCATCGCGGCACCAGTCAATAAATGACTGGTTAGTTCCATTTGGCATACCATTCTGACCATCGGCCACGCTGATTCGCCTGCCGTTGTGATGGGTTTGGTAAAGGCTTCAGTATTTTCGACAGTGTCAGGCGTCCGCCAAACAACCCCATCAACTCCAAGTAGTTGCAGACCACACCAGCGTGGATGTTCTGCATCCTGGTGCCAAAGTTTTTGTGTTTGATGAAAGACTTGCCGTATAGCTTCAGAGCCTAAGCGCTGCCGGCCTTGGACAACGGCACTGGGCGCGACTAACTCTCGTCGGCCGGGTAAAGCAATTTGCATTTTATCGGCAATGCTCCAAACATCTTTGTCTCGGTACAACGCCATTCCGAGCACAACCATTACCAATGATTCTAGAGGCAAACGGCGTCGACGAACGGTCGCCACGCCAGCTTTGTGCAAACATTGGCTGATAAATTCTTCAGGCAACAGTTGCTGAAGCGCACCGGCCTCAATGTTTGGGAAATAACGGTTTGCAAGGGTTAAAGCGGTGACTAACTGCATAGAAAAAGGCCTGCGACATCTCTGTTGCAGGCCTTTATACATCAACCAGTAGATCGGTCAACCGATCTAAAAAGTGCTTATCTGATCGGCATTA
>NZ_JAPDMX010000027.1 GCF_025971955.1 Shewanella subflava
GGGGAACCTGGGGCTGGATCACCTCCTTACCTATACGACTAACTCAATATTTGTTGAGTGTTCACACAGATTACTTGATAGAAGAAAGAGAAAGATATCGAAAGGTATTTTTGCGGATTTTGATTGTTAATCAAGGCGCTTGAGGAGTAAAGGAGGATGTGTAGTTTACTACATGACGACTGAACGACGAAAGCAACGCCGAGTAACGATTAAAAGACCAAAAAGAATGGGTCTGTAGCTCAGCTGGTTAGAGCGCACCCCTGATAAGGGTGAGGTCGGTGGTTCAAGTCCACTCTGACCCACCAAATCTTCATTTTATCTGCGTTAATTAAATACTCGTTTAGCAGGCTAAACGTCGCATTGAATTAACTTGCTAAAATTCGATTTGGCTTCGCCAATTCTATAATTGGTACCTTGATATTTATTCTCGCTGTATGTAAGGGGTTATAGCTCAGCTGGGAGAGCGCCTGCCTTGCACGCAGGAGGTCTGCGGTTCGATCCCGCATAGCTCCACCATTCTCTTGAATGAGATACATACATCTAGGTCAGAGATGCCAAAGATAAACGAAATTTTATCTTTGGCTTTTTTAAGCCCGCTCTTTAACAATTTGGAAAGCTGATAGTATTTAATTGCATGAGTCTGTCATGTGATTAATTACAAATCGTTTAATACG
>NZ_JAPDMX010000032.1 GCF_025971955.1 Shewanella subflava
CACGTAAACGTAGGCACCATCGGTCACGTTGACCATGGTAAAACAACTTTAACTGCAGCTATCTCTGCTGTGTTATCTAAGACATATGGTGGTGAAGTTAAGAACTTCGCTCAAATCGATAACGCTCCAGAAGAGCGTGAGCGCGGTATTACTATTAATACTTCTCACATCGAATATGACACTCCATCACGTCACTATGCACACGTAGACTGTCCAGGTCACGCGGATTATGTTAAAAACATGATCACTGGTGCTGCACAGATGGACGGCGCAATCCTAGTAGTAGCTGCTACAGACGGCCCAATGCCACAGACTCGTGAGCACATCCTGCTTTCACGTCAGGTTGGCGTACCATTCATCATCGTATTCATGAACAAGTGTGACATGGTAGATGACGAAGAATTACTAGAATTAGTAGAGATGGAAGTTCGTGAACTTCTTTCAGAATACGACTTCCCAGGTGATGACTTACCAGTTATCCAAGGTTCTGCGCTTAAGGCACTAGAAGGCCAGCCAGAGTGGGAAGCTAAAATTATTGAACTAGCTGAAGCTTTAGA
>NZ_JAPDMX010000003.1 GCF_025971955.1 Shewanella subflava
CCGTCGACGGTTACCGCGGTATCTTCAGTGACGCTGCCAGTATCCGCCACCAGAGTAGGAACATCGTCAGTACCATTAATGGTAATGGTCACTGTGTGTGTGGCCGTGCCATCTTTGGAGGTCACGGTGATATCACGGGTCAAGGTTTGACCTGCAGTCAGAGATTGCACATCGATGTGGTCGTTATTAAGGACATAGGTCCAGTTACCGTTCGCATCAATCGAGAAGGTCCCGTAGTTGCCATCGGCGACATTGGTTTGTACTTGGAAAATGGCTTCGCCGGTGTCGACGTCAGTGACGTCTAGCTTACCGTTAACCGTTTGTACGGTATTGGCATCGTTGTCGCTGGCGCCGTCTTCAGTGACCGTGCCTTTGTCGCTATCGCCGTTGCCGGTGCCGACAGTAATGTCAGCTGGATCGTTCGCACCCACAATGGTAATGGTCACAGTGTGTGTGTCCGTGCCATCTTTTGAGGTAACGGTGATGTCACGGGTCAAGGTTTGACCTGCAGTCAGAGATTGCACATCGATGTGGTCGTTATTAAGGACATAGGTCCAGTTACCGTTCGCATCAATCGAGAAGGTCCCGTAGTTGCCATCGGCGACATTGGTTTGTACTTGGAAAATGGCTTCGCCGGTGTCGACGTCAGTGACGTCTAGCTTACCGTTAACCGTTTGTACGGTATTGGCATCGTTGTCGCTGGCGCCGTCTTCAGTGACCGTGCCTTTGTCAGAGTCGTTAACTGTTATAGTTGCTGGATCACCTACAGGTGTTACTTCAATGGTTAATGTTGCAGTAACGCCAGTATTGGTGGTGTAGGTGATCACAGGAACGCTGCCGTTCCAGTTGTCATTTGGGGTGAAGGTGTATGAACCATCAGCGTTGATGACAAGAGTGCCGCCTTCAAGCGTGACTTCACTTCCCGCTAGGTAGGTTTCACCATTTACTTCAAAAGAAACCACGGCTAAATCTGAGTCAATATCGCTGTCATTATCTAATACGTTACCAGTAGCAACCGTATCTTCAGCGATAGTTTGGCTGTCATTCACCAATACAGAGGCATCATCAACAGGCGTTACTTCAATGGTTAATGTTGCTGTTGAACCCGTATTGGTGGTGTAGGTGATCACTGGGACTTGACCGTTCCAGTTGTCATTTGGGGTAAAGGTGTATGAACCATCAGCGTTGATGACAAGAGTGCCGCCTTCAAGCGTGACTTCACTGCCCGCTAGGTAGGTTTCACCATTGACCTCAAAAGAAACCACGGTTAAGTCAGAATCTGGATCGCTGTCGTTATCTAACACATTACCTGTCGCTGGTGTGTCTTCAGCTACCGTCACCACGTCATTCAATGTGACCGTCGGATCATCGACTGGCGTCACTTCAATGGTTAATGTTGCAGTAACGCCGGTATTGGTGGTGTAGGTGATCACTGGGACTTGACCGTTCCAGTTTTCATTAGGGGTAAAGGTATATGAACCATCAGCATTTAGGACTAGCACGCCATTTTCTAACGTGACTTGTGTACCAGCTGCATAGGATTGACCTTCTACTTCAAAACTGACAACGGCTAAATCTGAGTCAATATCGCTGTCATTATCTAATACGTTACCAGTAGCAACCGTATCTTCGGCGATAGTTTGGCTGTCGTTCACCAATACAGAGGCATCATCAACAGGCGTCACTTCAATGGTTAATGTTGCAGTAACGCCGGTATTGGTGGTGTAGGTGATCACTGGGACTTGACCGTTCCAGTTTTCATTTGGGGTAAAGGTATATGAACCATCAGCATTTAGGACTAGCACGCCATTTTCTAACGTGACTTGTGTACCAGCTGCATAGGATTGACCTTCTACTTCAAAGCTGACAACGGCTAAATCTGAGTCAATATCGCTGTCATTATCTAATACGTTACCAGTAGCAACCGTATCTTCGGCGATAGTTTGGCTGTCGTTCACCAATACAGAGGCATCATCAACAGGTGTTACTTCAATGGTTAATGTTGCAGTAACGCCGGTATTGGTGGTGTAGGTGATCACTGGGACTTGACCGTTCCAGTTTTCATTTGGGGTAAAGGTATATGAACCATCAGCATTTAGGACTAGCACGCCATTTTCTAACGTGACTTGTGTACCAGCTGCATAGGATTGACCTTCTACTTCAAAGCTGACAACGGATAAGTTTGAGTCTACATCACTGTCATTATCTAATACGTTACCAGTAGCAACCGTATCTTCGGCAATAATTTGGCTGTCGTTCGCCAATACAGAGGCATCATCAACAGGTGTTACTTCAATGGTTAATGTTGCAGTAACGCCAGTATTGGTGGTGTAGGTGATCACTGGGACTTGACCGTTCCAGTTTTCATTTGGGGTAAATGTATATGAACCATCAGCGTTGAGGACTAGCACGCCATTTTCTAACGTGACTTGTGTCCCTGCCTCATAGGATTGACCTTCCACCTCAAAGCTGACAACGGATAAGTTTGAGTCTACATCGCTGTCATTATCTAATACGTTACCAGTAGCAACCGTATCTTCGGAGACAGTATTGCTATCGTTAGCCAATACTGATGGGACATCATTAAGAATAATTGGGGTATCTTCTTGTGCTAATGGGGCTGCTGCAGGTTGGGCTGCAGTACTAAATCCAGCATTAGCAATGGTTTCATCACCGGTTCGTGTTAAAGATACGAACCCTGAGTTGCCTTGATTACCAGTAGGTGTGCCAGCAGCGGTTTCAGGTAGTTCCGCAGTTGGATCTTCACCTGATGCAATCAAAGCCTGGAGAGCTTCAATTTCATCTAGTGCATCTAAGTTAGCAATATCTGCATTTGACGTTGATTGGGGAAGTGTGTCTGCGTCTGTCGCATAAATGGTACCATCATCGAATGTGATAACAAAACGAGCATTATCATCAAAAACTAACACGCTTCCAGACGGTATTGCTTGCCCTAACTGAACAGATGTTAATTTATTGTCTACAGATAAACTGATATTACTTTGCGTTTCAGTTAACGTGCCCGTTTTTGAAGTTGTGATCGTACCCATGTTTTTAGCTCCCAACAGCTAGTGCAAACTCAAAAATGCTTATTAAATAAAGTGTTTAGCCTGATTTTGTATAAACAGTTTTTTATACATTATTTAAGCTTAGTTTAGATCTTACAATTTTATGCCAAAACCATAACATAGTCAATTTTTTGACTATGCAGTAAAAAGCTATAACTTTCTGAAATTTTTTCATTAAAGATTATTGTAGAATACAAAACGTTTCAGCTTATGACGTTCACCTGAAATTTATGTAAATAAATTGAATAACATCTAGGGTTGAGTTTTAACTCTATATAAAGCTTATTTTTTAGAGCGCATAAAACACTAGCTACGATGATTTAGCTCATTTGGGTTCTGAGGATTTTGATAAAGCAGAAGCAGGCGAAGGGGAGCATGGTAGATGGTCAAGAAATGAAAACCTTTAAGATTCAAAGATTATCATTTCTTGACCAAAGCAGTTAATCGTTAAGATGTGCCGCGTTTCGATAGCTTTGTAAAGCCATCATATTGTCACCGAGTTGTTCTTGAACTTGTGCAAGTGCTAACCATCTAGCACGAGTAGGGCTAATATGGCAGGCATGATTAAAATGCATTTTTGCTTGTTTGAAATCTCGTGTTTGCAAAGCAAGGTTCGCAAGGCACTCTTGATAATTTACTATATTTTCATGGGTTTGCTCAAACTTTGTTAATGTTTTTCTGATGTCTTGATCATGGGCGGTGGCTATTTTTGCTACCGCATCAAATAAAGCCGCAGTGGGCTCTGCTTTAAGACGTTTTGACAATAATTTTAGCGCTTCGTCTTTACGTTGTAATTTGCATAAAGCATACAAATAAGCCACAAAGGTATCAGTTGGAGTTTTTTCAGATTTGCTAAACCAGCCCCAACATTTATCTAAATCGTTTGACGACTGTTCAGCGGCTTTGTTAACCAGTTGTACATTCGTTTGCACCGAGATTGTTTGTAACTTTTCTTCAGGATAAATATGGCGTTTGGCTAAAATAGGTAATATTAACTTTAGCGCCGACCAATCTTGCTGGGCGAGGTACAAATCAGCCGCAATTTTTAAAACAGGATTTTTACTCTTGCTGGTTGGTTCAAGTTCATCAAGTAAAACTCGTGCTTGAGTTAACTCGCCTTGTTGAAGTAAATAACGGGTGCGAGTTGTCAGCGCCGCGGCTTTTGCTAAAGGCTCTGCTTGAGCTTGGGTAAGATAGCTATCTCGTTCAGCAATTTTTTGTTGATGCTGGGCCGCGCGAGCGGCAGCGAAATAGTTTAATGCCGGTAATTCGCCATTCTCAGCCCCTTTAGCCATTGCTTTTTCGGCAGCAGGCCAATCTTCTTCTGCCAATGCTAAAGCACCGAGTAACGTTTGCTTTTTGGCTTTTTTTATCCGCCATTGTTCAGGTAAAAATCGACTGTTGAGCACCAGAGTCAATACTAAAACTAAGGCTCTTTTAATGATTTCAAATGCAACAAAAATGGCAAAAAGGACTAGCAGCCCAAAGGCTAAGCTAGTTTCAATTTGATAATCCCATATTGCAATATAGATATAGCCTTTAGTGGCTAAAATATAAGGTGTTAGACACAGTCCTAAAACGATGATGAGCACATACGCTAACAGTTTTATCATAGCGTTGGCTCCTCTTCTGGCATCATTTGTCCATAAGTCATTAACTCTTGTAATAAAGGTGTTGATTGAAATTGCTTGGTGTTAATCGACTCTATAGTGAGACCTGATAATTTATCAAGTTGGGCTAAAACGTTCAGCGTATTTCGGTCATTCGTATCAAAATATTGCTTTACCCATCGCTTCGCATAATCGATCGCACTTTTATAACCTTGTGCATCATAGTTATGCAGCGATAACTGTGCTTGCAATAGCTTAAAGCGCACATTTTCAACTAAATACCACTGTTGCTCTAAGGGTAAAAGTGGCTCTAAATCTGTGGTGCGTTGTCTGATGGTAATAAAGCCTTCAACAAACTGTTTAAATGACTTAGAAAGGTTGGTTTGCCAATCGTCAATCGAGTCGGTAAGTGGCTCGGTTAAAGGATCTGCTGATATTTCGGTATTGATTCTATTTAATGGTAAGTTAGCGATTTGATCTATTACCGCATCAATGGCATAAACTGAACCTGCTATATCGGTGATTTTAATTGCTTGAGTTGTAACAATATCATGGGCAAGGGCTTTACGCAGTTGATGTAAAGCGGGATCTTTCATCGCTTCAATTCTGTTATCAGCGGCTTGCAATAAACGGACAGCTGTTTGAGGATCTTTTTCAAGCCAAACTTTTCGGCTGGCCATACGAACAAGGTATTCTGCTTCAGAAGCCATCCAATGATTAGGACTGCGTTGTGCAACAATAGCAACACGCTCTTGCAGTTGTTGATGCGCTTTTTGTAGTGAAACTAATTGCTGATAGGCTTTGGCATCATCACTTTGTTGCTGCTCTAACTGGGCAATACGTTGATTTGGCGCTGAAAGTGATTGCTGTAGCTCCTGCTTAAGTTGCTGATTACGCACTTCGACGGCAGAGAAGTCACTGACTAACTTTTGTTGTTGAGCTTGCTGGTTATTGAGTTGCAAATATAACCAATAACATCCTGCAATGGCTGCTCCTGCAGCTAACCAGCTAATCAATATGCTTAATCTTACCCACCACGAACTACCTAATTTGCGATGGCGGCTTGATGGTCCGGGCGCGCGTTTTAACGTTGGTGGCGTTTTAGTCACTTTAGATGAGTCGTCCTTTGCCTGAGGCTTTAACACGGTTTCGTTTGTGTCAACTTCAGTGGTTTCGGGTGTGTTGTTATCCATGAACAGTCCTTGAAAGCAAAATACGACAATTTGATCGTGAAAAACTCACTATCATTAAATCATGTGATGAAGAGGAAATTACGCAGACAGACCTAAAGCTGCAAGTACAGCTTGAGTATTTGCTCCATTTGCATTGGTTACTCGGTGTAATCCTAATGCATTTGCCTGTAATTCCACACGATTACTTGGCACTATGATATGACATGAATGTAGCCATGCAAATAATTCTTTTGGAATTAGTGCAATTAAATTGGTTAATATCTCACCGCTGGTCACCACAATCGTATCAATACCAAATGCGGTCCATTGTTGATATATCGGTTGTTCATGGAATTGCGGGGCAGTACGTTGATAGACATCCCAATAACAGACTGTGGCGCCACGTTGTTGGAGTTCTTCTGCGATAGTTTCTCGACCGCCCGATCCTCTGCATATAATAAATGATTGTTTATTCACATTTTGCAGTTGAGGTAATGACAGTAATCCTTCGCTATCCTGACTTTCTTCTGGTGCAGTAAAAACGTTTAAGTTAAAACACTTTAATGCATCGGTAGTGGCTTGCCCGACGGCAAAGTATCGGCATGATAAAGGAAACTGATACTGGAGTTTTTCTGCGGTAAATTTAACGGCATTGGTGCTGATGAAAATCAGGTTATTTACATCAAAAAAATGTGATGGGACAGCTTGATGAGTGGCTTCAACTGCTAAAAGCGGAGTCACCATATGAGCAACTTGACGTTTTTCAAGTTGCTCAATCATATCTTGATTACGGCCTTCTGGCCGCGTTAGCAAGACTTTCATGGTCAAATCATTACTTAGCGTAAACGGCGTCTAGGATGGTTTTAGCACCGCGACTGAGAAGATCATTCGCCAGAGCTTGTCCTAGTTCAATGGCTTGGGTTTTATCGCCAGCAACTTGTCCTGTGATCACCTGACTACCATCTGGATTACCCACTAAACCGCGTAGGGTTAATGTATCGCCAACGATTTCAGCATATGCACCAATCGGAACCTGACAACCGCCTTCTAAGCGAGTATTCATAGCTCGCTCAGCTAATACGCGATAACGGGTTTCTAAATGTTCAAGGGGAGCAAGTAGGCTTTTCACGCGTTCATCATTGCTACGACATTCAATTCCTACAGCACCTTGGCCGTTAGCGGGTAATGACTCTTCTGCAGAAATAAAGCTGGCGATACGTTGCTCTAACTTAAGGCGAATTAGGCCAGCAGCGGCAAGAATAATGGCATCATAATCACCACTGTCTAATTTTGCTAAACGGGTGCCAACGTTGCCACGCAAATCTTTGATAACAAGGTCGGGGCGAGACGCACGTATTTGGCATTGACGACGAAGACTTGATGTACCCACTACAGCGCCTAGGGGGAGTTCGCTGATACTTTTATAGCTATTTGACACAAATGCATCGCGAGGATCTTCACGCTCACAAATGACTTGCAAACCAAGTCCTTCAGGAAAATCTACTGGCACATCTTTCATTGAATGCACTGCGATATCAGCACGGTCTTCTAACATGGCAACTTCAAGTTCTTTAACAAATAAGCCTTTGCCACCCACTTTGGCGAGTGGTGTGTCTAAAATCACATCACCTTTAGTGCTCATTGGAAGGAGTTCAACGATTAACCCTGGGTGAATGCGCTCTAATTCTGCCTTTACAAACTCAGCTTGCCACATTGCCAGTGGACTTTTACGCGTTGCGATACGAATAGTGTTTTCAGACATAGCCATATTTATCCATCTACTTAACAGTAATTGCGCTAATGCTAACATTGGATTTAGGCATTTGTCATAACTGTGTTGAAATTGTTTGAAGTCGCACCATGATTTCTTAATTTCGCCACAAATCTGCCAAATAGCTTTAATGATCAAGCTTAATAATATTGATGTTGCGAATAATTTTACTGGTGAATCAACGTTTGGTGATTTTTAAGTGAAGGTCTGCATTGTCATTGTATGAATTTCTTTGTCGCTAATAGCTTATCAGGCATTTTCTGCTGCCATTGTGTATGAAATTCAAACGTTTTAACTGTGTTTTGTGCAAATTGATACAATTCAATTCCACAACAAGACTTTCGGCTAGATTGCGAAAACCTAATTTAGTGTTAACCTTATCACGTATTGGTTGTTTTATTTGATACAGGTCACATTTGATACTGATAAAACTCATCTGAATTGTTGAGCTATTGTATCGGTGCATGTGAGTGATTTAAGGATGGAGTCTTTGTCTATTATTCAGCATGAACGTGTTGGGCATAACAGTGCGATTATTTGCGCTGAAAAATTGAATACGTTGCGATTACAACGTGTTCAACTAACGCTACCTGAACATCAGTACCAACTTTTTTTACTTATCCCTTATTTACTTCAGGTTAATCACAAGCAATTACCTGGTTATACTGATGCTTCAACGCCTTCTGGGGTTTGTCAATTTTCATTTAATGATGCCATAAAACGCGCGTGCCAACTTGCTGATATTGAATATTTTCCTATGGTCTCGGAACAACCCTATGCATTTGAGGGAGTTTATGCCATGGGCAGCTCGTCGAGTTTTGGGCAAAACTTGAATAGCGACGTGGATATTTGGCTTGTTCATCATCAATCATTAAATCGCGCCGATCTAAAGCTAATAACTGACAAAACGGCTCGATTAACCACCTGGTTTGCCCAATTTGATTTTGAAGTCAACTTTTACCTTATTCACCCAAATCAATTTCAAGAATGTGGTCTATATGACAATTGCCAACCTTTGGGTGAAGAGCACAGTGGCTCTGCGCAACATTGGCTTTTATTAGAAGAGTTTTATCGTACTCACATTCGTTTGGCGGGCAAGTCTGTGGCGTGGTGGCCAAATGCTCAGGGCGATAATTTACTGTATTTAGGGACGTTAGATAATATTCCTGCCAGCGAATATTTTGGCGCGTCTTTGTGGCAGTTGTATAAAGGCTTAAATAAACCGCACAAAGCATTATTAAAAGTGCTATTACTGGAAGTTTACGCCAGTGATTACCCTCAAAAACACATGATTACCGACACCATTTGGCAATATTGTTTAGCGGATAATTTCTCTGAGGATAACGATACTTATCTGATTTTGTATCAAAGAATTGAAGCGTATTTATTATCTAGACGAGAAGTGAGGCGGCTTGAAATTGCTAGGCGGTGTTTTTATCTTAAATGTGGTATTGCGTTATCAGCACCACAAGCAGTCAATAATGATTGGCGAACGCAAAAGCTTACACAACTCACCCTAGATTGGCATTGGCCAAGCAGCTTATTGCTTACCCTAGATAATGCAAATAATTGGCATTCTGGCCAATTACAATGGTTTAACCAACAATTAAATGAACTGTTATTGACCAGCTATAAAAATTTACTGCAGTTTGCCTCAAAGCATGAATTAAGTGATCGTATGCGGGTTGAAGAGTTAGGGTTGTTAGCACGTAAATTACACGGATTTTTTAACGATGATCCTCATACGCTGCCCTCATTGAACCCTTTGTGGAGTCAAGGCGTCAATGAGCCTGTGTTAGCTGTGTGGTATTCGAAAAAAAAATCGCAATATCAATTGTTCCGTGAGATCACTTCAGCTAAACAGTTAATAGGTCAGCAAGCATTATTTATTGGCAAAACGGTCGTTGATGTTGTGGCTTGGGCCGTAATGAATGGACTGGTTACCGATAAAACGCGTTGGTTTGCCATTGAGCGAAGCAAATCATATGCAACCAAGTTAGCGCACCTTGCCAATGTTTTATTACCCCATGTTAACCATCGTTTTGAAGTCACAAAACGTCATTTATGTCAGTCTTGGTTTTATCAGCAACTTATCGTGGTTGCTAACATGGATGACGACCCAACTGAACTATGGCATGGTCAGGAAATCATGGTTGATTACATGAACGGTGATATTTTATCTTTAGGTCGTAGCAAGCAAAATATGCTGTCTAGTATAGATATCATCAGTTTAAATAGTTGGGGGGAGTGGCATAGTCATCGATTTGAAGGTGAGGTGGCATTACTTGATGCTATTTCATTTTTAGTATTAGGACTTAAGCGAGCCGATGCTCAAAGCCATATTTCAGTATTTTCATGCTCGGCTAAATTATCCAAACAAATAAGCGATCAACTTACTCAGCTGCTTGATTTGTGTTACCAAACGATTCAACGGGTAACCGATAGCCAGACACTGTTAATTGAACTTAATTTGGCCGATAAAAAGTATGGCTTACATTTCAACTCATTAGGTATGGTTTATAAACCATTAATCGCGCACAAGGCCATATTTCATTACAATCGCCCCCGATTAGTGAATCATCTACCTCGGCCAGAACTTAATAATGAGCCTTTTGCTACCGTTCCAACCATTATTCAGCGATATATTTCACATGGCGCAAAACAGTTTTTTTTACGTCAGTTAAAACAAAATCTTGAGGTGATTTTGGTTGATGAGCACAACAAACTGACTCATAGCGTATTAGATGATATGACGATCGCGCAGCTAGTTAACCAACAAAGCATGCACTTTGTGAAAAATAGCCATCAAGACCAGCAAGCATTTTTTAATATGCCGCAATTTTTCCATTTAGTACGAAAGGATGGTGTGTTGCAGGTTGAGCCTTTTGGGGTAACCGAAGATGAAATGGGCTCAGCGTTTTAACTGAGCCTATTTCATGACAAAGAGGATGCGATCAGATGCTGATCACAATCCCGCCTTGCTTGGCAATCGATTCAAGCACAAAAGGCACAAAATCAATGTTGTTGCGGGTATCTAACCATTTACCGTTTTGATAAGTGAAATGGTAACCACCAGTTTTAGTCGCCAGCCAAATCTCATGCAATGGCTCTTGTTTATTGATAACAATTTGCGAGCCATCTTCAAAACTTAATTGCACTACATTACCACTGTAATCAATATCTACGTCGGCATCTTGTTCATCAATGGCGGTTTCGATGGCACTATCAATGGCGCTGAAAATTTCATCAGCCAATTGGTGAAACTCAGTATCTGTCATAGCCATGCATTTCTATCCTTTGCTTTCTGCGTGATGAATGCGATTATAAGGCCATAATTGATCAGATGCACAGATGTTGAGAAAAATGAGACTGCTTTTATTACTTTTGCTTGCTAGCCTATTGCTTACTGCCTGTGGTCAGAAAGGGCCGTTATATAAAACGCCTACACCGGAAGATAACCAAACTGCCGTTGTGCCTGCAGTTGCTGACACCAAAATAACACCAGTAGAATTGGACTCACCCGCTGAAAAACAGCAATAGAATAGGAAATGCATTGTGGATTTTTTTACTTATCAAGAGAGTAAGTTATTTGCCGAAGGTTGCGATGTAAGTGCGTTAGCTAAAAAACATGGTACCCCACTTTATATTTATTCCCGAGCAACCCTAGAGCGCCATTGGCATGCTTTTGATAAGGCAGTGGCTGATCATCCACATTTGGTGTGCTATGCCGTTAAAGCAAACTCTAACCTTGGTGTGCTGAATACCTTAGCCCGTTTAGGCAGTGGTTTTGACATTGTATCTGGCGGCGAGCTGTCGCGTGTTTTACAAGCCGGTGGAGACCCTAAAAAAGTGGTTTTTTCAGGTGTTGGTAAAACGGTACCAGAAATGGAACAAGCACTTAAGGTAGGCATTTACTGCTTTAATGTGGAATCAAGCGCAGAGCTTGAGCTGCTAAATGATGTTGCGGGACGTTTAGGTTATATTGCGCCAGTGTCTTTGCGGGTTAATCCTGATGTTGATGCGGGCACCCATCCTTATATTTCTACCGGATTAAAAGAAAATAAATTTGGTATCGCTATGGATGAGGCTGAACAGGTTTTTGCCCGTGCTGCCGCATTACCTCATTTACATGTGAAAGGGGTAGATTGTCATATTGGTTCACAGCTCACTGAAATTAAGCCCTTTTTAGATGCGATGGATCGCATGTTAGCGCTGATTGACCGTTTAGCAGAGCAAGATATCGATATCGAACACTTTGACGTTGGCGGGGGATTAGGTGTGCCATATAACAATGAAACGCCTCCGCACCCAGATGCTTACGCAGCAGCCTTGCTTGAGCGTTTAGGTCAACGTCCGATCAAACTGATATTTGAGCCAGGCCGAGCCATTGCAGCTAATGCGGGTATTTTTGTGACCGAAGTGCTTTTCTTAAAAGAAAATAGCGACAAACGTTTTGCGATTGTCGATGGCGCCATGAATGATCTTATTCGTCCATCGCTTTACAGCGCATGGCAGAATATTATTCCAGTGAATCAAACTGATGCGCCAACTCAAGCTTATGATGTCGTCGGCCCTGTGTGTGAAACAGGCGACTTTTTAGGAAAAGATCGACAACTCGCTGTTAATGCGGGTGACCTACTTGCAGTGCGCTCAAGTGGAGCTTATGGCTTTGTGATGTCATCTAATTATAACTCTCGTCCACGTGTGGCTGAGGTGATGGTTGATGGTACACAAGATATATTAGTACGTGAACGTGAAACAGTTGCCCAACTTTGGCAAGGTGAGCACTTACTGCCTTAATGCGTCAATAGAAAAGGAAAAGTCTTTGATTCAATTCACTAAAATGCATGGGCTAGGCAACGACTTTATGGTGGTTGATGGCGTCACCCAAAATGTATTTTTTTCGCCAGAGCAGATTCGTCGCTTAGCCGATCGAAATTTTGGGATTGGCTTTGATCAATTATTATTGGTTGAGCCGCCCTATGATCCCGATTTAGATTTTCATTATCGTATTTTTAATGCCGATGGCAGCGAAGTGGAACAGTGCGGCAATGGTGCACGTTGTTTTGCTCGCTTTGTGCGTAATAAAGGCTTAACAAATAAGAATAAAATCCGCGTTAGCACCAGTTCTGGCAAAATCACTTTGCGAATTGAACGCGATGGGCATGTGACCGTTAACATGGGCGTGCCTGTTATTGACCCTAGTCAAATTCCTTTTAAAGCCAAAAAGAGTGAAAAAACCTATTTACTTCAAACACCGTTGCAAACTTTTTTATGTGGTGCAATTTCTATGGGAAATCCACATTGTGTATTAGAAGTGGAAGACGTAGAAAAGGCGGCTGTAGCGGAAATTGGCGCGATGTTAACCAACCACGAGCGTTTTCCAAAAGGGGTTAATGTTGGGTTTATGCAGGTGGTGAGTTCCAGTCACATCAAATTACGAGTGTATGAGCGTGGCGCTGCTGAAACATTGGCTTGTGGCACGGGTGCGTGTGCAGCTGTAGCTGTTGGTATGTTGCAAGATAAATTAGATAACCAGGTTAGGGTCGATTTACCCGGAGGCTCACTGACGATTAATTGGGAGGGTGAAGGTAAATCATTATGGATGACAGGTCCGGCCGAACATGTATATGATGGTCAAATTCAGTTGTAATATTTAGGAATAGTAATTTTTTATGAGTGACTTAACTTCAGCCGCTGATGTGGCATCAAATCAAGATATACCATCAGAAACCGCATTAAATATTGATGCGATTGGCCAGGATTTAAGTGCTGAAATGATGGCAAACTTTAAACATCAATTACTCGATGAAAACATCATTCGTGAATATTTATTGGATAACCCTGATTTTTTCAATCGGTTTCCTGAGCTATTGATTGCGTTGAGATTAAGTCATCATGAGCGTGGGGTGGTATCTTTAGTTGAGCGCAGACAAGAAATATTGCGTCAAAAAGTGACTCAACTTGAGGAAGAAATTACCAGCTTAATGAATGTGGCTAAACAAAATGAGCGCATTTTTTTATTCAACACTGAATTGTCGTTTCAGTTGCTTGCGTGTGAAGATTTAGGGGCGCTGAGACAAACCCTGTCAGAAGGGTTGCAACAGGAATTTGGTTTCACCCATGTACGATTAATCACAGTGCATGATATCGACAGTGAACTGGCTAATATATGGCGTCATAGGATCCAAAATAATTACTATTTTGGTCGCTTAACCCAATCAGAATCAAAACGATTATTCGGCAGTGAAGTTGGCTCAGTAGCATTAACACGATTATCAAATGAGAATGGTCAGGTAATATTTGCGATTGCCAGCAGCGATCCCGCTCACTTCTATCCTGATATGGATTCATTACTATTCAGTCAATTACGCCGTTTATTGGACCACCTATTGCCGACTTTTTAGCTGTGTTGCGACTGATATTTTGGGGCGTGTAATCATCAGTGTAACGGCATTGCTCAATCATAACCGGAGTCAACACCATGCCACACAATGATTGGCAAGCAAAGTATTGCCAATATTTGACCTCTGAACGTCAATTGTCTGCCTACACAATTCGTAACTATCTGTATGAATTGACGCGGGCCCAATCGCTATTGGGCGATAAGGTGTTATTACAAGATGCCAACCGCGAGCAATTGCAACAAGTACTGGCTAAGTTACATCGTCAGGGGCTAAGCCCAAGGTCAATTTCATTGCATTTATCGGCGCAAAAGCAGTTTTTTGAGTTCTTATTGACCGAAAAAAAGATACAGATTAACCCCGCTCAAACCCTGACTGCGCCTAAGCAAAATAAACCCTTGCCCAAAAATATGGACGTAGATGCCGTTAGTCATTTACTTGATATTAATGGTGATGATCCACTGGTTATTCGTGATAAAGCCATTATGGAATTGTTTTATTCAAGCGGCCTTCGACTCGCTGAGCTTGCTGCTTTAAATTGCGATGATATTCAGCTAGATAATGCTGAAGTGAAAGTCATGGGTAAAGGTAGTAAGCAACGCATTGTGCCCGTTGGGAAGCTAGCTATGGAAGCGTTAACTTTGTGGCTTATGCATCGAGCCGATATGCCAACTCAACATGCCGCCGATGCTTTATTTGTTAGCAATCAGGGTAAACGCTTATCTCACCGCAGTATTCAAGCCCGGATGAATAAATGGGGGCAAGAGCAGGCATTATCAGTAAAAGTGCATCCGCATAAACTACGTCATTCGTTTGCCACTCATATGCTTGAATCCAGTGCCGATTTAAGGGCGGTGCAGGAGTTATTAGGGCATGCTAATCTTTCTACTACCCAAATTTATACAAGTCTTGATTTTCAGCATTTAGCCAAAGTCTATGATGGGGCTCATCCTCGAGCCAAGAAAACCAAAGGGAGTTCATGATGAAACATCACGACCCAAAGTACCAGTCTGCTTCAGCATCCATTACCCCATCTTCAGTTAGTGCACAACTTCAATCTGGCATCATTCAATACCAACGGCTTAAGCCATTCAAGGCAATCAGCTTTGATTTAGACGACACCTTATATGATAACCAGCCGATTATTGCCAATGCGGTAAAGCAGTCATTTGCCTTATTACATCGTGAGTATCCAGCGTCTACCCAATGGACTCCAGAGGATTGGCTTAAGTGTAAATTGGCACAACAATCCCTGCATCCTGAACTTAAACATGATACTTCAGCGGCGCGATATACCATGCTCAGAGAGGGATTAATTCAGCTTGGTTACAATGAAATACAAGCTACCCAAGGAGCGCAAGCGGGATTGGCTTGTTTTCAGCATTATCGCAGTGATTTTAACGTCACCGAAGATGTCATCGCCATTTTGAAGGCATTAAAAGTCGACTTTAGATTGGTGGGGATTACCAATGGCAATGTCGATGCCAGTCGGATTGGATTAAGTGACGTGCTGGAATTTGTGTTACATCCAGGTTATGGCGTAAAAATGAAACCCCACAGTGACATGTTTACCATGGCTTGCAACCAGTTAGCTATTGTACCTTCTGAGTTATTGCATATAGGTGATCACCCAAACTCTGATATTTTTGGTGCAAAAGTAGCAGGCTGTCAGACCGTTTGGCTTAATCCTTGTCAACAAAATAGAGATAAAAAACCGTCCAGTTTATTGCCCCAGATAAAAATTACTCACCTCAGCAAGTTATTGGATTTTTGTCGTTAAATTATGGCGTTTTTAACATGTTGAGTGTAAGTGTTTTGTGTGATTTAATTTTTGAGTTATCACTTCAACTATATTGATTCAAGGAAGAAAAATGAGCACCAAATTAAGATTGAGCTTCATTGTTGTGTTATCTATTTTAAGTTTATCGGCATGTTCGATTAAGCAAAAGGTTGACCCCATAGAAGTCACGAGTGCGACAGAGGTGTGTATTGTCGAAAACAAAGATGTGCGTGAAGGTTTTTTAAAAGAATTTGAAAAAGTGTTACAGCAAAAACAGATTAAATACCGACTCATTCAAGAGCTAGATGCGCAAAATGGTTGTGAGTGGACAGCAACGTATACCGCAAATTGGGCGTGGGATTTAGCGTTATACATGGTGTATGCCGAAATAAAAGTATTTTATCAAGGCAGATTAGATGGTGAGGCTATCTATGATGCAAGAATGGGGGGCGCTAATATGAATAAATTTATTGATGCAGAACCTAAAATACGCGAGTTAGTGGAGCAATTGATTCAGCAGAAACAAGCTAACAATCAATTTAGAGTAATTCACTCCTTTACTGAGCATCAAGTTGCCATTTAAATAAACTTATTATTCGATATTCAAAGCCAATAAATCAGTTTTATTGGCTTTTTATTTACTTAAATTTTAAACCGCTGCGCTTACTCATTTGATCAACCTGCTCATGGCTAGCGTGCATATCGGCATCGCCTACGCGAAAATAGGTGCCGCTGTAAGGATCTTGGCCAATGTAAATTGGTCTAAGTTTCAGATCCACAGCGGGCACATGGATTCTGATCAACTTCTTACCCATTATTTCAATAATTTGCACGTCAGTTGGCGATAAAATGTTATGACTGATTTTTTGCGGATTGTTGAGAATTTGCCAAATTTCACTGAGCATCGGCATCGGGTTAACAATGCCTTCAATACTAAATTCACCATGCTCTTCTTTTACACCTAAAATAATCTCACCACCTAAGGTGTTAGCAAAGGCACTATAGGTTTCCCACATGCCTTCTGGTAGTTTGCCATTACCATCACGTCCACCCGCAAGTTTAAATTCTACCTGGGCAGACTCGTGAAGATTAGCAATATCATCTAAAGCAAAGGTAGGGTAGTGATGGTTAGGCATAACGTTAGTCGATTAGTCATATTCTGTAGTTAGCTTATGAATAATCGACTGAAAAAGATAGTCAAAAGTCAAAGAGACTCAGCTGATAACACTATAACGCTAAGGCCTTAGGAAACAGCATATTATTTTCTAAGTGAATATGCATTTGTAAATCGGCATCAAATTCTGCCAGCGTTTTATAGCAGGTACGCCAGGTGTTACAAGCCCCTTCAGGGATAAGGTAGTTATGCGTTAAGGCTCTTAACTGTAGCAGTATCTCCTGAGCATTATCATGTTCATGCTCCATTACATGAATAGGATTGCCAATATGACCAAAGCACCCATTAACTTCTTGCCCCTGACTAAGCGAGCGTATAGCAGGGAATAAAATACGTTCTTCTTTAATAAGGTGTGGCATCAGTTCTGCGATTAACTCAGTCACGCAATGTGATAAAGGGACAATTTCTTGATGGTCATCAGCATGGGCAACCACCATTCGCTGCAAGTACTCTTGTAATAAGGGGGCGGTGTCACGAATGTATCTATGGTGGGTTGCTTCAATGTGATTAAGCAGGTCAATAAGGGGTAACTGCTCTAGTTGAGACAAGTGCGCTTGTTGTTCAGCAGAGAATAATTCCGGTGTAGTCATGACGATCCCAAAGAATAAATTTTAAGCTGAGTATTAAATGCATCTTTATTTTTGGCAAGATAAACCCGACTAATTTGATAGGTTAATCACACATTAGCCAGTAATTAATGCTACAGAGATCGCTAAGCTGAGAGTATTCAGATTAGCAATGCTATTTCGTTAAGGTTAAGTACTTTTTATTGAGGCGTGTTTATGTTCATTTATCAACATAGCTAAGCACGCCCTAGCCTTTTTGCCGCAAACATCCCAAAAAACATTGCGATGACAAATCCAATAAATTGGCCATTCAATGTAACTACATTTACGATGGCAGGACCAGGACAAATTCCAACAAGTCCCCAGCCTAATCCGAAGAAGCTTGCGCCAGTTAATAAATTTTTATCAATGCGGTTTTTTGTGGGGAGAAAAAATTGATTATCTAATAAAGGCTTACTTTTGGGTTTAACCCCAAACACATATCCAAGACTAAATACGCTTAATCCCGCGGCCATAACTAAAACCAGACTTGGGTCCCAATGGCCAAAAAAATCTAGAAAATTAAGGACTTTGTTAGCATCAACCATTTGTGCAACGATTAATCCTAAACCAAATAAACCACCAGAAATGAACGCGACTAGCGTCTGTAAGGGGTAGGGAGTTTGTGGATGCTGACTCATACTAGGCTCCGATAACATGACGCGTAATAAATACCACCATAGCGGCCACGAACATAAACACCAATGTGGCAACAATAGAGCGTTTAGACAATCTGCCAATACCGCAAATACCATGACCACTTGTGCAGCCGGCACCTAAGTATGTCCCAAAGCCGACCAAAAAACCGCCTATTAGGGTCAGTGTCCAGCTAGCGTCTAAGTGTGTAGGTAAAGTGAAGCCCAAAGCGGGAGCTAAAAAGCCACTTAATATCAGGCCAGCAATAAAAGCCCATCGCCACTTCGCATTAGGGTGTTTGAATTGCAGTGCGCCACTTAAAATGCCTGATATACCAGCAATACGGCCATTAAGTAGCAACAATAACAATGATCCAAAACCGAGCAAGGTTCCGCCGATTAAGGCGCTAATAGGAGTAAATTCAGTCATATTCATCGTCAACGCATAAAAGAAGGCGCAGTTTATCACAGGAATATGTGTCATTCTTAACCCTGATGAAAAGTTATCTTTTAGCCGTCTCTGTAAAATTGCTGAAGTAAGTTCACCAATAACATTGTCAGAGAACCTTAATTGCAGATTCAGTGAGTTCACCTTAGAGAGATTCATCCCCGATCATTGTGCTGCCGTTAATGCATTTGCTTATCTGCTTAATGAGTGATTTATATTAAGCAGGTATAATGCCGATAATATTGAACCTTAAGAGTCACATTTATGAGATTAAGACACGTTGATAAACCGCAATATCGCAAAATGACTAATCAAGTACAGGTTGGATTAATTGCCATATTAGCGATTTCATCAGTAGTATTTGGACAGATATTGATTGCGCTATTAGGTTCAACTTCTGTGGAGGCTGGGCAACCAACAGGCAATTTTTACTTTAATTTTGCAGGCGTAATTTTAGGCTTAATGTTGTGCACACTCGTGGTCAAATATGGTCGTGAAAAACCACAATATTCTGATGTTTATTACGTTTTTCAGCTTAAGCAGCTGCAAAATAAAATTTACCGTAAACTGAATGCTGTGCAAAAGTCGGCTGCAGATAATAACCATGATGCCCTAGTGATTTTATGTTTTTATTATCAAAGTTTAGCGCTAGTTTATGAATTAGATAACAACACTTTGACGATAACGGAAGTGAATAAGCAAATTGCGGCATTAGAAAAACAAATTGCAGATAACCAATTAACATGCGATGTGAGTGAATTTGACATCAAATTGTTAGCACGCTTTTAATCAGTGTAATTGGATAGGAAAATAGCTTGAAAAGGCCAGAAAGTCATATGCTTTCTGGCTTTTTTATTAACCTTGTGGACTTAAATTGCAGCGTTATTGACCGTTAATTTTACATCGATATTACCGCGTACCGCATTTGAGTATGGACAAATTTGATGAGCGGTTTGAACAAGTTTAACGGCATCATTTTGAGCAAGATCTAATTCAACCGCTAGGGCAACGGTTAAAGCGAAACCTTGATTATCATTTGGACCTATTCCGACTGTCGCAGTTGTTGGTGCAGATTTTATTGCCACTTTCATTTCACGTGCTACATGTAAAATCGCATTCGAAAAACAAGCTGCATAACCCGCAGCAAATAATTGTTCAGGGTTAGTATGCTCGCCAGTACCACCCATTTCTTTTGGGTAGCTTAAACCTAAATCGAGTGTTTTATCATTTGTAGTCACTTGACCATTACGGCCAGCTAATGCTGTTGCTGAAGTTGTATATAACGTTGTCATAGAAATACCTCAAAAGTAAGTTAATTTAAGTTGTGTGCAATTTAATTGTGTTTACTTTAATTCAGGTAGTTAATGAATGCAACTAAATTGTGTGCAATTTAATTTGTGGGTAAGTTTAGAGCCTTAAGATAATCTTGAAATGTGAAGTAAGTTAATTCATATTGAATTAACTTAAATGTACATGGAATGTAGCAAATGATTGTATTAGGCCGTTATTGGCAACTGAAACATTACTCGATATTGTCTTTATGCTTACTTTTGAGCAGTGCTTGTACAGCCAATGCAGAAAAGGCTTATAAATCAGATTTTTTGCCTGAATTTAATCATTCTTTAGTTCAAAAAAACACTTCATTTAATGTGCCATCTATCGATAGCTTATCCCGCTTATCAGACATGCAGCGACAGGAGTTACAAGCCTTTATATCAAAAGATGATATGAAAAATTTGCCGAATCGTTTGAAAGTGGCTCATTTTATCAATCACAAAATGGTGAATTTTAATTATGAAGGCCGTAATTCTACCAGTAGCGAGTCCTGGGAAAGTAAATCGGGTAATTGTATGGCTTTGGCATTATTGACCTATTCAATCGCAAAAGAGCTGGATATTTATCCTGTATTTCAAGTGGTTTATGCTTCGCCTGTATTGACTAATATTTCTTCAGATCTTTTAGTCACATCAGATCATGTCCGTACATTTTTATATGATGAGAAACCCAGTGGTCATTTTTTGAGTGGCAGTACATCAACCGTAATTGATTATTTTCCTGATAGGTTTGATAGAACGGGTGCCATTGTTTCTCTGAATGAGTTTTTAGCGATGTTTTACCGAAATCTAGCAGCAGACGCACTGCTTTTAGAAAATTATGAACACGCCTTTGTTTTGTTGAAACAAGGATTCACCCTTGCACCAGAGTATGAACCGTTAATCAATATGATGGCTATAGTTCATCGCCGTTTAGGGGATGATGTGACCGCGGAAAAATTATATCGTTATGGTCTGAAAATTGAACCAAGTTCTTTAACGATATTAAGTAATTATCGTTTGCTACTTGAATTGCAAGATCGCAAACAAGAAGCCGCTCAAGTCGATCAGCAACTAATAGCGATTGAGTCTAGTAATCCTTATCGCTATTACAGTTTGGGTATTGAGGCATTAGAGTTTAAAGATTATGACAAGACGGTCATTTTTCTAGAAAAATTTATCAAGAGCGCCCCCTATTTTCATCAAGCCTATTTTGCCTTAGCTAAGGCAGAGTTAGGTTTAGGTAACACAAAAAAGGCGCAAAGAATTTTGAAGCAAGCAGTCGAGCTAACTGATGTGCCTGAAAATAAAAGATATTATTTAGCAAAATTGAATTCACTAAATAATATGCTTGATTAAGTTGTTTTTAGTTTATGGTTAGAGCCACAATTTTAAGCGGGTGATTATCATCAAATGAGGGGAAATCTTGGTGACAATCTAACCATTCTATATGGCTGATCCGACGGCCATTTTTTTCAACACATCGTATTAAGCTATCTAACCATGATTGGCGTTCCACTTTGGCGACATTATTACAGCACACAATGGTGCCACCAGGTTTTGTGGTTAGCATGGCGGGTTTAAATAACCCTTGATAATCATTGATTAAATCGACCACCCCAAAAACACTTTTAGCAAAACGAGGTGGATCTAAAAACACTAAGTCAAAAGTGGTTTTAGCCAGTTTAGGGAACTTAGGTAATTTTTGGTTACGACGTCCACCAACAGGTAAGCCTGCTAATTGGCGCAATGCCGGAAACGCATCACTTTGTACAAATTCACACACGTTTTCAACGTGATTTAACTCAGCATTTTTCTTACCTGCAGCCAGTGCAAAAGATGAAAAGTCGACATTCATTACTCGCTTAGCTCCGCCAACTGCGGCAGCGGTGCCAATACCGCAAGTGTATGAAAATAAATTGAGTACTGTTTTGTTATTACTGTGCTGATGCATGTACTCTCGGCCAATGCGCATGTCTAAAAATAATAATGGGTCTTGGCCTTCATGGCGTAATTTAGTGGTAAACGCGATGCCATTTTCATGCATCACTTGCTCTGACATGGCATAGTCTTGTGCTTCATTTAACAAGTTATTTGCTACGCGCGAGTTTTTTTGTGAGCGATCGTTATATACCATTGGGAAATCGCCATGCTGAATCAATACTTGGCTAATTTGTGCTAGTTGTTGTTCTGATAATGTCTCGTGAAAAGATTGTACTAACCATGCATCGCCATAGCGGTCTATGTTTAATCCATTAGCACCCTCTACTGTGCCATGAAATACGCGATAACAGTCTGTATTGTGCTGTGTTGCGTAGGCAAAAAAGTCTTGTCGTTGGGTAATAGCATCAGCTAGCACCTGTGTAAAATCGATTGCTGCATTTTTATGCGAAGTAATACATGCAGAAGTTGGGGTTGTCATAACAAGTGGGTCGCTGAATTAGGATTAGCGAGTCATTATATCAGAGTCTTATACAGGAAGCAGTCAAAGTCATCCGTGGATTTGGTTATGGGCTATTGCCGCATCAGATAAATACTTTTGATGGCAGCTAACTACATGATGCAGCATCGGATGATGCGTACCAGATTTCAACAGGTGTTAGGCTAGGATCGTTTTGTTTACCAAGAATAAAGCTGGGAACAGCATACGCATGTCATGCATTACGACGCCCCCATTTGGCTGCAACGATGTTTGGAAGATTATATCATTCAAGCGCATCAATAATCGGCTTTATGCGAGTTAGTGTGCCGCCTGATTATCCTGCACGTGTTTAAGCGCAGCCTGTAATGCAAATTGATATCCTTGTGCGCCCAATCCACAAATAACCCCAATGGCTTTATCAGAAAAATATGAGTGATGCCTGAATGGCTCACGGGCGTGCACATTAGATAAATGCACTTCAATAAAGGGGATAGCCACACCCAAAATCGCATCGCGGATTGCCACACTAGTATGAGTAAAGGCTGCTGGGTTAATAATAATAAATTGTGCATCCGTGGCGTGAATAGCATCAATAATTTCATGCTCTGCATTAGACTGAATATGTTCCAGCACGACATTGGCAGCACTGGCAGCACTTTGTAATTCAGACACAATCGTCGCTAAGTTTTGCGTGCCATAATGACCGGGTTCGCGGCGGCCAAGTAAGTTTAAATTTGGGCCGTTGACTAATAATATTTTTGCAGTTTGGCTCATGATAATCCTTTGTTCATCAATACTTAGTGCGCTAATTCAGCGTTTTACGTTGCTTGGTTTTAACCCAACTTAGCCACCCAGTAAACCTAAATTTGTTCATTAATCAAATTTGGGCTTACTTTGGCGTAATGCTTTGGTGGCGCCTCGTTGTTTTTTAGTGTCAATCCGCCGCTTTTGGCTGCCTTTAGTGGCCTTAGTTGCTATGCGTTTTTTTGCCACAATAGTGGCACTTTTTATCAGTTCAATAAACTGCTCTAACGCCAGTTGACGATTAAAATCTTGGCTGCGAGATTGCTGGCACTTGATGATGATTTTACCGCTTTGGGTAATGCGGTGGTCAGCCTTAGCCAATAATTTTTGTTTATAAAAATCAGGCAAAGACGATTGATTGATGTCGAAAATCAGCTGCGCAGCGGTAGACACTTTATTAATGTGTTGCCCACCCGCGCCACTTGAACGAACAAATTGCCATTCAAGTTCCTTGTCTTCGATTGTCACACTATTGGAAATATTTATCATAGTGTAAAGGGTATCACTTTTTAGATTAAAAATAGTTATATATTGGCGGCGGTAATATTTGTTATGATTTGCGACATTGAAGTGAATGCGTTGCTAATCGACTATTATCGGTTAGTCAGCATGACTCCGGAGTTGTTTATGTTATGCCAAATTACTGATATCACCAAAGGAGTTATCAGCTTGTTTGTAAGTGGGCGATTATCGGCACAAGATTACCGCAGCCGTTTACAACCAGCGATAAAATCTTACCGTAAAGACTGGGGTCAAGTGTGCTTGTACATTGAAGCTGATGTACTGTTAGAGGGCTGGGAGTTTGGCTCGTTAACGGGGAGTGGTGAAGTACAATTACCCGCATTTGATGCATTAGTATTTGTTGGTGGTCCTGACTGGGTAGGTAACTCTGTCCGATTAATGGGACCGTTTATGCAAGGTGAGGTGGCTTGGTTTCCGCTTTCACAAAAACAAGATGCGATAAACTGGATCACTAAGCGATCGCAACATTAAATCATGACTCTACAAGTTTGTTATGTAGAAGATTATTGTTAACTCAATCAAGGAAGTATTATGTTATTCAAAAAACTTTTAGCGTTATCAGCTGTGGGTATTTTCACATTAGGTTTAACAGCATGTGCACCAGAAGTTGGTAGTGAAGCATGGTGTAAGCAAATGAAAGATAAACCTAGCGGTGATTGGTCTTCAAATGAAGCTGCTGATTATGCTAAACACTGCGTGTTTAAGTAAATACCGCTTTAGATGATTGGCATGGGTCACCTGCATTCGTTTTCAATGATGCGAGCAATTAAATTGTTGATCGCGATTATTGTGCTGCAATTTGCTGGCGCGAATTTGGGTGGCCATCAATTACACCTTGGCAATAGTACTGAAGAAAAAGGCAATCATGCCCATGTTCAATTCACGCCAAGTATCGATATTGCCGCCCTCAGTCAGCTGGCTGAATGTATACAATGTAGTTGCGCTGCAGACGGTGCTCGCGAGCATGCGCCATCCGATGACCACTCTCACCCCGCGCCAACAAACAAAACGGTTGATTTGTGCCTAGATTGCCAGTGTCACGGTGGTTTAGTGGCCATAGTGTTTCCCGAAGAACTCTACACGGTTGAACAAGCTAATCAACAACCGCTTCAAATTGCTCAATCTTATTTAGCCCCCGCTTTAGGTGCAACATACCGCCCCCCGATAGTGTAAATCCTGTTTAAATTCATTCATTAAAGGTTTGCTGTTACGACAGGCAAGCTTAATTATTTTTATGGCTAAATTGAATGCTTATCGCAGAGTTTCAACTTGGCCATGCTTGAGTTCTAGGATTTATTTATGACAATTCCAGCTATCAATTTACCGGTAAATACCCGGTTTTTAGCATCGTTTAGTTTGCTCTCTCGTCAATTAGTGTGGCTCGCCGTTATCAGTATTGGGTTAATGCTTTTTAGCAATGCGGTGATGGCGAGCGGTGATCACAATCCACAATCGTCTTCAGCGGATCCGCAACAGGATGCACATGACGAGGCCATAACGTTAACGGCCGAGCAACGTGAGTTGGCTAACATTCGCGTTGAAACTCTCAATATTAGCCCTTTTGACTTAACCTCATTTGCCACCGCCCAACTGGTGGTCGACAAAGATAAAACCGTGACCATAGCCCCGCAGTTAGCCATGCAAGTATTAAAACGCCATGTGGTGCCGGGGCAGCAAGTGATAAAAGGCCAAGCCTTATTAACCCTGGGTGGTACTGACATTGCCCAAGCTCAAGCCGATTATATTAATGCGGCAACAGAGTGGCAGCGAGTGAGTCGTATGGCCAAAGGCACCATTAGCGCCAGTGAGAAAATGCGTACAGAAGTGAATGCCGAACTGAAACGTGCGGTGCTGAATGCCATTATGATGACGCCAGAGCAAATTAGCGCTCTGACAACTTCACCACAGTCGATTGGTCAGTTTCAATTATTGGCGCCCATTTCAGGGCGGGTGCAGCAAGATGCGGCCATGTTAGGGCAGGTATTAGAGGCAGGCACACCGTTAATGCAGCTTACTGATGAGTCGTACTTATGGGTCGAGGCGCAACTCACCCCAGTGCAGTCTGAACGGGTGGCCATTGGTCAATCGGCCTTAGTGCGCGTTGGGCAGCGAAACGTTACCGGCGTAGTGATTGGCCGTTCGCATGAGCTTAATCCTATTACCCGCACAGAACAGGTGTGGATCAGCATGCCTAATCAGCAACATGTGTTGCATGCCGGCGAGTTTGCCGAGTTGTTTTTTCAGCAACGTACTCTAGAACTCAATCAATCCGCTATTGGGCATACCCATGCTAAGGGGAATTTACACGGCATTATTGTGCCCGATGACGCATTAACCCGCAGCAGCGATGGTGACTGGCAGGTGTTTATTGAAGGTCAAGATGGCTTTAAGGCTGTTGAAGTTGATGTGGTGCAAAGTCAGCGTGGGCTTAATTTAGTCAACGGGATAGAAAGTGGTGCAAAAGTGGTGGTCTCAGGGGCGTTTTTCTTAGCATCTGAATTGGCTAAATCTGGCTTTGACATTCATAACCATTAGGAGTTTAGCATGTTAGCAAGATTGATTCGTTCGGCGATAACCCAGCGACTCCTAGTGGTATTGGCTTTACTGGCAGCAATGATTGGCAGTATTGCAGTGTTACCCAAATTAAATTTGGATGCGTTTCCCGATGTCACCAATGTGCAGGTAGCGATTAACACCGCCGCAGAAGGATTGGCCGCTGAAGAGGTTGAAAAGCTTATCAGTTATCCGGTTGAGTCGGCAATGTATGCCTTGCCGGGGGTCACTGAGGTGCGATCGTTATCGCGCACGGGGTTGTCTATTGTGACTGTGGTGTTTGCAGAGGGCACAGATATTTATTTTGCCCGCCAGCAGGTGTTTGAGCAGCTACAAGCTGCGAAAGAATCAATTCCTGCTGGGGTTGGCACACCAGAAATTGGCCCTAATACTTCAGGCCTTGGGCAAATATACCAATACATTTTACGTGCCACGCCAGAGTCTGGCGTGGCGGCAGCAGAACTTCGCAGTATTAATGATTACCTAGTAAAGCTGATTTTGATGCCAGTCGCAGGGGTGACGGAGGTGCTGTCGTTTGGCGGCGAAGTCTTGCAATATCAGGTACAAATCGATCTGAACAAGCTGCGCAGTTATTCTCTGTCGATGGCGCAGGTTATCGACGCTCTTGAAAGTAATAATCGTAATGCGGGTGGCTGGTTTATGGACCAAGGCCAATCGCAGTTAGTGGTAAGGGGTTATGGTTTATTACCGTCAGGTAATGCCGGATTAGAAGCCATTAAACATATTCCGCTGACTGAATTTAATGGTACGCCCATCAGAGTCATGGACATAGCCAATGTCGATTATGGCAGTGAAATTAGGGTCGGCGCGGTTACCATGACGCGCAGAGATGCCAGCGGCGAGCCAAATCCGTTAGGTGAAGTAGTGGCTGGCGTGGTGCTTAAGCGCATGGGCGCAAATACCAAGCAAACCATTGATGACATCAATGAGCGCATGAGTTTAATTGAACAAGCTTTGCCCCAAGGTGTAACGTTTGAGGTGTTTTATGACCAAGCGGATTTAGTTCAGCAGGCCGTTGATACTGTGCGTGATGCTTTACTGATGGCCTTTGTGTTCATTGTGGTTATCTTGGCACTGTTTTTAGTCAATATCCGCGCCACTTTACTGGTGTTGTTATCAATACCGATTTCAATCGGGTTGGCGTTAATGGTGATGGCGTACTTTGGTATGTCAGCTAACCTAATGTCATTGGGTGGCTTGGCTGTTGCCATTGGTATGTTGGTGGATGGCTCGGTGGTGATGGTTGAAAACATTTTTAAGCATCTCACTCAGCATGAGACTGCACAGGGGTTGAGTCTCTCATCTAAGGCACAGGATAGTGAGGCTCAACGTTACGGCGAAGCAAACTCAATTAGCCATAAAGTATGGTTAGCGGCTAAAGAAGTGTGCAGTCCAATTTTCTTTGCCACCGCCATCATAATCGTGGTGTTTGCACCGCTTTACGCCCTTGAGGGGGTAGAGGGTAAATTGTTTCAGCCGATGGCAACCAGCATTATTTTAGCCATGATAGCGGCATTAATTGTGGCGTTATTTGCTGTACCAGCACTGGCGGTTTATGCCTTTAAACGTGGGGTGGTGATCAGACAAAGTTGGCTATTAATGCCTGTGGAGCGGATTTATCGTCAAGGATTAAAAGCGACAATGGCAAGGCCTAAAACCGTCATTGCCATTGCTTCATTGATGTTTATCGGCAGTATGGCTTTGTTGCCACGTTTGGGCACTGAGTTTGTCCCAGAACTCGAAGAAGGCACTTTAAACTTACGGGTAACACTTGCTCCCACAGCCAGTTTATTCACTTCGACAGATATCGCCCCCAAGCTTGAAAAGCGATTACTGGAGTTTCCTGAAGTCAACTACGCCCTCAGCCGTATTGGTGCGCCAGAGTTAGGGGGTGACCCTGAACCTGTCAGTAATATTGAAATTTACATTGGCTTAAAACCCCTTGAACAATGGCAAAGTGCCAGTGATCGCTTTGAATTACAGCGCTTAATGGAGCAAAAATTAAGTGTGTTTCCGGGGTTATTACTGACGTTTTCCCAGCCAATTGCCACTCGAGTGGATGAGCTGTTGTCAGGCGTTAAAGCGCAACTCGCCATTAAAATATTTGGCCCAGATTTAGCTGTGCTATCGGCTAAAGGTCAGCAGCTTACTGAATTAGTGCAAAAGATTGATGGTGCAGTTGATGTGTCGTTAGAGCAGGTCAGTGGTGAAGCACAACTTGTCATTAGGCCAAAACGAGATGTGCTAGCGCGTTATGGCATCAGTGTTGATCAGGTAATGAGCCTCGTCAGTCAGGGAATTGGTGGTGTGAGCGCTGGGCAGGTGATTGATGGCAATGCCAGATATGATATCAATGTACGATTGACTGAAGCACAGCGCAGTTCGCCCGATGCGTTGCGGGATTTACTGCTTACAGGGATAAATGGCGCCACGGTGCGTTTAGGCGAAGTGGCCGATGTAGTGGTTGAAATGGCGCCGCCGAATATTCGCCGTGATGATGTGCAGCGCCGTGTGGTGGTTCAAGCAAACGTGTCGGGGCGCGATATGGGATCTGTGGTGAACGATATCTACGCCATCGTGCCACAAGCTGATTTACCTGCAGGTTATACCGTGGTGGTGGGTGGTCAGTATGAAAATCAGCAACGGGCACAAAAACGCTTAACTCTCGTGGTGCCGATTTCTATCCTGTTGATTGGATTGTTGCTGTATTTCTCGTTTGGGTCGATTAAGCAAGTGATGTTAATTATGGCGAATGTGCCGTTAGCATTAATTGGTGGTGTAGTTGCCTTGTATGTGACCGGTACCTATTTATCTGTTCCTAGCTCCATTGGGTTTATCACCTTGTTTGGTGTGGCGGTGCTTAATGGGGTGGTGCTGGTGGACTCGATTAATCAGCGCAGGCAAGCCTGTGTCGATAACCTCTCTGGTGAAAGCCTATATGAAAGTGTGTTTGAGGGAACCGTTGGCCGCTTACGACCTGTATTAATGACCGCATTAACCTCGGCATTAGGCTTGATCCCTATCTTATTATCATCTGGTGTCGGCAGCGAAATTCAACAACCGTTAGCCGTGGTGATCATCGGCGGTTTATTCAGTTCAACCGCACTGACCTTATTGGTATTACCTACGGTATATCAGTGGTTGTATCAGAATAACTAATTCAATTCGTGTATCAATCATCAAGCCCCACCTTGTGGGCTTGATGATTTTAACGAGGAACATTAACCAAAAACCAAAAGTGCTCTACTCTTTTTGCCACTCTATCTGAGTGTTTTTTCAAAACGCCGCTTCAAATTGATACAACTGAAATGTTTTTGTTATAAAAATATTATCTCAAAATTGCCTTGAAAAGCCCGCCGAGACTAGGTTTTCATAATTCCGTCATGTTGTAGAAATGTTAATGTCATTTTTACGCAGTCTTTTTGTCATTTTTACCCGTTAGTTTTATGCACCAGCAAATGCGTCTGCCTGTGGCACGCAATAAACCCTCACTAACCTGTAATGCAATCCGTCTTCGGAGATGACAATGGAACTGAAAAACCTTTTTAAACTCACCGCGATTTCTACCGCTTTAGCTGCAACTTTAGGTCTTGCGGGATGTGGTGGTGATATCAATATCAACACAGGTAAAGAAACCACAACGCCTACCACACCAACTACGCCTACAACACCAACAGAAACGGCGCAGCAAAAATCTTACAGTGGTTTTGCGACTAAAAGCACCAGTTTTACCACAGTAGACGGCAAAGAGGTTTGGGAATTAACAGGCACATTAGCGCCTTCTACCGCAGCATCTACCATTACTACTGGTGGTCAAGATGGCGATAAAATCGTATTAGGCAATGATGTTGTTTGGTTACTCAATGGTGCCGTGGTTGCTGGTGGCGATAACGAAAATTCAGTTGAATTGTCTATTCTACCTGGCACTAAGGTGCTTGGGGGCAGCGACTCGTATTTAGTGATCAGTCGTGGTTCAAAAATCATGGCAGAAGGCACCGCAGCCGCACCTATCGTATTCACATCAGCTGAAACTGCGTTAGGCCAAGAAGGCAAAGCTGGCCAATGGGGCGGCTTAGTATTACTGGGTAATGCACCGGTAAACACCTGCCCAGATTTAGCAAACTGTGATGCGTCATTCGAGGTGGGCAACCATAACTATGGCGGCGATAACACTCAAGACAGCTCGGGTGTGATCCAATATGTGCGCGTTGAATTTGGCGGCTTTAAAATTAACGACACCCAAGAAATGAACGGCATCAGCTTTGCGGGTGTAGGCAGTGGCACTCAAGTTGACCACATTCAAGTGCATTTAAATAATGATGATGGCGTTGAGTTTTGGGGCGGTAACGTGTCCATTTCTAACGTGGTGTTAACTGAAAACTTTGACGATTCATTAGATTGGACCAATGGTTGGCAAGGTAGCGCCCAGCACGTTTATATTCGCCAAGGCGATAATGGCTCTAACCGTGGTATTGAGGCCGACAGTAACAGCGATGCCAACGCAATGCCTATGTCTAAGCCGGCTTTAGCTAACATCACTATCGATGTGGCTAACGGTACTAACTCGGGTGGTGACGACGCCGAAGGGATTTTATTCCGTAAAGGCACTGGCGTAACCGCTTATAACCTGTTGGTAAAAGGTGATGTGGATTCGGGTGAGTGTTTAGAAGTGAATGATGACAACACGGTAAATAATGCCAATAGCGCAGAGTTAACTGTACAAAACAGCTTGATTGACTGTGTTGAGCCATTTAAAAATGCCAAACCCGATGCCGCAGAAGGTCGCACTTTAGCCCTAGATGTTGAAGCTTGGTTTAAAGGCCAGGAGGGTAACTTAGTCGGCGCGTCTGACTTAACAGGTTATATGCCGAACACCTCATCGGTTGCATTAACTGCTGGTAAAGCAGATTTAAGTAACTTGGATGACCGCTTAGTGGATGCCCAATATATTGGCGCATTTGATGGCAAAAATGATTGGACTAAAGGTTGGACAACGGCGATTCATGACGATGCCACTCCCGCTCCGACAGCATTACCCACATTAACATCTTGCCCTGTTGGCACCACCGCTGAAACCGTGGCTGCAGGCTTATACAAAGATGATGCGGTTACCTTAGTGTGTACTTTACAGGGTAATGTATTAAGCAATACCACACTATTGGCTGGTCAAAATGTTATGTACAAAATTGATGGTGGCGCAGTGGTTGTTGGTGGCGATAACAGCAATTCAGCCACTTTAGCCATTCAAGCGGGTACTAAGTTATTTGCCACCGACAACAGCTATATTGCTGTAAGTCGTGGTTCAAAAATTATGGCTCAAGGCACGGCCACTCACCCCATTGAAATGACCTCACAACAGGATGTGATAGCGGGTGCTGAAGGCGCGCGCGGTCAGTGGGGCGGTTTAGTGCTTTTAGGTAAAGGCTTAACCAATACTTGTCCAGATAAAAATGCCTGTGATGCCTCATTTGAAGTCGGTGACTTCCCATATGGCGGTAACGACAACACCGATAGCAGCGGTCAAATCAGCTATGTGGTGATTAAGTATGCGGGCTTTAAAGTGAATGATACCCAAGAAATGAACGGGATTTCGTTTGCCGCAGTCGGCAGTGGCACTCAAGTTGATCACATTCAAGTGCATGCTAATGGCGATGACGGTGTTGAGTTTTGGGGCGGCGCGGTGAACCTGAAATACGTTTACCTTACCCACAACTTTGACGACAGCTTAGACTGGACTAACGGTTGGCAAGGTAAAGCGCAGTTTGTTTACATTACCCATGAAGATGGCAATGCTAACCGTGGTATTGAAGGTGACAGCCATAAAGGCGCCACAGATACGCCAGTATCTAAGCCTAAATTAGCTAACTTCACTATTTTACCGGGTACAGACATTGAAAATGCCAGTGGTGATAAAGGCGAGGGCATTTTATTACGCGTAGCCACCGCAGGTGAGCTATATAACGTGTTAGTGCAAGGACGTAAAGGCAGCACAAGCACCACAGAGTCTGGAGAGTGTTTAGAGCTAGATGGCAGTTATGCTGGCTTAGTTGACAATGTGAACAACAACACCTTAACCATGTCGCACTCGATTATCGACTGTAACGAGCCGTTCAAATACAGCTCAGATAACGCGGCAACCAAAGATGCAATCAATGTTGAAACCTGGTTTATGGGTCAAGAAGGTAACGCAACTACAGCGGTAACCTTAACCGACGGCATGCCTGCAACCACAGATGCAGCATTAATCGGCACGGGTAAAGACTTAAGCACAGACGACAACTTCTTCGAAGCCACCAACTTTATTGGTGCATTCGATGGCCAAAATGATTGGCGTCAAGGTTGGGCTTACTTCCCACAGTAAATCACACCATTAAGTAGCTAAGTTTATAGCCGCCCCGCAATGCTATGGGGCGGCTATCTCTGAACCGCATACAGGACTTATCACGTATGAAAACCAAGCCGAGTTTTACCGCCAACAAATTAACGCTCGCGATTCTATCAGTGCTTTCAGTAACATCATTGGCCGCCACTCAGGCAATAGCGCAAGATGAAACACTCAATGAGCCGACATCTAGCACGCAAACATCAACGCAAGCCGCCGGTGAATCTTTTCCGATAGAACCTATTGAAGTGATTTCTGTTACCGGGCGACTACGTACCTCAGCTTCTGCCGCGACCGAAGAGCGTCGTGAACAAATTGCTGTAGCCGATATCATGGGCTCAGAACAAATTTCGAGAACCGGCGACAGCGATGCCGCCGCAGCATTGCGCCGTGTGACGGGGTTAACCCTAAAAGACGGTAAATTTATTTATGTGCGTGGTCTGGGTGAGCGCTATTCAAGCACCTCGTTAAACGGTGCCATAGTACCGTCACCGGATCCGACCCGAAACGTGGTGCCGTTAGACATGTTTCCAGCATCGATAATTGAATCATTATCGGTACAAAAATCGGCTTCAGCTGAAAAACCTGCCGCATTTGGCGGTGGCCATGTGGATATTCGTACTAAAGCGATACCGGCTAATTTTTTCTTTAAAACCTCTGTGGGCGGACGTTTTAATACCAACGACAGCAATGATACCTACACCTACAATGGCGGCGGTGACGATTGGACCGGCAAAGATGACGGCACTCGCGGCATGCCATCCAGTATTGATAACACGATTAATCAGTTCGGCGGTATTAGCCCGATTGATATTGTTAGCGGCTCCAATGGTGCTATCAACTACCCCACAGCCCAAAAAATGAATCGTGATTTGGCCTTAGACATGTATCGCGATATGGCGGTAAAAACCGAAAGTACCGATCCAGGCTTTAGGGGCGACATTGCCATTGGCGATCGCTTTGACATATCAGACGACGTGGTATTTGGCGCATTAGCGGCTTACTCATATAAACAGCAAGCTGAAAACTACACCAAGTATGAAGTTGAGCTGGATGGTGACAGCGAACAAACTCAAATAGAAAACCAAAAAGACATTATCGGCACCGACTCTATCGTACAAATGTCGGCCATGCTTAACTTAGGTTTAGAAATTGGTTACAACCATAAAATTGAAACCTTCACCACCTATTTGCGTGACACCTCAGATGATGTTTCCGTTGGCATTGAAGAAACCATAGACACCCTTGGCGAGCCTAATGCGTTGCAGGTTTATGGTATTGATTACGAAGAAAGAACCTTAACCAGCAATCAAATAAAGGGACACCACTTTATTGAAGCATTTAACGATGCTGAATTTAACTGGATGTTCTCCGATGCCAGTTCAGAACGTAATGCCCCAAATGAGTTGTCGTATACCTATAACGTGATTTTAGATGACGCTAACTCGCCTGTTTCACGCAATTTAAATACCCAAGATGCGCCCAAATATGTGTATTCAAATCTACAGGATGACAGTCAAAACTACGGCTGGGATTTTGCTTACCCGCTGCAGTTTGACGATGCCCTGATGAAAGTGAAAGTTGGCTATCAATACTATGATCGCACCCGCGAAAGCTATGCGACTCGCTTAGGTTTTGATGTCGATTTAAGCCCAACAGACCCGAATGGCGCTATCTTGTCTGAAGAGTTCGATGCTATTTTTTCTGACGACAACATCAATAACAACACCATCGGGCTTGAGTTAAAAGATGCCTCAACCGACACCGAAGACTATGTCGCTGCTGAAAAAAATGATGCCGGTTTTATCAGTGTTGATGTCGATTTTGATGACGTATGGCGTTTTTACGCTGGGGTACGTTATGAAGATTTTCGCCGTGTCACCTTGCCGATAACCCCAGAGGGCGAGATTTCAGACGAGGGCGGCCGTTACGATTTAGCCGACTATGCCATCGCTGAAGACGGTTGGTTCCCATCAATGTCACTGACCTGGAAGCAAACCGACACCACCCAATGGCGTTTAGGTGCCAGTAAAACCATAGTGCGTCCAGACTTACGTGAAGTGTCGCCAGTGCGATTTCAAGACCCCGTTACCGGATTTGATTTTTTTGGTAATCCAGAGTTAACCAGCTCAGACATATATAACCTTGATATGCGCTGGGAATACTACTCAGATGAAGGGGATAACTTCAGTTTAGGCGCGTTTTATAAAGATGTGGATGCACCTATCGAGCCGATTCAACGCATTTCAGAAGCGGGTCGTCAGCTGAAGTTTTATAACGCCGAATCGGGTTACGTATATGGACTTGAAGCCGAGTTTTTACAAACCTTAGACTTCATCAGCGAAGGCAGCATTTGGGAAGACTTCTTTGTTGCCGGTAACCTAACCTTAGGTGACTCTGAAATCACCATCGCCCCCAATGGTGAAATTGACCCGACTAACAATAAGCGCCGCATGACAGGCCATTCAGCATGGGTGGCTAACATGCAGCTCAGTTATGACTCGTCTAACAGTTATCACAGCGCGACTTTGGTTTATAACGTGTTTGGTGAACGTATCGCTTACGGTGGCCGTGGTGGCTTAGATGATGTGTATGAAAAACCCTTCCATAGCTTAGATTTTACCTATAGCTTTTTCCCCACCACCAGTATGGCGATTAAGTTAAAGGCGAAAAACTTGCTGGGTGAAACCACTGAATATGATCAACAGGATATTCAAGTGTACGCTAAAGACCCAGGCACAGAATACACCCTGCAATTTAGCTACGAGTACTAGTCTTGCGGTGAATGTTAGGGAAAACGAGTACTGAATTTTAGGCGCATTTACTCATCATTTCTGCGACTAAAAAGGTGCATGGCCACTTTCTTTTGGAACAAGAAAGTGGCCTTTTTATTGGCGAGTCAGGGGATATTTCGCACCAAGGTGTGACCGTTGCACTTGTCGTTTTCTGCGGCCATTGCCACTTAATACTAAAGCATCTAACGCTTTCAAATCCTTAAAAATGTGGTCAAATAGAACAAGTCACAATGAATGAGTAACCTTATCTGTAAGCACTGCTGTGACACGCTGCAATCTTTATACAAATCAAAAGGTCCCTGTAAGCTCAGCCATGACAAATAACTCCCATGTTTAACTGCCAGTTCGCCCTGCCATCGCTGGTCACAACCACGCTTACACCTCATGTTTTATGTATTCGATTGACAGCATTGGTCATAAAGCCTTTAGCTACTAGTCATAGAAATTATAGGGTTCAAACCAAAGGTGCTAACCCTTAAATACATATAAGCCTGCAGGTATCGAAAGCAAGGCGAAGTTTTATAAGTAAAACGAGAACATGAATGCAGTACACGCTTTTTAACAAGGATGATTTTAGTTGATTTACGCTTTATCAACTCAAAAATTATCTCCTAGCGGTATATTTTATTGAGTGGAGTGTTTTATAAGTTATTTATTCAATTACTCTTTTTAAATTAGCGGGTAGATAAGTCATATTCAACAAACATTTTGCACGCTTTTATTTGCTATCAATTAAATTAAAAGTGCTTTACATCAATAAGATAGCAAATGTAGGATGTTATTAATCAATAACTTAAATGGCCTGCTATTTTGTGCCGTTTACGGCAAGGGTTTTAGTTTTTAAAAAGGTTAAAAAATGGAATTTAGTGAAAAAGAATTGGCAGTGATAGCCAGTGCAAAGCATAAAATTAAGACTGCTACATTATTCAGAGCCTTGCTGATTGTTGTTTTGCTATGCGGTATTGCCTTGATGGCATCGGGTATGGTTGTTGCTGAGTATATCGTTTATTTAGCATTTGGAGCAGTTGTCCTGGCTATCGGATTGCCTCAGTTTGGACCAGGGCCCAAATACGAAGAGTTATTACAAATATTAGACAACAAAGCTAATACGCAGCGGTCAAAAACATAACAAGAAGCATCACTATCTGCCCACGTGACAGCACTCATTCAACCTGTTTTATCAGCATAGTGATTAGATTAGGGATTGCGCTACCAATACATAATCTGGATGTTTTTTAGGTTGGTTTATATGGAAATACTTAATGTATATAAGGATGTATATGAAAAAAATAGTAATCAGTTCAGTAGCTTTATCATTGGTGGCTTATTTATATTTTGCAGAATCAAATACCGAAACAACTATAGCCGTGGCTAACACCGAAAACACTTCTGTTTCAAAAAATAAGCCTTCTTCAAATCAACAAAACTTGATTGAAACAGTGCAAATCCCCGTCGATTCAGCTCCGCAGAGTACTATTAGCCAAGATGTAAATGATGGCAACAATGACGACTTTTTTCGTCAGCTTAATCATTTAACCGAAAAGAACTTTTACAGTGCAGATCAGTTTACATCAGCTTTCTTGAATGAGGATGGTGAGGTATCTAGCGCCGCTTTAGAAGATACATTTAATATTATTGACTTCAAACAGCTTATTGAACGCGTTGACTTAATGGAAAAAACTGACAATGCCTCGTTGCGAGAAAGTACCTTATTAGACAGTATTTACAAATTAGAAGATGTACAAATTTATTCAGAAAGTTATTCCTGTGCAGGAAAAATCTGTCTGGTTTCGTTTGACTTTGAAGGTAATGATGAAAATGTCAGTGCGCTATCACAATTTACCAGCAACTATTCTTTTTCGAATATAGTCGAAGGTGATAATGGCGTTAAAAAGTTTAAAGCTGTTTATATTGAAACAGATGACCCATCAACTTTAAGTCTAAGTTATTAAATTAATAAGGTTACTTTGGGGGCGCAATTGATTTAACCCGCCAATGTGATGTGCATTGGCTGAGGTTAAATGTGCCTAAACCGCTTTACTCTTCTTGGCTCAAAATAAAATTAGTTACCGCTTTTGCAATCATGTCTTTTTTCATGGTGGTGCGGCAAACAGGCTGGTTGAACCAAAAGCTCATGGGTTGCTCAAAACCGATACCGTGCATGTAGTTATAAAGCGCTTTACGTAACCCTTC
This sequence comes from Shewanella subflava, assembly GCF_025971955.1. Taxonomy (GTDB): domain Bacteria; phylum Pseudomonadota; class Gammaproteobacteria; order Enterobacterales; family Shewanellaceae; genus Shewanella; species Shewanella subflava. The sequence continues at coordinate 37,673 of NZ_JAPDMX010000003.1, forward strand.
GCCTAACATGTCGTGATCGGTTCCTGTTGGGTCGGTGAACTCGACATCGTTTTCAGCAAAAAAAACTTCAGGGCGATCATCAAGCGTAATACCAAACTGCTCTGGGTTCATGCCTATTGGGCTGTGGGCGGTGGCAACAAATCGGTGCCAGTAGGCAGATTGAAAACATCCTTGTTGCATTAATTGGCGGACCATTTCTAACGAATCAACGGTTTCTTGCTCGGTTTGAGTAGGAAAACCATACATGAGGTAAGCATGTACCAATATGCCTGCGTCGCTGAACGCTTTGGTCACTTGGGCAACACGTTCAACACTGACGCCTTTTTTCATCAGCTTGAGTAATCTGTCTGATGCTACTTCAAGACCACCGCTGACGGCGATACAACCAGAGTCGGCCAGTAATTGGCAACGGGCTGGGCTGAAGGTACGTTCAAAACGGATATTGCCCCACCAACTGATCACCACATTGCGCTCAATTAAGCGTTTGGCAAAGGCAAACAAGGTTTTCGGTGGCAAGGCTTCATCAACAAAATGAAAGCCTGTTTGGCCCGTTTCGGCGATAAGCGCTTCAATTCTATCCACCAGAATATCAGCACCTGCGGTATCGTAGCGGTCAATATAATCTAAACTGACATCGCAAAAGCTGCATTTACGCCAGTAACAACCGTGGGCAATGGTGAGCTTGTTCCAGCGGCCATCACTCCAAATACGGTGCATGGGGTTAAGCATTTCACATAGCGACAGGTATTCATCTAATGGTAACCCATCGTAAATTGGTGCGCCCACCTCTGACTGTGGAATGTCGTGTAGCTCGCTGTTTTGATTAAGATGAACGTATGGCTGGCCATGTTCATCTTCGGCTAAAAAGTAAGTACGTACTAGCTCGTCAACTTCTCGCTTGCCTTCAAAGTATTCCAGCAAGGTAATTAATGGCCGCTCGCCATCGTCTAAACAAATAAAGTCGACAAACTCAAATACGCGCGGGTCTTTCAGTGCGCGCAGCTCGGTATTCACAAAGCCGCCACCTAACACAATGGGAATGTCGGGGTTGATGGCTTTACAGGTTTGTGCAATCCGCAATGCGCCTAACATATTACCGGGAAAAGGCACCGTTAGCGCGACGACGCTAGGTTGGGTGTCTTCTAAATAGTGCTCTACTAATTGCTCTAAAATTTCTGAGCTAAAGCTAGGCTCGCCTGTCAGGGTGTTGTAGAGATCGTCAAAGCTTGGGTTCGCTGCGGCGAGACGTTCACCATAACGGCTAACTTCAAAATACGGGTCTACGCCCTGAGTTATAACCGATGACAAATCATTGATAAACAGGGTGGCCAAATACTTGGCTTTATCCTGTACGCCTAAATTACCGAAAGCCGCTTGTAACACATCGCCAGATACCGCTTCCATTTGCGCGATGGCATCAAAGGCTGGGCCTTCGGGTAAAAATCGACGGGTGTTGATCCGCATGGCAAGGCTAGGATCTTTGCCCTGCAAAAAGCGAATAGCGCTTTCTACGGTAAGATGGTAACGATCAAATTCAGCTAAAAACGTAAAGATGGCATCGGGCAGTTCATCGTCTTCAAGGTGTTCGAAGTTTTCTTCAACATGTTGACGAATAATCTCTAATGCAGGGGCTGTCATCATTTCAAGAAACAGCTCGATTGCTGGATCTCGTTGCACCGCATCATAGCCTCGTGAGCGTAAAAAACCGGTTAAATACGCGGTTGCCGGATAGGGCGTATTTAATTGGGTCATGGGAGGTGTCATTAGCAGTACGGTCATAGCCAGCCTTAATCGTCACAAGCGGATCAAAATAAGGCGGTATTCTAGCAGTAAATAGGGGGTAAATCCTGTTAATTAACGCCCGTTGAATGGCGTTAACTACCTTGAAATAAGCTTAATTAGTCAGAATAGGTGCAAGATAATTACTGCCAAGTTGGCGCATTTGCCGTTTAACCCAATTAACCCTTTGTTGCAGGTAAGGCGTTAAATCATGCGGATTACGCTTACGCGGGCTTGGCAATAACACGGCTAATTGGGCGGCTTCATCAATGGTGAGATACCTTGCCGATTTATCAAAGTAATGCAGACTGGCGGCTTCAACCCCATAAATGCCTTTGCCAAATTCCGCTATGTTTAAATACACCTCTAAAATTCGTTTTTTACCCCAAATCACTTCAATGCTTACCGCTAACATTGCTTCTAACCCTTTACGCACATAGCTTCTTCCCGACCATAAAAACAGGTTTTTGGCGGTTTGTTGGGTAATAGTGCTAGCACCCCTAAGATCTTTACCTTTGTCATGTTGGGTTAGGGCGTCGGTTATCGAGGTTAAGTCGAGACCAAAGTGAGCGGGAAAATGTTGATCTTCTGAGGCAACCAACGCCAAGGGGACACGCGAGGGCAGTTTATCAATATCGATCCATTGGTAGCTTACCGGATACGGGCTTTGAAGCATAAATGAGCTTGTTGGCGGTGGCACAAATCGTAAAACCACTAGGCTCAGCGCCAATAATAAGGTGCCACTCCAAGTGATAAGCCATGCCCAACCAAAAAAACCGCGTTTAGGAGCTGCCATGTATTGCCTCATGTTGGGTTAACAAACCTTAAGTGCTTAATGCCTAAAGTATAACAGTTTAGATAATGGTAAATAGGTGCGCCTGCTGAATGTAAGCGCGATAAAGTAGGTATTATGGCATTTGCTGTATCAATTCAGCTCAGTCGTTACTGATATTGTAGTTTTACTTTTTCGATTAATGCTTGCCATTGGGGATATTGTTTAAAGCTTGTTGGCAAATCTCCCCATGGTGACAAGACGTTATTAATGTCTACCGCTTGATGTTGCTGGGTGGCTAAATACAGGTAATAAAACGCCGATGCACGATAGTTTGCCGCGCAGTGTACCACTACAGGTTGGTTATTGTTGGCCTTCATTAATGCAAAAAATTGCTCAACATTTTCAAGTGTCGGTTGCTGCCAATCAACGCTGATATTGTGATATTGCATGCCAAGGTCGGTAACGATTTGCTGTTCATTTTTAAGGGCGTTGGGGTTGTTATTAGGGATTAAGTTGATCACCGTTTTCACCCCAGCCTGTTGTAATAAGCCAAACTCTTCTATTGTTGGTAGACCAGCGGTAATCACCTGATTATTATTAAATTTAATCGCTTTAATTTGCTGTAATTTACGGGTATCTATCTGGTCGATGTTGGCCATAGTGTTGGTGCTTATTACAACAAGTGATAACAAAAAATAAGTGGTGAACGGTAATAATTTCATGGTTTGCCTACTTAGGTTATTGATGATTGGGTGCTAGCTTTCAACAAGGTGCTTGATATTATCTAGGCTGGTATTTGCATCTTGATAATCAAGCTGTATAGGGTAAAACTGCTGCTGATATTGCAATACTAATGAGGGAAAACCTTGAATGGGTAACTGCCTTGCAAAGGCGAGTTCGGTCATTAATTGCTGATTCAATTCATCACTGCCCATTTGCTGCATAAAATGCTGTTTATCAATCCCTAAATTTACGGCGATATCAGTTAATACTTCAATATTAGATGGGTTTCTAGCCTGTAAATAATACGCCTGCTGGATGGCGTGGATCATTTGTATTTCTTGTTCTGATTGGCGAGCGATAATGGCTGCGCGACAACTTGGGTATGTCGAACGTCTGGGGTGGCAACGTGTCCAAAAGTCGTGGTTAAATTCCGTACCTAATTGCTGGTGGATCTTGTGCCAGGTTTGCTGCAAAAATTGCTGCATGTCATTCGGCATCGGCGCCTCACTATCCGCAGCTAGGCCACCTAAGACATACCGAACGGTGACATTGGGCATGTTGATGGCTAACTGTTTTTGTAGCCTTACCCATGTGATGTGGTAACCCCAACACCAACTGCACATTGGGTCATAAACATAATATAAGGTGGCTTTTTTCATGATTTCTAGCTTGATTCACTGACAGTGGGGACATGATGCCATATTTTATTAACCTGTTGTTTAGCATTTATAAACAGTGTTGAAATAGCGTAGGAAAAATTAAATATTTTCAATGTACTAAATAAGTACAACAAAGCTTGAGATGCCTAAACGAGTCGTTATACTAGTGATATAGATCACAAACGGAGACACGTATGTTCGTAATGGGCTTATCTAATGATGTGACCGATTCAACTCAGGCCACCATTCAAAAAGGGGCTTTTCGTGCCGAGGGAACGTTGTGGATTGAAGAAGAGCAGTTGCATTTTGAACCTTTTAATCCCGATTTAAATTACGGCCCTTATATAGTTGAACTGAACAATATTAAATCGGTAGCTATGTGTTGGAGCCGAGGTACCGGTCTTATTCCTATCGAGGCAGATTCTATTCAGGTGATCACCTTTGATAGCCAAAAATTTCGATTTATTTTAGCCAAGCCTAAAGAGTGGTGCGATATTATTAGCTCAACTATTACACCAACCGTGTCACTCAAATCCTCACCTGAACCTTTTTCTAAACGCCCATTAAATGACAACACATGATATTGTGCTGTTGCCGATAACGGTAGCAGATTTACCCACACTATTTACGTTTGAACAAGACTCTGTTGCCAATCAAATGGCCGATTTCCCGCCAAGGGAACGTGCAGCGTTTTTTCAGCATTGGCAACATAACATTCTTGGTGTACCGGATAATCTAGCCATGGGAATTTGGTTAGATGGTATGCTGATTGGCAGTGTATTAAGTTGGCACAAACCTCAAGATAACAAAGCAATAGAAGGGCGGTTAATCGGTTATTGGATTGATAGGCGTTATTGGGGACAAGGTATTGCTACCCAAGCATTGCAACTGTTTTTCCCTTTATTACCCCAAGTTCCGCTATTTGCTTACATCGCATCCCATAATGTTGGGTCTTTAGCATTAATTAAACGCTACGGTTTTGTAAAAGTGCCATTAACCGATGAACAGCGCCAAGATTTACCCCAAAGCTTACAGTTATATCAAAGAAACGCGCCTTTATAGGGCCGCCGTAGGCATATTTGCAGCACATTTAGTGCGTTTGATTGCTGTTTTTCCATCTTGCATTTATCAAGCATGTGTTAAGATCCTGTGCTCACACGGGGAGAAAAAACATGGCTTTTGGCGCGTTAGCATTACATCCGCAATTATTATCTCGTTTAAGTACACTTAACTTTAAACAACCGACAGACATACAAGCTCAGGCGATTCCAGTTATTTTATCGGGTAAAGATGTGATGGCGGGGGCACAAACGGGTACAGGCAAAACAGCGGCATTTTGTTTACCTATTTTGCATCAATTGCTAAATGCACAAGAGCTAAACCAACAAGACCGTCATCAACTTAGCAATGACAGTGCGCAAAAGAAATTGGCAAAAGCGTTAATTTTGACCCCAACGCGCGAGCTGGCTCAGCAGGTTCATCACAATTTAAGCCAACTGATTGGCGATAGCGCCATTGATGTTGCATTGATCTATGGCGGCGTGAGTACCCAAGCGCAAAAAGCGCAATTAGCTGCGGGAGTTGATATTATTGTCGCCACCCCTGGGCGGTTATTAGATTTATTGCGCCAACGCGCAACAAGCTTGGCAGCGGTTGATTATTTTGTCATTGATGAAGCCGATCGAATGCTAGATATGGGCTTTCGTGATGAAATTATTGAAGTATTAAAGCGCTTGCCTAAGCAGCGGCAAACGCTGTTGTTTTCGGCGACCTTAGACGATAGGATTTTTTCATTCAGTAAGCGTTTACTTACTCAGGCTAAAGTCATTGAAGTCCATGCGCGTAATCAAACAGCGGTAACGGTAACCGAGCGGGTTTATCATGTTGATGCCAAAAGAAAGTGCGATCTACTGTGTCGACTAATTCAGGCTGAAAAATGGCAGCAAGTGCTTATTTTTAGCCGTACTAAACAAGACGCCGATAAACTGGTAAAACAAATGAGTCAACGTGGCGTAAAAGTGGCGGCGTTTCATGCTGATTTATCACAATCTGTACGTGAGCAAGTGCTTACCGATTTTAAGGCCGAGCAATTAACAGCGCTAGTGGCTACCGATGTTGCCGCTCGCGGTATTGATATTAGTCAGCTTAATTACGTGGTGAATATGGAGCTGCCATTTAAGCAGGAAGATTATGTTCACCGTATTGGCCGCACAGGCCGAGCGGGACAAGCTGGTCATGCGATTACGTTTTTAAGCGTTGATGATGAGCCTTTGCTAATAAAATTAGAGGCTTATTTAGATAAGCGTTTACCACAGCAATGGTACCCAGGGTTTGAACCTGATTTAAACCAAATCGCTCCTGTAACCCGTAAAACCAAAAAAGGCTCATTGAAACAACAGGCAAGGCAAAAAGCACTCGCGCAATCAAGCAAACGTTAGGGCAAGAACAACACATCATATAAGGATATATTATGTCAGTTAACTGCATAAAATCATCAATCGCTACTGTGCAGAATGGCGTAGCAAGGGCTGATGGTAAGCTTCAGCTTACTGAATTTGAAGTGATTTTTGAGCCATTTAATCAAGAGTTCGGGTTAGGTCCATATCAATTTACGCGCGCAGAAATTGCTGCTGTGGGTAAATGCCTAGGCAAAGGCGGTGGCATTATTCCAATTATCACAGAGGCTATTCGCATCACTTTACAAAGTGAGCAAGTTTACGAGTTTATCATTGCACAGCCTAGCCAATGGATAGCGTTATTAGCGGGCAATCTTCGTTAATAATCTGCGTTAATATCGTTTCAAAAATAAAGGATTAAAGCACAAATTTTAGCTAGTTATGGTGTTGTTTTAGTCTGCGAAACCCGATTTTAGTTCCACAGATAATAAAAACCTTTCCCTTAGCAAAGATGGCTCGATGTCATTTATCTCTCTTTCCTATCCTCTTTTTTGTCTTTAAATTGCCACTTTTATGTCATCTAATTTACGCTGAACTGTCACACTCAGTGCTTATCTTATGTCCGGAAACTAATCTTATAAAAGCAAGTTTATTCGTTGCCGATGACAACTTAGAGATATTTAAAGGACATATTATGAGCAAAGCGACTTTTGATCCCCGACGTTTTAACCAAAGTAATAACACGCCTTTTGCACAAGTGATGGAGAAGCATTTATCACGTCGTAACTTTGTTAAAAGAGGCTTAGGGATCAGTGCGATGACGGCATTTGCTGGCGTAGGCCTAACCGCTTGCGGCTCTGATGATAACGCAGTAACAACAACCCCAACCACGCCTACCACACCGACAACACCTACTGCGCCAACAGCAAGCACTGCTGTGTTAGGTTTTGACTCGATTGCTGGCTCAAAAATTGATGCAGTCGCTGTACCAGCAGGGTATTCGGCTTATGTTTTAGCTCCTTGGGGCACGCCCCTTAATTCAAAAGCATCGGCCTGGAAGTCAGACGGTAGTAATACAGCTGAAGATCAAGCTAATTCAGTGGGTATGCACCATGATGGGATGCATTTTTTCCCATTAAATGACGCTGGTGATGATGGCTTATTGTGTATTAACCATGAGTATATTGACCAAAACGCACTGCATCCAGCAGGGCCAACAGCAGATGCTGAAGGCAAGCGCACTGTCATTGACGAAATTCGCAAAGAAATTAATGCCCATGGCGTATCTGTGGTGCGCATTAAGCTGAATAACGGCATGTGGGAAGTGGTAGCAAACGATGCTCATAACCGTCGTTTCACCGGTGCAAGTGTGATGGATATTGCTGGCCCTATGGCGTACACCAGTTATTTAGAAACACGCTACTCACCAGATGGTAGCCAAGCCCGCGGTACCTTGAACAATTGTGGTAATGGCAGTACGCCTTGGGGGACTTATTTAACCTGCGAAGAAAACTGGCCAGGGTACTTTGTTAACAAAGGCACACTTGCAGCAGATCAATCTCGCATTGGTATTGGGACTAAAGGTACGCGTTATGGGTGGGATCATTTAGCCGGTGATGATGACGAGCGTCTCGATGAGTTTGCCCGTTTTGATATTACCCCAGTTGGTGCTAATGCCGGGCAAGATTACCGAAATGAAGCTAACGGCCATGGTTATATTGTCGAAATCGATCCCTATAATCCCAATTCTCGTGCGGTTAAACGCACTGCTTTAGGCCGTTTTCGCCATGAAGGATGTACCTTTGGCAAGTTAGCTGAAGGTCAGCCGATTACGTTTTATTCTGGCCATGATTCGCGATTTGAATATCTGTACAAGTTTGTCTCGGATGCTGTATGGGACCCTGCAGATGCCAATAGTAGCAATCGCATTGCCATGGGTGATAAATACATGAACGCTGGCACACTTTACGTGGCCAAGTTTAACGAAGATGGTGTGGGCGAATGGTTACCATTAACGCTTGATGCAACCACCACAGATGGCAGCACTTTAGCCAGTACGTTTGATTCACAGGCCGCAATTATTTTAAATACCGCAGGCGCGGCTGACTTAGTGGGTGCAACCCCAATGGACCGTCCTGAGTGGGCTGCTGTTGATCCATTCACTGGCAGCGTATATTTAACATTAACCAATAATACCAAACGTAAAGACAGCACTAACCCTGCCAACCCACGTTTAAACAACAGTTTTGGTCATGTTATTCGTTGGGATGAGGGCGAAAGTGCGAGCGAATTTAGCTGGGATATTTTTGTCTTTGGCGCGCCAGCGGCGGGCGATGCAGAGACTAACTTATCGGGTTTAGATGATCTAAATCAGTTTGCTAGTCCTGACGGTTTAGCATTCGATGCGCGCGGTATTTTATGGGTACAAACCGATAATGGTGCCGACGAAGTGACATCTTACACCAACGATCAAATGCTGGCAGTAGTGCCTTCTACTCTGGTAGATGCGGATGGTAAGCAGCAGGTGATCAGTACTGAAACCCAGGCGCAGCTGAAGCGTTTCTTTGTTGGACCGAATGACTGTGAAGTGACGGGTTTTGCTATTACGCCTGATTATAAAACGGCATTTGTGAATATTCAGCATCCAGGTAACTGGCCATATTCATCCACTGCTACTGAAGTGACTCCAGCGGGTATGCAAGTTCGTCCTCGTGCTGCAACTGTGATGATTCGTAAAAATGATGGCAGTGAAATCGGCGTGTAAATTTTGCGCTTAACAAAAAAGCCCTTTTTAGGGCTTTTTTCGTTTAAGTTTATCTGTTCATTATAAAATTAGCACTTGCCTTAGCTGGCGTTGGCAAGGGCATAGCCCCCTTTAAGGTGGGCGACATTACAAAACCCCAGGCGCTGCATAGCTTGTGCGGCGACCAATGAGCGACTACCGCTACGGCACACCAACACCCATTCGCTACGCTTATCATGTTGATGTTGTTGCATAAACTGCACTAAGCGCGTTAATGGTACGTTTTCGCATGAGTCTAATGAATGTTGTAAGGCATATTCGTGGGGCTCACGGATATCAATTAACTTTACTTTTAAGGCATTCAAAGCAACATCTAAGCTGGCCGCTGAGTACTCAATGATCGGGCTGAGTTTTGGACAACTGCCAGCTGGCAGTGCGCCGCAGAGGATCTCAGTGCCAATTTGGTCATCTAATTGACTGTCTATTTTGGCTTTGTGACGGACAAACTCATCTGCGCTGATAGTGCCTTGAATAACCTGTTGCAATAGCGTGTTACGTAAACATTCAGCGCTAAGATGGGTGGCAAATTCATTTTGATAGTCATGACTGGGGCAAATCAGGCTTTGCGGTGCTAGCACGGCACTTAATAACTCGATGCTGGCATACATGTCTTTTGCCGAGCTGGTTTCAAAGTTGGTTCTGCCCAAGGTGCCCATTAAAATCGTGTCGCCACAAAATGCAAATAGGGTGTTGTTGGCCAAGGTTTGTGCACCTGTAATGGGGTGACACAAAAGCAGACTAATACTGTCGGCGGTATGCCCGGGAGTAGGCACTTTAACCAGCCATTTGTCTGCTACCTTGATGTATTCAAACTGCAGGTTATTTTCACTATAGATTAGCGCGGTGTGCGGCCAGCCTAAGGCGTCAGTGTGAGCGGTTATGGCTCGCTTTAGATTTAATAACTCACGACCGGAAACATGATCAGCATGTCCATGGGTATCAATGATCGCCACCAAGTTGAGCTGCTGGCATTGCATCAGGGTATCTAATCGCTCTGTTAGCTCAGGTAACGGATCGATAATAAACGCTTGTTTAGAAGGCGCATCGACATAAATCCAGCTGCAGCTTGCACCTGAGCGTAATTGAACTAATCCATTTAAAGGTGTTTTGTCATCCATGTTATTACCATCGAGTACCATGCAGCTTTGGGTTAGCGCGTTGGCTGCACTGGTGATGCGCGCGCAAGCTTGGTCTACTTCATCTTGGGTCATGGCTGGACCAAAAGATAATCTAATTGCCGATTCACTTTGCCAAGTGGGTAACCCCATGGCATCAAGCACAAAACTGCGGGTGACTTTAGACGAACAAGCCGAACCCGAGCTAACCCGTATGTTGGCGGCATCAAATAAATCCATGATCTCTTTACTGCTGAAGCCTTTAATCGCGAAGTTCAATGTGGTTGGCACACTGTTTTCAAAGCTGTGGTTAAACACGATTTGTGGAAAGGCTTGCTTAAGGGTATCAGTGAGTTGTTGACGAAATGCATGCAAAGTTTGATGGTCGGCAAAGCAAGATTCTTCTGCCATCAGCTGTTTAAAAATAACATTAATCGCTGCCATACCTGGTAAGTTTTCGGTGCCTGACCGCAGGCCGCTTTCTTGGCCACCACCAGCAATAACAGGAGTAAAAGGAGCATTTTCACGGATATAGACAAACCCAATACCTTTAGGGGCATACAGTTTATGGCCACTAAACGGGGCGTAATCTATGCTGGTTTGGGCTAGATTCAAGGCTATTTTACCCAGCGCCTGTACGCAATCTACCATCCAAAAAATATCAGGATTAGCCTGACGAATGGTGTGTTCTAAACTGCGGAGATCTTGATATACACCGGTTTCATTATTCACTGCCATTGTGCATATCATCAGTGATTTAGAAGCATATTGACTAATAAAGGTGTGATCTAAATTACCTTGGCGATCAACTGGAATGGGGATGACTTTAGCGTTAATCCCTAGAATAGCATTCCAGTGCTTAAGCGATTCTGGCACGGCTTTATGTTCGGTCGAGCCGTACATTAAATAAAAATCTTCACCTTTTAGCTGGTTTGATACTAAGCGAGTGCGAGCACTGACCAGTGCTGACAAAATAGCGGTTTGAATCCCTTCAGTTGCCCCACTGGTAAAGATAATTTTGCCATTCTCTGAACCAATAACGTGTTTAGCGTTAGCACGGGTTTGTTCCATCAGATTTTTAGCGCGTAACCCTGTGATATGGCTTGAACTTGGGTTACCAAAAAGGTGTTCCATGGCCGATATAGCCGCATTTGCTGCTTGAGGTAATACAGGGGTGGTGGCGTTAGCATCGAGATATATTTGGCTTAAATTATTGTTATTATTCATTTATGTTAGCTCTATACTTTTTGTGAAGAATGAAATTAATATTTCTTTTTGTTATATGTAATTTCGTTTGAGTATATTAGCAGTTTGTTATTGGGTTACAAGCCTAAAATGTGTTTCAAATAATGTGTGCCACAAACAGACTGGGTGGGGCTGCTTGATAGAAAGACAAAAGAATGAGGTTTGAGCTGAAGGGAGCAATATAAGCACTGCAGGTTTGAATCATAAAAGCGACTTCACACAGTAAAGTCGCTGACCAGGTAATAACTAGATACGTACTTTTATCACCACTTTGCGCACTTTTTGTGGCGAAGCGCTGGTACCAGGCATGTGCATATCGCCTGGAAAGAAAATCGCAAACATACCAGATTTTAATGGTATAAAGGCTGCGTCATCTTGGTTTGATTCGAAGTCAAACTCAGCGAAATCGTGTTTGTCGTAATAAGGTTTTGATGGGATTTGGTCAGCGAAAGGTAAATAACCAAACTCTTCTTCGCCACTGACAACATACTGCACATCTATGTATTGTTGATGAACTTCAAAAGGCTCAATTTCACGCGGCTTGGTTTCATAATCATTCACTATTACGAACAGATCTTTACCGTCTAATTCATAGTTGCCAACGGGCTTGCTGCTAAAATCCGTCTCAGCTAAATGCGTTAATGCAGCGGCTAAACGAGGATGCAGTTGAGTATATAGGTGACGATTTGCTAGAGTATCGACAATCATAAGAGTTCCGTTAGATGAGTAAGCATTAATGGGGTCTGGTGTAGGTCATAATACCACTGTTTAAATTTATCAAAAATGAGAGGATCGACATTTGTCAGCATTACGACTTATAGCAGGTGAAACAGCTTTTAAGCAGATAGAAACACAAGGTCTACAGCAAAGCATGTTTACTCAGCTATTAGCCGCCTCAGGTGGGCCTAAGTGGCTGGGCATTGCAGGATTAGATAAATATATTTTTGGTGAGTTTTTTAAAGACCGTGAAGACCCATTATATATGCTAGGTGCCTCCTCAGGAGCCTGGCGATTAGCGTGTTTAGGTCAGCAAGACCCACTTGCGGCTTATAGCAGATTCGAACATTTTTATATTAATCAACACTATGACAAGGTGCCAACCAGAGAGCAAGTGACAAGTCAGGTGCAAGCCGTGGTGGATGGTATTTTAGGTGAGCAAGCAGGGGCCGATATTATCGCTAATCCGTTATTTCGGCACCACATTATTGCTTGTCGTGCCCGCCATGTTAACCAAAGTAAATCTAAAGTCGGATTAGCGATTGGCTTAGCACTTGCCGCTGCCAGTAATAGCGTTAATCGTAAAAGTATTTCATGGCATTTTGAACGCATCATGCTAAGCCATAAAGATGCGGCATCACCGTTTGGGCGCTTGAAAGATTTACCGACTAAACAAATGATGTTAACCAGCGACAATATTCGTCAGGCCATGATGGCAACAGGGTCGATCCCGTTGTTATTAGATCCAGTTAACGTTATTGATGGTTTGCCTAAAGGGAAATATTACGACGGTGGCATTACCGATTATCATTTTGACTTCCCCCTTCCTAAAGAAAGCGGATTAACCTTATATCCGCATTTTTATCCGCACATGAGTCCAGGTTGGTTTGATAAATCATTGGTGTGGCGTAAAGCGAAGCAAAATTATCATAATGCGCTGATATTAGCGCCATCCCGTGATTTTATTGCCTCATTGCCCTTTGGCAAAATCCCTGACCGCGAAGATTTTAAAAAGCTGGATACTGACGCGAGAATTCATTACTGGCAAACGGTTGCTCAGCAAAGTAATCAGTTGGCCGATACGTTAGCTAATATCTTAGCGAAAGGTTCGATTATGGATCATTTAGAATCATGGTAGCATTTGGTTGTTAAGTGGGTTTAGGGAATGTGAATACGCTGGTATTACAACTGACATTGGATGTTTTTTGTAGTGCATTAGCATTAATTAATGGAATAAATTTGTTGGTTTTTTAGTCGTTGACTACACTTGTCATTATTAATGTTTGCTGTGACGTTAACTATTGATATGACTTCACCTAAGGTGTAGGAGGCGGTTATGCAATCACGTGAAATGGCGTTATTTATTCAAGATGCCGTGCTATTGCCAAATGGTCGGCTGGAGTTTCGAGTTGCACTCGCCAGTGAATTATCTTTAGTGGCGTCGGTGTTGAAAGGTGAATATGGCCTGGCAATGGCGGCGTTAAAATCTAACAGTAACTTGCCTTGCTATCGTAGCGTCACCGAATGCGAAATTATTGATTTTCATCAATTAGAAGATAATTCTTTAAGTATTGTGCTTGAGGGTAAGCAGCGCTTAAAGGTGTTATCTGCCGCTAAACAGCGCAATGGCGTATGGATAGCAAGAACCATTCCTTGTGCTAATTGGCTGCACGAACCCATTGTTGGCGAGTTTGAAATTATCAGCGCCGCATTAGAGCAGTTTTATCAGGTTAATCCTGATTTATATGGCCTTTATTCACATGTACATTTAGAAGATGCGACCTGGGTTAGCCAGCGATGGCTGGAGGTATTGCCCATGTATAACCGAGATAAATTACGTTTGGTTGAGCAACCTAATTGCCATAAAACCATGGATTTTGTCCTACAATTACTAAAGTCCCATGTTGATGTGTAACCTGATAATATAAGCTTATCTTTTATCTGTTCTTTTGTACTTATGTCATCAAATTCTGTCGACGCCCCCTCAACATTAGGCGCTATTGCCGCACAACCTTCTTACGTGGTATTGCCACGTATTTCGCCATCCAATCCACCTCACTTAACGGTTTTAGATTTTCTGATGGCTAAATTTCAGCAAATTCCCCCCGCCGTGTGGGTAGAGCGTATTGAGCAAGGGAAGGTACATTGGCAGTGTGGTCAATTAATAACTGCAAAAACCCCCTATGAAGCAACCAAGCGTGTGTACTATTTTCGCGAGGTGAGTGTCGAAAAAAAAGTGCCATTTACCGAAGAAATTTTGTATCAGGACGAGCATAAAATCATTGTTTATAAACCGCATTTTTTGCCAGTTACCCCTGGTGGCGATTATGTTAATGAGTGTTTAGTGCATAGATTGCGAATTCGAACAGGTATCGACACCATAGCGCCAGCACATCGACTGGATAAAGACACCGCAGGTGTGATGTTGATGACAATTAATCCTGACACTCGCCATGCTTACCACCAACTTTTTCTAGAGGGAAGAATCAAGAAAACCTATCAAGCAGTGGCTGAAATTAATCACAGTGTCGCATTACAGGAGTTGCCGATAAGCTGGACGGTTAAAAACCGCTTACAACGAGGCGTGCCCAGTTTTACCATGCAGGTTGTTGATGGGCCAAGTAATAGCCACTCCGAAATTAAATTGCTACAAATTAACCACGGATTGGGTTTGTTTGAGCTTGAGCCTGTAACGGGTAAAACCCATCAATTAAGAGTGCATATGCAAAGCTTAGGTTTGCCCATTTTGCATGACCGTTTTTACCCCGTATTACAGCCCAAAGGGGATGATAATTATGATCAACCGTTACAACTGTTGGCCAAGCGTTTACAGTTTATTGACCCCATTACACAGCAATTAAATGATTGGCAAACTAAAGGCTTAACTATTTAAATTAATAACTTATTATCATTACTTCGTGATCATTATGAGTTATATTTACTCTCCGCGTTCGATTAAGGAAGGCTCCATGGAACGGATTAAGTTTCTGCTGATTTTTATAGTGACTTTACTGCTGTCAGTGGTTGCGTTAAAAGGTGTCGATCATTTTTTGGCCAAACAGGTGATTGCTCGAGACGCTGCCATTTTAACGGACAAATTTGAGCGTTTGATTAAGATAAGTGCAGAATCATTAAATAAATTACCTGACATTTCATTAGACACTTTCGAGTGTAGTGATGAGGTAAAAAAACAGCTGAAGAAAACGGTATTTGATGCCAGCTTTATTCGCTGGGTGGGGGTAACTCAAGGGCTAAATATTTATTGCGAATCTAACGAGGTAATACGTGAAATTACCGATGTGAGACAACATCAAGTCAGTGAAAATTATCGTTTAGGGGTGTTGGAATCTGCCGATGATAAAAATCTTGAGTTAGTACTGATTCGTAGTATGGGAGAGATTTTTTATACTGCCAGCTTAATTCCCTTAGAGCCTCGCTATTTTGTACC
Source organism: Shewanella subflava (assembly GCF_025971955.1). Taxonomy (GTDB): domain Bacteria; phylum Pseudomonadota; class Gammaproteobacteria; order Enterobacterales; family Shewanellaceae; genus Shewanella; species Shewanella subflava. Next base: position 53,333 of record NZ_JAPDMX010000003.1, read on the forward strand.
AATGAAATGCGAAAATTGCTTAGAATATAAAATCTCATTTGATTCGAGCCCGTTTTTATCCTTTGGCTTTGAAAGTTTTGATGGTGATTATTATATCAGTGAAAAGGCGGTGTTAACTTCGCCCTATTTTAAAGCCACGTTTGAGTTATCTGGTAATCGTGAATTTTACGATCAATATAGTTACCTTTCTTGGTGGGTGATTTTAATCATTGCTGGCATCGTTGCCGCTTGGGTGACATATTTAGCAAGCTTATGGTTCAACCATGCCCAATCTATGCATAGCCAAATTATTCAAGGGATTAAGCGGTCAGAGTTTGTTCCGTTTTATCAGCCTATTGTAGATTCTCGCAGCAAAAAAGTGATTGGCGCCGAAGTGCTCATGCGTTGGCAACGCCAAGATGGCAGTTTAATGCCACCGAATCAGTTTATCCCTTACGCTGAAGCGAATGGCTTAATTGTTGATATGACCAAGGGGTTGCTTAGCCATGTTTTTAATGATGTAAAGCAATTTGCCACTCAACGAGAAGCGTTATTTTTTAGCATTAATATTGTACCCGAGCATTTAGATAATGATGATTTGTATCAGCGTCTAAAAGGCGTGATCGAATCTGGTGAGTTAAAACAGCATCGTATTTCACTCGAAATTACTGAACGTTTCCCTATAGGTGACTTAGTTGCTGCGCGTAAGATGCTAGATCAATTTTATGCGTTAGGCATAGATTTAAAACTGGACGATGCTGGCACGGGTTATGGTGGTTTCAGCTATGTGCAACATTTAGGGATCAGTACCCTAAAAATTGACAAAATGTTTGTCGATACCATAGGTCATGAAGATAACTTTAATGCTAAAACCATTGAGGCAATTATTTCATTTGCACAAAAATCCAATTTAACCATGATTGCTGAAGGGGTTGAAGACGATAAGCAAGTGGCTTATTTAAGTGAGCAGGGCGTTTACTTTATTCAAGGTTATGTTTACTCCAAACCTTTGCCTGCGGAACAGTTTTTTCATTAACCCCAAATGGGTCGATGAAAAAATGCCTTATCAATTTGATAAGGCATTTTTAATACCAACCACCCAATAATAACATCAGGATAAGTCATTGCACTGGTAATAAATAACGCCCTACTGCCGTTGGTAAAAAATCTCGATATCGGCGGTGAGTTTTTAGCTTGTAGAAAAACGTTTTATTAAAAAATTGTTTTTTTATCATGCACTTTTATTTTGCTCTTTCTGAAAGCTTATTTACTGTGATGGGTACAATGGTTTTAGATTTTAGCGAGCATTATCTCTAAAAATTATAATTGATTCAGTGACTTTAATATTAATAAAAGCGCACTTAGGGTACACAGCATTAAGGTGACTTTACGGGTTTTGTTTTTATCGACTTTACCGACAATCCGCCCTGCAATGATATAACCTGCCAATACGGATGGCAGTAGCATTAACGAAAGCCAAATGTGTTTTATTTCAACTAAACCTACTATGGCTAAAATGGCCAAAGCAATCATCGAGCTAAAGATAAAAAAGGCTGATAGTGCCGCCCTAAATTGGCTGGCGTCTTTTCCGGCCAGTAAAATAGCCATCGGTGGCCCGCCAATGGCGGCAATGTTGCCAAAAATACCTGATACCACACCCGCAATAAATAAGGTTAGCCGATTCACTGGTGCGGATAATTTAAAAATACTTAATAAAACTGCGGTAAGCACAATGGCTGCAATAGCTAGACCTAATATAGGTTGAGGGGCGAGTAATAATAAACTTGCGCCTAAAAAACCGCCTGGAATTCTCCCCAGTAACGCATATTGCAACCCATTAAATTCTAGGTGGTTACGCTCTCTAAATAAGGTCATCAATGAAATTGCAAATCCCATGACAATCACGGGTACTGGCACGAGCTGTGGGTCGACAATATACAGTAAAGGGCTGGCAACTACGGCTAAGCCAAAACCAATTAAGCTTTGGGTTAACGCGCCGCAAAAGATGATGACTGAGGCAAGCAATAAGGTCGTGGGATCGATAAATGGCATGGTTATGGCTCTTAGTGACTCACGTTTTCAACACAAGCACTGATATTTTGATAGGTGCCAAGCGTGTAAAAACAAAATTCCACCAAGATAACTACCCTGACTCAGCAGGATATTCATCTTGATGGAATGAATAGCAGGTGTGAAATGACTTAACAGTGATTAATTACTCTAAGTCTTCCCATTCAATACCCATTTGGTCCATCAATGCTTTTGCTTCACGCGGGATACTGTCTGGCTCATCTTTTGATAAGTCATGGTCATCAGGCAATGGTTGGCCCGTGTAAGCATGTAAAAAAGCTTCACAAAGTAATTCACTATTTGTCGCGTGACGTAAATTATTGACCTGACGACGGGTACGCTCATCGGTCAGTACTTTCAATACTTTTAACGGAATTGAAACTGTGATTTTTTTTACTTGTTCATTCTTCTTGCCGTGCTCGGCATATGGGCTAATATAGTCGCCATTCCACTCAGTCATTAACTCACCCTTTACTTTAAATTCGGTGCAGATTTTAAACCCTTAAAGTTTCTAGTCAAATTATTGCTGTGTTTTAGTGCACATTGCAAATAGATTTCTTTATGTTTAGACGTCTAAACGTCTATTTTTGTTGACCTGAGCGGTTCAGTTAGGTAAATTTAGCCATCTAGACATCTCTTTGTGTGTTAGTAATGTTAGGAATCAATCATGACCAAGACTTGTAATCAACATCGCAATGCTACTGTCGCTGTCCGTCAGGGTATTGAAAGTGACACACAACATGGCGCAGTTGTCCCGCCCATTTATTTATCGACCAATTATTCTTTTGATGGCCATAAAAATCCGCGTGAGTTTGATTATAGCCGTTCAGGTAACCCAACACGTTGCATTTTAGGTGAAGCCTTGGCCAAGTTAGAGCAAGGGGCTACCGGGGTGATAACTTGTACCGGCATGGCTGCCATTACCCTAGTGACCCAGTTATTGGGGCCAGACGATTTATTGGTTGTGCCGCATGATTGCTACGGTGGTAGTTACCGATTGTTTACTAATTTGGCTAAAAAAGGTCAGTTTAAATTGGCTGTCGTCGATCAAACTAACGCAACCGAGTTAGCCGAGGCCATAGCGAAAAAACCTAAAATGGTGTGGTTAGAAACCCCATCTAATCCATTGCTGCGCGTGGTGGATATTGCGGCCATTGCCACAGCAGCAAAAGCAGTTGGCGCATTGGTTACAGTGGATAACACCTTTTTATCACCTATTTTGCAGCAGCCTTTAAATTTAGGGGCTGACATCGTTATTCATTCGACCACCAAATATATCAATGGCCACAGTGATGTGGTGGGTGGTGCTGTCGTCGCTAAAGACCCTGAGGTTGGCGAGTTATTGCATTGGTGGTCAAACACCTTAGGATTAACGGGCTCGGCATTTGACAGTTATTTAACCTTGCGTGGCATTCGTACTTTAGCGGTGCGTATTCGTGAACATCAAGCTAATGCCAAGCGCATTGTTGATGTGTTAACGCAAAGCAATGTGGTTGAAAAAGTCTATTATCCCGGATTAAAAGATCATCCAGGGCACGATATTGCCGCTAAACAACAGCAGGGGTTTGGTGCCATGTTAAGTTTTGAGCTTAAGGGTGGCGAAGCCTCAGTTGTGGCATTTCTGGATGCCTTAACATTATTCAGTGTTGCTGAAAGTTTAGGCGGAGTGGAAAGTTTAGTCGCCGTTCCAGCCACAATGACCCATAGAGCAATGGACGCAAAAGCTCGCTTTGAGGCTGGTGTTAAAGATACATTATTGAGACTATCTGTTGGTATTGAAGATGGTGAAGATTTAGCGGCTGACATTGAAGCCGCATTAGCTGCCGTAGCAGCGCTGTAGTTGGCGTTTAAGGAGTAATACATGGCGCGTGGTCATTTACATAAATTTGGTGGTTCAAGTCTTGCGGATGCAGATTGTTATCGTCGAGTCGCCCACATTTTACTTACCCATGGTCATAGCGATGATTTAATTGTTGTTTCAGCCGCAGGAAAAAGTACTAACTTTTTGTATAAGCTATTGAATCTGCGTGATACCGGCCAGTTATGGCAAGAAGAATTACAAGTGTTGATTAGCTATCAGCAAACCTTGATTGAACAGTTGTTGTCCAATGAACAGGCGCGCGATTTACGTGAGCGCTTGTCGACGGATAAATCTCAGTTAATTAGCTTATTATCATTAGAAGAGCGCAACGAATATCAAATCAGCCATGTGGTCAGTTTTGGTGAGCGTTGGTCAGCACGGTTAATGGCAGCATTATTACGTGAGTCGGGTGTTGCGTCATCACATGTTGATGCTTGTTCTATTTTAGTCGCCGATGAAGGCGCAGTGCCTATTATTCGCGTGGAAGAGTCGCGCGCCAAAGTGCAGGCTTTACTTGCGGCACATCCCAATGAGCGTCTAGTGATCACAGGCTTTATTTGCGCAAATAGTCAGGGTGATACCTTACTTTTGGGTCGTAATGGCTCAGATTTCAGCGCAAGCTTAATTGCCAGTTTGGCGGATATTGGCCGAGTCACTATCTGGACTGATGTTGAAGGCGTTTTCAATGCCGATCCAAACAAAATTAACGATGCTAAGCTATTAAAAAGCATGTCATTAGCAGAAGCTGATCGTCTTGCTAAGCTTGGTTCTCCCGTATTGCACTCACGTACCTTACAGCCATTATTTAATACTGAAGTGAGTTTAGCGGTGCGTTCAAGCTACGCCTCTCACACAGATTTCACCTTGATTGCGCCGCAAAGTTCATCGGCCAGTGCACCTGTGGTCACCAGTTTGAACGAAGTGGTGCTATTTAGCTTTAAAGCGACAGCAGATGTTGATCCCTTGTTGGCGTTGTTAGGGCAAGCGGGTTTAACACCGTTAGCCTATTGGTCGCTGGCGCAACATAAATATGAATTGGCGTTCACTCTTGAAAGCCAAAAGCAAGTTCATGCGTTGTTATCAAGACAGGCCTTAGCGTTAGGCATTGAGGAATTACAGGTGCAAACTGATTTAGGCTTAGTGGCTTTAGTCAGCGCAGATGCAGAACTGTACCGCAAAAGTTTTGCCCGTTTGTTAAGTCGTGATGCAAAGCCTATTTATCAGGATGGCTTGAGTTTAGTGACACTGGTACCGCAAGGTCAGGTGAGTTTGCTGACACAAAAGGTGCATCGCCGCTGTGCCGGCCCAAGAATGCGCATTGGCGTATTATTGCTAGGCGTGGGTAATATTGGTGAAGCTTGGATAGATTTATTCAAACGCGCCCGTCTTGGCTTGAATAAAGATTTAGAGGCCACAGTGGAACTTGTTGGCTTAGTTAGCTCGCAAAAAGCTTTGGTCGTTAATCAAGGCGTTGATTTAGACAACTGGAAGCAGCAATACGAGCAGCAAGCGAATGAGTGGACATATGACACATTATTTACGCAATTAGAGCAACTTGCTTGCGATGAAGTTGTGGCATTAGATATCAGCGCCAGTGCGACTTTAACCTTGCAATATCCTGAGTTATTCGCCCGTGGCATTCATGTGGTCAGCGCTAACAAATTAGCAGGCTCTGGCCCCTTGCCTTTTTATCGCGAGCTAAAGCAGCAGTTGTGTAATCGTCGCCTATTTTGGCGTTACAACGCCAGTTGTGGTGCGGGGTTACCTATCCAACATGCGTTAAATGATCTGCGTAATAGTGGCGATACCATTGAAGCGGTTGGCGGTATTTTCTCTGGCACTTTATGTTGGTTGTTTGAAAATTATGACGGTAAAAAGTCATTCTCTGATTTAGTGTTGGAAGCAAAAGGCCTAGGTATTACTGAGCCAGATCCTCGCGATGATTTATCCGGCCGTGATATGCAGCGAAAACTGCTTATTTTGGCGCGTGAGATTGGACTTGCCATCGAGTTAGAAGATATAACGCTAAACTCATTAGTACCAGATGCCTTAGCTGAGCTGACCTTAGCAGACTTTTTAGCGCGAATTGATGAGCTGGATGCAGAGCTATTACAGCAATATGTAGCAGCTGCAGAGCAAAACAAAGTGCTGCGCTATGTTGCATCGTTGGATAAAGTTGGCGGCAAGCTGAAAGCCGAAGTGGGTATCCAGTGGGTGGATAGAAATCATCCGTATGCCAATTTAACTCCAGGCGATAATGTATTTGTTATTCGCAGTGCATTTTATCAGGGCAACCCATTAATTATTCGCGGCCCTGGTGCTGGACGTGAGGTGACTGCTGCGGCGGTGCAATCTGATTTAGTGCATATTTGCCGCGATTTATTGCAGGAGTAATCGCGCCTTTATCTAGGTAATCGCTGTCATGATAGGCAGATGAAGCAAGGCTTTTACGAGTCTTGCTTTTTTTTCATCTTCACATTGATCAATTTTCATCATATAACAATTCATTCTCTGCACATTTATTCTTGACATCATGGTCAGTTAAATTACTATGTAGACATATAGACGTCTAAACGTCCATTTTGTTTATTAAGCATTTAATCCATCGATATTGGTATCGAAGCAGTTGAAGGAAATAAAAAATGGCTTTTCATCACGCCCAGCATTCACAGTCGTTAAATCAGAGTCTATCTGAGTTAAGTGATATCAATGTGTCATTTGAATTTTTTCCGCCTTCAACACCTGAAATGGAAAAAATTTTATGGAACTCTATTCGTCGCTTAGCGCCATTAAATCCTAAGTTTGTTTCTGTTACTTATGGTGCGAATTCTGGGGTTCGTGATCGCACCCATGGCGTGATTGAGCGTATTCAAAAAGAAACCGACTTAGTTGCTGCGCCGCATCTGACGTTAGTAGATGCCAGTGATGAAGAGTTAGTTGAGTTGGCAAAGCATTATTGGAACTCGGGCATTAAAGATATTGTGGCTTTACGCGGTGATTTGCCTGATGGCAGCCCAAAACCAACGCGCTTTGCCAATGATTTAGTGCGTTTATTACGCTCAGTTGCTGACTTTGATATTTCGGTTGCCGCTTATCCTGAAGTGCATCCCGATGCGCGTAATGCTCAGGCTGATTTAATTCACTTAAAGAAAAAAATTGATGCGGGTGCCAATCGCGCCATTACCCAGTTTTTTTATGATGTTGAATCTTACTTACGTTTTCGCGATCGCTGTGTAACTGCAGGCATTGATGTTGAAATCGTACCGGGCATTTTGCCAGTCACCAATTTCAAGCAAACTAAACGCTTTGCAGGCATGACCAATGTGGCTATTCCTGCATGGTTACATCGTCAATTTGAAGGCTTAGATGATGATCCCGGTACGCGTCAATTGGTGGGGGCAAATGTGGCAATTGACATGGTGAAGGTATTGGCACGTGAAGGCGTAAAAGACTTCCACTTTTATACCTTAAACCGTGCAGAATTAACCTACGCGATTTGCCATACTTTGGGTGTTCGCCCTAAATAATTAATTTAACGATAGTTTAGCTTCATTAAGCCTCTGTCAATTTACGACTGAGGCTTTTTTGTTTTGGGGGGAATCTTAAAACAGTATTAAAAATGCTGTGTGTTCATTAAGCCTATATTCATCTATAGTTTACCTAATATACGTGAGCATGGATTTTTAAGAGGCATGATGATGAATAAAATGATAACTGCTGCAATATTTGTTAGCAGCGCATTGAGTATACAAGTAAGTGCATCTGTTCCAGATGCATCGCCAAAAGAGTTACAACAAACAGTGCCAGCAGCTGCACAAGTTTGCCTGAGTTGTCATGGCGCTCAAGGGCAGGGTATTGATCTTGCGGGGCCCAAATTGGCAGGGTTATCTTCGGCTTATATGATGCAGCAAATTAAGCTGTTCCAATCGGGCAGTAGGCAAAATCCACTTATGCAACCGATGTCGATGACTGTGCAAGGTGACAATATCAAAGTCGTAGCCGACTATTTTGCTTCTCAATCCGTTGATAAAATAAATTTACATTATCGTGGCGATAAAGTGGTCATCGCTGACCCCGCGGAGAAAATTGCCTATCAAGGAGACTGGTCTCGCGATTTACCTGCGTGTTTTTCATGCCATGGACCATCAGGTGTCGGTGCCGAACAATTCCCTCGCTTAGCGGGGCAGCAAGCAAGTTATCTTAAAACCCAGCTTGAAGCCTGGCAAAGCGGAACACGTAAAGGCGATGCCGATAATATGATGGGCAATGTTGCCAGTAAATTAACCGCTGCAGAAATCGATCAACTTGCGCAGTATTTTGCCTCGCTTAAGTAAGGATACATTATGAAATTTCAAGCAAAAAATATCTTAGGTGTAGCGGCGCTAATCGGTTTTAACCTCACCCCAATCGCGGATGAATTACCTGATCGTCAACAAGCTTTACCTTCAGTGGCAAAACAAGCAGAACACTTATACATAGAATCTGCGGCGTTAGCGGACATTCCCGCCGGTGAATTTGGCGATAAGGTGCGTTTAGGCTATCAATTATTTGTTAATACTCAACAGCTGCGCGATAAGCATGTGGGTAATGAGCTCAATTGTGTCAACTGCCATTTAAATGCAGGTAACAAGGCCAATGCATCACCGTTATGGGGCGCCTATTTTGCGTATCCTGCCTATCGTAAAAAGAATGACAAAGTGAATAGCTTTGAAGAACGCTTACAAGGTTGTTTTACTTATTCTATGAATGGCAAAGCACCAGAATCGGGCAGCAAAGAGTTAGTGGCATTGTCAGCCTATTCATATTGGTTGGGAATGTCTGGTTTAATGCTTCAACACAATGTTGCAGGCCCTGTGCCTGAGTTAAGCGACAGTGAGTTAGTGAAAGGGGCAAAGCGCGATGACTTTATTTTACCCGAGGCTATTTCAAGTAAAATGGATCAAAATGCGTTAGCGCAACTACCCGGTCGTGGCTACCCAGCGGTACCTAAAGCTGAACAGGCTTATTCACCAGAACGCGGTGCAAAGGTTTATCAGGCACATTGTCAATCTTGTCATGGTAAGGATGGTCAAGGGCAAATGATTGCGGGTGTTGCCGCTTTACCGCCGTTATGGGGACCACAAAGTTACAATTGGGGCGCGGGTATGCATCGCGTTGGCACAGCTGCAGATTTTATTTATGAAAATATGCCATTAGGTAAAAGTGTGCAGCTTACGCCGCAACAAGCCTGGGATGTTTCAGCCTATATTAATTCGCAAGAGCGCCCACAAGATCCACGCTTTAAAGGTCAGGTCACTGACACTCAAAAGCAATATCATCAGCATGATGGTTATTATGGCAAAACGATTTCGGGCAAGGTACTAGGTAGTGCTTCTTCAGCTAATTTTCCTAAAAAATAACTGACTGAACACAGTTCATTAACGCTCTAGATTGATCATATTCTTTCTAGGGCGTTTATGCTGCGCTACCGTTAAGGAGTCTTTATATTGCTTGAAAGTCATTGCCCAATCTGCCAGCAAAATAATCAATGCGCCATGGCTTATGGTCAAAATATTGAAAATTGTTGGTGTATGGATACGGGGTTTTCTGCCGCCCAGTTGATTGAGCAATATTTACATCAACATCCTCAAATATCAGTTAACAAGCAACAATGCGTGTGTCGAAGTTGTTTAGATAACATGGCAGCAACTCAGTTGCCCTCTCAAGCGTGCGTGCATATTTATACTCCTTAGCCCCCCTGGTTAATTACTTCTTGTTAACGATATGTTGCTGAGTATACTCATATCGTTATTTACGATCTAAAAGAGAAAATTAGCATGTTGAAAAAATTTATCATCGTCTTAGCCATAATTGTGGCGATTCCGTTTATCACTGCGTTATTTATCAAAAAAGATTATCAAGTAGAAAGAGTTATCGTTATTAATCAGCCCGTAAATGAGGTGTTTGACTATGTAAAGCATCTTAAAAATCAAGATAACTTTAGCAAGTGGGCGTCAATGGATCCCAATATGCAAAAAACCTATCGGGGTACTGATGCCACGGTGGGCTTTGTGAGTGCTTGGGCGAGTGATAATCCCGATGTAGGTGTTGGCGAACAGGAAATTAAATCAATTACACCAGGGAAACGCATCGATTATGAGTTACGTTTTTTATCCCCATTTCAAGCAACCGAACCCGCCTATATGACAACTGTTACAGTGGGAGATAATCAAACAGAAGTTCGATGGGGGTTTAGCGGCCACATGGATTACCCGATGAACTTGATGTTCTTATTTATGGATTTTGAAGCCATGATAGGTGCAGATTTACAACAAGGCTTAGATACATTAAAAGTGTTATTAGAGAAGCCATCTCAACCTTAATCACTAGGGTGTTTATCTTTGATTATCAATAAAAATAAACACGCCCTAAATAAATTACCGGTAAACGGCTTGGTTAATGTAATTTTGAATTGCGGATTGTTGCAAAAAATACGTTAATCAAGGTACTCTAAAAAATTGCTGCAAATACGGCCTTAGATTCGATTTGTTAACAGCATAGATAAAGCATAAATAACTATAAAGATAATAACTTAGCTAATCATGAGGTTTTTGAATGGAAGCGGTCACAAGTTTTGTAAGTACAATTAATGGCATTGTATGGGGCATTCCCATGCTGGTAATGATTTTAGGTGTAGGCTTGTTCCTGTCAATTGGTTTGAAACTCATGCCAATTTTGAAGTTAGGCACCGGATTTAAATTATTATGGTCGGGCAGAACTGTCACAGATGAAAGCGAAAAAGGCGATGTGAGTCCTTTTAATGCGTTGATGACCTCGCTTTCAGCTACTATCGGTACAGGTAATATTGCTGGTGTTGCAACCGCCATTGTGATTGGTGGACCGGGCGCATTATTTTGGATGTGGTGTACTGCATTAGTTGGTATGGCGACAAAATTTGCTGAAGCTGTATTGGCGGTGAAATTCCGTGAAACAGATTCCAATGGCGACCATGTCGGTGGCCCTATGTATTACATCAAAAATGGTTTAGGACAAAAGTGGGCATGGTTAGGCACGGCTTTTGCCTTTTTTGGTATGTTTGCTGGATTTGGTATTGGTAATACCGTGCAATCAAATTCTGTTGCCGACGCATTAAGCAGTAATTTTAACGTACCCAGTTGGGTGACAGGCTTAATCCTTATGGTACTGGTTGGCGCTGTGTTAATGGGGGGGATCAAACGCATTGCTGAGGTGGCAGGTAAATTAGTGCCCCTTATGACGGTCTTTTATATTACCGCAGGTTTAGCGGTTTTAGTGGTGTATGTTGATCAAATCCCTGCAGCATTTGAATTAATTATTCACAGTGCATTTAATCCCGTGGCTGCTCAAGGTGGCTTTGCTGGTGCGGCAGTTTGGGCAGCCATTCGTTTTGGTGTTGCTCGTGGTGTGTTTTCAAATGAGGCGGGATTAGGCAGTGCACCAATTGCCCACGCTGCGGCAAAAACTAATAACCCAGTTAAGCAAGGTTTAGTGGCTATGCTAGGCACGTTTATTGATACCATCATAGTGTGTTCAATAACGGGTTTGGCGATTATTGTTTCAGGTGCTTGGACCTCAGGTGAAAATGGTGCCGCACTGACCTCGTATGCTTTTTCCCACGCTTTACCTTTAGGTAATTACATTGTGGCAATAGCCTTAGCTATTTTCGCTTTTACCACCATTTTAGGGTGGAGTTTTTACAGTGAAAAATGTGTCCAATACTTATTTGGCGATAAAGCCGTTAAACCCTTCCGCTTAATTTTCACCTTAGTGGTGCCTATTGGTGCGATTAGCTCATTAGAGTTTATTTGGTTATTAGCAGATACTTTAAATGCTATGATGGCGTTACCCAACCTCGTCGCACTTATGATGTTAAGCCCTGTGGTTTTCGGATTAACCCGCGAGTATTTTATTAAGCAAAAAGCGTTAAAAAAAGCGGTGTAAGGGAATGATTCATATTTAATTGGGTTCAGTTAAATATGAGGTTATAGCAAGTTATAAGGATATAGAGATAATGCTTAGATTAAGTGGTTTATTGATACTAATCATGTTGTCGGTTGTTATTTTAGGTTGCTCTTCGCTTCGGTTTGATACTAATGTTTTAGAAATTGGCGAACGAAATGTGAGAGCAAGTAAAGTGGAGGTTTACAGTCAGCAGTTTGTATTTAATCGTAAATATACAAATGTTGGCAATGTATCTGCCACTTATTGTCATGATGCGCCTTTAAACCAGCAGGATATCAAACCAATACCAAGTGATGAAGTGCTGATAAAGTCTTTGAAATCCCAAGTGCAAAGTCGAGGAGGCAATGCCTTGGTGGTGCATCAATGTAAGCGTTCAAATAGCGGGAAATGCTCAGTATTTATTGATTGCACAGGTAGCGGTTATTCAATCGATGTTTAATATCAATTACGATAAGTAGTTATTCTATAATCAAAAAATCTAACGCTGTTATCGAGTGTTTTAACAAGCTAGGGTAAGCAGTTATTCATTACGATTGGTTTTAGTGTTAATAGAAGTAAAAATGGGAATAACAGTTGTTATTCCCATTTTTATCAAGTATTTAACCTGTAGAAGTTGCTTAATACCTTGTGTAGAGTGTTATTTATCTTTGTCAGACGTTGATGATTAATCTTATTTATCAGTTATTTATGCTGCCAGTAACGCTTTTTAGCTAGTTTTAGACTTAATCCGAGTTATTATCAAACTCCGCATCTTCAAACAACTCAGCTTCTTGAGTATCAATGGATACTTTACTGAATGAGCGAGCAAAGTGACGTTGCACCCCTTTCAAATCAATATTACCGATACCAGATGCAAATCCAAACCAAGCATATAAACCACTGATATCGGCAAACATTGGCGGCAGATATTTAGGTCCAGCAATGATGCCTTCCTGATATGCTTGATATAAAACGGGAATATCTTCTATAGCTAACTTGCCTAAAAATAGCATCGGGATCAGCTCTGGCAAGCCTGTGCTAATGGCGCTGCGGATAAAGTTAATGTTTTCAACATAACCACGAACGTAAGAAATATCTTTAGTAAAAAAGCTGCCGCCTTGAACCATGCCGCCGCGAAAAACGCGCTGTGTGACACGGTAACTGTCTTTTGAGCTTAAATGCAGGTTTCTGAAATAACGATACACCTCGATGAAGTCGGCGCCCTGTTCGGCCATGTCTACAGCCGATACGCGGTCGCTAATACGTCTTGCTCGTCCTGGGTTGGAACTTAGCGTAAGCATTTCCATTAATACCGCTAAACCCTCCTGTGAGGCGGTCACGCGAGGTGAACCGACACTGAGCCAAGTTGCATGCGGTTGAGCTCGTCCATTGAGTGTGGTGCCCACATGGACCCAGCCCTCGTGTACTTCATACACATTCATGTCAGATTCACTGAACATGGCACGGGTGTTTATTTTTACGGTATCGCCACCTACAGCGGCATCTGACACAATCCCGTCGCTGAGTTTTACGTGAATTTCATCATCATGGAAGTAATTGACTAAACGTTGGCTGAGATGATCAACTGCTTGTGGGGCGGTGATAATTTTAGGGTGTTGTTTACTCATGTGCCTCGCGGCGGGCAATGAAAAAATATGACTTAATCTGTCGCCTAATTGACGAAGTGTGTTGCGGTCACCATGTAGTTTATGGCTAGCACTGCCATACAATTCCTGGCTTAATTTTCCAAAGGTTGGTTTACCACGATTGTTAAGCATATCAATAACAATGCGATATTGATCGACGTTAGCAATCAAAATTTTACCCAGTTGGTCTTTTTTGCCTAAACGCTTTTCAATCGCATAGCGAAGATCTTTCAACTCTTGTTGGGTTTTGTCGGTATTAAATGATAGTGGAATTGAATCGTAAAAATTGGCACTGATCTCGGGGAGCACTTTAGTTTGTTTTGCCAGAAATTTATCTTCAATTTCACGGGGCCATTTTATCGTATCGAGGATTTTAATCGGCGCTTGTACACGAATTAATTCATCAGAAAAACGACGAATATCTTGTTGATAGCGAGATACAGCATCAGACATGGCATTACCTATGGAGTGATAAATTTTAGCGAATTTAATGAATATTCGCATTTATTGCTTTGATTAACCAATTGAAAATGACGATCTAGACTGAGTTATTTCGGTGCAAGTGCACTATTTTCGTCTGTATTAATGCAGTTTGTTAAAGTTAAGGTATTGATTTATTTTGTTTAATTACTTGGCACATTCACTGCTTTATCTATACATCATGTTAAAGGAGTAATGTATGGCTGCAATGAGTTTTTTAAGTGTTATTGAGCGTTATCATGAACATGAGAATGTTATTCACGAATTACTGGACTCTATTTTACTTGGGTTAAGTGATGCAACACTGTTTCAAAATGGGTTGTCTGATAAGGTTTTTAGCGAGTTAGCTCAGCGTTATCCTTTTGTGCAATTACTGTATTTGCTTGACCAAGATGGTATGCAAATTAGTGATAATATAGTGCTGGTAAACCAAAAGGTTAACCGATCAAATTATGGCTTTAATACCGATCGAAGTCATCGCCCCTATTATACCGGTTTAATTCACCTGCAAGATAAACGTTATATTACCAGCCCTTATCTATCAAATACGGGGGCTGGTTTATGTATTAGCGCCTCGAGGAAGCTAACCAACTCGTCAGGAAAGACGGAGATTTTGGTCATCGATATCAACTTAACCCAACTTATTGAGTTTATGATGGGGGACAGTGCCAGACGCAAAATGATGCCAATTTTTAAGGGGGTATACAGCTTTATCGTGCTGGGACTATTTGTGTTGGTGAGTGTGTTGATGTGGACCGTGATAAAGGATATTTATGTACTGTTTTCTCAACCAGCTAAACACGACCCCTTGTTGCCTTTTGGGATAATTATTTTTCTTACACTTGCATTGGCCATCTTCGATTTAGGCAAAACAATATTAGAGGAAGAGGTGCTAATGCATAAAGATATTTTTCGTCACAGCTCTACAAGGCGAACCATAACACGGTTTATTTCGACCATTTTGATCGCTATTTCCATCGAGGCTTTGTTAACTATGTTCAAAGCGTCTTTAGGCGAAAAGCAATATCTACAGCCTGCGATAATGATGATGCTTGCTGTGGTTGGATTATTGGTAGGATTAGGAATTTATGTGTATTTAGGCGCAAAAGCAGAACAGTTATTAACGCAAAATCAGCAGCATAGATATAACAAAGTATCAGGTTAAGCTGGTAATCAATTCAAATATTGTCACACTACTCTGGGGTTGAGTAGTGTGATCTATTCACACTAAACCGTGCAGATTATCGTAAAGCGCATTCGCTTAGAAAAAATCATCGTCACCAATGGCTTTGCGTAATTGCGCTTGTTCAAGATAATCTTCTAGTCTGCGCTTTATCTGACGTTTGTGTTGTAAATTTTCACCGCTTTTACTATTTCTAGGTGAAGTCATTGCTTCAATTTCAGTATCGTCAGGAACTCTTTCAGTAATATTAGCCATAATAAAACCCTCATAACCAATGGTAAACCACAGAATTAAACCAATGAGCACTTTCTAACTAAAAAGTAACGATTAGAAAAGCAAAATATATTGTTCACTTTGAGCAATTATTTTTACCTTACCTATTTGAGCTTAGCAGTTATTTTTTGGGGTGCTAAAAAATACAGCTCAAAGCGCAATGGTGTGTGACTAGCTTAAAGGGTGTTAATGCTATCAATGCATAGCATTGAGGATAAATAAAGGGTGTTGGAGCAGAGGTGTTGTGATGACTTTGAAGCCTATTTTCAAGCTTGAACATCGCGGCGGTTAACTTTCACCACCTTGCCACAGAATAACAAACGCCACTCGAAGGTGGCGTTTAATAGCGAGTGTTTAGACCCTGTTAATATGCATCATCAGGTTAAAGATCGAAGCTGTACGAATAACCCAAAACCACTTTGACATCGTCATCATCTAAATCGGTATTAGCAGCCATAAACGATACTGTACCCATGTCAGTGTCGGCGCTTAATGACACATTATAATCAGAGTAACTGTCGCCAAATAAGTCTTCAACCACATCGCCTTGTGAGTAACCATAATGAATACCTAGGCTTAACTTTTCCGTTAATGGAAAGCTGGCATTGGCCTGTAGATAGCCCCAATCGGTTTCACTATCAGCCCCCGACACATCTGATTCAGCATTGACGACATGAGAGTAACCTAGCTCTAACCACTTCCAACCAAGTAATAAGCTGACCTCACCAAAGTTGTAATCACTATCAGCATCTGGGTAAGCATAATAAAGATAGCTAATATCGTAAGTGAAATCTTGGGCGAACTCACCTGCATAACCTGCGTAGAAATCGGCTTCGTATGTTGCAGCATCACCAAAGTCTACATTTGATGCCCATGTGCCTGCATAGAAACCAGATTCATGCGCATAATCAAGACCCCCTTGAACCGCCACAGCATCGTCAGTTTGCGTTACACCGCGCCATAGGTAATTTGATGTGGCGCCAATATTTGCTGATACTTCAGCAAACGCTGTACCCGTTAAAAATAGTGTGCTTGATAGTGCGACAGCTTGAATGAGTGTTCTATTCATCTTTATCCCTCAATGTTTTATTGTGCATTTTATGTCTTGTATGTCAGGGCAATACATAAAATGTTTGTTTGTCTGAGGTATGCAAAGCGAAGGTTGTGCCAGAATTTAAAACTATTAAATATCAGTTGCTTATTTTGATTTTGTTTAGGTTTTTACCGGTTGGTTGCTTTGTAATGGTGCGGCATTGCACTCTATGCGTGCAATGTTGGGGGGATTCTTTTCGATTATTGGTGGAAAATAACGAAATGAATACATAAAAAAACCTCCATCAGGAGGCTTTTGAAAACGCTGTTTAAACAGAATATTAGTTAACGCTATCTTTTAATGTTTTGCCAGCTTTGAACTTAGGTACAGTTGCAGCAGCAATTTGAATTTCTTTACCCGTTTGTGGGTTACGGCCTGTACGTGCAGCGCGTTGTGAGGTTTCAAATGAGCCAAAACCAACAATAGAAATTTTTTCGCCATTTTTCATAGCTTCAGTTACTGCGGCTTCAAATGATTTTAATGCACGACCAGCTTCAGCTTTAGTTAAATCTGCGTTTTCAGCAATTTTTGCAATCAGTTCACTTTTGTTCATATTGGTATTCTCTGCTTTCCATAGAAATGTTTATTAAAAACGTGGTTAACATGCCATAAGCGTTGGCGGTTTAAAAGTATTTTGTCCGATAAAAACTGAAAAAGAAGACGAAATGCGCACTAATCTAGTCTTCTAACAGCTTATATAGGATTTGCTTAACCAAATTAGGCTCAAACGGCTTGTCACAAAGGGCATTGACTCCTGCGCTGGACACATTACTTAAATGGGTATCATTTGCTTCTGATGAGACCATTAGAATGGGGATATGTGACTGCTGGCTTTCGTTACGGATATATTGCGTTAAGGCTAATCCATCCACACTTGGCATGTTGTAATCGGTGATCACGAGATCATACATATTGTGCTGCATCAATTCGATCGCCTGAGCACCATCTTCGGCTTCAGTGATAATTTGAATACCTAAGTTGCCAATAGTGCGTTTAATCACGTTACGGGCCATACGGCTATCATCAACCACTAACACACGAAGGTTATGAACATCAAAATGACTCAGATCAAGTTCATCATGACTGATAAGATCGATGGTTGAGTTTAATGCACGGGCTAAATGATCGGCATTAAAAGGCTTGGGTAGAATTGCCACCACTCCAGATTGCCTAAAAATCTCAAGTTGTTCACGACGACACTCGCTAGATACCAACATAAATTGGATATCTTGAAATTCAGGTTCTTGTTTAATGTACATCAATAAATCAGTCGCTTCGCCATCAGTAAAGTGCAATGCACTGGCGATTAAATCAGGTTTATGGCGAGTGATAATCGCCTTTGCTTCAGCCAACGTGGTGGCAGTTTGAATGCTGCTAACGCCTTCTTGTTGTAATCGAGATATAATAATTTTTCTTTGTGTTTCAGAAGGTTCTAGCAATAATATTGATAACTCACTGGGTGATAAACTGTGCATTTTGTACTCTTATTATTTTTTTAGCTAAGAAAACTATAGCATATGCATGTTAGCTTTTTGCCATAGGACGAGTTATCACGCTGTTGTCGAAATACCCTGCGTATTAAGGTATGCGCGGGTTTTATGATGTAATGCTGCCCACCATTGGATTGCCAGTAATGTTATTGCAACGACTACGGCGAGAGTGATGGAAATATTGTAACCTGCAAATTCCAGCTTCACATCTTCAGGTGTAATTTGGTAGGCAATAACAGCCGTTGTAGTCAAAGCGACAAACACTAAAGTTTGTAAGCCTAAGTGGAAAAACAGCACGACCTTTGCCCATCTAGCTTGCATCAAAAGACCAACCAATACCGGAAGAACCCCCATAGTTAAAATATCAAACGAGGCATATTGTGTGGCTCGCCAAACAGCAATGAGGGTAAAGAGGCTGTATAACACTATCAGTAATAAAATACTAAATGGTCGCTTGTTTTGAGTCATTTTGTTCACTTGATGAGACTGATTTGCGGTAGAATATCGCAATTTTGTAGGCAGGGGGAAGTGCGATGACTGAAACACAATTTTGGCAGCTGGTGACACGCAGTCATGCAGACCAATCTTCAGAGCAATTGGCATTGCAATTAGAGCAATCATTAGCTGAATTAGATAATGAATCATTAAAAGCATTTGATAAAATATTTGGCCAACAATTGCGCCGAAGTTATACCTGGTCAATTTGGGGCGCCGCTTACATTATTACTGGTTGTGATTCCGATTATGCCTTTGCTGAGTTTCGGTGTTTTATTCTGTCGTTGGGCCAACAATGGTACGACAATATTGTGAATGATCCTGATTGTTTAGGGGATTTAGTCGATTGGCCGTTGAAGGATAATTATGCTTATCCTTTTGTTGAAGACTTCGATTTAATAGCGGGTAAGCTTTATGAGGATCGCACTGATGAAGAACTGCCTTTTGTTCCCTCTGGCAGTAAATCCCCAGCAGGGAAAAAGTTTTCGACTAAACCCAAAATACTTAAGCAAACCTATCCTAAGTTGAGTGCAAGGTTTCCATTTTAGCAAAAAGCCCCGAAATATCAGGGCTTTTGGTTATAATTTTTTGATTAACGACGACAGGTTGATGTTTCGTTATCGTAGGGCAGATCATGCTGTTGACAAATCTGCGCTACATATCGGCTTTCAGCATTGGCCACTTGTTGCGTTAACTGCTTTTCTAACTTCAATTCATATTGCAGTTCGTTTTGCACGGCTTGTTCATTGAGCTGTACGGTATGTTGTGTCAGCAATTCATTTTGTATTTCGTTTGCCTTACTCGGCGTTGCAATCGCCATACCCACCACCGCAGTGGCCAATATGGCGGCTAAAGAAACACGTTTTGCTGCGTTGTTCATTGTTTTCATAGTATCTGATTCCGTAGGATGAGTCGCACTTCGTTACGATGTTAGATCCTTGAACAGTCGTTAACAGTAAGGTGTTTAATTTTCGAAAACGCATATTAGCCTAAGTTTATTGAATGAAAGCTGAACGATTATAGTCATTGTCTGTTGATGGTTTTTTAGCCACTGACTCTCCACTGTGTCTTGCTGATAAAAGGCGGTTAATTTAGCTTATGTTAAGCAACGATACAGGTTGTGTTTGTTAGAGTATGGTTATTGCCCTAATTGCCCGTTTGAAACCGTCTAGGAGACACATTATGAATATCAAACCTTTACTCATTGCAGGCCTATTGATTAGTCATTTTGCCATTGCTGAAGAAGCTCAAGTCACAAATCCTGTGACTGAAAATGGCGTTGTTAAGGTTGAGTGGCAGGAGCCTGAAAATTATCGCGATATTAAATCCTCTAATGAATTGCAATCGCGTTTTGAAAATCGCTTTTTTGAAACCATGACCAAAAACATTAACAAAAAAGCGGAAAAAACCTTAAAGCCAAATCAGAAGCTGGTGATGCAGGTGTCTGATGTCGATCTCGCCGGTGATATGCGTCCAACCTTTGGGGCAACAACCGGTGATTTACGCGTTGTAAAAGAACTCTACCCACCAAGAATAACGTTCACCTACCAGATTTTGGAGGGCGAGCAGGTCATTATGGCAGGCGATGAAAAATTAACCGATATGGGATTCATGCAGCGACTTAACCGTGTGAATGAACGTCCATTTCAAGCTGAAACAACAATGATTGATAACTGGTTAACACGCACTATCGCCCCACAGCTAAATCAGGCTGCAAGCAATTAAGCCACGTTTACACTCAGTGTTGGCTGCGAAAACAGGTAAAGTCCGCTCTCAGCGAGTTTTGCCTGTTTTTTTGCTTGTGCACTTAAAGTCGACAACTCATGTTCTGTTGCATTAGACGTCATGCTGGGAGGCAATATGCCAATACATAATGAAATCAACGGATGATGTATTAGCTCTCCTTTTCTGTCTTCAGCCAGCATGCTTTGACTCCGCCAATGTTCCTCTTGATAAAATGCCTGTTTATGGTGTTCAAACTGTTCAATGATTTGTTGGCTATGGCTAAAAGTGCTATCGCAGGTGCAGATCATGATAAAATCATCGCCGCCGATATGGCCGACAAAACATCGCTCATTTTGATGTGGAATTAATAGCTTAGCGACAAGTTGAATGACCTCATCACCACGGCAAAAACCATAAATATCGTTATATGGTTTAAAGTGGCATAAATCCAAATAAGCCAAATAGAAGGGTTTTTGTTGTGCGCGCAGTAATTTCAATTCTTCTTGAATAGGCACATTGCCTGGTAAGTTAGTTAATGGATTTGCATGGCGGGCCATTTTAATTCTGTGTTCGGTAATCCGTTGTAGCAGATCTTTGGTGTGGCCAATACCAATCAACTTTTGATTACGGGTAATAATAAATTGCTGCGCCACGGTATGTGCGTCTTCAGAGGTTAATAATTGACTCACATGCGATAAAGGCTGGTTAGCATCAATTTGTAATACCTGCTTATCCATGACTGCGCTAGCGGGGTGAGTTTCGTGCAATGCTCGCCCGTAGGGTGTGCTAAATAATTCCAATAATGTCGCACGATTAATAATGCCCTTTGGCATATCATCCTCAACAATCACAATAGCTTGCAGAGCAGGTTGGTCAATAAACTGCTGACTCAATTGTTTTAGTTGTGTTTTTGGTGTCGCAACAATGGCATTGTGGCAGATACTGTCTGCTGTTTCACAATATCGGGTATGGGGTAATGAAGTGACCGTTAAAGGTGCGTTAATGTATTCTCTGTTCGGCTCGACTTCTGGCCGTCCAAGTAAGTAACCTTGACAATAACTTACACCTAATTGAGATAGCATTGTTAACTCAGCTTCGGTTTCGATCCCTTCTGCAATGACTTTGCAGGTCAAGCTTTGGCATAAATCAACAATTGATCGCACAAACTCCTGTTTTACGGGTGTGATATCAATTTGATGAATAAAGTGACGATCAATTTTGACATAATCGGGTGCTAACTCTGACCATAATCTTAGCCCTGAATATCCTGCTCCTAGATCATCAATAGCGGTTAAAAAACCTTGATTTCTATAATGATTCAAGCAAGATTTTAATAAATCAATATCGTCAGCAGGATATTGTTCAGACAATTCAATCACCACATCGCTAGGGGATAAGCCTAATTGTTTTATGAGTTTTAAGGTGCTGCCTTTAGGGTGGTTAGGATCGAGTAATGCCTTTGGCGAAATATTAATAAACAACTTTCCGGGTAACTGACGTTTTTTAAACGCGGTTAATGAAATACTTCTGCACAGGGTTTCTAATTCACTGAGCTTGCCAAGGTGTTCTGCTGTCTTAAATAAAGGCACTGGTGAATGTAATGGACTATGTTCAGGCCCTCGGCTTAAAGCTTCAAACCCATGGAGCTTGTTATTTTTTATATTGAAAATGGGCTGAAATACAGCATTGATGCATTGCTTATTGATAATGCTATCTAAAGCTTGAGATAAATCAACTGAAGGCATGATGGGATCTAATGATTGTTGTTAACTCATAGTAATCATCATTTATGACAGAATAATGTCGTACTTTTGGCTCAAACTTGAATAAATTTAATACTGATATGGCACTGGCAGATTGAAGTATCCTGCAATGTTTGTACATTGCAGGGGATAAAACTATTTACTTTGCAGTTTAAAGGCTTGTAATGTTTGTAAAAGTATCGCGAGTTTTTTCACGAACGCTTCTAGGGTTTCAGGCGCGGTATGGACACTTTCTTGCATGGTTTCAAATTCAGTAGCAAGTTCTTGCACATAGGGTAGAAAGCGATTACTTTTTTGAGTAAACCCTTGTTCTTCATTAAAAATAGCGACAAACTTACCATGGCCAGCCTTGCGAAGCTCATCTAAACGATTATCACTGTCAATCGCTTGCCTGTAAGCGACTTGGAGGTTTTCTTTTAACTGTTGCATCACTTTGGTATACGGCATAAACATCTCTAAATCTAACGGCACATTTGAGTAAATTATAAGGTTCAGCAATGGATGCAACAAGGAAAATACGCAATTGTTTAAATATAGGGAGTACTTTGATGCATTGGTTTAGTTGTGATGTCCTCAAGTTGCCTTTGCGGGGCAAATGCGCTTTATGGCTGATATTCGCTATTCTTAGCCTGCCATTTTCTGCTAGTGCTGCGCCTGAAGACAAACCGCCATTTTATAAAGTCACCTGGCATGGACAAGATGCTTTTTTGCTGGGGTCTATTCATGTCGGTAAAGCTGATTTTTACCCGATGGCAAAGCCAATCGAGGCCGCTTTTGCCAAAAGTACCACCTTGGTGATTGAAGCGGATATAGAAAAAGCCGATACCGCGAGTTTGTTGGCTCAATACGGTACAGCATCTGAAGAGTTGCTGCAAAAAGCCCAACACACTACAGCCCGTTATTGTCAGCAAATGCAGCCTTTGTGTAATGCGATTAAGCCCTTTGCACCTTGGTTACAAGCCGCGCAAATCAGCATGGTCCGCTTTGCCAACCTAGGCTATAGCGCAGATCTGGGTGTTGATGCTAGGTTTGCTTCTAATCGACAATCAAAAACATTGCTTGAATTAGAAAGTGTGGCCTTTCAATTTGAACTCATTTCCTCCTTTAAAGAAAAAACTCAATTACAAATGCTAGATGAAGCTGTTAATGCCACCGATGATGAAATGAGAGCATTAATTCAAGCTTGGCGCACCGGAGATGAAGTGGGTTTAGCCGCGATGATGGAACAGCAAGCTGGTGGCGAAGATGAGCTGTTAAGTCAGTTATTGTGGCAACGAAATCATACAATGAGCGATAAAATGTTACTGATGATGCAGCAACAATCAGATCAGCAACTATTCTTTATTATTGGGGCTGGCCACTTGGTCGGACAACAAAATATACCGGATTTATTGCGTCAACAAGGAGCGACCGTGCAGGCCTGTTGGCAACAGAGTTGCATTTAGCCGTTAAATCTAGTTGTTAAGGAAATGACATGCCGCAAGAACTTAACCATCAATTGAGAGTATCGCCCAATAGTTGGGAGGGGGGAAGCGGCCATCAATCCATTATTCGTGTCGATCCCGGTGAGTTTTATATCTCCCAAGCAGATGAGCTTATTTATACACGCTTAGGCTCTTGTGTCGCGGCATGTATTTGGGATCCCGCTGCGGGTGTGGGTGGACTGAATCATTTTTTAGTGCCTGAAAAACGGTCACAAAACGAGTGGCAAGAATTAACCAGTTTTTCATGCCGTTATGGTAACTGGGCCATGGAACAGTTAATTAATGCGATTTTATCTAAAGGCGGAAGTCGCAAACGCTTACAAGCCAAAGTGTTTGGTGGCGCACAAATGACGCCACACATTAGCATAAAAATAGGTCAGGCGAATATTGACTTTGTTCGGCACTATCTTGGCTTAGAAAACATCCCTATTGTCAGTGAAGATATGGGGGGAGTCTTACCTCGTAAAGTCTTATTCCACCCTCTGTCAGGTAAAGCTCTGATGAAGTCGCTACCTATGAGTATTGTGTCTAAAGTGAATCATCAAGAGCAAGATTACCTGCAAGCATTAGATAAAGACGATCAACGCTCACAAAATGATATTGAGCTGTTTTAAGCGAAGTCGCTTAGGCCTTTTTAGCTAAAAAGTGCACATAGCGGCCAAGGGATAAATAAGGTTCGCGTTGTGAATAAAGCAGCTCCATTTCTATTAGCTGCTGAGTATCAAAGTTAGGTGGTAAATGATGTTTTAAATAATCATTGATCACTCTGACACCCGATTGGCACACCATTGTAAGCTGCCACTGATTAAACCACAGGCGTACATCTTCAATATACAAGGGGTGTGTTGGGGTTAAACCGACCTTTTTTTTAACTTTCATGTCGCGCATGACATAGTCGAAATTACCTGATACTAAACTGTGAAAACGCATGGCCTCTTTGTTATAAAACATCAATGAAAATAGGCCTTGTGGCTTTAGAAGGGCCAATAAACCTTTTAATGTTGTTTGGGCGTCAATTAGCCATTCCGCGACTGCGTGACATAAAACCACATCAAATTGACCGTGCTGTTCAGTCGTTAACGCTTGAATTGGACTGTGGACTAAAGTGATATTGAGTGGTGTGTTTGCTGCATCGATTTGTTGTTTTGCTTGGGCCAACATTTGCTCTGAAATATCGCATAAAACGACCTCATGCCCCATCGCGGCAAGTTTTTGACTAAGAAAGCCAAATCCGCCGCCCGCATCAAGAATTCGCAGCGATTTATTCCCTAAGGCCGCTATCTGTGGTGCAAGATCACGCCATAAAACTGCAGCCCTGATTTCACCTTTGGTCGTTCCGTATATGTTTTTTGCAAATTTTTGGCTTAGTTTATCGAAGTTTTTATCTTGCACGATAGGTATTTCATCAGTAAAAAGATGCGGTATTTTGCTACGACACTCTTTACTGGGTAAAGCAAAATATATTAGCCAAGGTAAAATAGGACTTAAAAGTGAATAACATCGCACTTGTATTGTGTTATCCATTTCAATTTTGTTGAATTTCTGCGTTATAATACATCACTGTGGCGTAAAACAGCGCCGTTTTGAAAAAGGGTAAACACGTTGAGTTTCGATTACAAAATGGATTTAAAGGCGATGCCTTCGCTTTTTACACTTTATCGTAAAATATTTTTTAGTCGTAAGCCTGGTTGGGATCAAAAGCCGCTGCCAAGTATTGCGATTCAAGCTGATAATGTTATGTTATCTAAAGATAAAATCCGTCAATACGCCAACGTGTGTGGTTTTGATTTTAACGGCAACGTTATCCCCCCCACCTATCTTTATGTGCAGGCTTTTAGATTGCATGCGGTGATATTTACCCATAAAGCGATTACCTTTCCTTTGTTAGGAATGATCCATCTTAAAAACAGTATTAGTGTATTTAGACCCGTTCACTGTGATGAAGTTTTTTCGGTGCAATGCCAGCTACTGAATAGCACCGAAACCGATGCGGGCTTAGAGTTTGTGCTTGAGTCGAATATTTATGTCGGTGATGAATTGGTGTGGCAGGCGCATTCAACATATTTATATCGGATTGAATCGGCAAAGCGTCGTCCGCGTCCACCGCGTGCATCTGATATGACTTGGAATAATGTGCAGCAATGGCGTTTAACCGAAGACCTTGGACGTAATTATGCTAAAGCCTCTGGGGATTATAATTTAATTCATTTGCACCCATTACTGTCAAAACGTTTTGGGTTTGAAAGAGTGCTCGCCCATGGTATGTGGTCTAAAGCAAGATGTATGGCGCATTTAATGCAGTTTGTGGGGGAGCGACCTTTTAAAGTTGAAGTGGAATTTAAACTTCCGGTATTCATGCCCTCTGAAGTGACTTTTGCCTATGAATCACTCGACAATGGTAAACGTTTTGAAATGCGGGATGTGAAAGCTAAGCGGCCACATTTATATGGACAAATGACTTATTTAGACTAGCTTACTAGATTAAAAAAGCCCCCTATTGAGAATATCGGTAGGGGGCTTTTTATTGAATTAAGGCACACTGTGTCCCGTTGAAGCTTGCCAAATACTAAACCACTGTTGTTTATCTAGGGTGATGTTGATTGAGTCTACGGCTGCACGAATACGATCAATATTACCACTACCAATAATTGGCACAGGCTGACTGGGTAACATTCTTACCCAAGCATAAATGACTTGGCTAATATCTTTAGCGCCAACCTGTTCTGCGATTAAGGTTAAGCAGTTTCTCAACCTTAGGGCTTGCTCTGTTTGAGCATGGAATAACTCGCCGCCACCCAAACATGACCACGCCATAGGTCTAATGCCTAATCGTTGGCACTGATCTAACACGCCATCATGGATGTGCGTTAAACATTGCACTGAAATTTCAACCTGATTGGTGATAAGCGGGGCATCTAATCTTGACTGTAATAAATCAAATTGTTGTGGTAGAAAGTTAGACACTCCAAAATGCTTTACTTTACCTTGGCTGTTTAATTGAAAAAAAGCTTCTGCAACCTCATCAGCTTGCATCAATGGATCGGGACGATGGATCAAAAGTGCGTCTAAATAATCGGTATTCAGTGAGGTTAACGAGCGTTCAACACTGGTAATGATATGTTGTTTGCTAGTGTCGTAATGGTTTACATAACGATTATCTAAGCCACCAAACATGGGTTTAATGCCACATTTGCTGATAATCTGCATTTTATCGCGTAGTTTTGGTGCTAAAGATAACGCTTCACCAAATAATGATTCACATTCATATACACCGTAAATATCGGCGTGATCCATACTTGTCACGCCTAATTCCAGATATTGTTCTATCAATGCCAGACGTTGTTGAACATTCATATTCCAAGCATTTATCCGCCAAAATCCAGCGACGAAATTTGAGAATTCAAAATGAGAGACTGTCATGCTTTATCCTAACGTGAGTCGCTTAATAAAGAACGCACCCAATAAAAATGGGTGCAAATTATCTATGTTGTGTCTTAGTCTAATGGGGAGAAATATGACCCCCCTATTGAAGTTAACTCAGTCTATTTTTGATAAATGTGTACATCACGTTGCGGGAATGGAATGCTAATGCCTTCAGCATCAAAGCGCATTTTCACGGAGCGGGTGATATCCCAATATACATCCCAATAATCATCCGGTTTAACCCAAGGTCTAACAATAAAGTCGACAGAAGATTCACCTAACGTGTGCAGTTTTACAATCGGCTCCGGCGTGGCTTGTACTTTAGGGTGTTGCGCAACAATGTCCTTCAAAATGGTTTCTGCATGCTCAATGTTGTCGCTATAGCTGATACCGAAAACCAAATCCACACGGCGTTGATGTTCCGCGGTAATATTATTGATGGTATCGCCCCAAATTTTATTGTTAGGCACAATCAGACGTTGGTTATCTAAGGTTTTAATTGTGGTAGACACTAAGCTCATGTGACTTACTCGGCCAGTGACGCCGGCTGCATTGATTAAATCACCCACATCGAATGGTCGATAAATAAGGATCATCATGCCAGATGCAAAGTTAGATAACGTATCTTGTAATGCAAATCCAATAATCACACCTGCAATACCAAAACCGGCTAATAGTGGCCCCAATTCAAACCCAAGTTGAGATAATGCGACTAATAAACCAATGGCAAATATGGCTTTACTCGATAGAGAAATAAAGAAATCTTGTAATAACTGGCTAAACTTTAGTTTTGACGAGCTCACCGCTTTGGTGGCGATACGTGTCACTACCTTGGCAACGAGACTGCTTAAGAAAATGATTAAGGTAAATACCACGATTTTAAATGTCACACTTGGGCCATTATCTAACGCTTGATCTTTAGCCACACTCATCCATTCTTCAATGAGGCTTGAAGCTACATTAAAGTTCAGAACATCTTGGGTGATATCACCTGATACACTGAATAAGGTTTGTTTTATATGTGCAGTGTCGATTTGTAACTGGTCTAGCAGTTCAGCCGCAATTGATAAACTGGTGCTGTTTTGCTTAAGGCGTTCTTTTAAATTGGTTACCCGCAGTTTTTGATCAGCACTGATGTCTTTGCCTGCTGCGGTGGCTTCAGCAACAGCATTTTGTAATTCATTTTGGGTGTAAGTCACTAGGCTTTGCAGTTTATCCGCACGAATGATTAACCTTTGACGTAATGCCTGCTTGATATTGCTGACATCAATATTAACCTTTTCAGCCCAATTGATAGTTTGTAACTCTGCTTTAAGGTAATGATCGCGCTCAAATTCACGGGCAGATACTTGTAATAATATTGCTTCGTCATCACTTGAATTTGTCACTGAACTTTTGAGGCGAGTAATATCGTTATTGAGGTAATCACCGACTTTGTCTAAAAACGCGAGTTGCGATTGTACTAACGGGGTGACAAAGGGGTAATCAATATTTTCAGCATTGACTAACTCATCTATCAAGCTACGTAGTTCTATGGTTTTGTTTTTAATTCGATATTCTGCAATAGATTTAATCTCACCTTTTGATTGAGGCAATAAATTAACATCTTCTTGGATCATTGCTGTTAATGATGCAATTTTCTGCTGGATTTCAGCACTGACGTGTGAAGCCTGCTCAGTCGTTTGTACTGGTGTGGTAGGGGTTTCAGCGTTGACGTTACTTGCCCCGAAAAGGCAGGCTAGGGTTAAGCCTAGCGTCAGAACCATTTTACACATATCGATTTTTCCTGTGAGTCGTCTGGAATTTAAGCAGATTTTATAGATAAGAGACTAGCGCGTGTTTATCTTTGTTTATTTTTTCTGTTGAGCGATTAAATGACTTTAGGCAAGGCGGATAATTGCTGGCATAGCTGCCCTACGATAAGATTATCCAACGCAGTATAAAGTCATTTTAGCCTCACCCCTAAGGGCAGTGGTTATTTCCAGCCATTCTGGCTACAAATTCACTTATTTAGCGGGCTAAACGGCGTTCATTTGTGATTGCCTGGCAGAAAATAGCCTAGTGCATAATTTATCAACAAAGATAAACACGCCCTAATAGGAATAATCATAAAGTGTTTGTATTGCATTACCAATAAGCTTTTGGCATTAACGCGAAGTTTAACTCATAATAGGCCACAGGAGCAGGCGATTTATCAAATCAGTACTCACGCATTTTTTGTGTACGCCATGTTCATTTGATTTTTTAACTAAAGGATTCAATATGTTATTGCAGTGTGCTTTTTGTCATAAAAGCTTTTCGGTGGCAAAGGTAACTCAAACCCGGGGCAAAGGAATCGGGGCGCAAATTCAGTGCCCTAAATGTCAAGCTTGGTTGGGACGACACAAAAGCCTGACTGCAGGAAAAATTGCGGGATTTTATCTCGCAGCATTTGCTGGGCTGGCGGGATATTTTATGGATAACATGATGCACATTGTTACCCCAACAATAATCTTATCAGTGATTTTGGTCGGGGTAATGCACATCATGGATCATTTAATTTTGATTGAGCCGCCAGAAGATGTCGTCTCGTCACATGATGTATAACAGGATCAGGAAATAACCTGCTCTTGGCTTGCTAAGGATGCTTCAACCCAATAAATGCCGCCTAGCACCACAACACCAATGACAATCATGGTGATGATAATGCCAATATTTTCACGTAGAAAGTTAGCCATGGTCAGTCCTCGTCCTTACAAATAAACAGAATATGCTGCAATTTTACGGAGATGAGCTTAAGTTTATCTTAAATTATGGCTAACTTTGGCCGAATTGTCTGTGGCCGCACAAAATCTGTTAAAAAGTGATTTGTAACAATCTAGAGGTTGCTTTTTTTGGCGTGTCTTCTAAAATTGTGGCACTAATTCCACCACATCTGATCAGGTATATCTGTGAGATTGAGCATTCAGTTGAAGCAACATATCGCAATTTGGCTTTGTGCCATATTGTTGGTATTGGCTTTTACTGCGTCAAATCACAGTGCCCAACATCATAAAGATGGTGTTAATGCTCATCACTGTACCTTGTGTTTTCATCAGCACCAGCTGAATAAAACCCTTACTTCATTTTCTTTTTCTATCCCGGTTCAAAAGCAACAGTATCAATCGAATATTGATATTTTTTCTGAGTTTGAATCCGTCAGTCTGTTTTATTACCACAGCCGTGCCCCTCCTTTAGCCTCGTAAACCCACTGAAAATTGTTATTGATTATTTTATTAAATCGTCAGCAAGGTTTGCTTTGACGATCGTGAGTTTATGCTTTTTAGCACCGTTTAAATCGGTTGAGCTAAAACGTAGGAGTATGTATGTCTGTTTTAAAAACACCTTTATCGTTAGTTTCTGTTGGCTGTGCAATGGTTTCAGCGTCGGTATTCTCCCAAGATTCAAGTTTAACTAACCCCAATATCAGTGCAGTGTTAGATGGTTATTATCAATCGGGTGATAGAGGCTTAGAGGGGCGCGGCGAAGGTTTCGGACTTGGCGAGACTGAATTAGCGATTAGCGCCAATATCGATGATATGTTTTATGGCAAAATGACTGCCATTCTTGCTGTCCATGATAGTGATACCGAAGTCGAGCTAGAAGAAGCCTTTATTCAAACTATGGGCATAGGTGCCGGTTTTGATATCCGCGCGGGTCGCTTTTTATCTGATGTGGGTTACTTGAACAACCAGCACCCACACACAGATGCCTTTGTTGATCGTCCTGGTGCTTACCGAGCCTTTATGGGGGGCCATTACTTTGATGATGGTGTGCGCTTAACCTATGTTGCGCCAACAGAATTATTCTGGACCATGGGCTTAGAGGCATTTAAAGGCAATAAAATGCGTGCAGCTGAAGTGGCTGAAGAGCATGACGAACATGACGAGCACGGCATCGAAGAAGAACATGTTGAGCGTGATTACAAAACGATTGGTGTTTATTCTGCTTTCACAAAATTAGGTGGTGATATTGGCGCATCTAGCTCTTGGCAGTTAGGTTTAAGTTATTTACGTAACGAAAACGGTATGGGTTTCATTGAAGAAGAACATGATGATGAGCCACATATTGCAGAAGAGCACGATCACAGCGGTCACAACCATAATGCTGCTTACTCGGGTGAAAATACCTATATTGCCGATTTCGTCTATAAGTGGGCACCTAATGGTAACTACAAATATCAACACTTAACATTAAGTGGTGAATATTTCCGCGTGACTGATATTTTCTCATTTGAAGAACACGACCACGATATTTTAAGCACTGAAAAAAGTGATGATTATCATCAAGGTTGGTATGTCAGTGGTGTGTATCAGTTTACACCTCATTGGTCTGCAGGTTTACGTTATGGCGAAGTGGATACCCATGAAGTGCATGGCGAACACTTAGATGCACAAAAACTGAAGGAAACGGAATTGAGCTTGGCGTGGCATCACAGTCATTTCTCTACTGTGCGTTTACAGTATACTAACCAGAAAGGAACTAACTTTGATGGTTTCGAAGATGACAACATCATCACCCTTCAATATGTTATGGCATTAGGAGCTCACGGTGCGCATCAATTCTAAACTGATAAAGGCCGTCGCGGGATTGGCAGCATTAGTTTGCTCAACTGCGGCCTATGCCGAATTAAACGTGTTTGCCTGTGAGCCAGAATATGCCTCATTAGTCAAATCATTAGCGCCAGAGGCTGATGTGTATTCAGCAACAACAGCGATGCAAGATCCACATCAAGTGCAGGCTCGCCCAAGTTTGATTGCTAAAATGCGTCAGGCGGATTTGGTGGTTTGTGCCGGTGCAGATTTAGAAATTGGCTGGCTGCCTATGTTGCAAATGAAAGCATCAAATAGCAAGGTTCGTTCAACTGACGAAGGGCTATTTTATGCCGCCGAGCATACTGAAACTTTAGATCAACTCGACAATGTTGATCGGTCGATGGGGGATGTGCACGCCAAAGGTAATCCTCATTTACATTTTGACCCAACTAAACTGCTTGAGGTTGCCAAAGGTCTATCGGCGAAATTAATCCAACTCGATCCACAAAACAAACCCCAATATGAGGCAGCATTTAACGAATTTAGCGAGCAATGGCAGGCTAAAATCCCACAATGGCAAGCGCTTGCTAAACCATTACAAGGTAAAAAAGTCATTGGTTACCATTCAAGTTTCCGTTATTTGTTTAACTGGACTGGCATTGAGCAAGTGGCCGACTTAGAGCCCAAACCGGGTTTAGCACCTACCAGTAGCCATTTAGCCACGCTTTTAGCGCGAGCTGAAAAAGGTGATGTGATGGCAATTGTGGTCGCTTCGTATCATGACGATAGAGGGGCTCAATGGTTAGGTGAGCGTGCCAATTTGCCTGTGCTAATGTTGCCAATGTCTGTGGGCGGTAACGAGCAAAGCACCGATTTAATTAGTCTTTACGATAACGTGTTGGTGCTATTGAACGGAGTGCAATAGCCTATGTTTGATATTGAGCTAGTCTCTATCCTGTTACCTGCCTTTGTGGCAGGTTTACTGGTGCTATCTACCCATGTGGTATTAGGTCAGCAAGTGTTAAAGCGTGGCATTATCTTTATTGATTTGGCCATTGCACAGGTTGCAGCATTGGGCGCTATTGTGTCGCACATTGACCATGATATAGAGCAGTTGCCTTTTTCACATGTGTGGATGCCAGCGTTATTTGCGTTAGCAGGTGCAGGGGTAATTGCTTGGATGGCAACTAAGTTTAAAGGTGAGCTTGAAGCATTTATTGGCTGTTTTTATGTGTTGAGTGCAGTGGGCGCTATGTTGTTATTGGCGAATGACCCCCACGGCGCTGAATTGTTAAAGCAGTTGATGTCGGGGCAAATTCTATGGGTGAGTTGGTCGCAATTATTGTTACCAGCCATAGTTTCTGCGTTGATTTTAGTGGCCATAGCCATTAAACCGAATTTGCTAGATGGGATCAGCTTTTATTTTTTATTTGCTATGGTCATCACCTTATCGGTTGAGTTAGTTGGCGTATATTTAGTCTTTAGTACGTTAATTTTACCTGCATTAGCCTTAAACAAATACCTGGGTAAAGCTAAGTTAGCGCTTGCCTATGGTGTCGGAGTGATAGGGTATATCTTTGGTCTGGCATTGTCGGCAAGTTACGATCTCCCCAGTGGCGCAGCTATTGTTGCGACGCTAGCGATAAGTGCTTTCCTGTTTAGATCAGCTATTTCACGTGTCAATCAGTCCAACGCTACGGTAATACGTTAGATTACAAGTCAGCAATGTTCGTAGGCGAAATCGGCATGTTTATGCGGTTTCGCCTTTTTCAGCTTACACATGTATGCAAAATTGATTGAGTCAATTTGCTGCCCTCGTTATACTGTCGCCAATTCATCTGCAGGAGTCTGTTGTGCTGCTAATCGCTCGTTCGTTAATACTTGGCATACTATTGTTTTTAGCTTTTGTTTTCGCAATGGTTTTATGTATCGTCCGCCCTATGCATCGTGACAATGTTCATGTGATTGCTAAAATTTTTGCCTCAGTATCACCAGTGCTTGGTATCAAGGTTATTACCCGTTATGTACAACCTGATGTGGTTAATCAGCAAAACATTTACTTGGGTAATCACCAGAACAATTTTGATTTATTCACCCAAACTTCAGCGGTACCCAAAGCCACTGTGAGTTTAGGCAAAAAAAGTTTGGCGTGGATGCCGTTGTTTGGCCAAATTTACTGGCTGACAGGTAATATTCTCATCGATCGTAAAAATCGTTCTAGTGCATTTGACACCATGGCTAAAACGGTGAAAAAAATGCAACAAAAATTACTTTCAGTGTGGATTTTTCCTGAGGGTACGCGTTCTCGTGGGCGCGGCTTATTACCGCTTAAAGTCGGCGCATTTCATACCGCCATTGCCGCTCAAGTGCCAGTTGTGCCTGTATTAGCGTCATGTCAAAAGCACATTAAAATGAATCGGTGGGACAATGGTGTGGTGATTGTTGAAATGATGGCCCCCATAGCAACGCAAGGCTTAGATAAAAACGATGCGAAAACGTTTGCGAGTCAAGTGCACGGTATTATGGCAAAGCGTTATGAAGAGCTAAATCAGGAAGCCGCAGCATTAATGGCTAAACCTAGCGTGTAAGATAAAGTATAATAATTAGATTCATTTTTATTGTTACGTTATTCGGAGTATTTCATGTCTATCGAGCGTCAGTTAAAAGAGCAGTTAGCCGAAAACCGCGAAATTGTTGAAGCCCTTATTGCTGATGGTTCTGAACCTGATGCTGAATACACCATTGAGCATCATTTTTCATCAAGCAACTTTGACCGTTTAGAGAAAGCGGCTGTAGATGCCTTTAAACTTGGTTTTGAAGTCAATGATGCGGAAGAAATGGAATTAGATGATGGTGAGATTATTTTCTGTTTTGATGCGATTGCGTATCATAAATTAGAAGTGCCTCTGCTAGATAAAGCCTGTGAGCAGCTGCTCGCGCTTGCAGCAAAGCAAAAAGTGGATTATGACGGTTGGGGAACATATTTTATCGGCGATGCTGAAGGTGACGATGAAGATGACGAATATGATGAAGACAGTGCGCAAATGCACTAACGCTATCGCAACCGGTAGCAGAATATAGTCGATATAAAAAAACCACTCTACGAGTGGTTTTTTAGTTTACAGAACCTCAATTCTGATGAAGAGATGGGCTCAAAAAGCACAACTCAACAGTTTGAGCTTATTTTGTAGCAAACTTGTCATTTGTTTTGAAAACAAGGCGCATGACCACGTCAATAGCGGGCCTATCGCGCGTTCATGAAACGCAGTTAGCAAGACAAAGGGCTGCTTGGTAAGCGTTTATTAGCTCGAGTTGAGGTTACATATCAAGTCGATTTAGCTTGGTTCTGTAAACACAACACTTTGATTGCGCCCATTTTGTTTGGCTTGGTATAAGGCTTTATCCGCGCCAGATAACCACACAGAACTATTCTCACTGTTGGGCTTTATTTCATTTATTCCTAAGCTTACTGTGACTTTAATGATGCGGTTATCACAAATAACTTCAGATGCTTCAATTTTCTTTCGTAATCGCTCGGTAAAATACAAGGCATCTGTATCACCTGTTTTAGACAGCACAATAGCAAAT
Organism: Shewanella subflava; assembly: GCF_025971955.1. Lineage (GTDB taxonomy): Bacteria > Pseudomonadota > Gammaproteobacteria > Enterobacterales > Shewanellaceae > Shewanella > Shewanella subflava. The sequence continues at coordinate 88,398 of NZ_JAPDMX010000003.1, forward strand.
TCTTCACCGCCATAACGCCCAGCGCAATCTGTTTCCCTGAGTGATTGCTTTAACAAGTGAGCAATGTGTTGAATAACTTTGTCACCCGCTGGGTGGCCATATTTATCATTTATCTGTTTGAAGTTATCGATATCGATCATGATTAAAGAAGCTTGATCTTGATAACGAGCAAAGCGTTCAAACTCCCGCTCCATGCAGACTTGCCAATGTCGACGGTTATGCAATTGAGTTAAGCCATCGGTTTGGCTTAATTCTTCAAGCTGTTCATTCATCGCTTTAAGCTGCAATTTGTTCACCGCAATGTCACTGACATCATAAACTATAATGCTGATGTGGGTGATGCTGCCTGTGAGTGATGCTAAAGGAAGCAAGGTTATGTTTTGGTACATAAAATCAGCTCGCCCAGTAATTGGACGATAGTTTTTAAATTTAAACACGTAGGGGCGTTGTTCCCAACTGATAAAGGTACGATTTTTGAGTAAAAAAACTGATTCCATTTTTTGCTTTAGCCAGTCTGCAGGGATGTCAGGCAACGCGGTGAACAGGTTTTTCCCTTTGATGGAATTAGGCGAAATACCGCTATGGTTTTCCATAAAGCCATTCCACAATTGGATGTTGTAATTACGATCAAGCACTATCAAACCCACTTCAATGGTTTGCACCATATCGATAAGCCAGTGAAGTTCATTCATCGCATCTAGATCATTTGACATATTCGCAATATCCAATCTTTAATCGAGAAGATAGCCAAGCTTAAAGTTAAGCGTGGGTATCGAATCTTCGGTAAACAAAAGTAGCAAGTCGCATTGGATGTTGTAATCTTCAATACGGTAATTAATTTCCATGGCAAGGGTACGATGCCATTTTTCAGAACTGGCATGAATAAGATCGTTCACAGTACAGTGCTGCCCTAATACCACCGGATGACTTTGGCTGAATTTCATATCCAGCTGCTCCGATATGCCACTTAAAAAGGCGCCAATAAGCACGTTACCTGTATCAATTAGCACTTCTACTTCGGAATGGGTTTCTTCTGTGCTATTAATTTTCATAAGCTTGGCCATATCGGCAAAACTCGAATCATGAAAGAGTAACAAGGCTTCACCAGCAACACCTGCACCAATAAACCCTTGGCACAAAGCCGAAATCGTGGATGATTCTTCGGTTGCTTTTAGCGCCATGGTCAGTTCACTGACCTCCAATACATTAACATTTGGAATAGGCAATACCACAAACACATCAAGCAACTTAGCAAGGAGATCTGCCGCACGTCCCATCGCCACGTTGGCAATTTCCTGACAGGCATCCCTCAGGTCAACTTTGACCATAGGTTGCGCATCGGCTTCGACACCTTGTGTGAGGGTTAATATGCCATATTCTTGCAATATATTGCTGATGGCATCTGCGCTGACGGGTTTTTGAATAAAATCTAAAGCCCCTAAGGCTTTTACGCGCTCGTGGGCTTTAATTTGAATATCACCTGACACCACAATAATCAGTGCGGGTAAATCTTGTTGTTGAACGGTTTCAAGTACTTCATAACCGTCCATGACGGGCATGTTTAAATCGAGAAATACAATCTCACCTTTTCCCGCTCGAATGGCGTCAAGGCCTTCAGCGCCATTAGTGGCAAATGTCACTTCCACATCCCAATCTTTTGGGAGCGTGCGTGCCATTTGTTTTCTGGCTAATGCTGAGTCATCACATATTAATACGGGAATTGTCATCTTGACTTGTTGTCCTTATTTCGCCCCAGATAAAGAAGATACTGCTGTATAAGAGCCACCAGTAACACTCTTTGGGCGTTCATTTATTATTATAAGACGTTTTTATCTTATCTTTTATTCTAGGATACTCATCAATAACATGCGAAATTAATCTGATTTTCATGTTAAATATGATTGATATAGGCATCCAAACTTGGATTTGTCGAGCGCTTTACTTTCATCAATCTCATTTTACCAGAGGCGATATGCTGAGTTTGTGATTGTAACAGCATGGAATGCCATTAAATTGACTGTGGTCAATTAGTCGACATGTTATAACTATTAGCAAAATACAACAAACATGTTAGTCTAAAATCTGGACTGACCAGTAAGGAAATGTTTCATGACAACGGAATTAGTGACGCTCGATATTCGCGATGATATTGCCTATGTGTGTTTAAATCGGCCAGAAAAAATGAATGCGCTTAACTATGCAATGTTTGTGGCTATAGATAAAACGATCAAACGAATTGCTCACAATCGCAATCTTAAAGCCGTTATTCTGTCGGGCGCCGAAGGTAATTTTAGTTCTGGTTTAGATGTTAAAAGTTTAGCCAATGACCCCATTAAAGGCATTCCGCTGTTGTTCAAATGGTTACCGGGTAATGCCAATTTAGCGCAACGAGTATCGGTGGGTTGGCAGCGTTTACCTGTGCCGGTGATAGCGGTTTTGCAAGGCTGTTGTTATGGCGGCGGTATGCAAATCGCGCTGGGTGCCGATGTGAGAATTGCCGAGCCTGCGACTAAATTATCCATTATGGAAGCTAAATGGGGCTTATTACCTGATATGGGCGGTCTTGCCAGCTTAAGGCAGATAATGCCCAAAGATAAAGCGCTGCACTTAACCTATACCGCGCAAGTTTTAGAAAGTGATCAAGCGTTAAATTTGGGACTAGTGTCAGAAGTAGTAGATGATGCCATGCTACGTGCTAAGGCACTTGCTGAGCAATATAAGCTGACATCGCCCGATGCTATAGCTGCGATAAAACACAGTATTAATCGCAGTTGGAGTAGTTCTATTAGACAGTTATTAAGCCGTGAGTCATTAAGCCAAATCAAAGTCTTGCTAGGTAAAAATCGCGTGATTGCTGCGATACGCCAAACTAAAGATCCTAAAAAATCTTACCGTCCAAGACAAGGTTGGTGGTAATAGCGCGCAAGTCAAAGTATGGTCAAGTCTAAGCCCGCCTGATTTATTAACCAGCAAACAACGAAGCAGTATTATTGATTGATAACGCGTTTAGCAAATCCTTCTATGCGCGTTAAAGCCTCTTCCCAACCACCTGAGTTGTCTAAGTCTAAACTTAAATGGTATTGGCTATAGTATTTAACCGGTTTGGCACTGTTATATTGCTTGCGGATAGGCGCATATTCTAATGCCAGTGGATTAGCATCATTAGATATTAAATCCAGAATTGGCACTGACATCATCATCAATTGTTCGGCTATTGGTTTACGTTGCGCTGATTTCTCAATCAGTTGTTCATACTCTCGATAAGGATTCACCAGAATAAGTAAATCAGGAACAGGGATTTTTTTATCAAAAAGCAGGTGCGTAATCATGCCTGCACTGTCGTCAAACGCAATCAGCATCCTAGCTCCTGGGTAGGGTTGACCTAGGGGAGTGAGTTGATTGAGCGCTTCGGTTAAATTCGCTTGCTGAAAGTTTCTCAGTTCAAGTAACTGTTCGGAATTATATTTAGGTACAGCTTGGTTTGCCGTTAAGGTCAGTTGAGCGTCTCCGGCTTGTTTGATTTGTTCACTTTCGGTTATAAAGTTAGGACGATATAGCCCTTTTGGTGGGGTTAAGCTGAGCGTTGCCCAGCCTTTAGCATTTAATTGATGGCGCAAAAAACCGCTAAGCCCCATGCTTTGAGCTTGGGTATCAGATGCGCCAACAATAACGGCTAAGCCAAGTTGTTGTTTGCCGCTCCACGATCTTAATAAAACTTCTGCGGATTTGCCGTCTAAGGTGATGGTTTGAATTTCAGAGGCTGGAATTGGGGAAAAATCAATCTGCGCCAACACTAAACTTGGCATGAAGCAAAGACTCAATAATAAACGCTGTAAAGTACGTAATGGACGCAAGTTAACCTCGTCGCGACAATCGCTGTGGCATTGATAATCTTGGTTATCAATTGTTTGTGCAATCAATCATAGCGTAATCTAATAAAAAAATAAGCACATGCCCGTTAATCAGTCATGTGCTTATTGTTATTAGCAGCCCCTCGGTTTGAAGCTGTTATACGTGGCTGACTAATACCATACGGATCGCATCAAGTTGTAGCTGACTATCATCAATATAGCTATTTAGCTCATTGATTTGATTGCGAATGTAATCTAATTCAGCATCACGAATGTTGGGGTTAACCGCTTTAAGTGCTTCAAGGCGGTTTAACTCAGCCCCTAATTGATGGCTCATTTTATTTTTAGCCGAAGCAACTAACTCTGATAACGCTGTTTGTGCGTGGGTTTCACCATGGGCAAATAACGGGTGTAATATCGGTTGCGAGGCATTGACTAATTTACTGGCAATATGGCGATTAACCGCACTGAGCTGCTTATCAAAACTTTGATAATCGACTTTGTCTGACATGCTATTGCCGTTTTTGTCCAACAAAATACGGATAGGTGTGGGTGGCATATAACGATAAAGCTGGGTTGATTTAGGTGCTGAAGCATCGGCCATGTAGATAAGTTCTAAGAATAACGTGCCCGCGGGTAAGGCTTTGTTTTTCAATATCGCGACGCTTGTGGTGCCGGTTTCTGAACCTGTGATCAAATCTAGGCCAGTTTGCACAATAGGATGCTCTTGCGAGATAAACGCAATGTCATCACGCGATAATGCGGTGTCGCGATCAAATGTGACCGTTACACCATCTTCAGGCAAGCCGGGATAAGTGGGATAAAGCATGTGCTCACTTGGACGTAATACGATGGTATTTTCACCACTGTCTTCTTGATCAACCCCTATGATGTCCCATAAGCGAATAACACTACCGATTAAATCTGTGCTGCTGTCATTATCTGCCAGGCGTTTTATCAATGCATTGGCACGTTCGCCGCCATGCGAGTTGATTTCTAATAGCTTATCGCGACCTTGTTCCATCGCGTGCTTCAGCTGTTTATATTGTTGTTGGGTATGATTAAGCAGTAAAGTTAATGCTTGCTCATCATCATTGGCCAAAACCTGTGTTAGTTCTTCAGCAAATTGATTAAACAATACGTGTCCACTAGGGCAGGTTAGCTCGAATGAGTTCAAACCATCATGATACCAACGCATTAAACGCTCTTGTGCCGTACCTGCTAAGTAAGGTAAATGAATTTGAATATCATTTTTTTGGCCAATACGGTCTAAACGGCCAATACGCTGCTCAAGTAAATCAGGATTGAGTGGTAAATCAAATAACACTAAGTGGCTGGCAAACTGGAAGTTACGACCTTCAGAGCCAATCTCAGAACATATCAGTGCCTGTGCGCCGCCTTCTTCTTGTGCAAAGTAAGCGCCCGCTTTATCACGCTCGATAATCGACATACCTTCGTGGAACACCGTGGCTTGAATGCCTTCGCGGGTGCGCAAGGCTTCTTCAAGGCTCAATGCCGTTTCTGCTAAGCTAGCGATGATCAGTACTTTTTTACTGCGGTGACTTTTGAGAAAATCAATTAACCAGTCTACGCGTGGATCAAATTTCCACCATGAACTGTCATTCTCAAAAGCCTGATAAAGTTTTTCTGGGCTTAATGCCTGCAAAGCTTTGGCTTCAGGTGTTTTGGCTCCGCCCATCATGTCGTTGACGCGCTGAGCGGTAACGTATTGTTCGGGCATTGTTTGTGGGTAAGCATTAAAATGACGCTGGGGGAAACCTTTTACCGACGCACGACTGTTACGATATAGCACTCGGCCAGTACCATGGCGGTCTAACAATTCTTGCAATAATTCATCGCGGGCTTCTTGTTGTTGAGTGGCATCAACCTCGCTAGCTTGGATCAAACGAATATTAGGCTCGATATCTTTTTCTGATAGCAGCTCAGTTAAGCTATTGATGGCTTCTTGAGTTAACTTACCTTGCGAAGCTAATGCATGTGCGGCATCGGCAACATCTTTATAGCTATCTTCTTCTTTTAAAAATGCGTCGTAATCATAGAAACGATCTGGGTCAAGTAAACGCAAGCGGGCAAAGTGGCTTTGATGACCTAGCTGATCAGGCGTGGCGGTTAACAGCAGCACACCAGGGACGACTTCGCTGAGGGCTTCGACGATTTTATAAGCACGGCTAGGCGCATCTTCAGACCACTCTAAATGATGCGCTTCATCGACTACCAATAAATCCCAGTCGGCATCTAATGCTTGATCAAGGCGTTTCTTTTTACGTAATAGTTCAAGCGAGCAAATAACAAGTTGCTCAGTGTAAAAAGGGTTGTCGTTATCAGCATAGGCTTCAACACAACGGTCTTCATCAAATACAGAAAAACGTAAATTAAAGCGGCGTAGCATTTCAACTAACCACTGATGCCTTAAGGTATCAGGAACAATCACGAGTATACGTTCTGCTCGGCCAGTTAGCAGTTGTTGGTGGATAATTAATCCGGCTTCAATGGTTTTACCTAAACCCACTTCATCGGCGAGTAATACACGTGGTGCGTAACGACGGCCAACTTCATGGGCAATCCATTGTTGGTGAGCAATTAAACCAACGCGCGGGCCTTGTAATCCCAGTAAATCTGAGGTGGCAAGTTTATGACGCAGTAATTGGCACTGATAACGCACACCAAAACGTTCTAAACGATCGATTTGCCCTGCAAACAGGCGATCTTGTGGTTTATTGAAACGAATATTATGGCTTAATAATGTTTCCCTCAAACTCACCTTTTCTTGGGTTTCACTGTGGATCCCGTGATAAACGATAATTTGATTTTTTTCTTCTACTTCTTCAACCGTGAGCTGCCAACCGTCACCACTTTCAATAGTATCACCAGGATTAAAAATCACCCTAGTCAGTGGAGCATCAGTACGGGAGAACATGCGGTTCTCGCCTGTTGCAGGAAATAATAATGTGACCATACGGCCTTCAACTTGCACAACAGTGCCTAATCCAAGTTCTGACTCGGTATCACTGATCCAGCGTTGACCTAAAGCAAACGGCATTTTTAATTCTCATGTTTGAAGCGGGGAAACAAAAAGGGGGCGTATATTATCTTAAACCCATCCAGATTTAAAATTTTAGCACTTAATTAAGTGGATATTTTCAAATTATCGACATAAGTGTCATAGGGATGTCATTAAGCCTCCATATAAATGTCATGTCACCGCAAACAAATAGTTGAGCTTTTGCTAAGCCACTGCCATATTTAGAGGGTGATGTTTACTAAATGCTCAGCCAGAATGGCACTTTAAAAGGTCATTATTTAGCAGGTGAATTTGATAAATCAGCACAGCGGAGGCGCCATGGAACAAAACGACAGAAAGTTGTTTGTATTGGATACCAACGTGTTACTGCATGAACCATTAGCGATATATTCGTTTAAGGAACATGACGTAATCGTCCCTATGACCGTATTAGAAGAACTTGATAGCATAAAAGATCGAAAACGCGATGTAAGCCGAGATGCACGTGTAGCGATAAGAGCCTTAGAGGATATTTTAGGCGGCTCAACCACTCCAGAACAGATTATTCAAGGCGTACCTTTACCCAGTAGAGAGGGCCATTTAGACGTATCGGGCAGTTTATCCATTTTCCCTGACCATCAAATTGACTTCACCATGGGCGCGCTGCCCGGAGACAATAACGATAACCGTATTATCAATACCGCACTTTATCTTCAAAAGCAGCATCATCCCCGTACTGTTGTGTTAGTCACTAAAGATATCAACATGCGCCTCAAAGCCAAAGGAGCGGGTATTGAGCGAGTTGAAGATTACCGTACCGATCAACTTATTGATGATATTCGTTTTCTTGCTAAAGGCTTTTATCAGTTCGACGGTGATTTTTGGAGTCAGGTTGATAAAGTCTCAACCGACAGAGTTGGCCGTCATACGGTTCATCAAGTCCCCTTAGAGCATTTAGGAAAAGAGCCATTTTACATAAACCAGTATTTGATCGATGAATCATCTGATTTTTGTGGCAGAGTTGCTGCCAAAAATGATACCCAGCTGGATATTATCGATCGCGGCCGTGAACGCTTAATGCACCATGAAGCATGGGGAATTAAGCCCAAAAATATCTATCAAGGTATGGCCTTAGATGCATTGCTAGACCCAGATATTGAATTGATTATTTTAACCGGTCCAGCAGGATGCGGTAAAACCCTACTTGCAATGGCCTCAGCACTTGAATTAGTGATTGAGAAAAAACGCTACGATAAAATTATTGTAACCAGAAATACCCCAGAGATTGCCGAATCAATCGGTTTTTTACCTGGCACCGAAGAGGAGAAAATGGCTCCTTGGTTAGCGGCTATCACCGACACATTAGAAGTGCTGCATAAAAACGATGTTAATCCAACGGGTAGCGTGAATTACATCATGGAAAAAGCCAATATTCAGTTTAAATCGATTAATTTTATGCGGGGTCGTTCTATTCAAAACGCTGTGGTCATTTTGGATGAATGCCAAAACCTAACCGCGTCGCAGATAAAGACCATGATCACTCGAATGGGGGAAGGGACAAAGTTAATCTGTAGTGGTAACTTAGCCCAAATTGATACCACTTATTTAACGGCAGTCACATCAGGACTTACTTACATTGTTGAGCGATTTAAAGATTTTGAAGGCAGTGCCAATGTGTATTTAAATGGCGTTGTACGTTCTCGCCTAGCAGAATTTGCTGAAGAGCATCTTTAACCTAAAACTCATTTCAACTTAACAAGGTTCAAACTATTAAATAAAGGCTACAATAACCCCTGTAGCCTTTTTTTATGCTGAATATTGTCGTTTGCGCTTGCATAGCTTGATATGGCGCTATTTAATCGAATGAGATTGATATTAAAGCGTGTGATTGCGACTATGTTCCTGATATTATGAACCTTGTATTAATTTATTGCGTGCGTGATAACCTACTCTGATATTACGCCGACACCTGCTCCTGAATAAAAAGGCGCTGTCGCAAAGGGTATGGAATGAAACCAACAGAGCCAGATTTACAGCTAAAATCACCTATTCAACGTAACTATAACCGCGCGGTTTTTTACACTTACATTGGTGTAATTGTTATGTCACTAATTTCTGCTGCCATTTTTTATGAACGTCAGAAAGAAGTACAAATAGAACAGCGTGAAGATCAGGTTGCCCGGCACGTTTTACAAATCGATTTATTACTGGAATCCAGTATTCGTGCGGTTAAAAGCTTGCGGGATGTTGCCATTGATCATCTGCGTTTAGGTGAGCAAGTACGTAAAGATCGCCTGCCTCAATATGAAAAATTCAACGCCGATGGCCAATACTTCAGTCTAGAACCTAACTATGTAAAAAGCGGTGAACCCTTTACCAATATGGGACGCATTACTGGCATGGGCTCGCTTGATGGCCGCAGCGAACAGTTTTACCAAGAACTCGAAATGCTTTTTGAGTTATCGTTATCCTTCCCTGTTGCAAAAGAAGCCGCGCCCAAAGCCTCGTCAATTTATTATGTTTCTAAGCGCAAAATGATGTCTTATTTTCCTTGGAGTAATAATGATCAACGTTTTAAAGAAGAACAATTAAACAAACAACAGTTTCAATTAGCGACCCCAAAACTCAATCCCCAGCGCAATGCGTTTTGGAGTCCAGCCTACGTTGATGCGGGTCAGCAGGGATTATTAACCACCTTGGGCTTACCGGTTTATCTTGAAGATGATTTTATCGGCACCATTAATCTGGACATGACCTTGGCGTCACTCGCGAAACAAATCCGCACGTATTTCAAAATGCCAGGGACAGTGATCCTGTTGGATCAGCAAAATAATATTTTATCCCATAGCGATTTTGACTCTAATGAAATGAATCGGGTCTACCACATTAGTCAACGTATTCCAGCGGAATTACATTCATTGTCTGAGTCAGAATTGTTTGACGCCCATGAAGGTATTTTACGCAATGGCCATTATATTCACTCGGTGGCATTGCATAATGCCCCTTGGCGCTTGCTGTATATTCAAGAAGAAGGCGCACTATTTAAAGACTCGTGGGAAAAGCTTCAGCTGACGTTTATTTTAGTCGTTTTAGCACTGTCAGTGTTGGTGACCATAGTGCATTGGCAAACCCGCCGCGCTTTTGTTAGTCCAGCATCAAGGCTATTAACCCATTTGGAAGCGTGTTCACAATCGCCTTTAGCACCACCAGAAAAAATGAGCCCAGGGTGGGAGCCATGGTTTTTACTGGTGAGCCGCATTTTTGAAGAGAATCAGCAATATACTCGCCATTTGGCTGAGCAAAACAAGCGCCTTGATAACTTAGTGGCTAGCCGCACTCAAAGGCTACGCGACACCACTGAACGTCGCGAACGAGAATTTGCGTTATTAAGGTCGTTGATTGACTCTCTACCAGAAGCGATTGTTTTTAAAGATAAAGAAGGTAAGTATCTTGGGTGTAATAAGTCTGCCGAGCGCATGTTAGGCGTGAATGAAAGCGACATTATTGGCTTAACCACAGGTGACTTTACCAGCCCAGAACAAGGTAAACGTATTCTGGCAGAAGATAAAAAAATCTTAGATGATAAAAACTCTATGCAGTACAAAGAACGCATTGAAATTGCGGGCAAACCAGTATTGCTCGATGCGTTCAAATTACCCTTCTACAACCGCCGTAATGAGTTACTTGGATTAATTTCAATTTGGCGAGACATCACTCGCGAATACGAATCTGCCGAACAATTACGTTTGTCAGAAGAGCGTTACCACATGGCGATGGATGCGGTTGAAGATGGTTTATGGGATTGGTACATAGATTCAGAGCAAATTATTTGTAACCCTGCATTTTACTCGATGCTAGGCTATGCGCCCAATGAGTTTCCTGCACTATTATCCTCAATTGATGGCTTAACCCATCCCGATGACAGAGACCGAGTGCAAGAATACCGTAGCCAGTATTTGCTGGACCCTACGGATGCCTATGAAATTGAATTCAGAATGAAAGGCAAACTCGGTGAATACCATTGGCTATTGTCACGTGGGCGTGCGGTAGAGTTTTCTGACTCTGGCCAAACTAAGCGTATGCTTGGCACACACAAAGACATTACACGTCAAAAGAGTAACGAAGTTGCCTTGCTTGAAGCCAAGCAAGACGCGGAATTAGCCAACATGTACAAGAGTGAATTTTTGGCGAACATGAGCCATGAAATTCGTACCCCCATGAATGCGATTATTGGCATGTTACAGTTAGCCCAGCGCACCAGTTTGACTCCGCAGCAAGAGGATTACCTCAGTAAAGCGGGATTCTCAGCGCAGTCTTTATTGCGGATCATTAATGACATTCTCGATTTCTCTAAAATTGAAGCCGGTAAATTAGAGTTAGAGCGGGTCGCATTCCCGTTAGATAAAGTGCTTGATCATGTATTAGATATGAATGCCATTAAAGCTCAGGAGCGTGGTGTCGAATTATTACTCTATGCACCCGTAACAGCAGGGCTTATTTTAAATGGCGATCCACTGCGTTTGGGTCAGGTGTTAGTTAACTTATTGTCTAATGCGGTTAAATTTACTCAAAATGGTGAGATTGAGCTCGGTTGTGAAGATGTTGGTGAGCGTGACCATCGCATCACATTGAAGTTTTGGGTCAGAGACACAGGCATTGGTATTAGCAAAGAGCAGCAGTCTAAATTGTTTGATGCGTTTTCACAGGCCGATGGTTCAACGACTCGAAAATACGGCGGTACAGGTTTAGGTTTATCCATCAGTAAACATCTTGTGTCTATGATGGGTGGCACTATGCAAGTGGAGTCTGAAATCAACCAGGGCAGTACTTTTAGCTTTACCATTAGTTTTGAAATTGCCGAAGAAAACATCGTCGAGCCATTGGTGGTACCCGAGCAGTTGAATAATTTAACCACATTAGTGGTGGATGATAACCCAAGTGCATTGCAGATTTACTCTGCGTTGATGAAAGATTTCAGTTTTGGCGTGCGTACCGCATCCAGTGGCCAACAAGCGTTAGATTGTTTAGCAAAACAGCCAGTTGATTTAATTTTGTTAGATTGGATGATGCCTGAAATGGGCGGATTAGAAATGCTAACCAAAGTCGATGAAATGGTGGCGGATGGTCGATTATCTAAACGGCCAATCATTATTCTGATGACCGCATACAGTGCTGAGCCTTTAGCCGACGATGTTGCTGATAGAAACATCCACGCGATATTACAGAAGCCTTTTAAAGCCTCCGCGTTGTTTGATGAAATTATCAGTGCCTTTGCAAAAGAGCCAAAACTGAATGTGCAGTCTGTGCCGAAAGAAGATGTGCAAGAGCAGCAATCGGGATTGGTTTTATTGGTTGAAGATAACTTTATTAACCAACAAGTGGCATCTGAGTTATTAAAAAGTGCGGGTTATGAAGTGGTTATGGCTGATAACGGCCAAATTGCCTTAGATTTGATTGATACCCGACCATTCGATGCCGTGTTAATGGATATACAAATGCCGGTGATGGACGGATTAACAGCATCGAAAGAATTGCGTAAACGCTACAGTGCGCAGCAAATGCCGATTATTGCCATGACAGCCCATGCGATGTCAGGCGACCGCGAAAAAAGTTTGGCAGCGGGCATGAATGCGCACATTACCAAACCGATAGTGTTAAATGAGTTATTTGACACCTTATCTTATTGGATTGAATATAAAAACAATAATAAAGCCTAATGATCTTTTTGTGTTATGCGTAATGGATGGCATTGTGATTTAGGCTAGAATCAAAACAAGGATTAGCACATGAAACCTCGTCAGCTCTCTTTGGCAATACTCTTGGCCATCAGCCCTGTATTGTCGCTATCAACATTATCGACTCAAGCTATCGCAGCTGAAAGCGCCGAAAAAGTGATAAAAAACAGTCAAGCTGCCGAAGGTTTTATTAATCTTTATTATGACAATGTTGAAGGCCAGCTCTATTTACAGGCCAATAAGCTGAACCAGCCTTTTTTATTGTTAACCAGTTTACCCCATGGTGTGGGCTCAAATGATATCGGCTTAGACAGAGGGCAGTTGGGGCGCACCCGAATGGTGCAGTTTGAGCAACATGGTCCTTATATCGTTTTAAAACAACTTAATACTTATTTTAGAGCCAGTAGCGATAATCAAGCTGAACAGCAATCCGTTAAGCAGGCTTTTGCTGAATCCATTTTATGGCGTGGTAAATTGCTTCAAGGTAAAGCCGCATTAGTGTCGATTAACGACTTAGTGATTAATGACTTACATGGTGTGTCCGATGTTTTAGCATCGACAAAGCAAGGGGCGTATACACTTGATTCACAGCGCTCAGTTATCATGCCTGAGCAAGTCAAATCATTTGCCCGAAATGCGGATATCGACGTTAATCTTACTTTTACTGCCCAGCAGCCTGGGCAGCAAGTTGCTGAAGTCACCCCCGATGCCAAGTTTATGTCCGTCAGGATGCGTTACTCGTTTGTCGCGTTGCCTGAGGCTGGTTACCAACCACGTGCTTATCATCCGATGAGCGGTTACCTATCTGATGAACATTTAGACTATTCGACCCAAGTCGATGAGCCAATCGTGCAGCGCTATTTATTGCGTCATCGCCTTGAAAAAGTCACCCCCGGTGATGCTCCAAGTGAAGTCATAAAACCGATTACTTATTATCTCGATCCTGGCGTACCAGAACCCATTAGAACGGCACTTTTAGATGGCGCACGCTGGTGGGAAGACGCGTTTAATGATGCAGGGTTTATTAATGGTTTTAAGGTGGAAATGTTACCCGAAGATGCCGACCCGCAGGATATTCGCTATAACATGATCCAATGGGTGCATCGTGCCACACGGGGGTGGTCATACGGTTCGGCAATTACCGACCCACGAACGGGCGAAATCATTAAAGGTCATGTTACCCTCGGCAGTTTGCGCGTCAGACAAGATCATCTCATTGCCCGTGGATTAACCGCTGACTGGCCAGATAGAGAAGCGGCCGCCGATGCGGCAATGGCATTATCATTAGCGCGCATTCGCCAGTTATCAGCCCATGAAGTAGGCCATACGCTGGGTTTTGACCATAATTTTGCCGCATCAACCAATGAAAATGCATCCGTTATGGATTACCCACATCCCTACGTGCGTTTGGAAAATAACGCGATCGCAATAGATTCGCCTTACACCGAGGGTATTGGTGAATGGGATAAATATACGGTGGCGTTTGGTTATGGCCCGCAGGCTAATCAGGACAATTTGCTTAATTTGGCCATGAGTAAAGGCTACCGTTATATTGGCGAAACTGACTCGCGTGACGCCAGTGCTAGCCATGTTTACGCCAGCCTTTGGGATAATGGCAGTGATGCAGTTGCTGAGTTATTGCGTTTAGAAACTGTGCGTCGACATGCCATTGAACAATTTAATGCTCAGGCCCTATTAAAAGATGAGCCAAAGGGTGAACTTGCCGATGTCTTTGTGCCTATGTATTTACTCACCCGCTATCAAGTTGAGGCGGCTGCCAAATGGTTGGGGGGAACGGATTATAGTTACCAACAATTAGGTGCAGGGTTAAGTTGGCATTATGCCGCCCCAGCAAAACAGTTTGCGGCGTTGGAGGCATTACTTGCTAGTTTATCTGCTCAGAGTTTAGCTGTTCCGGCTAATGTCATAACCGCCTTAGTACCTAAAGCGGGCAATTATCGTAAAAGCCGTGAAAGTTTTAACGGCAATACTGGTGTGGTCGCCGATGAATTAGGTATGGCAGAAGTGATGAGCCGTCATATCGTTAGCCAAATATTAGCGCCGCAGCGTTTAAACCGCATTAACCAAGGGTTTATGCACGATGCTGAACAGCTTTCTGTCGTAAGCCTGTTGGATAAATTGATTGGTGCGACGGTTTATCAAGACCTTAATAGAGGCGCAACATTAGGCATTAAGCTGCGGGTGAATGCTGTGGTGATTGAAGGGATATTAAAGGCTTATCATGATAGTCAAACCGCCCCCGAAGTGAAGGCGCAATTGCTGGCTAAACTTGAATTTACCTTAAAACAGCTTAAACGTCGAAGTACTCGTGCTAGCGAATATCAGGCAGCCCACTATGATTGGCTATATGCGGGCATAGAAAAAGGTCTGCAAACACCTGAGTTTAAAATGATAGCTGAACCTTTGGCTATGCCACCAGGTTCGCCAATTTAACATTTTAGGCTCACACTATCTTTGGCTATCAAAATGGATATAACAAAACCGAGTCACCTCAGGGGCTCGGTTTTATGTTGTCTGTAGTTTGGGATTTTTTGGGTAGAATAGATCTGGTTTTTTGTCTAAATGAGAAAACTGACGGGTATTTTTATAGGGTAACTTCATGAACCCACTGATCCCATGACCTTGTATTTTGCTCGCGTTGGCAATAATTCTATCAAGGCTAGCTCGAAAAGCCGCTTGTTTACGCGGGTTGAGTAAGCGTAAATAACTGTGAATTTTTAAGTGAGTCGGTAAAGCTTCAAAAATAATACAACCTGTGTGGTGTATTTGATTTAACCAGCCTAATTCAGTCATGATTTCAGCAGGAAGCTCGAGGTTTTCTTCTGGATCTTTACCATCTTCAAAATAGGAATGTAATCGTGACTTATCTTCTAAAGAGGGGACGTCACCAACCTCAAAAGGTAATTGCATTTCTCCGCTGGCTTCAAATGGCATGTCTGGGCTACTGCGCTCGATATGCAATGTGTCTTTTGCATTAAAGAAACAGGCCTTAAATACCCCAATGCGCTTAATTCCTCTGGCCATAGTGACCATATTGTTAACCGCTACTATAAGAGCTGTTTTTTGTGTGGGATCGTAGGTCGCTAGGTTGGAATCAATGTAAACCCCTGTTGGTTGCCAATGGATGGCCAGTCCACCCACAATCGGATATTGCGCGAGCCTTCCCACCGCAGCAATAAAGCCTTTTTCGGTGTCAGCCATCCCCACCATAAAGTTACGGTAATACTTATCAACTTGTACATCGTCAATATCCGCAATCGGGTCGTGATCATTGTGTTCTTTTAGAAAAGATTTACGCGAGCTATAACTGACGGTTTCAATGGCTCTGGTGCGAGGTTGAACCCATACAGGAATGTCAGATTTAGTGGGCAGATAGCTAATGGCAGGTAAGTGCATTCTATGGCTGTGGCGCATACTCTTTAAAAAGTAATCTCCTGCACGGCAGCGTAATTCGGGATCATCGCTTAGCATGCCATCTAACGTTTTTGCCAATTCTATGGGTAAGCCTATGCTGGTGGCGGGAATGATTTTAGTACCAAAACGGCTGCTTTGTCCTGAGGCTAAAGCATACAAAGTACCCGCAACACCTTGTTCATCAAATCTAGCCGATGACAATGCACCATTCAGTTGTGCATCTCCAATAAAGTAAACATCGCCCATCCGCGCATTCGTTTGATGCTGATCGCTGGACATTAACGACATCACATTATCATCTACCGGGCGATCGTACTCATCACGTTGCGCAAAAACGGCTGAGCCCCAATCGATTAATGATAATTTGTCAGTTTCAATATCATAAACCAAATTTGATGGCTTAATATCGCCATGGACTAGAGGTTTGCCTTTGCGTAAGTAATACAAAATGTTGGCCAGTTGCCGCGCGATACTAACGATCATCCACGCAGGCAGCGCGCCTAATCTTTGGCAAATTTTATCTAAATCTTCACCCTTGGCGCGCTCCATCACCAAAATCCCTTGCTTGCCTACGCGTTCAAACTTTATTGCCGCAGGCACATTGGGGTGCTTAACTAAACTCAGCATGTAGGCTTCTTCTTCAAGCCTGTCTTGAATATTTTGTGGCAAGGTTAAGCGCGAAAATTTAAACACATGGGATTCGCCAATAGTATTTATCCCTGCGAATACAAAACCATAAGCCCCTTTACCAATAAATTCGATTTCATAATAACCAAGTTTACTGAGCTGTTGCTTACACAAACGTATCCACGCTTTATGTTTACGAGCATCATTGGCTTTTAATAAATAAATCGACTGTTCTTCATTAATATAAAATTGCTGTAATTGCGGCGTTTGCAAATGATATCCCCTTAATGTGCTTAAGTTATTTAATCCTTATCTGGCGTTGACTTCAAGGGCTTCCTAACTAATTTTATTGGTTAAGTAAACCTTGATGTGTATCAATTTAGTAAGGGCATGTAATCGGTAAGATGAAGGGAGATTTAATCATAGCTTTAACAGGGAGACGCTTATGTCAAATATCAACAAAGCAGATTTAATTCAACTATTTGACTTTCCTCGCTCACGTATATTGAAGTCGATGGAAGTGACTCATTGCCCCCATGCCGTCTTTTTTAATGCCTCCGATGAGCAATGTATTACTTGTCACCAAGGGGAAGAGTGTGTGTGGATTAATCATAATGATGAAATGGTAGCTATGGAGGAAAAATCTATTGAAGATTTGAAACAGCAAATTTTGGTCGCTGTTGATTTTGTTGATTCAAGTTTATCTCCACACCATTTATCACGTCGTAATTGTCAGTGTGAAAATTGTGTATGGTTACGTCAAGTTCAGCTTACCCTGAAAGGGGAATCATCCAGCGATTAGCAAGATGATTAAGTTGCTTCTATTGTTTCAAGCTTATAAAGTGAGCCAGCAATTTTATTCGCGGGAGAAACAAAGATGGAACCTCAGTTTTGGCATGAAAAGTGGAAGATGCAACAAATTGGCTTTCACCAGCCCCAAGTAAACCCTTTTTTAATCCGCTTTTGGCCTACATTGGGCCTAGCCGAAAACAGTAAAATTTTCGTCCCCTTATGCGGTAAATCGTTAGACATGTGTTACTTGGCAGAGCAGGGGCATCAGGTACAAGGTTGCGAACTTAGTCAAACCGCCATTGAACAGTTTTTTGCAGAAAACCAGTTACCTTTTCAAGTTGAATCTAAGCAACAACACCAATATTTTAACGCCGATCAGATAGAGCTGATTCAAGGTGATATCTTCACTATAGCCCCTAGTGTGACAGCCAATATTGCTGGGTTTTACGATAGGGCAGCATTAATTGCCTGGCCTGAGATCCTGCGTCAACAATATGCTAAAACCTTAGCAATGCTGATTCCTGCTAATGTGTCTGGTTTACTTATTACCTTAGACTATCCGCAAGAGACCTTAAAAGGACCACCATTTGCTGTTAGCCCTGAGTGGATCGAGCAATATTTAGCGCCATATTTTGAGATTAGCTTGTTGAGCTGTGAAGATGTATTAGCTGAAAACCCACGCTTTTTGAGCAAAGACGTTCCGTGGTTAAATGAAGCGGCTTATAAATTGACGCGTAAAGCATAGTGGCTGCAAAACATAGCCAATAAACATCGAGAGGGCTCAGTTAACGCTCAATAAAAAGGCGACCAAAGGTCGCCTTAATGATTTAGCCTCTAATGAAATTAGAAATCGTAACGCATACCCACAGAGAATACGTTGTCATCTTCTAAATCAGTTTTAAAGTTAGCAACGGTGTAATCACCTTGATACATTGCATAATGTGCGAATACTAAGGTTGACTTCGCAATGCGGTAATCAGCACCAACAGTAAAGTTTTGCACATTAATGTCATCAGCACCTTTAACACCGCCTAGCTTTTTGTAGTAACTACCAAAACCTGCATCATCTTGGCCATATTCGGCCTTAAGATTTACACCATTTAAGTTATATACCACGTTAACAAAATAGCTATTACCATCGATATCATCATTTACAACATCTTCAGCATTTTGGAATAAACCACCA
Organism: Shewanella subflava; assembly: GCF_025971955.1. Lineage (GTDB taxonomy): Bacteria > Pseudomonadota > Gammaproteobacteria > Enterobacterales > Shewanellaceae > Shewanella > Shewanella subflava. The sequence goes on from NZ_JAPDMX010000003.1 coordinate 107,046, forward strand.
ATTTTGAAGTCACCCAATTTAACTTGGCCAACAGCACGGTAAGCATTCACACCACCAATAGCATTGTTGTATGCACCAGCAACATAGTAGTTATGCTTTGCTAACGCTTTATCGCCTAATGTTGCACTCACAGCATACTGTGACTCATTAGTAGGAGCGCCATCTTGGTTATCATCCATTAAATAAGTTGCATTAACGGTGAATAGATCAGCAATCACGGGAGAGAAGTACCAAAAACCATCAGCACTACGAGTTTGGCCACTGACTACACGGTCGATATCGGCGTTTGTGTTACCAAAAACGTCTACGCCACCTTCAGCTTGTTTAAATACTGTGTCGTTGCGACCTACTAATACAGAACCCGCAACAGTTTTTAAGCCTAAATAGGTATTACGTGCTTTGAACACGTCACCAGAACCTGAAGTATTTTCTACTTGAAATTCCATTTGGTAGACAACATCTACACCATCATAGATTTTTTCGCTGCCTTTAACACCCACGTTTGAAAAGTTGTTTTCGAAATAAGTACCACTTTCGCCTAAAGTCACACCATTAGTGCCACCTTGTAACGTTGCGCCTGTGTCAGTATAAGTTACAGCAAGCTCTAAGCGACCATAAAAATCAGGACCTTCAGCAAGCGCACCAAAAGAGGTGATAGCTAGTATTGATGCCACTGATGCAGATAGTAAGGTTTTTTTCATCTTTCATACTCCCAGAACGTGATGTTCTATAATTCCATTTTAAGAATGGTTTTAATATTGACTTATGTCGTAAACGACTATGTAACAATCTAGTATCGGATTTTACAGTTTTGAGGGTGACAGATTGTGGTAGAGATCAAACTTTTTAATTTTGAGTTAAGAATTAATGTTTAAATGTGACCATTTAGATCGTTTACAGCGCTGATTAACACTAATGCAGCATTTTATGCTACTTAGCCTGCGAACATAAAAATAACATTTTGTATTTTGTTGGTTTAGCATTAAAGCTCGGGGGGATGTATGCTTGCTAACTAAATTGCTGTTTTTCTGTGGGCATTGTTATGTATTGAGATATAAAAAAACGGCCAATTTGGCCGTTTTTATTGTCAAGAACTGAGTTTTTAGAAATCGACGCGAAGACCGACAGTAACGATATCATCACTTAGGTCGGCATTGAATGTATCAACTAACATATCGCCATCGAATTTAGTGTAGTGACCATAAACCAAAGTGTTTTTGCTCACACGGTAATCAGCACCAATACTGAATTGTTTTAAATCAATGTCACTGACATCAGATAAATCTGATTGGGTTTCTTTACCGATGAAACGGCTAACGTACTTTCCTAAACCTGAATCATCATGGCCGTAAGATGCTTTAAATTTCCAGTCACCCATTAAATATGCTGCATTGATGATGTAACTATTGCCATCTAGGTGAGCAAGTTGTGCATCATTGCTTTCACTGTGTTGATATAAACCACCCACAATGAAGTTACCAAATTTACCTTGCACTACACCACGGTATGCTTCGATGTTGCTGATACCATCTTGATAAGCTGCAGCAGCATAGAAATTGTGTGATTTAAAAGCTTTATCACCTAGTGTTGCACTAAGGGCATACATAGAGTCAGCTGATTTCTTATTACCTTTAGCATCTACATGGTTGTCATCAACCAGGTAAGTTGCGTTTAACGTGATTAAGTCAGCAAGTTTAGGTGAGTAGTAACTGATACCATCAGCTTCACGGTTTTGACCCGCAACAAGTAAATCGATATCTGAGTTAGTATTGCCGAATTGATCAAAGCCACCTTCAGCAGATTTGAATACTGTGTCATTACGACCCACTAATGCAGTACCAGCAACGGTTTTTACACCAAGAAAGCTATTACGTGCTGCAAAAGTATCACCTGAATTATCAAAGTTAGATACGCCAAATTCCATTTGGTACAGAATTTCTACGTCATCATTAATTTTCTCTGAACCCTTTACGCCCAACCATGAAAAATTATTTTCAATGATGGTGCCGTCTTTTTGGTTTTGAGTTGCAACACCTAGATCGGAATTGGTTAATGCTAAATCAGCGCGGCCATAAAATTGAGGACCTGAAGCGAGTGCACTAAAAGAGGTTAATGCGGCACAGGAAAGGATTGCACTCGTGATTAGGTTTTTTTTCATTTTCATCTTCCTTTATTATTAAGGTAGTGATTATTCGATGGTCTTTAGACCCATATTTACCAGCGCTTTATCAGCACTAGCGGATTTTTTTAAGCTGTCGCAGTCTGACATAAAAGTTTTATCAAAAGTGTGGTTTAGTTCAAAAACATCTATTTTTCAATTAATTAGATGCTTTTTGTTTACACGGGGGTAACATTTAATTTACTGGTTTACAGCAATGTGGCTCGGTATTCTTGCTAAGTGATAACCTTTTAATCATCTTATTTACCAAGGTTGCTTTGGCGAGCGTTTGATTTTGGCAAACGGGTATCGTCGATTTATAAATCTTGAGCATTTAGCTTTGCTGACGAGTCAGTTAAAATAGGCAATTGGAAAAATGAGCTATTTTTAGGGTATCAAAATGTTGTCGCAAGCATATGTAAATCGATTTGCGGGTATTGGACGTTTGTATGGACAGACGGCACTGAATACTTTTGCTGAAGCACATGTAGTTATTGTGGGGATCGGCGGTGTCGGTACTTGGGTTGCAGAGTCGTTAGCTAGAAGCGGCATTGGCCAAATAACGCTTATCGATTTAGATGATATTTGTGTTACCAATACCAATCGTCAAATTCATGCCACAGCAGACACTATTGGTCAGTCAAAAGTTGCGGTAATGGCACAGCGTATTTTATCAATTAACCCTGAATGTCAAGTAAATGAGATTGAAGACTTTGTTACATTAGATAACCTTAATGATTATTTCCCGCGCCAAGATCCTCAACATAAAACCATCAGTTATGTAGTAGATTGTATTGATGCTGTAAAACAAAAAGCGGCATTAATTGCTCATTGTAAACGCAATAAATTACCTTTAGTGACAATTGGTGGGGCGGGGGGGCAAACGGATCCGAGTCAAATTCAGGTCACTGATTTAGCCAAAACAGTACAAGATCCATTATTAGCCAAGGTTCGCAGTATATTACGCAAAGAATACGGATTTAGTAAAAATGTTCAACGACGCTTTGCTATCGATGCCGTTTTTTCAACACAGCATTTAGTCTATCCACAAGCCGATGGTAGTGTTTGTGCCACAAAAGCTACAGCAGAGGGAAGTATGAGAATGGATTGTGCTTCGGGCTTTGGGGCCGTCACTATGGTAACTGGCACCTTTGGGTTTATGGCGGCAAGTCGAGTGTTAGCTAAGTTAGCCGTCAAATAATCCCACTTCCAACTTGAGCGATTAAATCCGCACGATAAGGCTATTTTAAATGCTGACGAAGACCTGCGAAACTTCGTCGATTGAATTTCTTATTCATCTTTTAGCGTAAATTGAGTTTAATTAAAGTGAATTACGTTAATCAGCATTACCTTCATCAATAAAAACGCTGCCTTCACTTAATAATGGGGGCGGAGTATAGGGGAAACTGACAATAAACATAGGGCCACCTAAAGGCGAAAGCGGTTCAAAACGAATGCTCCCTTGAATTAACGTTGCTGCGTTAAAGGCTGCTGCCAAGCCGAGTCCTATACCTCCTTTGTTGCGGGTGGTGGTAAAGAAAGGTTCGAACATATGATCAGCGACTTCTTTAGGTATGCTTACCCCATTGTTTTGAATTTCAATGTTTATCGCATCATTATCAAGGGTGACATTGATGAATATCCGGCTGTCTTCAATTCCTCTGAATGCATGGGTATAAGCATTTGAAATAATATTACCGATAATTTGATTGAGCAAATTAAGGTTACTGTTTACCTCTAGATCGGCATCCACATTCATCTTGATATCAACATGCTGCGGTGAAAACATAATCTGCGTTGAATCAACAATATCTTCTAGTTGCTGCTTTAGATTAAATTGAGTGTTTTTCTCATGTCGCTGTTCAGCTGCGACAGTTTTGAATTTTTGAATTAAGGTGCTTGCGCGGGTGATGTTATTTACTATCAATTGACAGCTTTGTTGGTACTCTTCCAGTATTCGATTTATTTCTTCTAGCGTAGCGTGTTCACTATGAATAAGTTTAATGAGATCTTCTACATGTGAAAGTTGAGAGCTAGCTGCAGTAAGACAAATGCCGATAGGGGTATTAATTTCATGGGCTAAACCTGATACTAATCCACCAAGGGCAGCCATTTTTTCTTGCTCAACTAACACTTGCTGCGCGCGCTTTAGGATCAGTAAAGATTGCTCTAACTCTTTAGTTTGCTCTTTAACCTGTCTGGCTAACTCATCTTTGTAACTGCGTTCTAATTTGAGCAAGCGCTCGCGATCTTCTAATGCCATTTGTAAAGCATTTTTAGATTCTTGCACATCAGCAAAAGATGCACGAACTTGTTGCTGCATGGTGTTAATTGCATTCGCCACTAAAGAAAATTCATCTTTGTCTTTATGATCAAATTGCAGTGGTTCGAAAGGCTTTTCTAGGCTAATTCTGTCGCAGTATTGACTGAGTTTTAATAGGTGTTGGGTAATATTTAGCCATACCAAGAAAAGAATGAAACCTGCCACTAAAAACGTTTTGATCGCATTGGACAGCAAAATTAAAATGGCTTTGTCATAGAGCCTGTCATAAATGATGTTTAAGTCTGCTTGAACATAAAGCGTGCCGACTTTTATATCGCTAGAATTGGTGTAAATGAGATCGAATTGCTTCTCGATAACCGAGGTTTGTTGATAATTACCAGCATGCCATTCTTGGCCGCTATCGTCTTTGATTGAGATATAGGTAATGTCAGGTAATTGACTTAAACCATCTATCTGAGTGTTGATTAAACGTTCATCGATAACCCAAATACTGGCAGCCAGTACTTCTAAGTTTACTTTTTCAATACTTGAGAACGCTCTATCAATTCGGCTGACATCACCATTGTAGTCATTGAATAGCTGATAAACAGTGGTCAGCAGAGTAATGAGAGAACTAAAAAGCACAATTGATAGCATCAGTTTGCGACCAATTGGGCTGGTTAATAGTTGTCCTGAAAATTTTAGCATGACATTTATTTAATTATTCTAAGTGCTTATATAAATAAGTTAGTGCATAAAAACGTTTTAAGCCACCTTTAATTAAGCGCTTTATTGCTGAAATATAATGCTGAATTTTAATTGTTTTGATATATCAATGTGGCATTAGTTTTGCTTTGCTACGGTAGGCGTTCAAAATTCTGACACTGTGGGTGGTATATGAAAGAAGTGATGATAAAAGCGATTAGCTTAAGCAATGCAAAGCGCACTTTTATGAGTGTGATGTTGTGGTTGGTCATTGCATGTTTGGCATTGTTATTTGCCCCGAAAGCCTTATTAGAAAAATTGGCTTTAGCTGAGGTGGTATCTCAGTATAGTTTTATCATTGGGCTTGGGTTAATTGTTGGTGCGGCGTATTTTTTAAGTCAACTTGTTAGCTTTGTTGCTGATGAATCCATTCAATATTTGCGTCAAAAACGCACCGTTGAAACCATAGAAGCAAAAGTAAAGTTACTTGATCCTGCAGAACGTGCATTACTAAGAGAGTTCTTCCTTCAAGGCGCTACGATATTGGCCTTACCGCAAAATGAATTAGCAGTCAGAAGTTTGTTACACACTAATATCCTAGAAAAGTTGGGTAACGAACGTCACTATGCCATTCAAGGTCCTACCGCTGAGTATAAGATTTCTATGGCAGCCAGGGTTTATTTGAACCGTGATGTGCTGCGTTTACCCGCGGGTGAGCCAACTCAAGAAGAATTGTCACACTTACTAAAAGCAAGGCCCCATTTTATCAGTGGACTCGTGCAGCCGCGTAAACATGCCGCTTAATGATCAACGCTGGCTTGATATTATATAAGCAATAAAAAAGGGGCTAAATTAGCCCCTGAAATGGTTCAGTTTTACTTGAAAAACAACAATTCAAAACTAAGAACAAAGATAACGCAGCAAGCAAATTACTCGTTATTGCCTGGTGCTGACTTTACAACGAACATCCACATCAAGTAAGAAATAATTCCCAAAGTACTGAAAATGACAATCATTGAGAGTAATCCAATTGGGTTACCGAACATTAAATCTAACCAAAATGCCATGATAAAATTCCTTGTAATTGTAAAGTCCTAGTTATCATAATGCTGAATTAAATGAACAAAACTGATCTTGATCAATGATCCCCTCTATAAATAGGTATGGATGTTATTTAAATGTGATCGCGGTTACATTTATTGGCAAACTATATTGGTACTGCTCTCATTTAAATAATAGGCATGATGCTTCATTGAACGCAGAATAATGGCAGTGTGTGAATTTGATGGCAAAGATACGATTGGAATTTAAGCGCTTGATATTTTTTGTTGATAAAGTCGAGTCAAAGGGCTTGCCATTGTCATAAGCATGGGTATAATTCCCGTCACTTGATTGATACTATTCAATTATGTGATTGTGCCAGTGTGGTGAAATTGGTATACACAGGGGATTCAAAATCCCCCGCCTTTAAAAGCGTGTCGGTTCGAGTCCGACCACTGGTACCACTTTAAAACCGACCTTAGAGTCGGTTTTTTTGTATCTAAAATAAGTGGTTATACATATTCAGTCGATTACTTTGCCAGCCTCTTGTATCAGGTTTTAAACTGCCTAATTGCCATCTTTATATTTTTTGCGAACAATTCCTCCTGTTTTGGGCTTTGGATTAGCTATGTACGTTAGGTCACGCTGACTTTATATTTAAACAGAGCCAACCTCTAATCATTGGCAATTCTTCTTCCATCGGGGTAATTTCAGTCACCACCTTGATATGTAGAATAATTCAGCACTGTAACATTCCCTTATTTGTAGAGGCTGTCGATCAGATCTGTTTAAGTAACATTCGAAATAACGTTAAATTCAGAATCATTATTATTAAGTTGTCTAATTTTTAAAAATAAAAAAACCAGTTGCCTAAGCAACTGGTTTTTATTTTACTAATTAACGTTTTGAATTAGTGCTTACGACGACGTAATGCAGCTAAAGGTAGTAATAGTGCTGTTAACCAGCCCATTGAACCACCACCTGAGCTTTGCTCTACTTTAGCATTCACTGTAATTGTAGCAACGCCAGGTGCACTTTCTGCACGACCATCAGAAGCGACTACAGAGAATTTGAGAACATGGTTACCAGCAGGAGCTGTAAAGTTAATGCTTGATCCGCCATTTGTGAATGTCACAGCAGTACCAGATGTTTGAGTCCAAGTGTAAGTTAACTTGTCACCATCAGCATCTTTACCATTTGCTTTAGCAGTAACAACAAAGTTCTCTGTACTTGTCATTCCAGTAGGAGCAACTGTAGGAATAGTATTGTTAACCATTACTGACACAGTAACAGGCTCAGAGCGGTTGCCCATGGTATCCATTACTACAACAGAAGCTGTCATTGTTTCTGTTTGTTGGTCAATAACAGCAGACTCACTTAAGGTCACAACACCTTTGTTGTCGATAGCGATCATGCTTGAATCAGAACTTATCACAATAAACTCTGAAATTGGGCTTGTTAGCATATCAGGGTCGGTTGCAACAACTTGACCTAACACTAAACCTGCTTTAGCACCTTTATCAACATAAACAACTAAATCTTCTGCTACAGGCGCTGAGTTACCTTCATCGGTTGTATTAGCAACAACTGACATTGAGCCATCTTCAGATAACAGCATATAACCCATTGAGTTATCACCCACTGAGCTGATTAGCATTGCGCTTTCGCCAGGCGCAAGTTCAGTGACATCATTGCCTTCTTCATCAACTAAACCAGCCATAGCATCTGGGCCAACTAAGCTTAAAGAGGCCAAAGCCTCATCACCCGTGCCTGTTGATACTGGTGCCCAATCACTTTCTTCTACGCGGAAACGTACATTGATAGATTCGCCAAGGTTATTTTGATCAAGTCCTAAATCTTCAAAACATGCTTTGGTGGTTAAGAAGTCATTACCTGTAACATGGAATGCAGGTTGTAAAGAACCACTTGCTGTACCATAAGCGGTTACAAAACCATATAAAGAGCGAGGATATGCATCATTAAACCATTGAAGGTTAACGGTCTTAGCTGTGTAATCCCATACGCCATCATTGTTAACATCATAATCTACGTTATAGCTTGCAACTAATGCATGAACGATTGGATCGCGCATTTGGAAAGTGTTGTAAATAGCGATACCTGCATCACAAGAACCGCTAGCAGCAAGTTCAGCAGAAGCATTTAATAAGTCATGACGCAGTGACATATCTTTTTTGCTTGTTGCTGTTAAAGGTGCACTAAATGGAGCGGTAATCGCCGTGGCACCAGTATTGGTGAAGGTTCTTACAATGCCTTCTTCAGTCACTTCAGTCGCAACTGATGCAGCAGCGGCAGCTTTGGGTAGGATATGATAAACCACATGCAATGCATCGGTTTCGCCATCCATAAACTTAATTGCACCATCATATTCAGATAACGTTAATGCATCAGACGCTTCAGCAGCTGTACCATCAAGTTCGTATGACGATGTTAACGTCCATTCTGGAAGTTTAGTTGGATCAATAGTAACCGTAACATCAAATGATTTAACTTGGCCTGCAGGGATAGATACTGACTCAGGTAAAGTAAATGACACCGCGCCAGAATCTTTATCATTCATGAAGCGTTGTTCAGCCATTAATGAATAGGTTTTGTTTTCGCTAGAGAAGTTTTTAACTGTGATGGTTTTAGTCATCGTAGTCACTTCAGTTAACGATACTAAACCAAATGCTAAGGCGGCTTGCATTGTCTCTTTGTTCCAAGCAGCAACAGGTAAGTTGATCGCTTTTTGAACGTCGACAAGACCAGCACCGATATAACTAATTGGTGCAAGTTCAGCATCTGGGTTTAAACCACGCGGTTCAGCAGTTACATCTAAGTTAGCTGAGTTCATCATAGTGGCTTTAATTTCAAAACCATTGCGGTTAGGCAGTGCTTCTTTAACAATACTCATCGCGCCTGCTGTGATAGGGCTTGAGAAAGACGTTCCGCTAATTGGGGTTAATCCATCACCTAAACCAGGGTGCGCAGTCATAATGGCAGTACCAGGTGCTGTAATTTCAGGCTTCAATGTACCTGCGATAGATGGTCCGCGTGATGTAAATGTTGCAATAGCACCTGCAGTTAATACTTCAGTTGACGTAATAGAGTATTCAACGACACCATTTGCAAGTTCAGCTTTGATTGCATCGCCTTCTTCTTTTGAAATCATTACCGAAGGAATAGTGACGGCAGGATCACTTCCTCCCATGTTGAATGCGCCATCATCAGGTTTATTGTTTGCAACAATAACAAACAATGCACCTTGTTTTTGAGCGTTTAATACTTTGACTGTAAATGAACAAGCACCACGGTCAATGATGACCGCTTTACCGGTAAAATCTTCAGTAAACTCAGCACAACCGTTGAGGTTTGATGTTGGTAATACTAAAGGTGCATTTGTATGGTTGAATTCAAATACGTTGCTCTTATTAAAGCCTGCGCCAAATGCTTCTAACTCAACACCAGCAGCTGTAGCAGCTAATTTACCTACTTTTGTTGTAGGGTGGGTCATGGCTCCCACAGATAAAGCATTGTTTGAAGTACTTGGGCCGCCAACAACAAATGGTGTCGCGCCATCATTACCCGCAGAAATAACTAAGTTAACACCAAGTTCAACCATTTCATCGATAAGTTCTTGAACAGCGCCACCTTTGGTATCACCAAAGTCACCGCCCAAAGACATGTTCACGGTGTCAACACGGTCTGAAATATCACCGTCGTCATTCGGGTCCATTGCTGCTTCAAGTGCATTTAATTGCGCTAATCCAGGGCAACCTGAGTTACATACTGAGTAAACGAACAACTCAACATCGGGGGCGATGCCAACAACAGAATGGCTGACATGAGTACCATGATTGGTGTTTACATCAATTGGGTTAGGGTCATTATTCATGAAATCATAACCGCCAACCACTTTACCTTGTGGCCAGTTAGGCATTTCTGCTTGAGCTGCAACTGCTGCCTGATAGTCAGCCACATCACCGCTACCACCTAATGCTTTGTGGGTGTAGTCAACGCCCGTATCTAATACGGCAACACGTTGGCCTTTACCTGATGCTATGCCAGCATCGATAACTGGGGTTGCATTGACATAGTCAGCACTGTCTGCCACATCTAGTTGGTAATCATAGATAGGCAGAATATCTGCTACGTCTGGATTTGATAATAAAGTGGTAAGTGTATTTTTATCTGCTTTAACAAGAATAGCGTTAACCAGTTTTGAGGTTTTGCCCACAACTTGGATGTTCGCATCTAACTGGTTAATAACACTTAATACTTTTGCTTGAGATTGTTGAACATTGTTTAATGCGGTAGAAAAATCAGTATTTGAAAGTCTATTTTGCTGAGAAACTGATTGAGAGGTTAGCTTTATCATCCAAGCAGAAGGGGTATTCTGACTTTTTTCCAATTTGGTCGCTTGAATACCTGCATATTCATTATTGACTTGGTTGGTCGTATTATACTTATCTGCCGCGCCTGCGAAACATGCGCCTGAAATTAGTGCCGCTGAAATAGCGAGTGATAGTTTTGTCTTCACAACGTCTTCCTTGTTTTCAAGTCACCCTCAAAATGGTTACTGCAATCATTAACAAACTGCAGATAGGTCGCGGGGTGTAATTGTAATGTTTTTATAATGCTTATGTTGCACAAGTGGTGTGCAGTAAACATTTTTATCACAACAGGATAACAAATGTAATAACGCAGGTGAAAAAACTATGCTTTTATTTTTTACAGTATTTTATGCTGTTTTTTCTAACTTATAATGATTTGATCTAAGGTTTAACCGCCCTTACTATGGGGTTTTGCAGGCTAATAAGCGTTTCGGTGGATTGTATTTCGTCAATAGATTGGATGCGGTTTATTAGCACATGTTGCAGCCCATCAATAGATTGGCACATAACCTTTACAAAAATAGAGTAATTACCCGTAGTGTAATAAGCCTCTACAACTTCATCTAAGGCATTTAATTTTGCGATAGCCGCAGGATAGTCGCCTGCACTTTTTAAATTGATACCGATAAAACAGCAAACGTCATAACCCAATGCTTTGGGGTTGACGCTGATTTGCGCGCCCGTAATGATCCCCGCCTGTTTCATTTTTTCTACGCGAACATGAATCGTTCCAGCACTTACAGAAAAACGTTTAGCGAGTTCGGCAAAGGGGGTGCGCGCATCTTCCATTAATGCCGATAAAATTTGGTTATCAAGCTGGTCTCGTTGAAATGAACTATCCACAGTAAAGCACCTATTGTCTATCTAATTGATTACTAATTTACGTCTTTTACTAAACTATTACCATTAAAATTACTGTTCTTTTAATGGCTCTATAAATGAAGGTAAGATGCTGAATTGCATTGGTTGAGCAGAATAGGGGTGTTTGATGGACAATTCTGCAGCATGCAGTAGTAATCTTGGCGCTAAGCGTTTTGCCAAAGCATCAGCATAAAATCCATCGCCTAAAATGGGATGACCAAGGGCCATCATATGTACTCTGAGTTGATGCGAGCGACCTGTAATAGGTGTTAATTTGACTAAGGTTGAACGTTTTGCATAGCTAATGACCTCAATCAGGGTTTCTGATGGTTTACCGATAAGATGGTCCACTTTTTGTTTTGGTCGGTTGGGCCAATCGCAAATTAAGGGTAAAGAAACTCTATTGGTCGATGACTTCATATGTCCAGCGACTCTTGCAAAATAGACTTTATGGGTTTCTCTATCACGAAATTGACGTTTTAGCTCACGTTCAGCATTTTTACGTAAGGCGAGCACAATAATTCCCGATGTTGCCATATCAAGTCGGTGCACGATTTGTGCATTTGGGTGATCACGCAATACCCGATGATATACGCTGTCATGGTATTGAGCCTCCCTGCCTGGAACAGATAGCAACCCAGAAGGTTTGTTTATCACAATAATATCTTTATCTTGATGGAGAATATCTAACCAAGGATCGGTTGCTGGTTGATAGATAAAATTGGCCATAACAGGTCTCTATTGCGGGTGGACGGCAAAGATACTGATTCACTTATGCAGATGCAAGCTTATCTAACAGTGGAGAGTTAAGAAAAAGCATTGCCATTAACATGCATGATGGTAAAGGTCCAAACCACAAATGCTAATGGAATATGGACCAGTGCGTAAAAACATTGATCGAGTCGAGTCATACCCTGTGCCAACCAGATCAAATATCCATGAGATATAATGACTAACGGAAATAATATCATTAACGGATAAAGTGCAAATGGACTGGCATCAGCAAAAATGCTGTGACTTATCAACGCCCAAAATACCATAAAAGCGGTGGTAATAGGCGGCGTGGCAGTACGGTATTGCTCTGGATAAGGGAACATCCTGTGTCCTTGATTGTAAAAGACTAACCTTTAATCTCTTTTTTACCATGGATAACCTTTCTATGCACCACTGAATAATGACGTAATCCAGCAGGTCCATGGGAAACCGTAACCGACAACAATACCAGTGCGGTGATGATCTCAACTTGCCAATTCGAAAAAGGCACGAGTAAAAATAATAAGCCCACTTTGGCTAAAGTGAGTAAGCCTTTTAATTGAATAAGCCAACGCCAGTCACGAATAATCTCCCATGCCATCAACAAAATGCCGGTTGTCATGGTTATGATCCAATAGGTTAGCCAAGCATGCTTATCGACATGCAATAAAATGCCTCCCCCCGCGCCCACTACGCCAATAATATGTAGGGCCCTTAATCCTGTCTTGGTTAGACGCTCAAACCAAAATCGTGCTTCCGATAGCGGTGGCTGATCAGTTTTGTTTTTGCCCATACGTTATTTACTGCTTATGTAAACCATGGGCTTATGTTAGCAACAGCGATAAAAATATACACTAAGCAAGTCTCATTTTTAGAGGTGTTTCAATATGCATCATTGCTAATTCGTGCGTGAGGACACAATTATAACCATGATAAATGTAGGGTTATGTTTGTGTGATCTTGTTACCAATCTACCTCTTTAGAGGGTGTTATGTTATCACCAAGATTAATACCGCTAGGTAGGGGAAACATATGTTAACAAACTCAACAAAATCTTTGCTGGCATTGCTGATATCAGGTGCACTCAGTACAGGGGCTTATGCCACACCCGAGAATTTAGCCGATTTTCACGGTGAAATGGGCAGTTGTGATACTTGTCATGTCACTAAAAAAGGACCCACTGACGATAATTTGACCTACGAAAATGCGCAATGTACTAGCTGTCATGGCACATTGAAGGAAGTGGCCGAAACCGAAAGAGAAGGGATTGTGTCACCTCATCAATCACATCTGATAGGTGATATCAGTTGCACAAGCTGTCATTCAGGGCATGAAAAGTCTGTCACTTATTGTGATGCTTGCCATAGCTTTGATTATAAAATGCCTTTTGCTGGTAAATGGGAGCGTGAATTTGTGCCTGTGAACGCAGATAAAGATGCGCAAGATAAAGCGATTGCTAAAGGTGCGAAAGAAACCACTGATGTGGTTGTTATTGGTTCGGGTGGTGCTGGCTTAGCGGCAGCGGTTGCCGCACGCAACAACGGCGCGAGAGTTATCCTATTAGAAAAAGAGCCAGTACCTGGTGGCAATACTAAGTTAGCGGCAGGTGGTATGAACGCTGCTGAAACCAAAGCACAGGCCAAATTAAAGATTGAAGATAAAAAGCAAATCATGGTCGATGACACCATGAAAGGGGGGCGTAACATTAATGATCCTGAATTAGTCAAAGTGCTTGCTAATAATTCATCAGGTTCAGTGGATTGGTTAACAGCATTAGGTGCGGATTTAACCGACGTAGGCCGAATGGGCGGCGCAAGTGTAAATCGTAGTCACCGTCCGACTGGCGGAGCTGGAGTAGGGGCGCATGTTGCTCAAGTGCTTTGGGATGCTGCGGTCAGCAAAGATACCGATATCAGACTAAACAGCCGAGTGGTTCGCATTATTGAAGATGCATCGGGTAAGGTCACAGGGGTATTAGTCAAAGGTACCTACACAGGGTATTACCTTATTAATACCGATGCCGTGGTCATTGCCACAGGTGGTTTTGCTAAAAATAATGAGCGAGTTGCTAAGTATGACCCAAGCTTAAAAGGCTTTAAAGCGACTAACCACCCAGGTGCTACAGGTGATGGTTTAGATGTGGCTGAGCTTGCAGGAGCGGCAACTAAAGATCTTGAATATGTGCAAGCGCACCCTACCTACTCTCCAGTTGGCGGGGTCATGGTCACTGAGGCGGTACGTGGTAATGGCGCAATATTAGTCAACCGTGACGGTAAACGTTTCGTCAATGAAATTACTACCCGCGACAAAGCATCTGCAGCCATTTTGGCACAAAAAGGTGAAAGTGCTTATTTACTGTTCGATGACTCAGTGCGTAAAAGCTTAAGTAAAATCGAAGGCTACATTCATTTACACATTGTTAATGAAGGTAAAACCTTAGACGAGCTGGCTAAAAAGTTAAGCATGCCTGCGCCTGAACTAACAAAAACATTAGCAACTTATAATGGGTTTGTTAAAAATGGTAAAGATGCGCAGTTCGAACGTCCTGATTTACCTAGAGAGTTAACAACGGCTCCGTATTACGCGATTGAAGTTGCACCCGCTGTGCATCACACCATGGGCGGTGTCGCAATTGACACTAAAGCGGAAGTCAAAGGTAAAAATGGTAAAAACATTCCTGGTATGTTCGCTGCGGGTGAAATTACCGGCGGTGTTCACGGTGCTAACCGTCTGGGTGGTAACGCGATTTCAGACATTGTCACCTTTGGACGCATTGCAGGTGAACAAGCCGCTAAGTATGCCAAAGAAAATTAAGCAAAGGGCGTAATAGCCAGTTTGATCTAAAATCAATATCCGCAAGCGAGCTCAGAAATGGGCTCGCTTTTTTATAGGAGAATTAAGAGTAAAGAAGCAATGCTGGATCACATTTACATTTGTTAAATGACGACTGTTAACGACAAAAAAGACCCGTTAGCATACACTGAAGGCAGAATTAATTTTGCTGGCAACGCGGGGTAAAATCGCCCTAAGCTGTTAAGCCTTTTGAATGTAGGACATGCTATGAGAATTGGATTTTTTAGCGCAAAACCGTATGACATTCGTCATTTCGACCGCACCAATGAAGCCTTTAACGCTCAAATAGAGTATTTTGACTATCGTTTGTGCATGCAAAATGTCAAGCTGGCTGAAGGCTTTGAGGTGGTGTGTGCCTTTGTAAACGACTCATTATGTGAAGAAGTGTTAGTTGAGCTTGCTAAAGGCGGCACTAAAGTGATTGCCATGCGTTGTGCGGGTTTTAATAACGTTGATTTAGTGGCGGCTAAAAAACTTGGTATACAAGTGGTCAATGTACCTGCGTATTCACCAGAATCAGTTGCCGAGCATAGCGTTGCTCTGATGCTAACCCTGAATCGGAAAATTCATAAGGCTTATCAACGCACCCGTGATGCTAATTTTGCTTTAGCAGGCTTAGTTGGCTTTAATATGTTTGGTAAAACTGTGGGT
Organism: Shewanella subflava; assembly: GCF_025971955.1. Taxonomy (GTDB): domain Bacteria; phylum Pseudomonadota; class Gammaproteobacteria; order Enterobacterales; family Shewanellaceae; genus Shewanella; species Shewanella subflava. Next base: position 122,722 of record NZ_JAPDMX010000003.1, read on the forward strand.
GTTATTGGTACCGGTAAAATAGGCTTAGCAACCATTAAAATACTTCAAGGCTTTGGCTGTAAAGTAATAGCCTATGACCCTTATCCAAATCCATTAGTGCTTGAGCTTGGCGTTGAATATGTCAGCTTAGATGAAATGTACCCTGTTTGTGACATCATCAGCTTACACTGCCCTTTAACCGCAGATAACCATCATTTATTAAACAAACAAAGTTTTAATAAAATGAAATCGGGGGTGATGGTCATTAACACCAGTCGTGGTGGTTTGCTCAATGCTATCGATGCTATGGAAGCGCTCAAAGAAGGCCAACTCGGTTCGTTAGGATTAGATGTCTACGAAAATGAAAAAGGGCTATTTTTTGAAGATAAATCGAGTGAGATTATTCAAGATGATGTGTTCCGTCGTTTATCGGCTTGCCACAACGTGATTTTCACTGGGCACCAGGCATTTTTAACCGAAGAAGCACTTAACGCAATCGCTTTAACGACCTTGAATAATGTTCAAGCACTGGCGTTAGGTGGAAAATCAGGTAACGAGCTGTGTTAACTTACAATAAATATTGATAGATTGGAGCCTACGGGCTCCATTTTTTTGCAAGAGACACTATGATTATTTCAACTCAAGTACATGATATTGCCACGCCAACAGGCAAGATGCGCACCACGGTCTTTCGTCCTGCTCAATTAGGGCAATTTGCCAGTGTCATTTTTTACTCTGAAATTTTTCAATTAACTGCGCCCATCGCTCGAGCTGCTGCCATTTTGGCAGGGCATGGTTTTGTGGTGCTCGTGCCAGAAGTGTTTCATGAGCTCAATCCCATTGGTACGGTACTGGCCTATGATGAAGAGGGAAAAGATAAAGGTAATCAGGATAAGTTTGCCAAGCCATTAGAGCAGCATGATAGTGATACCCAAGCCTTAATTGATTTTGCTCGCTCTCAACCTTACTGTACCGATAAAGTTGGCGCGATGGGCGTATGTATTGGTGGGCATCTTGCATTTCGCGCCGCATTAAATCCTGATATTAAAGGGGCATTTTGTTTATATGCTACAGATATCCATTCCAACACCTTACCTTGCAAGCCGCAAAATGATTCATTGACTCGTGCAGGTGACATTAAAGGTGAATTAGTGATGGTTTTTGGCAAACAAGACCCACATGTTGCTGCAGAAGGTCGTAAACAGATTTATCAGCAATTGGAACAGGTGAATGCTAACTTTAGTTGGGTAGAAGTGAATGCGCAGCATGCATTTATGCGTGATGAAGGTGATCGTTATGATCCGGCATTAGCATTGCAAATGTATCAGCAATCAGTGGCCTTTTTTCAACGTATTTTGAACTAGGTTTCGAATAGAATGGGTTTCAAATAGCATTGGGATGGCAGGTATAAAAGCGAGCTGTTTTAGCGTCATGCTTTACGTTTGCTGAATGCTAGAGTACTTCGATTGCCATAATGCCGAAAAGTCGTTTTTTTATGAAATATAATCAAAAAGGCGCTAAATGCGCCTTTTTGATTGAGTTCGAATAATTGATATCTACTTTAAACGTTTTGGAATAATACGCTTAGTGGTGGTTTTTTTCTTGGCGACATTGTCATTAGACAGTTTAATCACTCCTTTTTGCAGCATTAAGCTGTTTGGGTAGGTCATAACATCGCCTGAGTCGCGTTTAATTAAGATATGAAACAGAGATATTTCAACAATGATGCCCGACATATCTTCATCTTTATCAACAATTTTTATGCGATCGCCAATACGGTAAGGGAAGACAAAAAAGATCAACACTCCAGCCGTAATATTGCTTAAAATCGACCATTGGGCGAATAAGGCTACCCCTAAAACGGCAAAAGCCGATGACACAAACAGTGATACTTCTTGGTAACCCAATCCTAATGAAATCGCGATAACCGATAGGGTGACAAAAAACATAAAGTATGAAATGAGTCGGGTGACCAATCGACTTCGAACTTCGTTAACCTGCTTTTTGATAGCTTGGGTTTTTATCCACTTTTTTAGTTGACGCTGAGCGATAACAAATATGCCTAAGTACAACAACACCATCACAATTTGATTCAACATAACCTACCTTCAAGTAATACTGTCTCTTTAGCTCTATATGATCCGCTATAATACGATCTTTGCATTATTTTGGCTCGCTGAATTTAGAACTTGTTGAACTTGCGTTGTTTTATATTCAGTGGTTTGACCGAGGTAAAAAGTGGCTTCTTGCTGACATGACATAGTGACTCATCATAAAGGCGAGATGCGCGGTCAATCATCAACAAACAGGGTCTTAATATGCGCCCCGATGCCATTTATGGCTAAGTGTGTTTAACTGAAATTCGAATAGCCGTAATTCAAAACTTACCTGACTCAATGACGATGATTTTTCTTGAAATATCTCAGTCGCCCAACTCACCGCTCTGTGAAGGAGCGATGAACAATATGGAATCCTATGTCTGATTATAAAGTGTTACATACCAGTAAAGATGAGTTTGGTGACTTATTTGTACTTGATGATGGCCATTTTCGCGTTTTATCATTTGGTGATAATGATGAGCAAAGTAAAATGGATAAAACTGAGCCACATGTGCCCCAACATACTTATGTACAAGCGATGTTGGCGGTATTAATGGCTAAGCAGCCTAAAAGTGTCATGATTTTGGGCTTAGGTGGCGGTGCGTTAGTGCATGCGTTGCGTCATTATGATGCGGCAATAAAAATCACTGCGGTCGAAATTCGTGAGCAAGTTATTCATGCTGCTAAACGATTTTTTCAATTGCCTACAGGCAAAAAGTTAACCTTAGTTCATCAGGATGCAGTTAGCTTTATCAAGGCCGGTGACTTTAAAAAAACCGATATTCTATTTGTTGATATCTACAGTGAAAAAGGGGTTGATCCTCAATTACTGTCTGCCGAATTTACTCAATATTGTCATCAAACGCTCAAATCTGAAGGGATTTTAGTCCTAAATTGCTGGAAAGAGCATCGTAATAACGCTGCATTATTGCACCATCTTCAACAACATTTCAGTCATGTTGAAGCCTGTTTAACTGGTGGAGGGAATTGGGTGGTATTTGCTACCAATCAAAGCCAGGGCTTATCGGCCATGAGCAATAAAGCTAATCAACAAGCCTTAAGCCAAGCGATAGCGGTTAATGTTCATCGGGTGTTAACCCGTTTTGAGCCATGGGAGTCATAGTGAGGTGGCTTTATCTATTAGTCATCCGGTTAATGTTGAGATGAATCAAAAAATCGATAACGCCTCTCTGTTAAATCAAAAAACCGATTAAGATAATAGTTTTTATCCGTTATACATAATTAACTGACCAGCGTATTCTAACACCATCGAATGACGGCACAACGTTTAAGTGAAAATAAAAACGCTTTTAACGCCGCATTACAACATCACTTAGTTAGTTAATTACAATGGAGTTAATCATGTCACAATCAATTATCAACAGCACTATCAAGCCATTCAAAGCAACTGCATTCCACAACGGCGCATTTGTTGACGTTACTGAGCAAGACCTATTAGGTAAATGGTCAGTGGTATTTTTCTACCCAGCTGACTTTACCTTTGTTTGTCCTACAGAATTAGGTGACATGGCTGACCATTATGAAAAGCTACAATCTATGGGTGTAGAAGTTTATTCAGTATCAACTGACACACACTTCACTCACAAAGCATGGCATGCAAGTTCAGACACAATTAACAAAATCACTTATCCAATGATCGGTGACCCAACAGGTACTATCACCCGTAACTTCGGTGTGATGATTGAAGAAGATGGTTTAGCACTTCGTGGTACGTTTGTGATTAACCCAGAAGGTGAAGTGAAAGTGGCTGAAATTCACGACCTAGGTATCGGTCGTAGCGCATCTGAATTAGTGCGTAAAATTCAAGCTGCACAATATGTTGCAAGCCATGATGGCGAAGTTTGCCCAGCAAAATGGCAACCAGGTGAAGAAACATTAGCACCTTCTATCGACCTAGTAGGTAAGATTTAATTCTGACCTCAGCTTGTTAGAAAGCGTTATATCGCCAGTTAATGCCCCCCTGCATTAACTGGCAATCTCCACCCGTATTTACTCTTACAAACCTTGATCTTAAAACCTTGGTCTTAAAAAACTGAGTTAATTGCCTCATCTTGTTCATCCTTAGGAGTTGTTATGTTAGATGCCAACGTAAAAAATCAACTGAAAACTTATCTGCAGAATCTTAAACACCCAGTTGAGCTTGTGGTATCTGCAGATGACTCAAAAAAATCTGCAGAGTTAACCAGCCTAGCGCAAGATATTGTCGACAGTTCTTCTTTGGTCAGTAGTATTGCTGCGAAAGGTCAGCGTACTCCAAGTATGACCGTGATCAATCCACAGCAAAATACCAGTATTACTTTTGCTGGTTTGCCGATGGGCCATGAATTTACCTCTTTAGTATTGGCGTTATTGCACAGTGGCGGCCACCCTATTAAATTAGAGGCCGATGTGATTGAACAAATTCGCAATTTACCGGGTGAGTTTCATTTTGAAACCTATGTCTCACTCAGTTGCCAAACCTGTCCTGAAGTGATTCAAGCATTGAATATGATGGCGGCAATCAATCCTAATATCACCAACGTAATGATTGATGGCGCATTATTTCAATCTGAAGTTGAGCAGCGCAACATTTTGTCTGTACCATCGGTATATTTAAATGGTGAAGCGTTTTCAGTTGGTGCTATTAGTGTTGTCGAGATTTTAAATAAACTGGATAAAAACGCAGCAGGTCGTAAAGCGGAGCAGTTAAATAACAAGTCAGCATTTGATGTATTAGTGGTTGGCGGTGGTCCAGCAGGCGCATCTGCGGCAATTTATGCTGCGCGTAAAGGCTTAGTTACTGGTATTGTGGCCGATAAATTTGGTGGTCAAGTGGCTGAAACGGTAGGCATTGAAAACTTTATTTCTGTTGCAAAAACAGAAGGGCCTAAATTAGTCGCTAATCTTGAAAACCACGTTAAAGATTATGATGTTGACGTGATGGAAAACCAAAAGGCGATTAAACTAGCCGCAAACGGTTTATTTGATGTTGAGCTTGAAAGCGGCGCAACATTACAAAGTAAAACCGTACTACTGGCCACAGGTGCCAGATGGCGTGAAATGAATGTGCCTGGCGAAAAAGAATATCGCGGTAAAGGCGTGGCATATTGTCCACACTGTGACGGCCCATTATTTAAAGGAAAACGTGTTGCCGTTATCGGTGGCGGAAACTCAGGTATTGAAGCTGCAATTGACCTTGCTAATATTGTTGAGCACGTCACTGTACTGGAGTTTGATAGTAAATTACGTGCAGACGAAGTATTACAACGCAAAGCAAAATCAATGGGTAATATTACCATAATTACTCAAGCGCAAACCACGCAAGTCAATGGTGATGGTACTCGTGTTAATGGCTTAACCTATACCGATCGTAAAACCGGCGAGAGCCATGATGTGGCATTAGCGGGCATCTTTGTACAGATTGGGTTGATCCCCAATACCGAATGGTTAAAAGGTGTTGTTGATTTAACGCCTCGCGGAGAAATTATCGTTGATGCCCGCGGTCAAACGTCTATTCCTGGTGTGTTTGCAGCAGGTGATGTTACCAACACACCTTATAAGCAAATTATTATTGCTATGGGGAGTGGGGCAACAGCTTCGTTAGGTGCGTTTGATTATCTGATCCGTCACTCAGAAGCGACAGCGGAGCAAGCTGCATAATTAACGCAGCAATTTCCATTAAGTTGATATTTCGCTTACAAAGCCAGCATTTGCTGGCTTTTTTGTTTTCAGCCCTAAACGCCCTACTTCAGTAGGGGTTATCATCAATTAGGCTTTGCCTGAAGTATGTTCAATAGCTGGATTCTTAACCTTGGGGTTTTGTTAATTAAAGGTATAGCGATGACAATCACAGCAGAGGATTTATGTCATCTAGCGAGTGAAAAACTTTTTCAGGTATACGCACATCTCGAAATCATTTTGCCTATTAAACAAGCTCGTTTAAGATAATCAAAGCTTTCAATTATTTAGTATAGTTTATACTGTAACTGCCGATAACAGAGTTACTGTAGACATCTTCAGTCAAACAACGATTATTGATTGTTTTTCACCAACAGCAAGTCCGTTGACTATTATTACTGATATCAAGGTTTTGCTCTGCGCAATAAATATAAAATGAAAGTAATAGCCTCTCATGGAACGAGATAAGTTCAGTTGTAAAAATGGTTAGAACCTTCATTAGGTTCACCACTTGTTAGTATCGCTTGGGGGCGAAGTATGAATTGGTTTAATAACATGTCCATTTTCAAAAAAGTGGGATTAATCTTCGTATTATCTGTGGTTATTTTTACTGCAAATTTAGCGATCAGTATTGTCGCGATAAACAAAAATCGTGACACCATGAACTTTATGCAAAGTAAAGTGAGTGAACGTGTCGAGCTTGCTAATCAGAACGTTATTTTTGTGCAGCGATTGGATGAGTTATATACTCAATCAGTCTCATTTGCCGATGAAGACTTACTCACCAATGCCAGCAAAGTGTTTAAGTCATTAGACTCCAATCTTAATAAATTAACCGCGATTGATAGTAATCAATCACAAGCATTATCAACCCTGACACGTGCATTAACAGAATACAATGACATGACATCTGATCTTGCCAGAGGCATGCTAGATGGCACGATTGACATGAGTCAGGTTGGCCAAATTAGTCAAAAAAAGGCTGCCGTCTTTGATAAATTAACCAATGGTATTAGCCAATATAAAGCTGACAAGGTGGATGAGTTTTCAACCACACTTGCTGAGGCAAGCAATCGCTCAGAGCAAAGTTTGTATCTTACCCTCGGTATCGGTATTGCGTTACTTATCATTATGGGGATAGCCACCATTTCGATTGCGCGCTCTATTAGTGGTTCAGCCAGTGATGTTGCCAATTCATTAGGTGAGCTTGCTGATGGTAAGGGCAATTTACGTCATCAATTAAACGTAAATGGCACAGATGAATTAGGTCAGGTATCAAGTAACTTCAATCGTTTTTTACGTTTATTAGCCGACTCGATTCAAGGTGTCGTTAGTGTAACTAACCCATTGTTAGAAAGCGCCAAATCGCTAAAAGATAAAATGTCATTGGCAACCAAGGCGACACAACAGCAAAGCCAAGATGCGCGTACTGTGCATGTGTCAATGGAGGAGATGCGTCATTCTGTAAATGATATTTCACTCAGTGCGCAGCAAGCTGCAGAGGCAGCACAAGAAGCGGAACATGAAGCAACAGCCGGATTAGCGGTTGTGCAGCGCACCATTAATATCTCTCAGGACCTAAATAAAGGCATTGAGTTGGCAGCTAATTCTATTAATGAGTTAGCGCGCGATACCGAAAGTGTGGGCTCTATTTTGAATGTGATTACTTCAATTGCCGAACAAACTAACTTACTTGCATTGAATGCAGCTATTGAAGCCGCTCGAGCAGGTGAGCAAGGGCGTGGCTTTGCCGTAGTGGCTGATGAAGTGCGTGCCCTGGCATCCAAAACAGCCGATGCGACCAAAGAGATCCGCGGTGTGTTAGACAGACTAAAAGGCGCAGCAGAATCATCAGTGACCACTATGGGTGCGGCGATTACAAAATCATCCGATAACGAACGTTATGCAAAAGATACTGGTGATGCGTTGAAGTCAATTCAAGCCAAGATTGTCAGCATTAACAGTATGAATACCCATATAGCTTCCGCCACAGATCAACAGTCAGTTGTCGCGGAACAAGTGAGTGGTAATGTGGTAGAGATGAATGCATCTTTTGAGCATTCATTAAGTATATTAGCGGAGGTTCATAATATTTCTCAGGGCCTAGATGACTTCGCAATCCAGCTAAAAAATGCCACTTCTCAGTTTAAACTTTAGGCTATATCAATCGTAATACATAGCAGCTCATTTTAGCTTGTGAAAATCAGTGACAACGGCGTTAAATGTTTAGATTGTAGAATATGACTAATCATAAAAATCTGCCTTGTTATCATGCATTTTTACATGGCAATGTCTGAACACTTATTCACTGTGGCGGGGGTTAAGGTATTCATTCAGTTGTAGTTTAATCGGGTATGTGGAACAAATAACCACCTACTTCAGTAGGTAGTTATCATCAATTAGGCTTTGCCTGAAGTATGTTCAATAGCGGATTAACTCAAGTGATAGGTGAGCTTTGCTAATGGTGCGGTACAAGTTTCTAAATCAGGAATGATTTAGTAGAGCTTATAGGGATGTATTTACGGCGTCTTGTTAACGCACGATAGGAAAGCGCCCTTTTAGGGAGTGATATCAAAGCCACCTTCTTCAGAAGGTGGCTTCTTTACATACCAACATTTCGGATTAAGGGTTACGTACTAACTCTAATTCTTTGATTAAATTGTCAGCATGGTCAACTTTATCCATCATCCACAAAATGTAGCGAATATCGACATGCACTGCACGGGTAATGGTAGGATTGAAGAACCAATCCTTGGTGATGGCTTCGTAGGTTGAATCAAAGTTTAATCCAACTAATTCGCCTCTACCGTTAAAGACCGGAGAGCCAGAATTACCGCCAGTGGTATCAACGCTAGATAAGAAGTTAACCGGTACCGAGTTAAAATCATTTTTAGGTTCAACACACGATACTAGCTTACACATCCAAGAGCGCGGATCGTTATACACTGACTGAATAGTATGTTTACCATAATCATGGGTTGCGATCGCAGCTAACAATTTAGCGGGTGCATTATAAGGCTCTTCACCAGTATGTTTTGCTGCTATGCCTTCAAGACGGGTAAAAGGCTGTTTGTATAATGCATCTTTAGACTGGTAACCATCCACCATACCGTAGGTAATCCGTAATGTACGGTTTGCATCGGGATAAACAGGCCAGTTGTTTGCTTTGTAATAAGCAATTACCGCTTCCATGTACTTTGGCCGTGCTTTTGAAAGCTTTCCATCTAATAGCTTACTGGCTTTTTCCAGCTCCATGTTGGTTGCATGAACATCAACCGCTAACCGAATAAACGGATCGCTGCTGGTTTCAAACTCTGCAACAGACTTATCCATCCAGGCTAAACGCGTTGCTTGGTCAGTTAACTCTGTTAATGCATACATGCCATCAACTTTTGCAACAAAGGCTTTATGGTTATTAGCATGTTCTAATGCATTATCAAATACTTGTACTTTTAGTGGCTGACCAATATAAGCATTTAAGTCTTGTAACCATAGGGTTTTATCAACCTCAACATCAAAGCTGGTGTCGATACGTTTAAGTTCTGCGCGGAACATTTTCATGTCACGCTCTTGGTAGCCTGATTCACGCTCTGCATCAGGCTTTTGCTTTTCCTGTGCCAAACGATATAGCTTTTTAGCGGTAGAAAGTAGGGTGCTTGATTGGGCATTCTCAAAGTAATAATTGGTTTGAGTTTGCTTTTGTTGCTCCGCCAGTAAGGTTTCAAGTTCAGCAATTAACTTAGGATTAGCTGTTTTATCTTGTTTCAACCAGGCCAGAAAATCATCTTCGCGGCTTTGCTTGATGCCCACAATATCGGTGGCTTTAAAACCGTCTAATAAGCCATTGAGCTTTTTCATTCGGTTTGACATTGAAGCGATAGTGCCAGCGTACTTAATGGCAATATCTCTATCTGTTTCGCCCATTTGGGTAATAGTGTCAATCTGTAATTGGTAGCGTTCAGCATACGTTGGATATAACCAATCACTAGCAAACTTGAGTTCACTGGTTAAGTTGTAACGACTTGTTGAACCTGGGTAACCCGCGGCAAATACGCCATCCCCTGCTTTAACACCGTCGGCATTGATTTTTAAATAGCTTTTGGGCGTAAAAGGCACGTTATCTTCAGAATATACTGCAGGCTTACCATCTTTACCTACGTATGCGCGTAAAAAGGTAAAATCGCCGGAATGACGCGGATATTCATAGTTATCAATATCGCCACCATAGCCCCCGACACTTTCAGGTGGGGCATACACTAAGCGAACATCTCGAATGATCAGTTGTTTAATCAGATAATATTCTAAGCCATTATGGTAACTGTTTACCGAGCAACGATAGTTGTCATCCGCTTCACATTCTTTAATTAGCCCTTTACTGTTGGTTTGGATCTGTTCATAACGGGTCAGTGGCTCATCACTTAGATTGGCAGTCACCTGCTCAGTGACATTTTTGACATTTTCAGTGATGTATAAACGTTCGTTTGGACCTGCTGAAGGCTCATCAGCCATCTTTTTTGCAAGAAAACCATCAGCCAGGTAATTATGTTCTTTTTTGCTGTTATATTGAATGCCACGATAGGCGCAGTGATGATTTGTGACAACTAGGCCTTGGGGAGAGACGAAACTGGCGGTACAATAGCCTAAGCTAACCACAGCGTTCATCGGATATTGACCTAAATCAGCCAGTTGTTTAGCGGGAATTTCAATACCACGCTCAGTCAGTTTATCGGCAATCGAAGGCATCTGATAGGGTTGCCATTGGCCTTCATCGGCATAAGCAAAACCCGATGACAACACTAGGGCTGCTATCAATGTAATACGCATGTTTATTCCTTATGTATTTTATTTTTTCCGTATTTTTAGCATCGCCGCTAGGGTAATATTACCTTAGCTAAATTCGACCACGGTGTTATACCATATTTTTTAAAGTCGTTGGAAACTTGGAGTGTCAATGTCGCAACAATCAACCGTATTTAAGGCTAGAAATAGACAGAAAGATGCCGAAGTCAATGCATTAAAGTTACCCCCTCATTCGATAGAGGCTGAACAGTCTGTATTGGGTGGGCTTATGCTCGATGCGGAAGCCTGGGATCGCGTTGCTGAAGCGGTTGTCGCAGAAGACTTTTATTCACGTTCCCATCGAATGATTTTTCAGGCAATGCAACGGTTAATGGAGCGAGGCCAGCCTATCGATTTGATCACGGTTTCTGAACAGTTAGAAATTGAAGATCAACTTGATGATGCGGGTGGCTTTTCTTATCTTGGTGAAATAGCTAAAAATACCCCCAGTGCGGGTAACATTTTATCGTACGCTCAAATTGTCCGTGAACGCGCTGTGGTAAGAGACATGATTGGCGTTGCCCATGAAATTGCTGATGCGGGTTATAATCCAGAAGGACGAGACTCAAGCCAACTACTCGATTTAGCGGAAACCAAAGTCTTTAAAATTGCTGAATCTCGAGCCAATTCAAATGAAGGTCCTGAAGGGATTAAATCGATTCTTGAAAAAACCGTTGATAGAATTGAACAGCTATACAATAACCCGCATAACGGGGTAACAGGGGTTTCTAGTGGTTTTGCAGATCTGGATAAAATGACCTCAGGGTTTCAATCTGGTGACTTAGTCATTGTGGCCGCGCGTCCGTCTATGGGTAAAACAACCTTTGCGATGAACCTGTGTGAGCAGGCGGCAATGAATGAAGATAAGCCAGTATTAATTTTCAGTTTAGAGATGCCCTCAGAACAAATTATGATGCGTATGCTGGCCTCGTTGGGCCGCGTGGATCAAACCAAAATTCGTACTGGTCAATTGGATGATGAAGATTGGGCGCGTGTGTCTTCGACCATGGGGATTATGCTTGAGCAAGGCAAAATGTATATCGATGATAGCTCTGGTTTGACCCCTACTGAAGTACGTAGTCGAGCCCGACGTATTGCGCGTGAATATGGCGGTTTATCGATGATTATGATCGATTACTTGCAGCTAATGCAGGTGCCAGCGCTAAAAGACAACCGTACTTTAGAAATTTCTGAAATTTCCCGTTCATTAAAAGCCCTTGCTAAAGAGTTAGAAATCCCCGTAGTGGCATTATCTCAGCTTAACCGTTCGTTGGAACAACGCGCAGATAAACGTCCAATTAACTCCGACTTGCGTGAATCAGGGGCGATTGAGCAGGATGCCGACCTCATCATGTTTATTTATCGTGATGAGGTTTATCATGATGACTCAGAAGACAAAGGGACGGCTGAAATCATTATTGGTAAACAGCGTAACGGCCCCATTGGACGAGTTAAATTAGCGTTTCAGGGACACTTCTCACGATTCGACAACTATGCTGGACCGCAATTCGAAGAAGACTAATCCAGTTTGTATTGAATTTATTCCATAGACAGAATTAACAATGGCTCAGCTTTGCGGCCATTCTTTGCTTTATAAGGCCATATTTTTGAAACCTTTTCCTCGCGCAGAAATCAGTCGTCACGCTTTACAGCACAATCTTGCCAGATTGCGTGAAATCGCACCCCATAGCCAAATTATGGCGGTAGTCAAAGCTAACGGCTATGGCCATGGTTTGTTAAATGTTGCCCAGTGTGTCGGTAATTATTTAGGTGGCGCCGATGGTTTTGGTTTAGCAAGATTTGAGGAAGCATTAGAGCTGCGTCATGGCGGCGTCAAAGGCCGTTTATTATTACTCGAAGGTTTTTTCCGCGCCTCTGATTTACCGTTAATCGTTGAGCATGATATTGAAACAACTGTTCATCATGAATCACAAATTGACATGTTAGAAAACATCAGTTTATCCAAGCCGGTTAAAGTTTGGTTGAAAATTGATACCGGCATGCATCGTTTAGGGTTCAGTTTGGCACAGTTTACTTCAATTTATCAAAGGTTAATGTCATGCAACTCTGTGGCAAAACCGATAAATTTAATGACTCATTTTGCCTGTGCTGATGAGCCACAAAACCCATTAACTCAAAAGCAAATACAAGCGTTTGAAGAGCTTGTCAAAGGGTTGGATGGCGAACGAACATTGGCAAATTCTGCCGCCACCTTATTTTGGCCACACAGTCAGGCTGATTGGATACGACCTGGCATTGCACTTTATGGCGTCTCTCCCGTTGTGGGCGACAAAGGGTTTAATCATCAACTGATCCCAGCAATGGAGTTGGTGTCTAACCTTATTGCGGTTCGTGAGCATAAGGCTGGTGATACAGTAGGCTATGGTGCTTATTGGCAAGCCAAAGAAGATACCTTGCTAGGGGTAGTAGCCATTGGTTACGGTGATGGTTATCCACGTAATGCGCCAGAAGGCACACCTGTACTGATTAACGGACGACGTGTGCCAATAGTGGGGCGTGTTTCAATGGATATGCTGACAGTAGATTTAGGTAAAAATGCGACCGATAATGTCGGTGACAGTGTGCAACTTTGGGGTAAATCACTTGCAGTTGAAGAGGTTGCTGAACATATTGGCACCATAGCATATGAGTTAGTGACTAAGTTAACCCCAAGAGTCGTTGTTGAGCTTTTACCGTAAAGTGTGTTGAGCAAAGATAATGAAACCTTGGTGTATTAGTATCGCCCTGTTTGGCCTGTCAGTTATTGATGCTAATGCCAATACCGTGGTTGAGCCGCTTATTGCAGCACAATCGTCAAGCTCTACGCAAACTGCTGTCGGTAACGACCCCCTCTTAAACCAAGACCCTGATGCAGAATTTATCGCGCTGCCGTTTATTTTTTCTACTGAAACGCTCAGTACCGCCATGGGCGCCGCGGCAGTAATCAAACATGCAGGGCAACCTCAAGCCGCGGCATTAGGCATAGGCTTATACAGCAGTAATGACAGTTGGATAGGTTTTTTAGGGCTATATAATTATCAAATTCCCACCATTGAGCAGTGGCTTTTTTCATTTGAAACCTACCAAGGCCATTATGAGCAGGGTATTTATTTCTTAGATGCCAATGAAACGCCCAGTTCTCAGCCGGAAAAAACCATTTCTGAAGGGGATAAAGGCTTTAGCCGTTTACATTTTAAATATATTTTACCCTTTGCAACCGGTGCCAATGGTGCAAAGCAAGCCCTGTTAGACCGACGAGATGATATTAGCTGGAATCCGTTAGTATCTGGTGTCAGCAGCATTAAAATTACCCCATACACTCAACACAGAAAATTAGCGGTAAATGATCAGCTTGCCGATAAAGCGCGTGGAGTAGAGCTTAAATTTGAATGGGATAACCGTGATGCACAAAATGACAGTAAAGAAGGGGGGAAAACCAGCGTTAAAATTAAACACGGCTTAGCCATCGATGATGACCCTCATTGGACATTATGGGAGTTTGAGCAAAGTCTATTTTACAATCTTGGCGGCAATAGCTGGTTTGATGAGCAAGTCGTTGCAGCAAATGTGTTTGTTGCTGATACGCCTACTTGGAACGATTATGAAAATGCCACCCAAGATTATCGCCGTCCTCCCAGTTTTGCTGGCGTGTATTTAGGCGGGTATGATCGTTCAAGGGGGTATTCGTCTAAATCATTTACGGGTAGAAGCGCCGTAAACTATACGTTGGAATATCGTATAAAACCCCAATGGCAACCACTACAAAATTGGCCAATTTTTAATTTGTACCATATTCCATGGTGGCAGTGGGTAATGTTTGCAGAGGTCGGTAAGGTGGCGAATGAATTTGACGCCCAGGCATTACATACAGATATGCATCATACCTTTGGTGTGGGTGTGCGATTTGAGGTTGAAAACATTGTAGTTAGAACAGAGTTAGCTTTTGGCTCAGAAGACAGTGAGTTTTGGGTGATGGTGAATCAGCCATTTTAACCATGGCTGATCCACGTCAATGAACGTCAAATGTCTTCAAAACAGATTTCGATAAAAGCCATGCCATGTTCGTGACTAAAGGGCATTAGAATTTTTTTGCCTTTGGATTTGTGCGAAATTGTATGGTTTTTACCAGACACCACAACAGGTGTGGCCATGTTAAAATCATAACCCTTGTCACTGAGCAAGTTTTTAGCGCCACCCGTAACCATATTGGTAATTTCACCAACCAAATCGCTAATTTCTTCATTAATTGAAGCGGGTTTTTCTCCTAACATTTTGTTCATTATCTCGAGGATGAGTGGCTCATCAAAGGTAATAGATAACGACCCTTTTGTTTTAGGTCCAACCATACCAATTAACCCAGAAACATCCCCCTTTGCTATATCGTGACTTTTCAGCTGTGGTTTACCCGGTTTTAAATCCATCGTGGCCATGGTTGATATCACGTTAACTAAAGACACAAGAAAGGGGTTAATAAATTCAACGTTCATAAAAGACGACTTCCTAATGAGAAAATGCAATGATGAAATAAAGGAGGTAAAAACACATTTACAGTATCACTAAGTTATAGTCTAGAACACCTTATGGGATTTGGGTATCTGAACCTAAGGCTTACATGATATAATTTACCTCGGCATCAAATGCTCATTTATATATGTCTGTTTAATGGCGGTGACTTATATCATCTGCGGTTAAATCGGATTTTCGCATCAGCAATAATGTTTGGTTTTTATGACTTCTACTGCAAAACTTGATCGCACCTTTTCAATCGCACCAATGCTTGATTGGGGTGATTTTTGTTTAAGTATCTGTTTTTAATACCTTTGAATTTGATGAGGTTCCCCATTTGTTCCCCACTTTTATTTTGATGGATTTTGGTTCCCCGTTAATGTAATTTAGATGAATTGGATAATGGGGTGTTCTATGGATGGAAAATCATTTTTAATTCTTCTTTTATTCGTTTCTTGTTCGTCTACTGCAGAGGTTTATAACTGTGCTGATGGTAAGTATCAGGCTGAACCTTGTGATGGTGAAAGTGTACCTATAGATCTTAGCAATGTTGGTAGCGTTATATCCTCGCCAACTAATCCAAATAATATCCTTTCTTCGAGTTCTTCTAGTTCTGATAAAAAATCAGAAGTCAGTTCATATATTCATAAACAACAAATTAAACGAGAAATTTCTGCTCTTGAGCAAGACAGGAGGCGAGTATTTAAAGAACGGGATGCAAAGATTAAGGAGCTTCGTGAACGTGGCCGTTATGCTAGTAATAATCTCGCCGGCGCAACCTGGCAGCAAAGTTTGGCTCAAGAAATGACTGCTGTGATGCAACAGGCTGACACGGTAGTGGGGACTCTTGACCGTCAAATTAGTTTGCTACGTTCAGAGTTGTCTCAGTAATGGTCTTTCGTCCTGTTAGGGTCGCTGTTGGTGTCACGGTGTTGTTTTCTTTAGTTGCTCTTTTTAATATTTTTGTTCTTGAACCAAATATGAGCTGTGAATACGATTTGACAGATCTTGATTTTGAACAGTTTGCTGAAGGCGCTACCCACCCTGTTAATATTGATACTTGGTTTGATAAAGAAAAAAACCAGTGGTGTATGTACGAGTAAAATATAGATGAAATTAATTTTACAGATTGCCGCAGGCGTTTTATTAGCACTGGCCATTTTAGTATTAGGCGCAGCGGTTGTTGAACGATATGAAGTATATAAACTTGAGCAAAAAATGGCCGCAATTAAAGAAGAACGTTTGGCTAAAGAAGCTCTGAAAATACGTCAAGCTGAGTTATCACTTCAGCAAAAAATTGAAGCGCGTAAAGTGAAAATACTTGAGGCGCAAGAAAATCGACGGAAATTAGCAATTCAGCAGCAAAAAAATAAAGCAAAACATGATGCCTGGATAGAGTTCTTCGAACCCCGCGAGGATTGCCATCAATATCAAAATGATGAACACATGGTTGATTGTGTTGAATACCGCAATAAAAAGAAAAGTGAGTTTGAAAGTCGATACCGTGCAGGTTTGTAAAACGTTGTCAATGAGAGCAGAAAGCTCAGGAAATAAAATTAGCCAATTTGTCGTAAATTTCGAAACCTAAGTATACGTTTTTATACTAAAAACTGGTTTGTTCAATTGCCAGTACCTGTTGGTTAAATGTGTATTAATCTTATCAGAATTTGGCCTAAATGAGCTAATCATCACACTATTGCTAATCCATAAAGAGTTTTCGGAGATGTGAAATGAACCAGTTAACACAAACATTAGAAAAACAACGTTTACAGGAGCTTTTTGATAATTGTCAGCAACAAGTCTTGTCCCAAATTATGGGGCCATTCGGTTTATCAACAGCAATGTTTGAAGATAAGAATGGTGGCAATGTGGCGACGGTTCACAATGCTAATCAATCAATATTCCCTGATGCAATGCATGAGAAAAATTTTGCAATTGCTAATATAAATTATAACCAAGAAATCAGACAAAAACATTGGGATGATACGAGTGCTAGATGGAGTCGTCATAAAGCAAACAACCAAAAAATCGATGCTGGTCAAGAAGTATTGAGTGATGCAACTAAGCGTCCAATGGTAAAGGGTGATATTCACGGTGATCATGTTGTTTCTTTGAAGGAGAATCATGATAACAAATCGTTTCATCTTCGATTCAGTGAAGAAGAACGGAAAGCAATAGTAAATAATGAAAAAAACATGGCATATATCGAAGGAAAGTTGAATATGTCAAAAGGGAAAAAAAGCTGGGATGAATGTCTCAGTGATCCTGAGTTCGTAAAAGCTAATAATTTATCTCGAGACGAGATTGAGAATATAAAGAAAATTGACAAAGAAGCACGAGACTATCTTAAGGGGGCTGAAAATAAAAGACTAGCAAGTGAACTGCTGTCAACAGGCACCAAAGAAGCCGCTATGATGGGCGTTCGCCAAGCTTTGGGTATGTTGCTGACTGAGCTAGTTAATCAACTTTTCAACGAGATTAAAGATCTATATAGAGAAGGTGTTGACTCAGGTAAGGCACTTTTACAGCAGTTAAAATTTCGCAGTAAAAAAATCATAGATGCTCTGCTGAAAAAACTGCCTGATGTATTAAACCAAGTTTTTGAAGGTGGTTTAAGTGGGTTTGCTAGTAATCTCATCACTTTTTTAATTAACACCTTTATTAGCACAGCAAAAAATGTAGTGAAAATAATACGTGAAGGACTGCTTTCTCTTTTTAAAGCAGTAAAGATGATCCTTTTCCCGAAAAGCAATGTCAATAAACAGGAAAATTTAAAAGCAGCTTTAAAATTAATTACAACCGCAGTTTTTACGTCTATTGGCATTTTTTTTGAGGAGTCCTTTAAAGCTTTCTTTGTTGCAATCCCTGTGGTTGGTGTTTTCGCTGATACTCTTGCTCCAGTTTTTATGGGTATTCTGGTGGGGATATCATCTGCTCTGATCGCATATGCTATCGACCGGCTTTTTGATAAGTACGGTGGTCCCTCCTTCGATGAAAAAATGCTGGATGAGATAATTGACAATTCAAACCTTCAAAATAAATTTGCAGATGATCTTTTTGAACAGTTAGATTTTTCAATGATGGCAATAGAGAACTATCAATACTCTATTCGTATCAATCAAGATATTGCGGAACAATTTGCAGGAGCATTGGCAAGCAATGATTACACAATTTATTTGTTGGAGCATGATGTTATTTCTACCAAACAGCAGATTAAAAAAACAATCGATGCAATTAAGTGCGAGGAAGACTTTATCGCGAATTTAGATAGCTTTTTAATAACACAGGAGAAAGGTAATTAACATGGATGCGAGTAAAAATGAGCTCATAATTGTAGATGCAATCTCCCAAATGGTAATCCCTGCCGATATCTATGAAAACAGTGAGTTTAAGCAAGTTATTAATGATTTCAAATCTGCACAAGAAAATGTGAAGAAAAATGTAGATTCAATTGAATTAAAACGCGATGAGCTAAAGAAAGGAAATTACTTCGGGAATTGGTGGCATAATAGAGAGGCCGCGCTAAAGGATGCCCAACTAGATCTAAATAAATCGATAGGGCTATTAACTAAGCTGTCGTCTGATCTTATTTTGTTTAATACAGCTATTTCAAAAGTTCTAGTGTCTCAGCAAAAAATTTTACACGAACAGCAAAATCTTCTAAAAAAACAAGCTACTAATTTGGCTTCGCAAAATGAAAGTATAAAAAAACACCAAGTTGATTTATCTGAACAGCAAGAAAGTCTCCTCAAAGTAAATAAAGGTTTGCTTGAAGCAAAAGGGATAACAAGTGAGCATGCTGAAAAACTCGTTGGTTGCGTAAAGCGGGTTGAGATGGCAGAGCAAAATATGGAACGTTCTAACCACGAATTAGAGCGTTCTATTGTTGGGCGTATCGTTGATTGCGAAGGGCGAACTGAGTCTTTTGAAGTGAAAGTTAACGAGGTTCTTTGCAACTATCGTCAAGAAGCTGCTGCTGGGCTTGAGTCGCTTAGTGCAGACCACAATTCCGCTATAGAAGGCTTGAGAAATCAATTATCAAATTTTGAATTAAAAATTAATGCTGAGTCCGAGGTCAGGAAGCAAGCGGTAAGCTTGGTGACAGACAAATTAGATCGTCGGTTTGGTGAATTGCAGAATGAGCAAGAAGTCCGTGACAAAAAATTACTTTCTGATTTGGAAGCCGCGAAGGAAAGCTTCGAGTCGCAAATTGTATCGCTAACAGTAGGTCTTGATAAACACAACGCGGTCTCGGCTGAAAAAAATAAGAGGTTACTATATTTTTCTGTCACAGCGTTGATTGTTTCCTGTCAAGCTCTCGCAGCATCAGCATATGTTTATTTCGTAGTGTTACACCTCTAAAGGCATGACAAATTGAAAGTGTGCAACGACATTTGGTGATCAATAATTGGTATTGTCTAGGTTAGCTTCAAGCTCGCAACTGTCAGTGAGATTAAATATAAATCCATCCGTCTAAACTTTAAGATCAGGTTTAAGCTAGTAGATGATAAAATTAGGCAGCATAAAGCTGCTTAATTTTATCTTGCATTCAGCTGGTGCATAATTTTCAGTGCCCGACCATACGGTCTTGATTCGTGACTTTCTTGTATATCATAATGGCTGAGGGCGACGTTTGCCGCCTTTTGTTTCATTGTTCTTGCGGCTGTTGACGTTGCTTGTTTTCGACTGCGAGAAAGCCCTTTTTGTGATAAATACTTTTTTACCTGGTATTGTGTTAAGCCAAGTTGAGCAGCAACTTGATCACCGCTCATGTGTTGTTGAAGGTAGTAGTATTCAATCAGATCTGAGTTACGTTCAACTGCCGCGTTCATTACTTACCTTCCTTAGCAAGTTTTTCTGCTAGTGTTTTCATGAATTGCTGGCATGAGCCCGTTTTTTCTCTTGGCTGGCTATACCAGTGCTTTAGAGCCTCTTTGATCACCTTTGATTGCTTCATAATATTAATCCTGAATTAATTGGGCGGCTGAAAAGTACAAAATCCCACAATGCATTTTTAGATACTGAAACCCCATCTATGGCAATGACTCTCACCTTGCGGTTTGGTGCGGGTTTTATTTCGCACTCATATTTTTTTGTAACCCGAATATTAAATAACTTTGCAGATGCCACTTTTGTGTTAGTTCCTAATTCAAATGCCAGTTCAGCAGCAGAATATAATTTACCAGTTTGCAGCATGTGCTCTGCAACATATGAGGTGCTTAACTGTTTCATGCAGCATATCCCTTTAGTCGTAGTTTTGAATCAGCGGTGCTGGCAAATAGCTCTGCATCGGCTTGGGTAAAGTCACTCACTTCAATGGCATTGAAGGTTTTGCACATTCCCCAGCCGTTGTAGTTGTTTGGTTTGTATGTAACTTCAATCTGTTGATGGTCATGCATTAGGGTGAAGAACGGTTTTGATAGTGTGACAACACCTTGTTGGGTGCTGAATGTTGTGGTTACTTTTTTCATGCTGCACCTCTGATTAAATCTTCTATATCAATTTGTTCTCCTGGATGTGCGTTGTCAGGTCTGGTTTCAATAGTTGCTATGATCTCAAACGGATGACATGGTAAACGCACTTGGTGAAAACGGTAAGAGTGGGTAATTGTTCGCCTTATTCCTTTGGCTAAATTAGTCAAACCATTGCCGAGGGCTTGCCAGTAAAGGCAGTCTAACGCGCCTAAATATTGCGCGATTTGGATGTTGTCACCAGATTTAGCGTGTATACACAAAAGACATTTGTTGTTGCGGTAGTACATTAGTAAATGTTTAAACGTTGCATTAGTTTTCATTTATGCCACCTTGCTAGGTTTGAATTTGTCCCAATCGAGCTCTTTGATTTGCTCAACTGTACCGGCCACTTCTTCTATTCGCTTCATGGCGCGAGATAGGTTTGATTTTTTGACTTCGTTACGAATGGCCGCAACGCTATCAGGGTGGCCAGTTACAAAGTGATCATGCAATGCCGATTTGATGTTATCTGATTCGATATTGGTTAATTGCAATAGCAGCTGCAGGCGTTCGGTGCTTTCACCACCTTGGATTAGGTACTTCATGCTGCACCGCCTTGTGACGATTCCCATAACAAGAAATGTTTAAAGCTATCAAAGCAATCGCCACGCTCTAAATAACGCTGGTATCTACGCTGTGATGCTGTCGGTTTTCTTATTTTGCCAATTGCACCGTACTCAACGTGCCAAGTAGGGTGACAGTTAGAGATAACGCCAGGTTTATCTTTGTCAAAGTTGATACCAATGAAGTGGCCGCAATCTTTAGCAATTACGCCTGGCTCACCATCGACAACTACCTTTCTGCCTAATTCAGCATTTACGTTGTAGTATGTGTTGATATATTCAAATTGCTTCATGCAGCACTCCTTGCTTGTTTCACATCCTCGCAGTTATCAAACAACTGATAACCAAGACCTAGCCTTTCGTTCTTAGCTTCGGCACAGGTATAAAGCTCGTAAGGATTAAATCCCCAAGTTACCTTGCCGCAATCGGGGCAATTGCCGCGAGTTCTACCAGTGGTCGGTCTATTTCGTTTCCGTGGGTGATTGTTCTTAATTCCTGCACCAGTGACCATTTTTCGCTTGTTAACATTGCTTACTTGGAATGTTCTTCTTGCGATATGGTCTATTACTGACTTAGGGTAAATAACAGTCTCAACATTATATTTGGCTAAGTGAACAGCCTTTTTTAGTGCTTCTGCTTGAGGTAATACCAAGGCATCACTGTATTCAACTGAATGGTAAGCATCCGTCAGCCAATAAATATCATTGCCGTTGTAGTCGCCTACAATGTGAATCACGCAATCTGTGTCGTGTTCTATAAACGGCAATGATGTGGTTGGCAAATATTGATGATCAACTCGCACTGTTGCTAATTGGTCAATTTGGTCTTTACTGTATGGAATATCAGTTTCACGCGAATCAAAGTACCGCTGCGCTTCTTCTTTGGTGTAAACGTGCGCCTTGTTTAGATCACTTGTGTAGCCTAGACCGTTTTTAGCCCAAAACATGCAGGTATCACCAACATTGCTGCGACTATCGCGTAAGTAAAATAATTGGCTCATGCTGCACCGCCTTGTTCACTTGTAACTAATGCCTGAGCTTTATTCCATATCACCATAAAAGCCTTAAGCGAATCTTCCGGATCATCTTCGCAAAGCCATGTAGCGATATTTTCGCCATTAGCGCAAATTTCTAGCAATCCCTCATCAGGCAAATACTCCCAAGCTATCTTATTGCCATAGCTATCGATGGCTAAACCTTGGTTATTTTCAGCTTCAATTGCAACGTGGCATGACTCGCAAACCAGTGATTTAAATTCGTTGGGATGGCTAGCCATGTCGTGCAAATCAACAACAACTCCACAACGAGGGCATGGTGTTGGCATATCCATTTCGCAATTACTCATACAAAATCCTCCAAGCTGATCCCAAGCTCTCTTGCCATCAAAATATCTTCTCGCTTTCTTCTTGCTGCGGCTTTGGCTTTTTCTTGCTCAGTGATTAACTGGTTTGCCGCTTTAGTATCAACAGCATCTACCAATTCAGTGGAGTTAATCACCATGGCATTTTTACGCACCTTGACCGCTTTTTTGACATTAATCGTGGTGTTAAAAACCGCTTTAGCAGATGGCGATACTTTTGATACAGCCTGATATTGGGCGCGTTTGCTGGCACAAATGGTGGCTTTGTTGGCCTCGTAATATTTGCGCTGTGAAATCTGTTTAGGTGTGAGCTGTTGATTCATAATCGCCTCTATCTTCGATTAGTGCCGTTAAGCCGCTTTTGGGCTGTGAATATGGTCTTTTTTTGCTTGATCACGCAGGTTATCTAGGTGTTCGGCTAGGTCTGTTATGTTGATCATCCAAATGGCTTTATTGCTTTTTCCTGCTCTAAATGCCGGTATAGGAAACTTGCCTGCTTTGGCGTAGTTTTTGGCGGTTGGAGCGGATAGCCCAAAATACTCTTCACAGATATCGGTGATGGGTATCACCGCTTTGTTGAACTGGGCCATGAGTAAAAATGCTGTGTTCATGCTTTGTCCTTTACATCTTGATTGTTGCGGCGTTGCAGCTGCACTTTGGTGTTTTGCCAGCCTTCGATTAAGCGATTAAGGCAGGGGGCTTCGTGTGGCCAAGTGCGGATCATGTCTTTGCACTTGGCTATTTCACGGTCGCAATATTCAGTTGCGGCGCTCATACACTGGCCCTTAACTGAAATACCGTGCCGCTTTGGTGTAGTGGCGTGTTACGCCATAGGGTTATGCGGCCTGTGTTGTAGTTGTATCGCATGGCTAATTCGTTACCCAGTTCACCTGCTTGGTTTTCAAACTGCTTACTGAAAAGCTGGCTTGGGTTGCAGGTCATTAATTGGCGCTCAAGTTTGGCAATGCGCTGCTGTACGCGGGGGCATTCCATTGGGTCTTGTTTGGTGGTTAACAGGCAGGCAAAACGAACACTGGTTAAGTGGGCATGTTCGATGCGCTCTTTGTCTGTTGTTGGGGTGTTTGTCAGTATCATTTTGCCGTCCTCGGTTAATTGGGTATGACTAAAGGTTAAGATAACTATACTTTCGCGTCAAGATAAAAGGTAAAGATTTCTAAACTTTTTGTTTTTGCTGTTTTTAGTGGCTTTTGTGGGATAAATTAAAGTGCTAACTAAGGAGGGTTTAATGGCATTAATAAAGTGCGATGAGTGTGGTAACACAAAGAGTAGTACCGCTAAGGCTTATTTTTATTGTGGCAAAAGTCGTGATCATGTTTCATCAGGTGTTGCGTGGTTTGCTGTTGCTGGGGTGTTAGTGTTTTTTGGCGTGATGGGCGCAATAGGGTAATTGTCCAAGGAGTGGATTATGAGTGTTATTAAAAGGTTAAGGGATTTTGTTAGTACAGGTGAAATACTCACTATTATTTATCATGGTGGTACTAATCCAGGGGGGAAGCGCGAGGTTTTTCCTGTCCAAATCTTGCCTGGAGAAGAAAAGCTTAAAGCTAGATGTATTGATTCTGGTGATACCAAAGTGTTTATGATTGATAAAATATCAATCGTCGATGCTGATGGGGTTATCGATTTGGCCAAAAATGTTAGCCAGTCAACTTTATATGTAAATCTTGAACAGTTGCATACTGATGTTTTATCAAAATTTGATGATAATCAATTTCATGTTGATTTGGGAGATGATTATTTAAATATTCATAAGAAGTGGAAAAACGGGAAGCACCAAAAAGGCATTGTTATGTCTATATATTATAATGCTGAATATATTGACCATGTTTTTAGTTTTGAAACTGAAAAGATAGAGGAAGTTGCAAAAACGTATCAAAGGCCATGGCATATATGTGGTCGTAACTTTAATTCGAACTCGTTTAAAGATTTTAACAAAGCCGCTTATTACTTTATTGATCATATCGATAAGGCTATCACTGTTAAGAATATTCATGGTGAAGTAAAAGAATAATACAAGGACTGTATATGAAAGAAATTGATTTAATTCAAAAAATAGGTAGTAAACGTCGCGCGACTCGTAGTGTTGATTTAATAGCAAAGATTAAGATGGACCATCTAGACACTAATCATTGGGTATACCCGATTGGTTATGGTTTCAGGGATGCTATTGACATCAGATACGATGAAAGAGTTAAAGACAAAAAGAAGTATATGGTTTGGACTCAAGGTCCTATCATATCTTTTAAAGAAGGTGATTTTATCTGCAGTGGTTGTAAGTGTTTTGCGCTGCAGGTTGAGTTTGCCCAGCCAATGGGATGGAATGTAGAAAAAGATCTCATGTATTTAGGTAATGTGGTTTTTAAATTTTTTAAACAGAAAGCTGGTAAATTCGCCCTTTATTCAAAATATGAATGTGATCAAGTAGGGTTTCTAGCTTTATTGATTAATGGCAATCTCACTGGCTTTAAAAAGATGATTCTATAGCAATACCGAGTACCAAAACACTTTACCAATAATGGTGATGTGTTTTATATCTTCTGCTTCGTAGCGTTCATCTGGCCATTCGTCGGTGTTGAAACTGCGTAAGCGGATGCCTCCACCTGGTAGTTTGTATAAGGTTTTAACCCGTAACATGCCATCGTGATTAATGGCATACATTTTACCGTCAGTAATAGTGGTTTGTGAGGTGTCTACTCCAACAGTTGAGCCGTTAGGTAATACTGGCTCCATGCTATTACCGCTCACTCGAACGCAGGCGGCATGGGTTGGATCGACATTGGATTTGCGTAATGTTGATTTGGCAAAACGGAGTTTGGGGCCGTGATAGTGTGTCGCTTCGATTGCGCCGTGTCCTGCGGCTAATTCTACTTCCATGTAAAACGGGATCTCTACTTCATCGTCATTTAATGGGGTGCCGCTGTCCCACGTTTCCATTGGGCCAGCCCATTCTGCATTGCTGGTTGGTTTTGATTCACTTCCAAACAATAACCAGTCTGTTGTACAGCGAAGGTGTTTTGCTAAGTTATAAAGGTTTTCACCTTTTGGTGAGGTAGCCGAAGACTCCCATTGTGAAATGGTTGCTTTGGTTACACCTATCAACTTCGCAAGTTCAGGTTGCGTTAGCCTAATAAGCTTTCTACGCGCTTTAATTCTGTCATTCATCATAGTTTAGATAGCTTAACTAAACATTAGTTAAGAATCTGCTCCTTTTTATTGACAATGTGGTATAGTTTTCTTAACCTTGTGTTTGTTGAATATTCGGAGTTGTTATGAAAACGAAAGACGCAATTTTGCATTTTGGTTCTAAGAGTCTATTGGCGAAAAATTTAGGACTTACTAAAGGTGCAGTTTCTCAGTGGCCTGAAGATGTGCCTGAGCTACGGGCTTATCAGATTGAACGGCTAACTAAGGGCAAGTTGAAAGCGGATTTACCGCGCCTTCAGCAAGCCTGTTGATTTTACTTTATCTCACGTTGAGGGATTACACATGAAACAAAAATCACGTTTAGAGCTGTTAATGAAAGCCATTAATGCCTGGCTTGAACTACCCAAAGTCAGCCGTTCGGCAATGGCAACGGCTGTTGTGCAAGCGGTTGATGATTTAAAACTTGCCACAGTGCTGGCTAAAGAGGGGATTACGTTTACGTATTCCGATGATATTTACAATGATTCGCGTGTTAATGCACAAAAGATTTTTAGATGGCTTGGGCAGTACGCAGATCAAAACGCGGTACCTGAGCGGCTATTTTTTGTTGAACAGGCGTTATTGGCGGCGATGCCAGTTGATTTGCGCATTCGTTATTTAAACGATGTTTATAACATGGTTGGGGTCACTGTGGTGGTTGATCACGTTAGTGATGGGGTGTCGTTAAGCACTAATGATTTGGCTGCAACGCTAACAAAGGAAAATTGTGAGGCACAAATAGCGGTAATTCGATTAGGTGTAGAACCAACGCGCCATGAAATTGAGCAAGCTTACCGTGAATTACGTGAATCGCGCGGTACTACTCAGGCGGCTATGGATGTTTTTGAGCGTAGTTATCCGTATTTGTCGAATACTTCAATTCAGTCAGTTGGTTAGTGATGGCAGATAACGTTGATGATGCTAATGATTTGGTTTTGCTGCATTTAGCGGCTGAGCTGGCGAAAGCTAAACCCAGTTTACCACCGCTAACAGGCATTTGTTATTACTGTGATGCGTTAACTGATGAGCGCTTTTGTGATGCGGATTGTCGGGATGATTATGAGCGTGAGCAGCGCAAAATATTAATGCGTAAGCGAGGGTGATATGACTCAGTTAAGTGATAACAGTTTGATTGAAACTCCTGAAGAACGCGAAGCTTTTGAGTGCTTAGAACGTCAGCTACAAATTGATGCTCTGGCGGCGATTGCTAGAACAAGTATGACGATGAGTTGTACAGGTATTGCTGCCAAGTTATTTGATGCAGGTTGCCGTGTGGATTTAGCGCTAGTTAAAAAATAAGAAACCCCGCTTAAGTTTGGCGACTGAGCACGGGGTTAATACCTACAGAGAGAGGCAATTACATGTTACGCAAGCATTTGTGTTACGTCAATTTAGCGTTTGCTGAGTTGGTTTTATGGGGATTGCGCCCATGAGTATGGAATTGATGGTTAAGGCCATGAAGGCGAAGGTGGGTAATCCACTGCGCAAATTGGTTTTGTTGAAATTGGCTGATAATGCCAATGATCATGGCGAGTGTTGGCCGAGTTATGCGTACATTGCTGAGCAGTGTGAGATTACCCGCCGCAGTGTGATGCAGCATGTCAAAAAGCTTGAAGAAGCAGGCTTTTTAATGCGCGAGTATCGAAAAGGCGAAAAGGGTAATTCAAGTAATGTTTTTCATTTAAATTTTGATATAAAACCGGATTTACCTAGTGAATATCATTCACCAGCTAGTGAACGTAATTCACTACCCCCTAGTGAATCTGGTTCACCATCTAGTGAATCTAATTCACCACCCCTAGTGAATCTGGTTCACCCAGAACCAGTCACTTTAGAACCAGTCAATGAATCTTTAAAAGATTTATGTCCGAAATCATCATTCAAAAAATTTTTTATGTTGTACCCGAATCATCGAAAGGGTGGCTCTGACTCATCGGCTTGGAAAGCATGGAAGTCTGAAAATCTAACAGTCCAAGATTGTGAAGCAGCAATCAATTGGTTATTGCAAGCAGCTGAAAGAGATCCAAGCTGGGGAGTTACTGCTAATGGCCAGTATATTTTAGGTGTGACTAAGTTTATCCGCGAAAAAACATGGTTAACGCCCTTGCCGGTGAATAACAGCCCCCACAAAAGTTTACAAATTCCGATTTATAACGAACAGGTAAACGAGTATTCCGACTATGCCGACGATTTTTGTATGGAGATTTTATGATGCAAAACATGAATTCTGAATTATCAAAACTTTTAACACGTTTAAATGCTCCTGTTGGGATACAGCCTGCTAGTCGAGAGCATATTGCAGAGCTAAAACGTAAATCAGAAGTCGCTGCTTACAAAGAACATATTGCCAGAAAAACAAAAAAACTTTTGAATTTGACAGGTCTGAATACTCACTTTTTATCATGTCATTTTGATAATTACTATTGCGACCGCAGTGAACAATTTGATGCGGTTGAGAAGGCAAAACGCTATTGCGAAAAGTTTACTGAGTATTCAGCAGTCGCCAAAGGATTTTTATTTAGCGGCACTTCTGGTACGGGTAAGAATCACCTGGCTAGCGCTATGGTGAATGAGCTTGTTGCAAAGAATCATTTTGTTGTTTTGCTTAGTGTTATGGATTTGCTGGCCAAAGTGCGTGAAAGCTACAAAGACTCAGCAATTTCAGAAGAAAAATTAATGAATGATTTTCTAAGGCCTGATTTATTAATCATTGACGAACTTGGCTTGCAGCGTGGCAGCGTTGACGAAGTTTTATGGTTGACTCGAATCATTGATAAAAGGCTTTATGCACGTAAACCAACTTCATTCATCACAAACCTTAAAAAGTCAGAATTACAGGAGTTACTTGGCGAGCGAGCATATGGACGAATTTTAGAGTCAGTTGGCTTAGGTGTTCTATTTAATTGGCCGAGTTATCGTGTCAAACGAGCAGGAGGTTCTAATGAACAATAAACCATTAACTCAAAAAGAGCGTTTGTGTCGTGTTTTAAGCCAAGGGCGCTTTTTAACTTTGTTTGAAATTCAGCAGGAATGTTTTGAACGCTTTGGTGTGCATGATAGCGAGTGTGCGTTAAGTGCGCGTTGGCGTGAGTTACCTGATTCAAGTAAACAAAAAAGGCGCCGCGAGAAATGCCGTGCTTGGGAATATAGGTTGGTGGCGTAACTATGGCAAGGGCTGCATCAGGTGTAGAAGTCGGCAAGCTGAAAGATGCTGCCATTCGCAGGTGGTTACGTGGTGGTGTGATGCGTGATTTTCGTGATCCGCAATTTCCTGAAATTCGCTTACGAGCATTGGCTGGTCGTGAGCGGGCAAGTGTTTATCTTGTACTGAATGAGCGTGGCGTTACCCATTGGGAAAAGCTGGGCACATGGCCGAGCATGTGTATAAAAACTTTATGTGCTGATTTACCTAAGTTGTTGGCTAAGCGCAATGTGGGTGAGCAGGTGTGTGGCCAGTTTGTTTGCGTGGGTGATTTGTTGACTTGGTACGGTGAGCACATTGGCAGTAATACCACTTATAGCAAAAGTTGGCGCAGTAATATTAAGTCGATGATCAAGTGTCACCTTTTGCCTAGAATGGCTGATGTTCGTTTGGCTAATGTGACTTTTATTACTGTTGACGGTGGTTTGGTTAAGCCGATGTTGGTTGAGGGGTTTTCGCCTCAATACATTCGTGAAGCAGTGAATAAGCTAAAAGCGGTGTTTGCTGCGGCGTCAAAGCTGCGTTTGATTAGTGCTAATCCGTTAGCCGGTTATCGGGTGACATATTCAATTAAGGTGGGTGATGTGGTTGATACTCGGTTGTTTGAGTCTGATTTAGCTAAGTTGTTTACTCGCTTAAGTGAGGTGGCTATGCCTGTGCAGATGTTGTTTGTGTTGATGATGATGTTTGGTACCCGTATTAACGAAACGCGATTAGCTAGATGGGAACATTTTGCGGGTGATTATTGGGTGATACCTGCCAGTAATGCCAAGAATAACCAAGAACATCGTGTACCTATGACAGATTCAGCTAAGGCGCTGATTGAGCATTATAAACGTTGGCAGCTTAAGCATGTAGGTAAACGGGCGTATTTGTTCCCTGGCAATATTGGCGCTATTTCAATTCGCTCTGCTCATGATTGGCATACCCAGATTAGGTTTAAGCATTTCACTAGCCATGATTTACGCCGTTTGTTCAGAACCATTGTTGCTGACTTAGGTGTCGATACCATGATTGGTGAGCGATTGCTTAATCATGCCTTGCCTGTGTTGCTGCGTAAGTATGTTAAATCAACGCTAGATAAGGGTATGAGCCAAGCGTTAGACCAATACCATCAATATTTAATTTATCGTGGGTTTTCTTCTGTTGCGCCCGAGATATTGCCTAGATCGTCAGTCGAAGTTGGGAACGATCAAACCCTTACTGCAAGTGGGTGGCTGTGATGATCACCGCATCATTATTAGAAGAATATGCAATTAGAGGTTTTTGGGGGCGAAATGGTGTTACGCGGGTTTAATTTTTTGAAAACAGGTAGGCGTATTCGTGGGCTAACTCAAACAGAAGTGGCCGAGATTTATGGGGTAAGTGAACGAACTTACCAGCGTTGGGAGCGGGGGGATGTGGCGGTTTCCTTTGATGATGTATCGGCAATCTGCGACCAGGTATTTCGATTGGGTATTGATGAAATAAGGACGATGATTAATGGCGAAGATTAATGTGCAGCAGCTGCAGCATCAACAAGTGGCACTGAATATGAAAGCGTTACGCCATGGCCTAACTCGCTGGGGTAATTATTGGGCCCATCAAGAACGGGGCAAAGGCTTTGCTAACCGTAGCCAGTGCGACAAGTTAGGTGAGCCATTAGCTTTTGGTGGTGCAGTAGTTGAGATACGGCCACCCCGTGAAGTCAGGCAGTTTGATGTAATGATTGAGCGGTTAGCACCGCAATGTATACGGGCCATTAGAGCCCACTATGTATGCAAAGGGCAGTGGGCATTAATGGGGTTTGATAGTAAGAAGTCTTATGTGTATTGGTTAAGACGCGCAGAAATTGAAATAGTGGAGTGATAATAATCAAAGCTTTAAGTGCGAGCAGACTGTTTATGTGATCATTAGTACAGCATAATAAATTTAACTAAGGTAAATGGAAGATATTCGAGATTAGAATTAAACATCATTAGCATTTCAAGTCATAGAGTAAGTAACTCGTAAAGTGAAAAAATGGAGATTTTTAGTACAAAATACAACCTCGACGTGAACTAACTTAGTATTGCCATGAACTAACTGGTAATATAAATTCCATTAATTTAACTAATTAAAATATATATTTACAGGTTTTAACGACTCCTTACTCTCTAGAAAGACTTTCTGTCGAACAATCGACATCCTTTAGATACATCTTCATTATGGTTCTATTGAAAACAATTGAAGGTTAAGATTATGTCGGTAATTATGGGTTATCTAGATGCATTTATGACACTATTAGAAAGGCTTGCTAAAATTCATAAGGAATTGATTCTTTTGATTTTTGTTTTTTTTTCTGATATTTAGGGAAAATGGGTTTGAGATTATAAGTATGATTATAGGAAAATTATAAAATGCCAAGCTTGCTTTGGGTAAAGATGCCCTCTTCTTGGATTAGGGATGGTGGATTGAGTAGGCATTTTAGTTCACGGATTGAGAAATTTGTTTCAGGCGAAATAGCAGCTTTAAAAATATACATATGCATATGTTTGTATAGTGATCGGAAGATGATCACTATACCTCTAACTGAATATAATCATAAGCTTGGTTTACGCCCTATGAGAGAAAGAGAGTTTATTGGTTCTCATTTAACGTATGATCAATTATCTGATTATTGTTCTTTAAGTCGTGTGTTAGTAAGCAGAGGAATACAAAAGCTGATTTCTAGCGGATTGATAAAGAAGGAAGGGAGTAGAAAGAAGATTATATACGAAATTAATAACCTAAAAAGTGCCGGATGGTGCAAGCTTCCATGCAGAGGTTTAGTTGGAACCGATGGGGTTATCTTTTCATTTAAAGGATTGAAAAACCGCTATCAGTCAGAGAGGGATGCTTTAAAAATATTTTTATATTTACTATCTATTAGGTCTAATAGTGAAAGTAAAGTTACTGTTTCTAGAGGTAAAATATCTATTGCAACAGGAATTAGCGTATATGAAATTGACTCATCAATTGGTGTTTTAAGAGCCGTAGAGTTATTAGAAGATGTTAAAAGTCTCGGTTTTTTAATGAGTTCTAGCAATAGGCAACAAGAAAGTGATAGATACGCGAGTTACCTTGTTAAAGGTGCTATGAGCTTGAATCTTGGTAATAAATAAATGGGTCCTTCTTGCTCGGTGCACTGCGGGGGCGGAGAAGCGCAGTGCTTCACTACATATGAAAATTTTAGAGGGTTGTGTTGTTGTTTTATCGCTTTTAACTCTGCAACTCAATTTTACCTAAAAACTAAATACATTAAGTGATTAAATTAATGGGTTTTCCCCTACATGTGTTGATGTACATTTCCACTCATCTTTTGATCAACTTAAACCGCAACTTTTGATCGCCTAAATATTTGTGTCCATAGCTTTAGTTTGCTGCTAAATATTTTGTGTCAGTCGTAAGTTAGTGTTTGATGATGGTGACTCACTTTTTGGACTAGCCTTGCCTAGAACTTCTCTTGCTAAAAATCGAGCTTTAGAACTTGCTGAAACTGTTGGTCAACCATAGTGCAAGTGTTTGATTAAAAAATATAACGAGTTGCTGCGTTAGGATAAATTACTCGTTGCACTCCTAATTTTCCAGTGCGTAAAGCGATGAACTAAGTGTAACCATTATTTGTATACCAAGATCTGCACCAACTTGCATAATGAAGAACCTGGGAACAGAGAGTGTGTAATGAATCATGACTGGGGCTATTCTGTTTATTCTATTAATATGTTGCGTGCCCGTAGACCTTTTGGCTCTTTCGATATTTCAAATTTAACTTTTGTACCTATTGCAATCAGGATTGTATCGTCAGCAAAATCATCGATTGAAAAATAAACATCTTTACCTTTCTCTCTACGAATAAAACCAAAACATTTAAAGTCGTCATAGGTGTTTATAAAGCCAGTATCACTAGTCATTCTTAGCCCCAAAATTCATCGATGGTCATTACTGATGAGTAATGTTTTTTCAAAGAGTTCCGTAAATTTTTTGCTAGCACCTTATTTGTTCTAGCCAAAATTCCGAGTTTATAAATTATTAAATTATATTTTTTTATTACTCCCCATTTTGTATGAAAATTAACAGGAACTTTTAAAGCTGCGTTAACGCTCCTAACTAGCTTATCTTTGCTCTCTTGGTCATATTCAGGGAGGATGTTAGATAAACGTGCCCGATAATTAATAGCTTGAGAGTGGTTTAGCCTGCTTAACTTAGCCACTAATCCTGACGTTTTGTTCCATAATGAGTGAAATGTGTCGCTCGTTTTAGATACAGCCGCAAGCTTTTCACACTCAAATACAAGTTGACGTACATACTTGACATCTTTTTTTCTCATTTGAGGTTTTTTGGGCTGAACCCAAAGTCCAGTTACCTCAAACTCTTTATGCATTTCTGAGCGGTCAGTTATTTTGGTTTTATTACTTTTTAGGGATAATTTGCTTTTTTTAAGCATCGCCGCGACTTTTTTAATTATCTTAGTGGCTGATTCATTGTCTATTGTTTTTTGAGAGGAAATTGTTATGTCATCTAGTAATCTAGTGTATCGAATCGACTTCCCCCTTAATGAGCTTACAAGTTTATATTCTGAATTAAAAAAAACTAGGTTGGCTAAATAACTAGAGGTACAACCTCCTTGGGGTAGGCTTCCATTGTAAGTTGTTATTTTTGTGAGCAATTCAACTACATCGTCATTAAATCTAAAAAAATACTTAAAAATATCACTTACAACTCCGGCCTTTATATTAGGGTAAAAATTTTTTACATCTAAGTTTATTAATGTTTGGCTGTGTCCGTGTTGGGAGGCGTTTTCTACGTAATCTCGCTTAATTAATGGTGTTGCTTTGATACCACCATGTAAGTATGGTGGGAATATTACTTGCTCAAAAATTCTTGAGTTAATTCGTCTTTGAATTTTTTTTAATTCATGTTTTGGATCAACAACTTTTCGAACTTTTCCTGTAATAGGGTGCTCTGGTAAGTCATAGCTTGTATAGGAGGTGTTTACTTTAGATGCTATTTCAATTAGTTTTTTTCTGTGTACACCTAACGTTGAGGCAAGAACGTCAATGGAACCAATTGGTTTACAGGGATATAGCGGCTTGTCCATAAGTAACCATAAGTTTTGATTAAGAGAAGTCAGCTGTTATAAATATTTTGATAAGACATCAAGAAAAAATGATGCAATACCGGTAAATAAATTAACAGCCAAAGGGAGGTAGTCTAAAACTAGTCCTTTCCACCCCTTTGGGCTCTGGTCATCTTGCTTTTCAGAAGATTCATAATTAGCTTTAACTACGAGTTCTGTGTTTTCAGTTTTTCTTGTGTAACTAATGTCGATTTTAAACATTGTATAGTCCTTATAGGTTGTTAGCGGATTGCTTGCCAGACCAATAAAAACGTTTACAGAAATCTTAGTAATGACCGTTGAGCCGACTTCCCGAATCAGTGCCAGACAACCGTCGCATTAAATTCGTGCAATAATGGTGCGAAATTTAACACCGCTTATAGAACGAATTATGAGCGCGGATGCGGGTCAAGAACCAATAATATGAATTAGAGGTTCGCTCGATTGAGCGTCGTTTTTCTGCTTGTTACACAATGAAAACAATAAGCAAATAGGCGAATATCACCTACATATTTAGATTATAATTTAAATTTGTTTTTGTAAACAAATAGTTCTTTCACTTCAACATATTGGCTCTTGAATGAGTAAAAAATAAACGCAAGCAAATCACTTAACCGATAACTTTCTAAAGGATGTCCAAACATTCTTATTTTACATATCACGAAAAACCAAACGCCTCAACGCCATATGTGGCGTAAAACACGACAGATGTGTCGTGTTTTGCTCCCTAAAAACGGGGTATATTTATGTAAGCTTGATACAACTGCGTAACTGGCTTTGCTTCCTCTCTCATTTTTATCCCGTTATGGGCTCCTTACCTTGGAGCCCATTTTTTTTGCTCGCATTTACCTGGTGAAAACATGATCCGTAAAAAGGTGTATATCGCAGGGCCAATGTCTGGTTTGCCTGATTGCAATCGCCACGCCTTTAACTTGGCAGCGCAAGTGCAAAAGTCACTAACGCATGTTGTGCTAAACCCTGCCACGTTACCAGCGGGTTTGTCTGAACCAGAATACATGCAGATTGGATTAACCATGTTGATGTGCGCTGACATGATTTATCTATTGGATGGTTGGGAGCAATCACACGGAGCGAGGGCTGAACATGCATTAGCGCAAAAGCTTGGCTTACACATTGTTTACCAGGAGGGCATTGATCATGAAATAGCATTAATTGGTTTGGTGGGTGAAGAACACTTTTAACCGCCAGCGTGAAGGCTCGCACGTTTAATCACATTGAGCCGTTCGCCCTGCAGCGTAGTCAGCGAAAAGTGGCCTAGCTTGAAAAGTAACGGCATGACGTAGCTCGGGTTTGCGCCCCGTTAATGCATCAGTAGCTTTAAAGAGAAAATACTATGAACATCAAATCACGATTAATGGCAATGGGCTTCACCGGCGCAGTGCTTATAGGTGGTGTGCTGGTTGTTAACAGTGAAGGCGAGGTACATGCCACGTATGTTGACCCCGCAGGGATCATCACCGCTTGTTTTGGGCACACCAACCCACAACTTAAAAATGGTATGTCGTTCACCGAACAGCAGTGCCTAGATTTACTTGCAGATGATTTATCAAAGTTCGACAAAGAGTTAGACAGACTTTCACCGCCATTGTCTCAAGGTGAGCATGCTGCTTACCTAAGTTTTATTTATAACGTTGGCACCAAAGCCTTTGCTGATTCAACCTTGCGGCAAAAATTATTAGCCGATGATCGCCATGGTGCATGCAACGAGTTACCCCGCTGGGTATATGCCAATGGTAAAAAGTTACCGGGACTCATTAACCGCCGCATGAAAGAGCGGCGTATTTGTATAAAGGATCTACCCTATGCTAACGAGTTTAAAAGATAGCGTGAACAGTGCGCTAGGGGTTGCGGTGATATTGGTATTTGCATTAATGGTGGGCGTGATCATCACAGGCAAAATCAGTCTTGAAAGCCTTAAAGCCAATAATGCCTCTTTACGTGCCGACATAGTGCAGCTCAACGCCAACGAACAACAGCTAACCCGCAATAACGACATTAAAGACCAGCAGCTGAAAAAACTTGAACAAGATTACAAAATCATCATTGATTTAAATACCCAAAACCGCAAGCGGCTGGCCGCATTAAAAGCCACTCACGAAAGCCGTACTAAACAAGCCAATCTCATTAAGGACTCAAGTGATGAACCGACAAAAGATTGGGCTAACGCTTTGTTGCCTGCTGATGCTGTGCAGCTGCTCCAGCAAACCCGTTGTGAAAGTGGTGACGCAAACCAACACGATTTATGTTTTACCCCCCCTTGAATGGATTGAACCTTGCGAACCGCCAACGTTTATTGGCAACACCAATTTAGACTTATTGAATTATTCACTCACTCAAACCCACACCCTAGACGTTTGCAATGCCAACATGCAACGGCTTAAACAATGGCGACAACAGCATGACGATAACCACTGAGCTAGGAGCGCAAAAGTTGACAGCAGGAGCCTCTTACTTCGCATCGTTTTTTACCTTTATCGGTGGCGCATTAACCGTTGATGCCATCGCTATCTTAGTCGGTATGGCACTCGCACTTTTGACATTTCTAATTAACTGGGTGTATCAGTCAAAACGTAATAGTCGAGAGCATGCATTATTTGTGCAAAAGCAAGCTCTTATTCAAAAGCAGATGGAAAAATTAGAGACTAGCTAATGGCACGTATTCCTACACCCGAAGCCGAGCCAGTGCTGCTGAACAAAACCGACCTTTGTAAAAGCTTGGGCATTAGTACTCAGGCATTCGACAAGTGGGACGTACCCATACACAGCAAAAAAGGCCGTGAGTGTTTGTACACCATGAGCGACGTGGTCGGTAATCGGGTAGCGAATGAGCGCAAAAAACACATCAGCAAACCGTTAGATGATGAAGACGAAAAACCCAATATTGACTATGAACGTTACCGCTTAACCAAAGCCCAAGCAGACGGCCAAGAGCTGAAAAACGAAAAAGATCGCAAAGAAGTGGTTGAAGTTGAGTTTTGCTCGTTTGTGCTCAGTCGTATTGCAGCACAAATATCGCCAGTGCTTGACCAAATACACATACGAGTAAAACGTAAATTCCCCGACATGCCAGAGCGCACCATAGACGCTATTCGCGCTGAGGTGATTAAAAGCCAAAACACCGCCGCGCAGCTGGCCAACGGCATTGAGGATTTATTAGATGAGTATATCAGCAGCACAGATTAACAATCTGACAGCCGCTGTATCTGCTGGTCTTAAATCGTTTTACCGTCCACCCGTTTTAACCTGCAGTGAATACGCCGACACGCATTTTTATATGTCGTCGGAATCGTCCTACACCGAAGGTAAATGGGAAAGTTTACCGTTTCAAATCGGCATTTTAAATGCCATGGGTAACGACCAAATTACCACGCTGAACATCATGAAGTCAGCGCGTGTGGGTTACACCAAAATGCTGATGGCCAATGCTGGTTACAAGATAGAACACAAAAAACGCAACGTGCTGATATACCAGCCGCGTGACGGTGCCGCCAAAACGTTTATGAAAAAACACGTTGAAACGGCAATACGCGACATGCCGATTTGGAAAGCGCTAGCGCCGTGGATTGGCCGCAAACACAAAGACAGCACATTAGAAGATAAAGTATTTTCAAACGGTAAAACCTTAATGGTACGTGGTGGTACCGCCGCGGCTAACTACCGTGAAATTTCAACCGATGATGTTATTTACGATGAACTCGCAGGTTTTGACGAGTCCATTGAACATGAAGGTAACGCAACATCATTAGGTGACACCCGTGTTGAGCTGTCGATGTTTCCTAAATCGATTCGTGGATCTACACCAAAAATTCTCGGCACCTGCCAAATTGAAAAGGCCTGTAGCGAAAGCCAGTACCAATTTCGGTTTAACTTGCCTTGCCCACACTGTGATGAATTACAGCACTTAAAGTGGGGCGGCAAAACCGAGCCCTTTGGCATTAAATGGCAAGGTAGCGACCCAAGCACCGCGTATTACGTGTGCGAACACTGCGGTTGCTGCATTGAAAACAATCAACTGCACGACATGGAGCTGCACCCCAATGCTGTGTGGGTATGCGAAAAAACGGGCGTGACTACCCCCGACTTTATTTCGTTTTTTGATAAAGAGGGAAACGACTTTTTAACCCCCGAAAATATCTCAATTTATATCTGGTCGGCATACAACACACTGAACAGCTGGGCCAAGTTAGTTACCGAGTTTTACAAAGCTAAAGGCGATAAAGAAAAGCTGCAAACCTTTGTTAACACCAAGCTAGGCCAGCCGTGGGACAACGACAACGGCGAACGCATCGAGTGGGAAGATTTAAGCCGCAGGCGTGAGATGTACCCCAACGGCAATATGCCTGATTGGGTGGTGTACTTAACCGCAGGAGTTGACACCCAAGACGACCGTTACGAAGGCCGTGTTTGGGGCTGGGGCGCGGGTAAAGAATGCGCCTTAATCGATAGGTTTATTTTGTACGGGGACCCAGCAAGCCAAGTGCTACTTGATAAAGTCGCGCTGCGCTTAAACCAAAGCTACACCCGCAATGACGGCATAGTGCTGAGCATTGGTACTATCGCGTGGGACTCTGGCGGTCACTACACCGACACGGTTTACTCAATGAGTAAAAAGCTGGGTTTGTTCCGTGTTGTACCCGTTAAGGGCGCCAACATGTACGGCAAACCGATTGCTAATTTTCCCCGAAAACGAAACAACAAAGGTGTGTACCTAACCGAGGTGGGTACCGACAACGCCAAAGAGTTGATCATGGCCATGATGCGCACTCAACCCAGTGTAGATATTCGTACACCTGGTGCAATTCATTTGCCGCTAAACGACAACATTTGTGATGACACCGAACTGCAACAGTTAACGTCTGAACGCAAAATGCCAACAAGGCGAGATGGTCGCATTGTGTACCGATGGGACGCAGGCGGCAGACGAAACGAGGCCCTCGACTGTTTCGTTTATGCCTTGGCTGCGCTGTATATCGCCATTGACCGATTCGGCATCAATCTCGATGCGCTCAGTAAAGTGATAACAAAAAACACCGAAACCGATTCAGAACCCGTTGAACCCCCACAACCGAAAAAGCCAAAGCAAAGCCAGCAAAACAACTGGCTCAATGGTGGCTCAGCTAAATCAGGAGGCTGGTTGTAAATGTCAAAACAACAAGCGGCAGAGATGGTCGCACTGTATATCGAAGCCGAAAAAGACGTACTGGCGGGTAAAACCGTCAGCGTTAACGGCAAAATGATGACCAGTGAAGACCTAGAGCAAATTCGCAAAGGCCGCATTGAATGGCAGCGCACCTTAAGCATGTACACCCGCCCACGGGGTACCACACTCGCCCGATTTTAACAGGAAACAATATGAGCATTATCAACGATGCAATATCGTTTATATCCCCTAAGTGGGCGCTAAATCGACAAGCCGCGGCAATGAGTTATCGCAACCTTAAAGGTTATGAAGCTGCCAGCCCAAGCCGAACCCATAAAGCGAAAAAGGAAGGCCGAGGCGCTAACCAAGCGGTATTTGCTGCGGGTAAAAGTTTGCGTGAACAAGCCCGTTGGTTAGACGAAAACCACGACTTAAGCATTGGTATTTTAGACCGTTTAGAAGAGCGGGTAATTGGCGCCCAAGGCATAGTGGTCGAGCCTCAGCCTCGCAGCATCAGCGGTGAAATACTCGATGACTTAGCCAATGATATTCAGCGCCGTTTTGCTGCATGGTCATTAAAACCCGATGTAACTGGGCGCTACACACGGCCAGAACTTGAACGTTTAGTGCTGCGAACCGCACTGCGTGATGGTGAAGTATTCGGCCAACAAATTCGCGGCAAAGTGCCCAAGTTTGGCCACCCAAACCCGCAAGGGACCCAATACAGCATTGAGGCATTAGAGCCTGATTACATACCGTTTGAACTAAACGATGTTTCAAGCCGAGTGCGCCAAGGGTTTGAGGTTAACGGTTGGGGGCAGGTGGTGAATTACCATGTGTTGTTTGATCACCCCGCAGACCAAATCGGTTTTCGCTATAAAACCAAAGCGATCCCCGCCAGTAACATGTTGCACTTAGGCATATTTAAGCGCCTGCACCAGTTACGCGGGATCAGTATTTTTCACGGCATTTTAACTCGCCTTGGTGACATTAAAGACTATGAAGAATCTGAACGGGTAGCCGCTCGAATTGCTGCAGCGTTAGCGTTTTACATTAAACGCGGTGACTCCAGCATGTTTACGCCAGCCCAAGGCGAAAGCCAAAGCCGCGAAATTAACATTGCACCTGGTATGACGTTCGACGACCTCGCACCGGGTGAAGATGTTGGCATGATTGAGTCAAACCGACCCAACGTGCATTTGGTTGATTTTCGTAACGGCCAATTAAAAGCCTGTGCCGCTGGGACACGCAGCAGTTATTCAAGCATTGCCCGTGACTATCAAGGCAGTTACTCAAGCCAACGCCAAGAGCTAGTTGAGCAAGACGAATCAAACCGCATTATGCAGCAATGGTTTTGTGCTGGTTGGGCAAGGCCTGCGTTTCGTAACTGGCTGCAAATGGAGTTAATGAACAAGCAAGACCCATTAACTCTGCCGCCTGACTTAGACATGCGCACGTTATTTGATGCGGTGTATTACGGTCCCACCATGCCATGGATTGACCCACGCAAAGAATCCCAAGGCTGGGAAATGATGATAGCCGGTAATGCCGCAACCGAGGCTGACTGGGCGCGTGCCCGTGGCCGTAACCCAAGTGAAGTGAAGCGCCAGCGTGAGCGTGAAGTGAAACACAATCGTGAAAACGACATGGTGACACCGAATGATCCAGTGCCACAAAACGGAGAAAACCCAAGTGAAAAAAACACAACTGGCGCTGGCCGCCGCAATGATAATGCCAAGCGCATCAGTGAGCTTGACCGAGAGTAAAGAAAAACGCGGTACCTACAGCATGAAAGGTGCAGCCAATGGCGTGGTCGAATTGATTCTATATGGCGATGTTGGTTGGGACTTTACCGCCAAACAAATCGCCACAGACCTACGCGCTATGGGCAAAGTGTCGCAGATTAAAGCTTACATTCAATCGGGTGGCGGCGATGTGATGGACGGCATGGCTATTTATAACATCCTCGCTCGCTGGCCTTGTCAAAAGTCGATTTGCATTGAGTCAGTAGCAGCATCAATGGCCAGTGTGATTTGCATGGCATTCGACACTGTGATTATGCCGTCAAATGCCTTTTTGATGATCCACAGTAATTGGGGCGGTGCAGTAGGTACTGCTGAAGATTTACGTGAATACGCAGACTTGCTCGATAAGTGGCGCTCAAGTATGGGCAAGGCTTATCAAGATAAAGCCGGTGGCAAGTTAAGTGACGAACAACTTGCGAAATTTTTCAAAGAAGATACTTGGTTGTCTGCACAAGAAGCGGTTGATCTTGGGCTAGCAGATGAAGTGATAGAACCGATGCAAATGGCTGCATCAATTAATTTTAAACGACTGAAGGACTTTAATAATATGCCTAAAGCATTACAAACCCTGCTAGCACAACAGGGCAATATCGGTGCTACCAACACACCTGCGCCAGCAGCTACTATTAGCCCAGCGTCAGCAGCATCGGTACCAGTACCGACTGCACCGTCGCAAGCGGATATTCAAGCCGCTGCAATTACCTTTAACGCTGAGCGTATTAGCGGTATTAATGCCGCGTTCGCCACATTCCCGCAATTGGCTGAACTTAAAAACAGCTGCATTGCTGATGCAACCATCAATGCAGACAAAGCCAAAGATATGATTTTGGCTAAGCTGGGCGAAGGGACAACCCCTGCCGCAGCACAACCCAACAGCGTGATCATTCATGCTGGCAACGGTAACATTGTGGGTGATTCAATTCGCGCACATGTAATGAGCCGTGCGGGTCATGCACAAATTGAAAAAGATAATGCTTATACCAGTTATAACCTAAAAGAGCTTGCCAGAGCGTCATTGGCAGATCGCGGTATTGGTATTGCAGGGCTAAACCAAATGCAAATGGTCGGCTTAGCCTTTACGCATAGCTCATCAGATTTTGGCAACATTCTTTTAGATGTAGCTAATAAGTCAGTGTTAAAAGGTTGGGAACAGGCCAATGAAACCTTCGAGCGCTTTACACGTAAAGGTCAGCTAAGTGACTTTAAAGTGTCTAAACGTGTAGGGCTTGAAGAGTTTGGTAGCTTGCGCCAAGTACGTGAAGGTGCTGAATACAAGTACGTCACATTAGGTGACAAGGGTGCAGATATTGCGCTAGCCACTTATGGTGAAATCTTCTCCATCACTCGTCAAGCGATTATCAATGATGACATGAATATGTTGTCTATGATCCCGATGAAAATGGGCGCAGCCGCTAAAGCCACCATTGGTGATTTAGTGTTTGCCATTTTAACGGGTAACCCGAAAATGGCTGACGGTAAAACCTTGTTCCATGCCGATCATGGCAACTTAGGCTCTGGTGCTCCGAGTGCTGAAGTACTAGGAGTGTTGGCTGAATTAATGGAAAGCCAAACCACAGGGGGCAAAGACCCCCGCGCATTAAATATCATGCCTGAATTTGTGTTATGTCCACCAAACCTCAAGCGCACATTAACGCAGATCATCAAGTCCAGCTCAGTTAAAGGTGCTGATGTGAATGCAGGCATTGCTAACCCAGTTCAAGACTTTGCTGAAGTGATTTCTGAAGCTCGTCTGAAAGCGGATAGCGACAAGGCTTATTATCTAGCCGCTGGCCAAGGTAACGACACGATTGAAGTGGCTTACCTTGACGGTATCGACACGCCATATATTGAGCAGCAACAAGGTTTTACCTCAGATGGTATTGCAACCAAAGTGCGTATCGATGCGGGCGTTGCACCGCTTGACCACCGTGGTTTGGTTAAATCAACGGGTGTGTAACGCCAACACAAATAAGCCGCTAGCGAATGTTAGCGGTTTTTTTACGCTTAAAATTTAAGTAATCAGGAATAATCCTTATGAAAAACTGTGTAGCAGATGGTAATACCATCGATTTTACCGCCACGGCAGATGTGGCAAGTGGTGCGCCTGTGTTACTAGGCAAAGTGTTGGCAGTGTCACTTGGCAATGTTGTCACTGGTGAAGTGGGTGTTGGTGTAACTGAAGGTGTATTTGAACTGCCTAAAGTTACCGCAGATGACATCACCCAAGGCGGTCAAGTGTATATCAAGGCCGATGGCATGATCACATCAACGGCATCAGGTAATACCTTAGCCGGTAAAGCATGGGCTGATGCGCCTAACCCAAGCGACACCGTATGGGTAAAAGTGAATGCCTAGCGTTAACGAACGCATAAGCGCCAAGCTTACCCGTGCGTTCATCAAACTGGCACAGCCGTGCCAGTTTATCCCTCATTCTGGCCAAGCTGCCTTTAGCCGTAGTGTAAACCTGCCGCCAACCGAAAAAGACCGCAGTAACGAATACGTGCTAGAACCAGTCAACATTGCCGAGTTTCTTCTCAGTGAAGGCAAGGTGCAATGTGATGATCTATTTGAGCTGAACGGTAACCAATATCGGCTGACTCAACACAATGGGTCAGACGAAATCTGTGTCAGTTTTGTGTATGTGAGTTATTAGGACTAACCGTAATGGCAATAGTGGCAACAGGGTTTGATGCGGTCACGGCTGAGCTAAAACGCATGCGTGATGCTCAGGCACCTGCCATTGCTAAAGCCATTGATGATGCCGCTAAATTTGGCAATCAGCTTGCCGCAGATGAAATATTCAACAAATACGGCTTTAAGTCTAAGTCGTATGTTGAGCAACATTTCAGTGTCAGCATTAACCCTAAAACCCTAACCGCATCGATAAGCGCAAGGATGCGCGCCAGCACATTAACTCGCTTTGCAAGCCCTCGTTTTAAAGTGGGTAGGCGTTCTGCAAGGGTGGCCGCGGGGTTTAGTGTCAATGTTATTCGGCAACAGCCTGTGTGGTTTAGTGGTGCGTTTACGGTTATTGGCCGCAATGGCAATCAGCTCATGTTTAGTCGTAAAAAGGGTGACAACACTTGGCGCAGTTTAAAAGGACAAAAAGCGTTATACGGCCCTTCAGTGGCAAGCAGTTTTGGCTATATGCGTGATGCGTTAGAACCACCCATTATCGCCCATCTGCGTAAAAAATACGGTCGTTACGCTAAGTAGTTCAATTCTGTTTTTGAGGTACCCATGATCCAAACCATTTTAAACCGACTTGCCTTGGTTGACGGTGCCATTGTGCGCGAAGGATTTTATGCCCAAGGCGTTGCCAAAGAGCAAAAGTTTGTTTTTTTACAGCCCTATACCGATGCCTTTGGCGCCAAAAATGGCCTCGACAAATACCGCGACGACCTGACATTGCAAGTGGTTGCCGGTATTAACGTGACCAAAACCGATGCACCCACTACCGAGTTAATTAACCTGGTGCGCGACATTCGCAGCGCCTTTTTTGAAGCAGAGCGCAACACTGAAAAACCCTCATGGTTGCCAATGTGCATCAGT
The DNA here is from genome assembly GCF_025971955.1 of Shewanella subflava. GTDB lineage: Bacteria > Pseudomonadota > Gammaproteobacteria > Enterobacterales > Shewanellaceae > Shewanella > Shewanella subflava. The sequence goes on from NZ_JAPDMX010000003.1 coordinate 167,298, forward strand.
TTTAAAGAGGCCGAACCCTGTAAATACATTATGCCCGAAAGCCATGAAAAACATGGCCTTGCGGTCATTACTTTAACCCTAGTTCATACCGTTCAATTTGGAGAAAGACTATGAGCGAAACTGTAGTTGAAAGCTACATCGGATCGGCGATTGTTTATATCGACGGCAGAGACTGTGGCAACGTTAGCGGTGTAAAAATCGCTATTGAGCAAGAAACAAAGTCGTTACCTAATTATCGCGGTGGCGGTGGTTATGCCGATGAAGTTACCTTAATTAAAGCGGTTAACCTCAGCGCCACATTCTACGATTTTAACAATGAAAACTTAGCCTTGGCCATGCGCGGTAAAATCGATGTGTTAACCGCTGTACCGGTAAGCGATGAAGACATTATTGCCATGTTAGATGGCTTGGCACAAACAACTAAAATGATTGATACATCAATTACCCCTGTTGTTAAAAATACAGCCGGTGATGTTACTTACACGTTGGATGAAGATTATGTGGTGAGCGCCGCAGGTATTCGCGCGTTATCTGCAGGTACCATTACAGCTGGGCAGGCATTAAAGGTTAGCTACACCAGTCAAGCTGGTAACGCTTTGCAGGCATTAACGGAATCGGGAAAAACCGTGGGCGTGGTCATTGACGGTATTAACGATTCAACCGGTAAGCCGTGGATGCTTAAGTTTTATAAGTGGAAGCCAACGCCCACCTCAGGTTTAGACTTGATTGGCGACGATTACGGTTCTTTTGATATTGAAGGCGGGGTACTTGCTGATAGCAGCATTGTTGCTACTGGTAAGTCTAAGTTCTTTGTGAGAAGTGCCGCGTAAAACATATCAATTTTCAAACAAGCTCGCAGTTAATCGCTGCGGGCTTTTTTGTTTTCTATTGCTAATTTGGTGATGTATGAGTTTTAAAGACCAAGTTGTTAACCTGATTATTCAGGGAAAAGATTTATTTTCAAGTGAAGCTAAAAAGTCTGAAAAGGCTTTAGCTGAGTTAGCATCAGAAAGCGAAATTCTCAATGCCCGTTTAAAAGAATTAGAAGATTTGCAAGCAGCGGCTAATTCTATTGATGGCTTAACCTCGTCTATCAGCAAAGGTGAAAAAGCCTATAAAGATAATGCGGTTGCGCTTGATAAGTTAGTCAGCCAGCAGAAAGACGCTATAAAAGAGCTGAAGCAACTTGAAGCCGCACAAAAACAGGCTGAAGGCACCACGAATCAACTTGAGCAAGAATACAACCAAGCGCAAGCGGCATTAGTCAAATATGAAACTGAGTTGCAACAGGCCCGTGTTGAAGTTGAAAAACTCAGCAACGAACAGCAGCAAGGCGCGCTCGCCAGTAAAGAACAAGCTGCTGCACTGACTAAAGCCAAAAACGATTTACAGCAATTAGCCACGGCGCAAACTGGCGCCAAAAATACCGCCAATGAGCTAGCAACCGCATTAGATAACCAGCGCCGTGAACTACTTGAAGCCAGTGCAGCTACCGATGTGGCTAGCCGCAATAAAGCCGATTACACGCTACAAGTAAAAAACGCTCGGTCTGAGTTAAATCAGCTTGAGCGCAGCCTTAATAAAAATAAAACCGAGTTAGACAAAAACACCGCTAGTTTAAATAAAGCTGGCATCAGCATGGATAAACTGGCCGATGCCAGTGCTGATTTAAAGCTGCAACAAATAGCCGGGGAAGCCGCACTTAAAGGCGTAAACACTAAGCTTGAACGCCACAATCAATTATTAAATGAGTCACAAAAGCAAGCGGGTGACTTTGGTGGCAGTGTTAAAAGTGCCACAGCGTCATTGGTGGCCATGGCGGGTGCATATGTTGGCGTTGATAAGTTGTGGGAAAGCCTTAAGTCGATACTGACTGCAGGCGATGAAGCCAAAGCCTTTGGTGCCCAAATGACGGCCATGATGGGCAGCATTGCCAGCGGTGAGCAGGCAACCCAATGGATTAAAGATTTTGCCAATAATACCGGTACCCGTTTAGATGCAGTTAAACAGGCATTTGCCTCACTAAAAACCTTTGGTATCGACCCAACCAATGGCAGCTTGCAGGCCATGGTGGATTACAACGCCAAACTAGGTGGCAGCCAAGAAAAGCTTGAAGGGATTATTTTAGGCGTAGGCCAGGCGTGGGCTAAGCAGAAATTACAAGGCGAGGAGATATTACAGTTAGTTGAACGCGGCGTGCCTGTTTGGGATTTGCTTGAAAAAGTGACAGGTAAAAATGCGGTCCAACTGCAAAAAATGAGTGAAGCCGGTCAGCTTGGCCGTGATGTGATGCAGCAGTTGTTTGATGAAATGGGCAAGCAGGCCAATGGTCAGGCATCGAAAAGCCTTGAGCGCTTAAGCGGTCAAGTTAACTTAATGTCGAACAAGTGGACCGAGTTTAAAACCATTATTGCTGATTCGGGCGCTTATCAGGTGGCGGTTGATTTTATTCAATCGTTAAATGAAAAGTTTGATGAACTCAATAAAAACGGTCAAATCAAGCAAGCTGCACAAGATATTAGTGACTTTTTTACCACCATGATCCGCGATGGTGGCGCCAGCATTACTGCCACACTTGAAAACATCAGTGCTTTTGCTAGGGCGCTAAATGTGATCAGTGGGTCAATTCGATTACTTGCTAATACATTTACCTCAATGGTAGCCACTGTTGGTGGTGCATTTACGGGGTTATTTGCATTCCTACTTGAGGGGTGGGCCAAAGTCATTGGGTTTCTAGGTGGTGATGATTTATCTAAAGCCTTTGAAAACCAAGCCGCGGCCATTAAAGCAGTATCTAAAGCCTATTTTGACCAAGTTGAACAAGATGGAAAAGATGCTGCAGCAGCTTGGAAACAAATTACGGGTGAAATAGAAAGCTCTGCTAATGATGCTTATAAAGCTGCGGGTGATGCGGCGACTAAAAGCGCTAAAGTGCAGGCTGATGCAGCTAATAAAGTTAGCGCCGCCCAAAAAGAGCAAGCTGATGCAACCGATGAACAAACGGCTAAAACGAAAGCCTTTGAGCTGGCGATGTCTAAAGCCGGTATCACCACAATATCGATATTACGCGAGCAGGCGGCAGCGGCTAAAGCCACTTTTGAACAAGTAAAGCAAGGTGCAGCCGATGGCGTAGCATCGACAAATGAGCTTAACCAAGCTTTTTTAAAATATGCTGATGCAGCCATTAAAGCGGCAGCAGCAGGTGATCAACAAGTTGACGCAAGTATAAGGCAGCAAGCCGCTAATTTAGGATTAAGCGAGAATATTGAGCAACTTATTCAGCAGCATTATCGTTTAAAAGATGTTCAAAATAACGTTGGTAATGACGCAGAAAAGAATGAGGTAAGAGTAGCTAATGCCAATAAAGGCATTGGCACTACCATGGAAAACACCATGGGAATGGTGGTAAAAAGTGCTGAGCAAGCTGGGTCGTCATTGGCTGGGGTTGCCGAGTTTTTTACTGACTTTTTACGAGGAGTTACTGCGGAAGTAGCTGAACTCAGTAAAGGTGCTGTTGCTTACTTTAAATCCATCCTTTATGGACAAACTTTGTTAACTGACTCAAGTAGTGAGTTAGATAAAACCATTGGCACCTATCGACGGTTAACGGATGAAATTAATGACTTACAAAACCAGCTAGCCGTTAGTATCGACTTTACCGGCATTAGTACCTTTGCCCGTAAAGCTGAAATAGCCGGCAAGCAAGCGCAAGCGGCTTATTATGGACAGCGCATTGAGCTGCTAAAAATGGTTGATGCACTTCATGCGGCTGAGGGCGGCAATCTTGGCCTAATTATCAGTGCTGAACGTGCTGCCAAGTCAATGAACTTGATGAACGATCAGGACTTAGGTGTACTGAAATCGGCCATTGATTCCGCTAAATCTAGCATGGATTCATTGCGTGATAGTGCCCAGTCAACCCTTGATACATTGCAAGATGAGTTAGACGGTTATCTTGGCCGTCAGGACGAAATTGAAAAGCGCCGTTATCAGCAAGAGCTAACCGAGATTAAAGCCCAACTAGCTAAAGCTGAGCGAACGGGTGATCAAGCATTAATTAATCAGCTACGTGAAGCCGAAAAAACCTTAAACAAGGTTTATTCGTTTCGTACCGCTGAAATTAAAGCACAGCAAGAATCTGACAAACAACGTGCCATTACTGATGCACAAAACCTTAAGCAACAACAAACCGCTACCAAAAACACCGCTCAAACAAACGTTACCCAAATCCAGCCAAGCCAAAACACTGTTGCCCAAAGTAGCAGTGACACTGTGGTGTTGCAGCTGCAGGTGGGCAACCGCACTTTTGATGCGCAAACCAAGCGCAGCATAGTGAATGAGTTGGTGGCTGAAATTAAACGTTTGCAATCTGTGGGTGGTTAACCGCGAGTTGCTGAATATAAAAAAGAGGCCCTATGTTTAACACCATTATCGATAAAATTGCACTAGATGATCCCCTGCATTGGCTTAACCGCAATAACACCCAGCGAGTGAGCGCCAATATGAAAAGGGCACTTAACGGTGCCCCGCATATTCAGCAAACCGTTATACCGTCAGGCATTGCATTAGAGCTAGGCACAAAAGATGGTTGGATGCATCGCCTTGACTTTAATGCCCTGCAAGCCCATGCCGCTAGTACGCTCACTGAATTTACCATTAACCATGATGGCAACGACATTAAAGTTGTGTGGGATAACACCCAAGCTAATGCCATTACCGGTGATGATTTGGATGATGAATTTGGTGAATACCCGTTATTAACCAATGTGGTTTTACGATTTATCACGCTTTAACTTATTAGCACAGGTGGCACATGACCATTACCCGTAATGACTTAAAAATATTTAAACCAGAGTTACTTGGTTCAAGTGATGATGCAGGCGGCCAACGCACCAAAAACGAAGTGAAATCAGGCCAGCTAAATGAACTGTTTAGAGCCATATCTGATATTGACCATGCTCAATCAGCGGTTGATATTGTCAAATGTTACCCTGCACTAAACACGGCGGATACCAGTATTTTATTAGATGGTCATGTGTTTATTTCACAAAAACCATCAGACCCATTGGTGAGTATGTTAATCGCTGAATCTGATGATTTAGGTGATGCTGACCGCATGACAGATATGGTTGAAATTTTAGAATCATCAGTTAAAGCGGGGCAATTAATTCGCAATCGTTTGATTGGTTTGTTAGCAGGTCAAGACAGTTTTCCTCGTTCATATTTACAATCAATTTATCAGTTTAATGGTAAAGAATACTATGAAACAGTGACGTTACGCCAAGGCCAAACCATTGTGATTAGCGTGGAATACTCTGGCAATGAAAATGCCAGTTGGCCACGTTTTGAACACTTTTGTGAAATTCAGAAAACCGTGTCAGGTGGTCAAGGTGGACAAGTATCTTTTAAGCCACCAATACCCTATGACACACCTAACTATGATGTGGTGATCAACGGTGAAACAGGCTGTACCAAGCTGCGTTATGTTAGCGACAACGATGGGATTAAATATCACGGCGTTAGTGAATTAACGGTTGAAAATACTGATAACACTCTGAAGGTTGAGTCTACCCACACTGAATTACTTCCCAAAATTAAAAGTGTTAATCCTACAGGGGGTAACAAACTTCCTGGTGTTGAAGATAACCTTGGCGGTACAGCAGGTGGTGCCACCGCATTACCGAGCATGGTGTATAAAAACGTATTTTTACCGTCAGTTAGCGGCCAATCAACTTACGTATTTGAACTACCTGATTTGTTAGTTGACCCTTGGTTAGATGAGAACGGCATTAAAAATGCACAATACACAGGTGGTTATGCCTTTAATGCGTCAGTTACCATTGTTGGAACCACGGTAACAGTTACGTTCAATGGTCAGTCACCAAGCGGTAATAGCCCGATTGGTCTAAGTTATTTGTCGATAGATAAGTGGAGTGTGTGGCAATCACCAAGCCCATTTTTATCTGACCGTATTTTAGTGCTGGGTAAAACATACGGTGTGATTACCTTTAATAACGCGACCTACGGCACTAGCGTGATAAGTACTAGCACAGCGCAACCAACTGATTTGACAGCTGTACCATTGCTTGAAACCAACAACAATCGTATTGCAACCATAAACGCGACAACAGGAGTGATCACTAAAGAAATTGATTTTCGTGGTGATTTCACCGTTGAAATTGGTTCATTGTTACAAGAAACCGAATCTGGCGGGGTGATTACACCAGGTGATACCAGTGTTGTGTTTAATCTCCCTTTTGATGAGCCAATATTAGACACCCTATATATTCAAGTATCGACCACCAATGAAGTGCTATTAAGTGGTAGTTCAGACCAAGCAGGGGTGATTACGGGCAACGGTGTTTCGGGCAATGTGGTAAATGGCATTGTCACATTATCGTTCTCATCAGCCGTTTGGTTATCGACCTTAACCTATGATATTTCTGAAGTGGTGACGTTATCGCCACCCCCAGAATTGTACGGCTTAAACCCGTTGCGGATTAAAAACGGTGGTTTGGTGGAGTCATTCACCGCCTGGAACACCATTAGTATTCAACATACTCAAACTCAAGTGGTGGTAAACCCTGCACCTGCACAAACTTATACGGTTCGTGCTAATGCTCGATTTGTTGATATTACCGATGCTGACGGTAAATCGTTGTGGACGGTTACTGATGAACACTACAGCCTAAATAAAGCCACAGGTGAAGTGACCATTAATAGTGTTTTTACAGGATTCACAGCACCGTTTTTGTTAACTAATTCAATCGGGGAAACCGCACTGGTCACTGATGTGCAGCCTAATAAATTAGTGTTAGCTGCTGCGTTAAGTCAAACATTCCCAATAGGTTCAGTGGTATCAAGCATTCAAAACTTAGGTGATATGCAAGCGCGGGTTGGCACTGTTCGAGACATGACCAGTTGGAATAACAATTGGGATTTAGACGGTACACCAGCCACCGCTAGTATGAACGTGGTTGATTATCCAATTGAAGTGGTGAACGACACAGCCATTAATGAAGATTGGGTATTAATTTTCACATCAAGTACCGCATTTCGTTGTGTCGGGCGTCGTATTGGTCAGGTTGCCACTGGTGACACAATTAATGATTTCGCACCAATTAACCCACTCACATTAGCACCGTATTTCATCATTCGTAATGAGGCGTTTGGTGGTGGTTGGAATGTTGGTGAGGCGGTCCGGTTTAAAACATACGCCAGTGCAAATCCGATCATGATGTTACGTACAGTGCAATCGGGTCACAGCCAAATAACAACGGATAGGGCAGTTTTGTCATTCCGTGGTAACGAGTCATAGCAGGGGTTAAATAAAATGGGTGATTTGAAAAACAGGCCAGTAACAGTTTATCGTTGGGATGATGCAGGTGCTCCATCCATAGGTACTACGAAAGCAAGTGATGTGATCAATATACTTAAAAAATGCCTTGTTGAAGGGTATGGCACAAAGCAACCACTTGGTTGGAGTATTCCATTTGAGAATATATCAACCAATAAAGTTGTATTTAGAAACTCGACAACAGATGGTTCTGGTGGTTTTGTACAATTTTGGGATTATGATGGTACAAATGTAAACTCAAGCAGAATTGCTTACAAAGGTGCTGTTGGTATGGTCGGGTTGGACTCATTTGATAGAGATCAGGTGAGAATGCTTTTAAAAATATCAACCACCCATTTATATTGGGTTTTGATAGGTACGTCACGTGGGTTCTGGTTTATGACCAATAACTCATTAACGACTCCAAATGGATCAAGCAACGAAAAGGCGTGTTTTTTCGTAGGTGATTTTGAGTCATTTGTAACAAATGATGTAGGTTCGTTTGTTAACATTCAATACCCAACAAACGTTGATATGACAAATTCGTCATGGAATTACTCGTTTGATGCTTCCGTGGTTGCTAACAGTTCTGTGGCAAGGGTTTATGATACTGACTCGTCAAATAATAGTGTTTTTTATAAGCTGGATAATCGTTACCTAGCTGGAGCTACCAATTTAAACGGTGTACCTACAGTTGATCGTATATTTTACAAACCTTTGATATATAGTCCAACTACAACTACATCAAACGACAGATTGGGCGTTAACGCAAGCATTAGTGCAATTAACCCATTTTATAGGGGCACTATAGCTGGTCTTTTAAACACACCTCAAGGTGGTTATTTAAATCAACCTTGGCCTGTTATTGAGACTATCAACGGTGTACAACATTTTTTGATGCCGGGTTATCAGTTTGGTAGAAATTGGATCAATATGGGGACTTGGTATGAGTAAAAAAATATTACCCATCATACGTAAGCAGAGTCTAACTCAACCAATGTCATTACTTGAGGTTGATATGGACGCAGACGCAGAATCTTTTATAGTAATTGACCGTAGGAATTTCTCTATGATAACCAAGTCTGTTAGACCCACTAGCGGTATAGTTAAGGTTTTACTTGGGATTGAATATAGTCAAGATGGGTATTGTATTGTTGGTATAATTGATAATGATAAAACATACGATTGTAAATTTGTAGACGGGGTGAAGTTACAAGCTGTAGATGCTAATCTTATAAATATGAGTCAATAATGATTGAACTGTCATTTACAAAACTTTGGTCAGATAGAACATCACCAATTGCCATTAGGTTTATTGACTCACCACCATTTACAGGTATCACCATACGTTTTGATGAACCTTGGGTGGCTAGAATGTCACCCATTTCATTACGTTTTGGTGACACACCTGTTGAACCACCTACACCCGTTGATAATACTTTCGGTATTGAGTGTGGTTTTATTTGGATACCACCACTTGAGCCACAAGCTGAATTGATTATCACTGAGTCATCTACTGATTTTGAAAATCAAACCAGTAATGATTGGGGTTCGTTATTTAATGACGGTGTTTTGGTTACATCAGCTTGGCAATCATTCGATTCACATGGCGTTACAGCCGCTATGGGTTGGTTTATTAAAGATGAAATTCGTACTGATATTTCATTTAATTGGACTACACCGAAAGACTATATATCGGTAACTAAAATCACTTGGTTAACCCCTGATGAACATCAACAAACGCAAACGTTAAACTGGTTGGCGGTTGAGTCCGAAGGACTTAATTTATCGGTTAATTGGTGGGATGGCTACCAACATCAAACCGCTTTGCTGTTGCAATACCATGGTGATGTTCGGGGTAGTGAATGTGCGGTGAAATGGGGCGTACCAGCGGCACGGTGGATTTGTTCAAGCAAGTATCGGCCACCTAAATCACCGATAACAATCCGATTTAGTGAGCCGTTTAGTGCTAATACATCACCCATCACGATTCGATTTACTGCATCACCTGAAGTATGCAAATGGTATCCTGGTGGTGGCTTACTTAACCCGTTCCCAGATTTACCCGACCTTGATTTTAACATCCCCATTGAACCCCAACTGCGCAGGTATTATTTAATGCAGCCAACCATTACGTGTGTGCGTGTGTCTGACAATGTGCCGATTGTGATCAGTAATATCAACATTGGCCGCAGCCGTGGGCAGTGGGCCAGCACGGTTAGTGTGGATTTTTCCAGCCGTATAGATGCTACCCGTGCTGAAAATCAATTACTGAAAATTGGTATAAATGGTTATGAGTTTTATGCCTATATCGAGCAACTAAGTTGCAGCAAAGTGTTTGGCAATGAAACACATAGTGGTAGTGGTCGCAGCCGCTGCGCTGAACTAGCCGCCCCATACATGATGCCAAAAAGCTACACCAATGCCACATCGTTAAGCTTTGCTGGTTTGCTTAATAACATTCTACAAAATACCGGTTGGTCTGTGGACTTAAACGGCATAGTTGATTTTGTGGTACCGGCAGGCGCATTCAGTGTGGGCAATAAATCACCCATTGAGCAAGTGCAAGAGGCGGTTGCGCAGTTAGGCTGCATGTTGCTGTGTGATGATGAAAACCAAGCATTAACCGTGGTCCCACGTTGGCCAACTTCACCTTGGATGATGGCAGGCGCCGCACCTGATATTACTGTGCATGATGCGGTGATCACCCGTTACAGTGAGTCAAAAGAAATTGGTACCGAGTGTAATGTGGTTTGGCTTCGCGGTGAACAGCAGGGTATAAGCGCCAAAGTAAAACGGGCAGGTTCAGCGGGAGATATTGCAACCGATGACATCAGCGCCCAATTGATTGTTGATAACCAAGCCGCCAGAACCGCAGGCACCAATGCACTGGCAGACACGGGCAACAAGCTTAATATTACCATGAGCTTGCCTATTATGGCCGACTTACCACCATTAACACCTGGTATGTTAATCGGCGTTCGTGAAGGGGTTGATGTATACAAAGGTACCTGTGATTCGGTCAGCATTAGCGCATCGATAAGCAACACCGGTGATATTGATATTGAGCAATCAATCACGCTTGTTCGTCACGTAGCCAAGGGTTAATAAGGTTTAAAGAGGTCCGTAAATGTTAAAGCAGTTACAACAAACCCTAGGTACCCCAAGGGTGATCATGACGATTAATGTGGTGAATGCCGACGGAACGGTAACCGCCACCACAGCCAGCGGCCAAACCCAACGGGTAATCGGCACTGGCAGTGCGGGTGATCATATCTATGTACAAGACGGCTGGGTGCTAGGAACCGCCCCCGATTTACCGTTTTATGAGATGGAGGTTTAATGATAAATTTCTTGCACAAATATTAGTATATCTGTATAACCTTTCGCCCAATAATAATCACAATAGTTGCTAGATATAAGCAAATAATTGTTGATAGTTGCCTATGCTTAAGTGTAAGTTAATTTACATAAGCAATTTTATTTAAGGTGGAGTTTATGAATACTAAAAAACCAATTCTTGCAAAATCTCCAAATGAAAAAGTTTATCGCTTGAACGGTAATGGTGAATTCAGCTTGAATTTGAATGATAAAAAAATCCGTCAAAAAGTTATGAATAAGATTAATCGATTTAAAGATTTTCCTGTCACAGCCTAAAATAGTGAGGGTTTCATGGGGGCCTTCGCTGTTGCTTTTATTCTAATATCTGGATACACCTACGTATCTAAATCAACCTTTCAAAAGTATATTACTCGCAGAGAAGACGGACACCGTTATTATTTTCGGTGTGGTGCTTATGGTATCTTATTTAGTTTGGTTGGCGTTTTTATAGCTGTTGTTCTTGACGCACTAAATTTACCATCAGCTTTACTTCATCACTTTGATACATCTATTGAGCAGTTAACTAACATCACCAAGCTAGCTAAAACACTACAAGATTATTTATCAATTAAACTATTACTAGGTAGTTGTTTAGCGATTTTTTTAGCTTTTATTGCCGCACTTGTTGAGAACTTTTGCCGTGATGACGACAAGTCTAGAAAGACTATTCATGCCACTAAAAGCCCACCGTTAGAAAAATTTTTGTTTGAATGCGGATCTAAACTTCAAACAATATTGATTACCCTAGGTAACCGAAAGGTTTATGTTGGTCTAGTTAACGATGTCCCCATTGAGTCAGGCGATGTTGAGCACTTCACCATCTTACCAATTTTAAGTGGCTACAGAGACAAAGACACGTTGAATGTAATCTTTACAGTTAACTACTACCAACATTATGAGAAACATTTAGCTGAAGATGGATCTCCTTTAGATGGTGAAGGTGCGTGTTTAGATGATTTTATTGAGATAATACCTGTTTCTGAAATTGCTCATATTGGAAGTTTTGATATTGAAACATATAAAAAATTTATAACCCCAATTGAAAACTCTTTATCCTGGATGCAACCGATGTCCTTTACAGTAGATAATTATGATGTTGTTGGCTTTAAAAATAAGGGAAATACCTAAACATCTTTATCATGCAACCGCTTAGGAAATAGTTCTGTATAAACCTGCCATAGAGTATTAATGTTTCTGTGTCCTGTTACCTGCGCCACTTCATCAAAGGTATAACCCTTTTCAAATAGCCGGCTAGCCCCTTCACGGCGTAAATCATGGTAGCGTAAATCCTCAATGCCCAGTTCAGTTCGAACACGTTGGAAACCAGCGGACACTGAGCGTTCATTAAATGGAAAGATCCTATCATCATTCCTTGGCTGTTTTTGAATCAGTTCCCACGCCCCACCTAACAATGGTACCAACATGTGGTTACCTGCTTTTTTACGAGGGTCTTTTCGATCACGAACAACCACAGCCTTTTGTTCGTCATCAACATCATCCCACCGTATTCTGCACACCTCACCAATACGCATGCAGCTTAAAATAGAGAACTCGAGTAAATCAACATAAGGAATATGTGCGGTTCTTTGGTCTGAACGTTGCTGCAATCCAACTTTTAGCTTTTCAAGCTCAATGGTTGTCGGCCTGCGCGAACGTCTAGCTGATTTGGCGATCAGATTTTGAGCATAAAGCGCTTCATAAGCGTCAATAATTGCTGATTGAGACACATCATGACCAAAATTAGACTTAGCAATTTTTAACAGCCAGCGAATAACGCTAATATCAATTGCAATGGTCGAAGGGCCTGTACCAGAAGTTTTCCTTTGTTGGCAGTGCTCAATAATATGCTGTGGCTTAATTTGGTTAATTAAGTGCTTTGCTATTTCGCAATCTCTAAGTAGTTTGAGGCAAAACCTTTTTGAGCGCCCAATAGCGCTATCGATGTTTGGGTCGTTTAATACCTGGTCAATAATTTTGCCTAACGTTGGAATAGTAGAGACTTGATCTTCAAATCCATTTTTTTCAATTTCGACAATCCTTTCTTTTCCCCACGTTTCAGCTGTCAACTTTTTGGTAAAAGTCCTTTGCTCCGTGTATAATATTTTGCCTTTTTTCTTAACGCGAATTAAGCATCGGTATTTACTTGTACCATCTGCTTTATCACGTTTCTGAATACTATAAGACGCCATAATTCGGGTTCCCCATTTCCATTTGTCCAATGTATTATGGTTCCCAATAGGTTCCCCATGCAACTAAAAACGACTTAAAATGTCTAAAAATAACCTAAAATGTGAGTATGATGAAATTTGAAGAATCAGTATTAAAGCCAATCACACCAAGGGTTACGCTAGATCGCACCTTTTCAATCGCGCCAATGCTTGATTGGACCGATCGTCACTATCGTTATTTCGCCCGTCTTATGTCTGCAAATACATTGTTGTATACCGAGATGGTGACAACCGGAGCCATTATTTATGGTAGCGGAGATTATTTAGCGTATAACGAAGAAGAACATCCGCTAGCATTGCAATTAGGCGGATCGAATCCCAAAGATTTGGCTCATTGTGCTAAGTTGGCAGCCGAGCGCGGTTACGATGAAGTCAACATTAATGTGGGGTGCCCTTCTGACCGTGTTCAGAATGGTCGTTTTGGCGCATGTTTAATGGGTGAGCCTGAGTTAGTTGCACAAAGTGTTGATGCGATGAAGCAGGTGGCTGATATTCCTATTACGGTTAAAACGCGCATTGGAATTGATGAACAAGACAGTTATGAATTTCTGACCCATTTTATCGATGTGGTAAGCACCAAAGGTTGTACGGATTTTACCATTCATGCCCGTAAAGCTTGGCTGCAAGGGTTAAGCCCGAAAGAAAATCGCGAGATCCCACCATTAGATTATGAGCGCGTGTATCAATTAAAACGTGATTACCCTCATTTAAATATCAGTATCAACGGTGGTGTAACAAGCCTACAGCAAGCCAAAGATCATCTACAGCATGTTGATGGTGTTATGGTTGGGCGAGAGGCGTATCACAACCCTTATATCTTAAGCCAAGTGGATCAGTTACTTTATCACCATGATAAACCACAATTAAGCCGTGAAGAAGTCATTGAATTAATGCTGCCTTATATTGAACGGCATATTCAACAAGGCGGGCGTTTAAATCATATCACTCGCCATATGATAGGACTCTTTCAGGGATTACCTGGTTCAAGAAGCTGGCGCCGTTATTTAAGCGAAAACGCCCACAAGGCAGGTGCCGGAATTGAAGTGGTTCAAGGGGCTATCGCATTGATGAATGAAAATGCGCCTGCCTAATAGGTATTTTTAGCCATAAAAAACGCAAATTCGCGCTCATTAGAGCGCTTTTTTTTGCTTCAAATTCATGTTGGTCTAATTGACTAACCTTGGTAGTGAATTTCACTAACTGTTCGTTTTTGCTCTTTGTGGTTGATGGGTAAAAATGAAACACTGGGGGTGTTTTGTTTTTTATTATTTAAAATCATGAATTTATTTTATATTTAAAAGTTGGCACAAGGATTGTAATACCTAAGATGTCCCGTAATGAAAAAGGTTTTCATTACACACTAAACAGAAAAGGAAGCCATCATGTTTAACGTTAATTCTAAAAGTCGTTTAAATCGTATCGCCGCTACAGCCGTTGTCGCCGTGATGATGTCAGCCAGCAGCTTTACAGCACCAGCCAATGACACAATGGTGCAAGATACCTTTAGCGTACTTGAGCAAAATATCACCCAAGCCAGTCAAGATTTATTGTTGTCAGCTAAGCAAGAGTTTGTATTGTCTTTGAGAACTCAAATTGCAGAACAAATTTTTGATGTTAAGACTGACAGCCAAGCACACATGCTTGCTAGTGATGATGCTGAGCAATCGGTGACAACAGCGAGCAAAGAATAATGCTGTTTGTTGATCCTCTTGGAATGGTGATGCCTTTGTTAGCGATTTTGTTGCTACCACTAATGAGCTTTATTTGTTGCGCGGTCATCGCCAACTTACTCACTAAATTGCAAATCATGCCCAATAAATCAACTGATAATGTTTAATTTTTTGAATAATAAATTAAGGAATACAATGGAAAAACTTGTAGAGAAACTCATCGACAAGCCTAAAATTGTTTCGGGTGTATGTCATTATTTCGCGAAACAATTTGGCTGGTCGGTGATGTGGGTTAGAGTGATCGCGGCACTGATTTTATTAGCTAATCCAGTTGTTAGCCTGATTGCATATTTGGTGCTATCCGTTTTACTGGATAAGAAATCTACTCACTATTAAGTGCGCTTTCATTTGTTCAAATCATACAATGAAAGCGCAATGGCAGGCAGTAATACAAGTCACTGCTAATAGCCTTGATGTTGTATTAATAGTTAAGATGATTTACTTAAAAATGCTTGGAACAGCTTTTTCGATTCATCACTTTTTAAACGCTGTCCAAAATGAACCAGTTCAAGCTGCATTTGTTGTTTCACTTGCTGTTGGTTGTAACGGATCAATTGACGAGATGCTTGAAGTGATTCCGGAGGTTGCTTGGCTAATCTTTTCGCTTTAGTCAGTGCAAATTCAATCACGTCAGTTTCTACCACCTGATTGATAATATTTAATTCACAGGCCGTTGCGGCATTAAATGCATCGCCTAATAAAATCAGTTCCGCCGCTTTTTGTTGACCTACGATTAACGGTAACATTAAGCTCGACGCAGCTTCAGGTACTAATGCTAGATTGACAAAGGGCATTTGAAATTTTGCACTATTATCGGCATAAACTAAATCGCAGTGCAGTAATAAGGTGGTACCAATACCCACGGCAGCACCAGATACGGCCGCAACCAAAGGCTTTTTTAAATCAACGAGGCAGAATAGAAACTTCACCGTTGGATGATCCTCATTTAAGTCGCCACTTTGTAAAAAATCAGCGATATCATTACCTGCGGTAAAGCAATTCCCTTCGCCATGTAACATAAAGGCACGAATCTCGTTGTTGCTTTCGCCTTCGATAAGGTATTCTGTGAGTTGTTGATACATCGCTAGATTAAAAGCATTACGCTTGTCTGGACGATTAAAGCTGATGATCCGAACACCTTGTTCATCACGCATTTTTATAAGACTCATTCGTAGTTTCCTTTGTGAACACGAGCAGGGATTAAGTGGAGTTTAAGACATTGAAAGTAATATTCAAACACTTGTTTAGTTTTTTAGTGCTAACATCAGTATCATTTACCGCCAGTGCCAATGTCATTTTAGTCGACGGTCATGTGCGGGCGATGCCGGCATCTGTGCCAAATACCGCGGCATATTTAACCTTAGAAAACCATGGTGACGCAGCGGTAAAACTAATTGCCGTGACAACCTCTGTGGCAAAAGAAGCTCAGTTACATACTATAGTTGATGAAAATGGCATGGTAAAAATGCGCCAGGTAGAAAGTTTTCCAATTACTTCCCATGGCGCTTTAACGCTAAAACCTTCAGGAGATCACATTATGATCTTAGGGTTAAACAAGCCATTAGCTGAAAACGATAAGGTTGTATTAACATTGATATTTGATAATGAGCAGCAATTACAGGTTGAATTGCCTGTATTAAAAAATGCAGACTCATCGCATCAAGATCATAGCGAACATCATCACCATCATTAAGGAACCGTATTGATGCAGTTTACAAGGAATAAAGTATTTTCTGTTGCCGCTGTTGTAGGCTTAATTGGCTACGCTGTCAGTGTGTGGTGGAGTATTGAACCCGCTCCAATTGAACCCGAAGCTTTGCAAAATGATCAGGGTAAATTGATTATTGGCTATGCGACAACGCAATCCTTGATTGTCACCATGGAAACCTTACTGGATAAACCAGGGGGCTGGTTATCAAATGATATGATGCCGCCTTCAGTATTGATGGATAATATGCCAGCGTTCGAATTTGGTGCGCTGGAACAAGCGCGCGACTTAGCACTGGTCATGCGTAAAGAGTTTAGTCGCTCACAGTCGCAATCAGCGGCGGATAAAGATTTATCTGCGGCACATTCAAAGCTAAATATTGAACACACCAGTTGGTTAGTGCCCAGTGCTGAAAGTGAGTACTCAGATGCCATTAAATTATTCAAGCTTTACCAAGCCAGAATTAGTGATACTGATAACCCATCTGCGCAATTTTATGCCCGAGCTGACAACCTAAATGAATGGTTAAAAGAAGTGCAAAAACGCTTAGGGAGTATTTCCCAGCGCCTGTCTGCCAGTGTAGGGCAGGACAGATTAAACACAGATTTAGCGGGTGACACCGCAGCTCGTCAATCAACGCCTTCAGCAATCAGTGATGAGATTAAAACCAGCTGGTGGAAAATTGATGATGTATTTCATGAAAGCCGTGGTTCAGCATGGGCGTTATTAAACTTCATGCGCGCAGTAGAAGTGGATTTTGCTGATGTGCTAGAAAAGAAAAATGCTGAAGTGAGTTTAAGGCAGATTATTCGAGAGCTAGAAGCTACTCAGCAAACAGTGTGGAGCCCAATGGTATTGAATGGTGATGGCTTTGGTTTAGTCGCAAACCATTCACTTGTTATGGCTAACTATATTTCGCGAGCAAATGCCGCAGTAATTGATTTAACTAATTTACTTTCACAGGGATAACAATGAACAAAACTCTTGTAGCAACAGCCTTATTCGGTCTGTTAAGTGTTTCTTCAGCGCAAGCTGCAACTGTTATGGGCTTTAAAGTCGGTGGTGATATTTGGAACGCAGATACATCGGGTACTTTTAATGCTGACAGTAATGCTGGTAATGCCACAGGGCCGGCACAAAGCTATGATTATGGCTCAGATACCCAAGGAAGCGTATGGCTAGCTATTGAGCATCCAATCCCATTTGTGCCAAATTTGAAAATTCGTGAGAACCGTTTAGAGGCTTCTGCGTCAAAAGACAGCAGCGGATTTTACTATAATCAGGTTAACTTTACTGGTGCATCAACTGTTTATAATGACCTAAGTAATACAGATTTTGTGTTGTATTACGAAATTTTAGACAACGATTTAGTTGCGCTGGATTTAGGTGCTGCATATAAGCAAATGCATGGCTCTCTTCGTGTTGATGGTTTTGCTGGTAGCGAGTTAACCCGCTCAGCAGCTCAAAGAGACATCGACAGTGGTGTGGTGATGGCTTACGGTAATGCCCAAGTCGGCGTTCCGGGATTAGGTCTTTTTGCTTTTGCTGACGTCATGATTGGCGTAGATGAAAGCGGTGTACATGATTACAGTGCAGGTCTTGGTTGGCAGTTTGATGGTGTTGCATTAGACACCTTGGTGCGTGTCGGATACCGAGATTTCAACTTTGACGTTAATGGCTTCTCTGGGACAACGCAGGATATGCAGTTTAAAGGTGCTTTTGCCGGTGTTGAGTTGATATTCTAAGCATGTTGATTTGATAATATGGGTATCTTTTGATACCCATATTTATTTTAAAATATTATGATTTTTTATAACTAATGCGATAAATAGCATCCGCAAAATCATCTGATACCAATATCGAACCATCATTTAGCGTCATGATATCAACCGGACGCCCCCAGCTTTCTTCCCCTTGAAGCCAACCCGTAGCAAAGGGGTTGTAGCTTTTTACTTCATTCTTATCTAGCTCAACTTGCATTAATCGATACCCAACTTTACTACTTCGATTCCACGAGCCATGCTGTGCAATAATGATCGAATTTTGGTAGCTTTCAGGAAATTGTTCACCTTGATAAAACATCATTCCCAAAGCGGCAACGTGCGCACCTAAAGCGAGTACGGGTGGGGTATTTAAGTTTGCTATTTGGTCATTACGGTATTCAGGATCAGCTATATCAGTGTTATGGATATAAGGAAAGCCTAAATGTTGCCCCTCTTGAGTGACACGATTCAGCTCATCATCCGGTAAATTATCACCCATCATATCTCGGCCATTATCCGTAAACCATAATTCGCCCGTTTGTGGATGAAAGTCAAAACCAACACTATTACGCACGCCCTTGGCAACAATGACTGTTTCTTGAGTTTCAACATCGAGTCTTAAAATGCTGGCAAATGGCAGTTCACTTTCACAAACGTTACAAGGTGCTCCTACAGGAATATAAAGCTTCCCATCGGGGCCGAAGGTGATGAATTTCCATCCATGGTGGGATATGTTGGGGAGTTTGTCATAAACTAATTCTGGAGTGGGGATCTGCGGTAGTGTTTTTTCAATATTGCGATATCGCCAAATTTTATCCACTTCTGCCACATAAAGGCTCCCATTATGAAAAGCTAAGCCAGAAGGCATGAATAAATTCGATGCGATGATGATTTTCGAATCAGCCTTAAAGTCGTTATTACTGTCTATTAGGGCATAAACATTTCCAGCCTTTCTACTGCCAACAAAAACCGTTCCATTATCTCCTAAAGCCATTTGACGGGCATTTTCAATATTCTCAGCGTACATTTCAATCGAAAACCCCTGTGGTAGCTTTATCTTATCTAAAGGTAATGCCTTAACTAAACAGGGGAAGAGCAAGCATAGAATTAAGATATTGAGATTTTTGCAGGACATTTGGATACCTTTTATGTTGATGTAGAGTGGAATCGAGCACATTTTCATTTAAATAATATTAGCCCAATTTCAAAATAGGTTTTTAAAATGAATAAATTAACAGTCAAACGTATTTTTTGAAATCACAAAGTCAGCGTTCAAATTACACACCTATTAAGCCAGGCTGTTTTCAGGCACAATAACCGCAAAATTTGGCACCCACCTTTCATGCTCATTTAACTCGCCAATTTTGATGGTTTAAAGTAAATGAGCGGCACTCAATTAGGACTCCTTATGACGCAAATTACGATCACAACCCCTGATGACTGGCATTTACATTTTCGTGATGGCGATATGCTACAGGAAACAGTGCCAGCAACAGCGCGACTATTTCAGCGTGCGATTGTGATGCCAAACCTTGTGCCACCGGTCACTACCGCTCAAATGGCGGTAGACTACCGAGAGCGTATTTTGGCTGCGCGTCCTCAGGGAAGCAGCTTTCAGCCTCTTATGACCTTATTTTTAACCAACACCACCACAGCACAAGATATTATTGATGCTAAGGCAGCAGGTGTTGTGGCGGCTAAGTTGTATCCAGCAGGTGCAACCACTAACTCAGATGCAGCAGTTAAAGCATTAGATGCACTGTTTCCGATTTTTGAAGTGATGGCTGAACAGGGCATGTTATTGCTGGTTCATGGTGAAGTTACCGAATCACACATTGATATTTTTGACCGTGAAAAGCTGTTTATTGATCGCTATCTAGCACGTATTGTCGATACTTTACCTCAGCTTAAAGTGGTGTTTGAGCACATCACCACTAAAGAAGCTGCTGAATTTGTTACCACAGCATCAGCAAATGTGGCTGCAACCATTACACCACAGCACTTATTATTAAACCGTAACGATTTATTAGTTGGGGGAGTTCGTCCGCACAACTTCTGTTTGCCTGTGTTAAAACGTAATATTCATCAGCAGGCATTACAAGCCGCCGTTGCCACGGGTTCAAGTAAGTTTTTCTTAGGAACTGACTCAGCGCCACATGAAAAACACCGAAAAGAATCCGCTTGTGGTTGTGCCGGCTGTTACAGCGCTTGGAGCGCATTAGAGTTATATGCCCAAGTATTTGATAACCTAGGTGCATTAGATAAATTAGAGGGGTTTGCTAGTTTACATGGTGCAGATTTTTATGGTTTACCACGCAATACAGGTACGGTGACGTTAGTAAAAGAAACCTGGACCGTGCCAGAAGAAATCATTTTACCTAACGGTAACCCAATTGTGCCATTTTTTGCTGGCCAACAAGTGAATTGGAAGGTGAAGTAAATCGATCACCATAATGGTTATGTTGCTTTAGGTTTGCGCTTTTCCATTGAAGTTGTTGAGGTTGCGGTGTTGAACTCAATCTCCCCAAACAGTAGCGTAAACATCGACTGTATCTGAAATCGGGTTAAAGCATTTACTCAACCTTTAATGCGTTAACGTCAAATACAAACCAGCATCATTGCTGGTTTTTATTTCATATCCACAGGTGGCTTGCGAAAATCATCAATTGATAAACCTTAAATCCCCCATTTGGCTTAATCCAAATTCTGGTATTGCGTTATATAAATACAAAAATACTAGGGCGTGTTGATCATTGTGAAAAGAATGATGATTTTAGCGGCTCAATTTCACTTTTAAACTCAAGCTTGCTGATGAAAATAATACGGTACCATCCGATACGTCCTCCGCTATATACCTAATCTATCAGTGCATATTGGTGATAAAAAAATCAGTTTATTTTCTGATTTTATTGGCTCTATTTTTAAATTAATCATCATTTTGAATATTTTTTACGAATTTTTATCTTTATGTTGTGAAATACTTACACTTATAAAAATTATTTGTGATTAAAAATCAGTTGCTTAGATTTCTGTTGCGTGAGGTTTGATGGTTTTGAATGATTCAGTCCATCAAACGCGACTCACTTAAACATCCCCCCGACTTTATTATCACTTCCAAGGCAAAGAGAGACATTTGTGTCATCAAGTTACTGATAACCTTATGTGGTTTCTCGCCTTGTCTCTCTTTATTCCGCGATGTCCCATAAATACGTCGTTTCTAATTTAGTTAACAATGAAGGCAGCTTTTGATTATGAGTATTATCAGCAATCTTTTCGCTATTTCGCCCTACATTGCCCTGTTTATTACACTCGCACTAGGGTACCTAGTCGGTAAAATTACCATCGGACGTTTTGTTCTTGGTGGTGTTGCCGGAACCTTATTGATGGGGGTATTAATCGGTCAATTTGGTGTGCAAATAGACCCTGGTGTCAAAACCATTTTCTTCGCTTTATTTATCTACGCTGTAGGTTATCAAGGCGGTCCACAGTTCTTCGGGGCATTAAACTTTAAAACGATTAATATTCTGCTTTCAGCTGTGGTGATGACAGTAACAGGGTTACTTTGTGTACTTGCTGCGGCAATGATATTTGATCTTGATAGTGGCACAGCAGCAGGTCTTGCCGCTGGTGGCTTAACTCAGTCAGCCATTATCGGTACAGCTGGTGATGCAATATCTAAATTAGGTGGCATGACAGAAGAAGCTAAAAGCTTGATGCAAACCAATGTGGCTGTAGGTTATGCGGTAACATACATCTTTGGTTCATTAGGTCCTATTTTAATGGTGTCATGGTTAATTCCATCATTCATGAAATGGGATATCCGTGAAGAAGCATTAAAGCTCGCTGAAAAAATGTCTGATGGTAAGCCTGAGCTGGCCCCTGGTGAATTTAATGCAATGACAGATCTTGTGTCTCGAGCTTATAAAATCCCTACAGACAGTCCATTCATTGGCCAAGATATTCAAACCATAAACCGTGATTTGCTTGATACTGCAATTGAAATGATTTCACGTGACGGCCAGAACATTGAAATAGACAAATCAGTGGTGATCAAAGCGGGTGACATTTTAGTAGTAACGGGTCTTCGTCAAGCTATTGCCAGCCATGTTGAGTCAGCCAAGCATGAAGTCGTATTACCACGTGGCACAGTTTTGATAGAAGAGAATCGTCAACTTGTTGCTAATGACAAACGGTTAATTGGTAAAACACTGGCACAGATCAAAGCGGAAACTAATGTAGACACCCTTCGTGGGGTGTACATCACAAATGTTATTCGTGGTGGAAATTCACAAAATATTTCAGCAGATTTTATTGTTAAAAAAGATGACATTATTCAAGTTACCGGCTCAGCAAAAGATATTAACCGTATCGAAAAAGGTATTGGTAAACGTTTAGTTTCATTATTTTCAACTGACTACGTACTGTTTGGTTTAGGTATGGTTGGTGGCTTATTAATTGGTCTGATTAATTTCAAAATAGCCGGTATTCCAGTCACGATAGGTTCAGGTGCAGGTTGTTTGGTATCAGGTCTATTCGTAGGTTGGTTACGTAGTCGTAAACCTAATATGGCATCACTACCATTGGGTGCTTCTAACTTCTTACGTGATTTTGGTTTAGCGGTATTCGTTGGGATTGTGGGCTTACAAGCAGGACCACAAGCTATCGATATGGTTAAAGAGAACGGTTTAACCTTATTGTTCCTCGGCGTAGCGGTAACCATTATTCCACAAATCGTATCGTTCTTTATTTCGTACTATGTACTCAAGATTAAAAATCCGATTGAAGCGTTAGCGTGTGTAGCAGGTGGCCGAAGTGCTAACCCAGGCTTTGCAGCCCTACTTGAAAAAGCAGGTAATGCGACACCGGTATTTGCTTTCACTGTGACATATGCCATCGCCAATGTATTACTCACCCTCTGGGGACCAATCATTGTCGGCATTATTTCAAGCCAATAATTACTCTAGATAGTCGATGACAGTGACGTTTCATCTTGTCGACTACTTCCCGAATTAACCATTTTAAAATTGATAAATAGGTAAAATATTATGACTACAGTTAACACTCAAGCGACACCAGTAATTGATTTCACTAAGTTTGCAAACTTAAGCCCATTTGAACTAAAAGATAAATTAATTGAAGTGGCTCAAGCCGTCCCTGATCGTATTTTATTAGATGCGGGTCGAGGTAATCCTAATTTCTTAGCGACCTTACCGCGTAAAGCATTCTTACGTTTAGGTGATTTTGCAATCGAAGAATCTGAGCGCAGCTATTCTTACTTAAATGAAGGCTTTGGTGGTATACCTGATGGTGTCGGTGTTGTAGAACGCTTTGATACCTTCGCAAAAGCAAACCCCAACAGAGATGGTGTTACGTTTTTACAAAAAGCAATCAGCTATGCTAATGACCGTTTAGGTATTGATAAGCAAGCTTTTTTACACGAGTTTGTAAACGCGTTTTTAGCCTGTAACTACCCAGTTCCTTCACGTATGTTAACCAACATCGAAAAAGTGGTTAAGCAGTACATAGGTGAAGAAATGTATGGCCCAATGCCTATGACAACAGACTTTGACCTGTTTGCTACTGAAGGTGGCACAGCCTCAATGGCTTATACATTTGCATCAATGTTTAACAATGGATTACTTAAAAAAGGTGACAAAGTCGCGTTAGTGACGCCTATCTTTACGCCTTATTTAGAAATTCCAGAGCTGGCAGAATATGAGTTAGAAATTGTTGAATTACGTTTAGATGAAAAAAACTGGCAATTACCACAATCTGAAATTGAGAAATTAGCAGATACCGGCATTAAGCTATTGTGTGTGGTTAACCCAGCAAACCCTGCATCGGTTAAGTTTTCAAACGATACGTTAGACCGTTTAACAGACTTTGTTAACACACAACGTAAAGACTTGTTCATCATTACCGATGACGTATATGGCACGTTTGCAGACAACTTTATTTCGCTATTTGCCAAATTGCCATATAACACGTTATGTGTGTATTCATTCTCAAAATACTTTGGCGCAACAGGTTGGCGTTTAGGGACTATCGGTATCCACTATAAAAACGTATTTGATGATGCAATGCGCGCATTACCAGAAGCGCACCAATTACAGTTAGATAACCGTTATAAAACGCTAACACCAGAACCAAGAGCCATTAAGTTTATTGACCGTATCGTTGCCGACAGCCGTGCTGTAGCGCTTAACCACACTGCAGGTTTAGCATTACCACAACAAGTGCAAATGGCATTGTTTTCATTAAGCTGCTTAATGGACTTAGAAGATAACTACAAAGCCGCCTGTAAACGTATTATTCGTGAACGTTATGTCACTTTATACAAAAACATGGGCATTGAAGTTGAAGAAAACGAAGACCGTGTTGATTACTACACCTTATTAGAGTTAGACACATTAGGTGGCAAACTTTATGGTGAAGACTTTGTGCAATGGTTTAAAGATAACGATAAAGGTAAAGATTTCCTATTTGTGTTAGCGCACAAAACAGGGGTGATTTTACTTCCTGGTAAAGGGTTTGATGTGGTTCATGCTTCAGCACGTGTATCACTAGCGAACTTAACTCACCATGATTATGAGCTAATAGGCCGTGAAACAAGAGCAGTGCTTGATGGTTATTATGCAGAGTATCAAGCTCGCTAGTCGGGTGAAGCGATATCGAGCGAAATATTTAATTCGCTAAGCAAAAAACGCCAACATCATGTTGGCGTTTTTTGTATTTATACCAGTCACAATGTAGTTATCATGTATTTTAACAAGCTAGAATGAACAGTTATTTATTAAGATTGATATTACATGTCGGCATTTTTTATCAAGTGATATGCAATTTACAGTAACTCGGAATGGCATGGAGAAAGAGACTTAAACAGACATTGTTCAGCGTTTCAACGTCAAAGGTGGATTATATATGGGTCTTGATTCACCTTTGATGTGCGTTATTCCAGCATTATTTTATTTGCCTTTAATTGATTAAAGTAACAAATCTAACTGATTAGGATGATTAAATGGTTGTTCTATTAAATTGATTTTGGGTAATTCATTTAAGCCAACGGTTGCTCTTAACATCTCATTTAATCTAACGGCTAATTCAGGGGCGTACACATTATCTGGTGTATGAATAAACACCAAAGGTTGCTTACCTTCATTAATCCACTGGGCAAGCTTATGACACCATTTTTGAAAAAATACACTATTAACCTCTTCATCTAACTGGCCAATAAAACGCACCACAGGCTGATCTGCTGTCGCAATTGGATGAACAGGTACATTAGGCTTTTTTTGTTGCGCATCAATTAACACTGAATTGTTGGGTACGGCAGCAAAAAGCGGACGGCTGTCCATAATAATGCGATTACATTGATGTTCGATTAATAAACGGTTGAGTGCTTTTTCTGCTTCGCCTTTGCTAAAAAAGGCCTGATGTCGCACTTCCACGCCAAAATGCAAATGTGCTGGCAGTTGCTGTAAAAAGTCCTCAAGTACGGGCAATGAGCTAGGGCCAAACTTTGCGGGTAATTGAATTTTCCACAGGGCAGTTTTTTCAATTAAGGGATTCATTACTTTAAAGAAATGATTTAAATCAGATTGGGAATTTTGCAGCTGTAAATCGTGGGTGATTTGTTTGGGCAATTTGAAAGTAAATTTAAAATTATCTGGTACGGCATCACGCCAGTTCATTGCGGTTGCTAATTTAGGTAATGCGTAAAATGTGGTGTTGCCCTCAACGGTATTAAATATTTGTGCATATTTCTCTAACCGCACCGAGATGGGAGTATCGCCATACAGGCTTTGTTTCCACTGTGTTTGAGACCACATGGCTAGGCCTAATCTTAGTAAAGGTTCGCTATTCATTCGCTGTTACCTATTAACTCATCTTAGTAAAATGGACTTTTATCGCCTTTTTTTGCCACAAACCGATAAAAATACACTTCTTAGCATTTATCCATCTATCTCAACACTATCGCTATCTGATAAAATACATCAGCGATTTTGTGTTATATTCAATTCGCGGATGCAACGTTGACATGTTGTCAGTGTTTTGGTTTTCAACGGAGTGATTGTGTCAGATCCAAACCTAGATATGAAGTTTGATAATTATCGGCCTCAATCTTCTCAACAAAAACAAAAAGCCCAATCTAGCCGTCGAGGTAAACTGCTGTTTATCTTGCTTTTCATTATTTTATTAGTGGCTGTAGGTGTTTTTGTTGCCTTCGAAGTTAAAACCTCTCATTACCAATCTAAATTAGTTAACCATTACGGTACACAACTGACATATCAAGTGGTGCCCTTTGCGAGTGACAAAGTGATTTACCCACAGTATGGCCCGTTTGATATTCGCCATGGCTACACTAAGTTACCCCAATTTATTGATAGATTGGTTAAAAATGGTTTTACGATTGAGCGGCAAGCCAGCTTTTCCCCCATGTTGATGGACTACACTCGCTATGGCTTCTTTCCGCCTTATCATGAAAAAGCCCAGTCAGGTTTAATTATTAAAGACTGCCGCGATGAAAATGTATTTGATGCACTGTACCCAAGCAGAGCCTATCAAGACAGTGACCTTATCCCAAGCGAAGTCACTAATACCTTATTATTTATTGAAAACCGTGAGCTTTGGAACCCAGAGCCTAATCATAATCCGGTGATCGACTGGCCTCGATTTGTGGTGGCTAGTATAACTCAAATTGCTGAAAAAGTGGGCGTTAACATGTCCAAGGCGGGCGGTAGTACCTTGGCTACCCAGATTGAAAAGTTCCGCCATTCTGAGTTTGGTTTAACCTCCAGTATTGAAGACAAGTTACTCCAAATTGGCTCGGCGATGGTGCGCGTGTATCAGCAAGGTGAAAACACCTTGGCAGCCAGACAGCGAATAGTACAAGACTACTTAAATACAGTGCCGTTATCTTCCGCGCCAGGCTTTGGCGAAGTGCATGGTATTGGTGATGGATTATGGGCTTGGTTTAAAACCGACTTTAATCGTGCCAATCAGTTATTAATGTCACCACACGACCCTAAAACGGCTAATGAGCGTGGACAAGTTTTTAGGCAAATTGTGGCGTTAATGATAGCCCAGCGCCGCCCTTCATATTACCTATTACAGGGACACGATGATTTAGAGCAACTGGTCGATAGCCACCTTAGATTACTAGTGAGTTACGCATTAATTGATCCCCAATTGATGAACTCAGCAATGCAACAAAAATTGAAGTTTGATCGCCGCAAAGGTGTGCCAGATAAGCCAAACAACAAAGGCGTTAATGCTGTGCGGATCAGAACCGCGGGTATGCTATCGAGTAACTTATTTGATTTAGATCGTTTGGATTTAACGGTGCAATCTACTTTTCATGGTGATTTGCAGCAGCAAGTGGGGAATTATTTACGCGGTCTAGGCTCTCAGGAGAATGCCCAGCGGGTTGGGTTATTAGGTGAGCGATTACTTACCCCAGATCAGCTGCCTAATGTGTTGTATAGCTTTACCTTATTTGAAAAAGATCGCGGTGTGAATAGGGTGCGGGTACAAACCGACAGTACCGACCAACCTTTTGATATCAATGAAGGCAGTAAGCTTGAACTAGGGTCAACCGCTAAGTTAAGGGTGCTAGCCACTTACCTTGATATTGTGGCTGAGTTGCAACAGCGTTTTGCAGATAAAACCGTGGCCGATTTATACCGAATAGATGTAGAACCTAAAGATAAAATTACCCGTTGGGTGGTGGATTATTTAATTGAAACCCGCGATAGAAATTTAACGCGTATGCTAGATGCGGCATTACAACGTAAATATTCTGCATCGGTTGATGAGCGTTTCTTCACAGGCGGTGGTTTGCATGCGTTTAATAACTTTCAAAAGAAAGAGAACACCCGCAACCCCACTTTATATGAAGCCTTACAAGACTCAGTAAATTTGCCGTTTGTGCGTCTCATGCAAGATATCGTTAACTACAGCAGTAGCTATAACAGTGAAGGTAGCATGTCGCAATTACTGCGTAATGATAAAGACCCACGCCGCGAAGAATACCTAAAAGCCTTTGCTAAGCGTGAAGGTAGCACTTTTGTGCGCCGTTTTTATCGCAAGTACCAAGCGTTAACGCCCCCTGAAAGATTAGAGACTTTCTTTAATGGCGTGCAAGCCTCAGAACACCGCTTATCGGCAACGTATCGGTATTTACAGCCTTATAAAAGTACTGAAGATTTAAAACTGTTTCTGCGCGAGAGAATGCCCGACAAACCGCAAACCGATAAGCAAATTAATAGCCTATACAATAAATATGGCCAAGATAAATTCAATCTGGCTGATCAGGGATTTATTGCGCGGGTGCATCCATTAGAGTTATGGGTATTAAGCTACTTAAATGATTATCCAGATGCCAAGTTAACCCAGGTGCTTGAAGACAGTCAGGCAACCTTGCTTGAAGTATATCGTTGGTTATTCCGCACTCGCCATCAAAATGCCCGCGATCAGCGGATTAAAGTGATGCTAGAAGTGGAAGCATTTTTAAGTATCCATCAACGGTGGCAGCGCATGGGTTACCCCTTTGACTTTATCGTGCCTTCATTAGGCTCAGCGTTAGGCAGCTCTGGTGACCGTCCAGCGGCATTGGCCGAGTTGATGGGAATTATTCAAAATGACGGCGTGCGTGTACCAACCGTACGGATTGAGAAATTGCATTTTGCGCAAGATACGCCATATGAAGTGAAATTCACTAATGACATTAAACAGCCTATTCAAGCATTGCGTCCTGAAGTGGCTATGGCGCTAAAAAATGCTTTAGCCAATGTGGTTGAAAAGGGCACCGCAAGAAGGCTAAAAGACAGCATTATCAATGCTGATGGTAATATTGTGCGCCTAGGGGGAAAAACGGGCACGGGTGACAACCGTATCGCCACCGAAATCCGTAATGGCCGCAAAGTGTCGTCTACGGCAATGAACCGCACCGCGACTTTTGTGTTTTACCTTGGTGATAACTACTTTGGCACGTTAACAGCATTTGTGCCTGGCGCAAAAGCGGATGATTTCAGCTTTACCTCCGCATTGCCTTTGCAAGTGCTTAAAGGCATGTTGCCGATATTAACGCCGCAATTGTTTGCTGCTCAGCCTTTATGTTTAGCCGATGATGCTGAGTAAGCATGTTAGCCATGGTTGAGTGAATAGTGGCTTAGATTTGTTTGCCACAATTCATTTAAGCTTATCGACGCGTTATCAGTAATGAGTGAAGATTACTGCTGCGACTAGCGCTAAACTCGACCGTAATGAATAGCAGCCAATAAAAAAGTCAGCCAAAAATAGCTGACTTTTTTGTCTCTGTTAGTGTGTTAAACACTTAACAGATGAAGATTGATGGGCACAAATTTAAGCAAATGCTTGCTGTAGTGATGGCACAACTTGCTTTTTACGGCTTAATACACCGTCTAACCACACTTTACCGTCTACTGTTGCTTTGCCGTAAGCACGCTCGGTCAGATCTGCACTGTCAGAAATTACCAGCATTTCACTGCCTTCTTTCATAATATCAGTCAGTAGCAATAATACACTGTGGCGATTACCTTCTTGCTTTAGGGCTGCAATATCTGCAACTAAATCTGCTTTGATGGCATCAAATACTGCTAAATCAATCACTTCTAGTTGGCCGATACCGACAAGGTTACCGTTCATGTTGAAGTCTTTAAAATCACGCATAACAAGATCACGCACAGGTGTTCCTTCTACTGCAGACTTCACTTTAAACATGTCCATGCCTAATTCTTTAAAGTCTTCAATGCCTGCGATTTCAGCAAGGGCTTCAACGCAACGAATATCAGCAGTCGTGCAGGTTGGTGATTTGAAAATAACCGTGTCACTTAAAATGGCACACATCATAATACCGGCGATGTTTGCAGGAATTTCTACTTGATAGAAATCATACATCATCTTAATCACAGTGTTACTACAACCCACAGGGCGGATCCAGCACTCTAACGGTGTTGATGTGGTTAAATCCCCCAGTTTGTGGTGATCCACAATACCTACGATGGTAGCCTGGGCAATATCGTCTGGCGCCTGAGTGATTTCAGAGTGATCAACAATATACACATTCTCGCCAGCGTAACTGGTTTTATACTCAGGAGCTTCAAAGCCGAAACGGTCTAGAATAAATGCAGTTTCAGGTGATAATTCACCTAAACGTGCAGCAATCGCAGGTTCGCCAATTTGATTTTTTAAATACGCTAACGCGATAGCACCACAAATTGAATCTGAATCAGGGATTTTATGACCCACTACATACATTGACATTGTTAAGACTCCTCTAAATTTGCGCCGATTTTAGCAAGATTTAAATGCTTGACCAATCCTTATACGAAAAAAAGCTATCATGTCGTGTTAAAAACCTCATCAGCGCCATTATTCCAGCATATTGGTGAGCCATAGTGTGCTATAACATCTTCATTAACATGGGTTGCAATGGAATTATTTATGTTACTGGGAATTCATCATGTGGCGATTATTTGTGGCGATTATGCTCGATCAAAGCACTTTTACCATCACATATTAGGTTTGGGTATTGTTGCTGAGCATTATCGTGCCGAACGCGACTCGTACAAGCTAGATTTAGCGTTACCCGATGGTAGTCAAATTGAACTTTTCTCTTTTAACCATGCGCCGCCTCGTCCCAGTTATCCCGAGGCGCAAGGGTTGCGCCATTTGGCATTCAAGGTTGATGATATCGATCAGGTGGTCGCCTATTTGGTTGCTCACAATATTGATGTCGAACCTATCCGTGTAGATGAATATACTCAAAAACGCTTTACGTTTTTTAATGACCCAGACGGTTTGCCGTTAGAGCTTTATTCTCATCACTTTTAAGGCAATATTAAGCCAACCTCTGTAGTCTCCTGCCACATTTTATCTGTTGTACTTATGTTTGCAGGAGCGTTCATTTTTATGTCTGTTACTACCCTACAAAATAAACTTAAAATCATTAATAGTAGTAAGGCTTTTCAGGGCTTTGTGATTTTTGTCATTGTGGTTTCAGCACTCTCCATTGGCGCTCACACCTATCATTTACCGCCATGGCTAGAAAGTAGCTTATGGGTATTAGATATTGGTATTACAGTATTTTTTCTGTTTGAATTGATTATTCGTTATATCGCCAGTGACGGGATTAAAAGCTTTTTTTCAAAAGGCTGGAATATTTTTGACACAGTAATTGTGATTGGCAGCTTAATTCCATTAGGCGGTTCAACCGTGTTATTAGCACGATTACTGAGAATTTTCCGCGTATTGCGTTTAGTGTCGATGGTGCCTGAGCTGCGCATGCTGATTAATGCCTTGTTTAAAGCGATTCCGCGCATGGGTTATATCGTGCTGCTGATGTTTGTGATTTTTTATATCTATGGCGCAGTCGGCAGTATGATTTTTGGTCATATCAATGCATTTTTATGGGGTGATGTGTCTATTGCCATGCTGACCTTGTTTCGTATTTCTACATTCGAATCATGGACATCCATCATGTACGAAACCATGGCGGTATACCCACTAAGCTGGATATTTTATTTAAGCTTTATTTTTCTAACTACTTTTACGTTTTTAAATATGATGGTGGGAACTGTGTTAGATGTTATGGGCGAAGAGGCCCAAATTATGCGTGACCATCAAACAAAACAACCAGTAGATTCGCAAGGTGAACAGCAAACGCCAATGCTTGCTACTCCTGATGATACTGCACTAGAGATTCAAAAACTGCATGCTAAGATCGATCAGTTAACGGCGATGTTAACGGAAAATGCCACTAAAGTGCCGCGCTAGAGGTAATGTGAATACCTTCAGCGTTAACAGGCTTGAGCTGATATGCCAGTTTAAGCCTGTTTTATTTAACTGAAGCGGCAAAAGATAGATTAACTCAAATTATTCAGTGTGTTATCTGAGTTAACCCAGTTAGCGAAACCGCTATATTTTGCTCGACCAATTGATTAGGCGCTTGCGCCATTGCCTGTTGCTCACCATGTTGCCAATAACTAAGTTTAAGTTGGCTAACATTAAGCGGATCAATTATGTCAATGGTGTTGAGCTTTATTCTATCCCCTAACAGCAGGCTGTCGATGTGGCGGATGTCAGCCGTCTGATTATTTAAGCGGAACAGTCCCAGATACCAAAAATTTCCCGAACCCTGGTTCGCTACCACAAAGGGCGCAACAAATAGCATTTCATGCTCAGGATTACCTAAGTTGATTGGCGTAATTTTGCTGTAATCGAGAGTAACCGAACCTAACTCAAACTCATCTTGGTAATGGCCAATCGCTAAATGCACGTTATCAGCTTGCTTTAGCTCGGTCAGTGGCACAAATATGGGCTTGTTGGCAGGCGATTCTGGCAGCTGTATTTGCCACTGTTTGTCGGTTTTAAAACTAAACAAGGCAAGCATCACATCATCATATTTAACTTTCAGGGTGTTAGCTGAAGATGATGGTTCACCAGTTTGGCTGATAGCTTGATGGTTTATCGTTGCAGGCATAAACCCGTAGCCAATATAGAGCGCCAATATGAAGACAACAGAGATGATTACATACAGGGATTTATTCATCGGTAATACCCATTGCAGTAAGTGGACAGAAATAGCGTAAAAAAGGCCTGATAGTAAGGCAAATTTTTTGATAAGCATTTATTCTTCAATCAAAAAACTAACGCACTTATCAGCTATTTTCACAAGCTAGAATGATAAGTTATTTATGATGATTGGTATCTACCTTTGATGCATTAAAACGTCACAAAGTTAACTTATGCTAGCCTGATATAGATAGCTTAGGCTAATAGTAAGCTTGTTGTTTTGTTAGTGAACCATTAGCAACTAGCATTGCAGATATTAATGAATCCATTTGTTGATTATCAACGTAATGAGTTACAACACCAGGTAGAACGTATGCAATTCTATCAATAATGTAATGTACAACTAATCCTGTTGTTCACGCCTTTTAATATGCTAAGGTGATGAAAAATAACAACTCTATCTTCATAAATAAGAGAAGTATATGAATAAGACGGTATTGATTACAGGCGTAGGTAAACGCATAGGCTATGCACTGGCAAAGCACTTTTTAGCCCGTGGTGATAACGTGATTGGTACTTATCGTAGTCACTACGACAGCATAGAGCAGCTGCGTAAATTGGGCGCAACGTTGATCCAATGTGATTTAACCGAAACGACATCGGTTGCCAATTTAATTGAGCAAGTTAACAGCGCTGCGCGTTTAGATTGCATTATTCATAACGCTTCAGATTGGTTACCCGATAATAATCCATTAAGCCCCAGTGACACCATTAATCGTATGATGCAGGTTCATGTAAATGCTCCCTATGAAATCAACCTCGCATTGGCAGATTTATTAATACAAAGCGCCCAGCTAAATACCGATGTGGTAGGCGCCAGCAATATTATTCATATCACTGATTATGTTGCCGAAAAGGGCAGTAAAAAACATATTGCCTATGCGGCCAGTAAAGCGGCATTGCACAACTTAACCCTATCTTTTGCCAGTAAACTTGCCCCACACGTTAAAGTTAACTCTATTGCCCCCGCGATGATTTTATTTAACGAACATGACGATGATGCATATAAAGTCAAAGCGTTAGCTAAAGCCATATTGCCAAAAGAAGCTGGTAATCATGAAATTATCGCACTAGTGGAATACCTGCAATCAAGCCACTATGTCACGGGGCGCAGTTATGCGGTTGATGGCGGGCGACAGTTAATGTAAAGGCAGAAAGCATTTAACGGATAAAACATTTAGACTTCTAGATGGCTATTTGTTAGTGTGGATATCAGTGCAATATTCACACTGCTCATCATCAAAGGAAGGTATTATGTCAACGGCAAATTTGAAACTCGAATCGCTCGCGCTGCACCATGGTTATAAATCTGAAGCCACCACTAAGGCAGCAGCAGTGCCCATTTACCAGACCACCTCGTATACCTTTGATGACACCCAACATGGCGCCGATTTATTCGACTTGAAAGTGGCTGGCAATATTTACACCCGCATCATGAACCCCACAACAGATGTATTAGAGCAGCGGCTTGCTGCCATTGAAGGTGGTATTGCCGCATTAGCGGTAGCTTCTGGTATGGCGGCCATTACCTATGCAATTCAAGCCTTAACTCAGGTGGGTGACAACATTGTCAGCACCAGCCAGTTGTATGGCGGTACGTATAATTTATTTGCCCATACTTTACCACGTCAAGGCGTTGATGTTCGCATGGCCGCTTACGATGATTATGCAGGTCTTGAAGCCTTAATAGACGATAAAACCAAAGCCTTATTTTGCGAGTCCATCGGCAACCCAGCAGGTAACGTGGTCGATTTACAGCGTTTAGCCGATATCGCCCATAAGCATGGGGTGCCGCTAGTGGTCGATAATACCGTCGCTACCCCTGTTTTATGCCGCGCATTTGATCACGGCGCCGATATTGTGATTCATTCATTAACCAAATACATCGGCGGCCATGGCACCACCATTGGCGGGGTGATTATAGATTCCGGTAAATTTGATTGGGTTGCAAATAAAGCGCGTTTTGCTTTACTTAACCAGCCTGATCCGTCTTATCACGGCGTGGTGTATACCGAGGCATTTGGCCCAGCTGCCTTTATTGGCCGTTGTCGCGTAGTGCCATTACGAAATACCGGCGCAGCATTATCGCCTCAAAGTGCCTTTTTACTGCTGCAAGGGTTAGAAACCCTGAGCTTACGTATGGAGCGTCACTGCAGCAATGCACTGACATTAGCTAAATACCTCCAGAGCCACCCACAGGTGAGCTGGGTTAATTATGCGGCATTGCCCAATAGCCCACATTTTGAACGTTGCCAAAAAATCACTGGCGGCAAAGCTTCTGGCATTATCAGTTTTGGGATTAAAGCCGCCGATGCGCAGGCGGGTAAAGTGGCGGGCGGTAAGTTTATTGATGCATTACAAATGGTTTTACGTTTAGTCAACATTGGTGATGCCAAGTCATTAGCTTGTCATCCAGCCAGCACCACCCACAGGCAACTTGATGCAGCTGAGTTGGCTAAAGCGGGCGTGTCAGAAGATTTAATTCGGATTTCAGTGGGTATTGAGCATATCGACGATATTATTGCCGATGTCAGCCAAGCACTGGAAAAAGCATCAAGTTAAATGTTTGATTTATAAATCTTAATGTATTTTATTAAGTCATAAACGAATCATCCCCAATACACTCGATGTATTGGGGATGATTGTTTCTATGCTGTTAAAGCTGTCGCCTTTAGCTACGGGCTAAGCGTCGAGTGGGTGTGATCACCAATGGCAATGGCACATCCCAACATTCAACAGGCAAATGACTCACCTGCTGACAATCGTGGGCAAAACCTACCGCAAAGGGTTTGTTGTTTACGCTGTTTTTCAAGGTTCTATCATAATAACCACCGCCCATACCCATACGGTTACAGGCACCATCAAATGCCACTAATGGGGTCACTATCATGTCTAGCTTAGGCGTTGGGATCACGTCCTGAACATTCAGTTTAGGCTCTAAAATACCAAACTTGTTTTTAATCAATACTGACTCACTGTGGTAGTGACAAAACAGCAAGTGACCAGGGCAAAAAGGATGCACAATCGGCAAATAGGTTTTCACTCCAATATGCCATAGGGCTTCAATCAATTTTTCAGTGGCAAGTTCACCATCAAAGCTGAGGTACAACGCGACATGCTCGGCATTGCGTTGCTGAATTTCAGCCAGCATATGACGGCTAGCGATTAATGCTAATTGATGTTGTTCAGCAGGGGTGAAGCTTTTACGTTCTTCACGAATATGACGGCGAATAAAGTCGCGGCTCATTCCTTGGCTATCAAATAGGGCATATCGCTCTTGATTACTTAATTCAAAGCCAGAGTCTTGATGGGCCAGGTTATCAATATGCAGATGTTGATTGCCAGCGTCTATCGCAGACAATGCCTGATTAGCACTGTCTAAATGTTTATTAATAGATGAGAAATACGTGGTTTTGGCTGGTGCTGACTCTGCTGGTATTTCAGCAGTGTTCATGTAGCGAGTTAACGTCATAAATTAGGATGCTCCCCAGAATACCGTGGCTGGTGTAAGCCCTTGAACCGTAGGTTCAAGGCGGGTAAATGATCATATCCTAAGGCTTCTCGATACGAGCCGAGCATGCACAATGTCAATGAAAGCATTCACCCTGGGTTTGTAAATATCGGCACAGGGACATTACCAACACACGCATATCCCAGGGAGCAAAACAGGTCGATAGTTGCTTAACGCAAGTATCTAAAACTGATTCTAGTCGTCCTTGCGACTTCGTTCAATCAACGAATTTTCCAGCGTAGATTGCAACAAAGAAATACGCTCGTCCATTTGCGCCATATAGTGTTTATTTTTCTGCTTTTCTTCAAACAATTCATTACCAATATTTAACGCGGCCATAATGGCTAATTCTTCGCGGCTCAAGCTATTGGTACGGGTTTTAAGGTTGGTGAGCTGTGCCTCAACCTCTCTGGCTACAGTGCGTAAGTTATCCTCACGTCCTTTGGGACATGCAATAGAGTAAGTGCGCCCTAAAAGGGTTATTTCAACAGCGCTGGTACTCATAACGTCGCGGCCAGATCCTTTATAAAAAAGCATATTTTGTTAAAGCCGAACTATATAGGTGTGGATTTAAAAGCGCAAGGCAAGCAGACGCCTTTTTATCTATTTGCTGTATGTCTGAGCAAATCTGGCTTTTATATCACATCGTGGTGGCAAGTATTTGGCGACAATAGCGAACTCTGCTAGCATTGGGAAAGTTATCGCCCTTTAGGAAAGTACCATGGCAACCCCACCTTCATTTTGTATCGACAACCTCAAAAAAGCCCTCGATGAAGCCGAAATTGGCCAGCACCCAGTAGAAGTTCACGGTGCATTGGTAGGTTTAATTTGTGGTGGTGTTGAACAGGACAACCAAACTTGGATTGGCCCATTAATTGATTTAATGAACGATGGTCAGGCATTAGAAAGCAACTTACTCCAACTGATCACCGAGCTTTACCAAGATACAGTAACCCGTTTGGTTGATTTTGAATTCGGCTTCACCTTATTACTGCCAGAAGAGGAAGTGTCGCTTTCGCATCGGGTTGAAGCATTATCATTGTGGACCCAAAGTTTTTTAACTGGCATTGCGATTATTCAGCCAAAATTGAATCAGGCATCGGACGATGTCAAAGAGGTGATTAAAGATCTTGCTGAAATCGCCCAAGTTGAATTTGATGTCGGTGATGATGAAGAGTCAGAAGCCGCCTACATTGAATTACAAGAGTTTGTCCGCATGGCCGCTATTTTATGTTATTCAGAATTTGGCCCAGAGCCCGAGATGGACAACACCGACACCATCCAAACGGTTCACTAAATTATTTAGCCACAGGTTTTAGCCGCAAATACATAAGCGATTGAGTTGAGATATGAATTCAGCATCAGCAGCATTACAGCCCTTTGATATTGTCATAATTGGCGGCGCCATGGCTGGCGCCACTCTAGCGTTAGGGCTTGCCAAGCTCAATCAAGGTCGAGCGCAACCGTTATCTATCGCCCTTATTGAAGCGCAGCAAGCCGACGACAGTCACCCAGGTTTTGATGCCCGCTCAATTGCTATTGCCCATGGCTCTATTTTTGAACTCACTCGCTTGGGTATTTGGCCAGCGCTGAGTCATTTAGGCACTGCAATTCAAGACATCCACATTTCAGATCGCGGTCATTTTGGTATGACCGAGCTGAACGCCAAGCCGCTAGGCTTATCGGCACTCGGTCAGGTGGTTGAGCTTGCCCAAGTGGGGCAGGTGTTATTTGAACGACTTAAACAAGCGGACATCAGCTTATTTTGCCCCGCAAAACTCAGCCAGCTTAGTAGTGACGCACAGGGGCATTATTTAACCTTAGATAATGGCATCACCCTTAGCGCTAAATTGCTGGTGGCGGCAGATGGGGCTAATTCAGTGGTGCGTGAGCAGCTAAAACAACACGCCGAACAAATTGATTTTCAGCAAAGCGCTGTGGTGGCTAATGTCGAAACCGATAAACCGCATCACCATTGGGCCTATGAAAGATTTACCGACTCAGGCCCATTAGCTTTATTACCGATGAGCAATCAGCCTGCGGGTAAAGGTCAAGCGCCGCGCGCCTCAAACCATGCCAGATTATCACTTGTGTGGGCTGTTTCACCTGCAAAAGCCGCGCAATTGGCTCAGGTAGATGAAGCCGAGTTTTTGCAGCAACTACAACAGGTGTTTGGCAATCGGGCAGGGCGTTTTACCCAAGTTGGTAAACGCATCACTTACCCGCTAACGTTAACCACCATGCCACGGCCTATATACCATCGTTGCGTGTTTGTCGGTAACGCCGCACAAACCTTACACCCGATTGCTGGACAAGGGTTTAACCTAGGCCTACGTGATGTAGTGGGGCTAATACAGGTGATTGAAACCGCACTTAAACAGGCTGACGATACCGCCTTGAATCACTCTGTGCCCTTTGATGTGGGGGCAAGTGACATAGTGCATCAATATTTGGCGGCGCGGCAGGACGATCGCCACAGCACGTTGCGTAATATCGAATTTTTAGTGCGTGGTTTTTCTAATCAATATTGGCCTCTCGTCGCAGGGCGGTCATTGGGGTTAAGGTTACTGTCTTGGTTACCACCGTTAAAACGGCCAGTGGCGCAAATTGCGATGGGCTGGCGCTAACTCTTTTTTGACGAGCCAACGTTTTACACCGATTTACTTTTTCACTGATGCTTTAAAAGGACACTGCTATGTATACCAGCCAAACTTTTGATGTCGCCATTGTCGGCGGCGGAATGGTGGGATTAGCTACCGCAATTGGCTTAGCTGAAGCCAATTTAAAGGTAGTGGTCATTGATGCTAGCAGCACACAAGCCCCTAGTGGTGAGCCCAAACTGCGCGTCAGCGCCATTAATAAAGCCAGCCAACAACTGCTAACCAACCTAGGAGCATGGCAATATCTTGACCATAGCCGAGTTAGCCCATACCAAAAAATGATGGTGTGGGACAAAGACGGTATGGGGAAGATTGAGTTTGACGCCCACGCTATTAGCGAAACCCATTTGGGGGCGATCATTGAAAACGACGCCATTAGCTTTGCGCTGGCAAAACGAGTCAGTGAGCTCACCAACATCACTCATATCGAACAACAAAAACTGCAACGCGTGGCATTTGGTGAGCGCGAAGCATGGTTAACCCTTGAAAGCGGCGACAATATGTCAGCTGCGTTAGTGATAGGGGCTGATGGTGCTAATTCATGGGTACGCCAGCAGTGCCAAATACCACTCACCTTTTGGGATTACGGCCATCACGCCATTGTTGCCACAGTGCGCACCGAACTTGCCCACGATGCCATTGCCCGCCAAGCTTTTTTACCCGACGGCCCATTGGCCATGCTGCCCTTATATGAAGACAACCTGTGTTCGATTGTATGGTCAACCTCGCCACAACATGCTGAGCAATTGTTAGCCTTAGATGATGCCACCTTTGGCCATGCGTTAACCGCCGCCTTAGATAGCCGTTTAGGTGTATGTGAAGTGATAAGCGAGCGCCATGCGTTTCCACTTCGCATGCGTTATGCGCGTCATTTTGCCCGTCATCGTTTAGTGTTAGCTGGAGATGCCGCCCACACAGTGCATCCGTTGGCAGGACAAGGGGTTAATTTAGGCTTTTTAGATGCTGCCAGTATTATTCAAACCGTGACAGAGCTGCATGAGCAGGGCAAAGATATTGGCGATTATCGTCATTTACGTGCGTTAGAGCGCTGGCGAAAAGCTGAAGCCATGGAAATGATTGCCACCATGGAAGCCTTTAAGCGACTGTTTGCTGGACGCAATCCAGTGAAAAAAGCCATCCGCGACATCGGATTGTCACTGGTTGATAATGTTGCTGGTCTGAAAACAGTGTTCGTCAGACAGGCCATGGGTAACAAGATGACATTACCTAAACTGTGTCGTGAATCAATTTCATCTTGAGAATCTGTAAAATCGCTTATATATCAGGTGATATAGCCCTATAGATGTTTTTCATCTAAATGGGTTGTAAATTTATTACATGTGTCGCATTAGCTAAACTAATGATAAGTCTGTCGGATTAGAAAATTTTTTTGTATACAATCCAACTCTGCCGAGTATAATTTTGGCCGAATTTTAGCAAATACCTAGGCTGTGTTTTTAACATAGCACTACCCACAATAAGGGATAAGAATGGCTAGCAAAACGGTACTCTTCAACAAGCATTTAGAATCTAACGCCAAGAT
Source organism: Shewanella subflava (assembly GCF_025971955.1). Lineage (GTDB taxonomy): Bacteria > Pseudomonadota > Gammaproteobacteria > Enterobacterales > Shewanellaceae > Shewanella > Shewanella subflava. Next base: position 207,753 of record NZ_JAPDMX010000003.1, read on the forward strand.
GGTGGATTTCCACGGCTGGGAAATGCCAATCAACTATGGTTCGCAAATCGAAGAGCATCATGCTGTTCGTCAAGACGCGGGTATGTTTGACGTGTCTCACATGACCGTTGTCGATGTGACTGGCACAGACGCATGTGCATTTTTACGTAAGCTATTAGCAAACGATGTCGCCAAACTTACCGTAGCAGGCAAAGCCCTATACGGCGGCATGTTAGACGAAAACGCTGGCATCATTGACGATCTTATCACTTACTACTTAACCGACACGCACTATCGCGTTGTGGTTAACTCAGCTACCCGCGAAAAAGACCTCGCATGGATCAACAAGCAAGCTGCAGCCTTTGATGTCACCATCACTGAGCGTCCAGAGCTAGCGATGATCGCCGTTCAAGGCCCTAACGCTAAAGCCAAAGCCGCCAAAGTGTTCAATGCCGAGCAAAACGCAGCAGTAGAAGGCATGAAGCCATTCTTTGGCGTGCAATCTGGCAGCCTATTTATTGCCACCACGGGTTATACTGGTGAAGCTGGCTACGAAATTATCGTCCCAGAAACCGAAGCAGAAGCACTATGGCAAGCGCTATTAGATGTCGACGTTCGTCCATGTGGTTTAGGCGCACGTGACACATTACGCCTAGAAGCAGGTATGAACCTATACGGCTTAGACATGGATGAAAGCATTAATCCATTAGCCGCTAACATGGGTTGGACCGTAGCGTGGGAGCCAAGCGACCGTGACTTTATTGGCCGCGCCGCATTAACCCAATTAAAAGCCGCAGGTACCGACAAATTAGTTGGTCTGGTTATGGAAGAAAAAGGCGTTTTACGCCATGATATGCCAGTGTTTTTCACCGACGAAAACGGTGTAGAGCATCAAGGTGCGATCACTAGCGGGACTTTCTCGCCAACTTTAGGCTATTCTATTGCCATGGCACGCGTGCCAAACGGTATTGGTGCGGTTGCCGAAGTTGAAATGCGTAAAAAACGCGTTGCGGTAAAAGTGATTGCCCCAAGCTTTGTACGTAACGGCAAACAAGCATTCTAAATTAAGCAGTTTGCCAGGCATGGATAATGTCTGGCTAGCTGGACAATTTTTACTACAGATTACAGAACCAGATTAAAGGACAACGACAATGAGCAACATTCCAGCAGATTTGAAATATGCTTCTTCACACGAGTGGATCCGTCTTGAAACTGACGGTAGCTACACAGTAGGTATTACTGAGCACGCTCAAGAGCTTTTAGGTGACATGGTATTCGTTGAATTACCAGAAGTGGGTGACACGGTTACCGCTGGTGAAGACTGTGCAGTTGCGGAATCTGTTAAAGCGGCATCTGATATCTATGCACCTATTTCTGGTGAAGTGATTGCCATTAACGAAGCGCTAGAAGATTCGCCAGAGTTAGTTAACAGCGATGCATTTGGCGACGGTTGGTTCTTCCGCGTTATGCCATCTGATGCGTCTGAAGCAGACAGCCTATTAGATGCTGAAGGCTATCAAGAAGTTATCGACGAAGAGTAAATCTTGTCGGCACTGAGAAGCTCCCTCGGGAGCTTCTTTGTTTTGTGTGGCGCGTTGCAACACGTCATTAAATAAAAATATCAACAAAAATAACCTTTTTGGAAGATATCGACGTATTACACCCATTCACACGTACCACTATTTCACACATACCCAGTAACTGTGCCCTACAGCCCACTACTGGCAAATTTGGAACAAGGTTAATCATGACCAAGCAAACGCTTACACAATTAGAACAGCACGAATTATTTTTAACACGTCATATTGGCCCGAATGCAGCTCAACAGCAAGAAATGTTGAACTTCGTTGGTGCAGAGTCGTTAGAAGATTTAACCGCACAAACCGTGCCGGGTAAAATTCGTTTACCACAGGAATTAACCATTGGTGATTCATGTGGTGAAGCTGAAGGTATCAGCTACATCCGTAACATTGCCGATAAAAATAAAGTGTTCAAAAACTATATCGGTATGGGTTACTACGGCGTACAAGTACCCAACGTTATTTTGCGTAATGTGTTTGAAAATCCAGGTTGGTACACCGCGTACACGCCTTACCAGCCAGAAATCGCGCAAGGTCGTTTAGAAGCCATTCTTAACTTCCAACAAATGTCGATGGACTTAACCGGTCTTGATTTAGCTTCAGCATCATTGCTTGATGAAGCCACTGCCGCTGCAGAAGCCATGGCACTAGCCAAGCGTGTGTCTAAAGCGAAAAAAGCCAACACTTTCTTCGTAGCCGATGATGTGTTCCCACAAACATTAGACGTGGTTAAAACCCGTGCTGAATGTTTTGGTTTTGAAGTGGTTGTTGGCCCAGCACATGAAGCCGTTAACTACGAGCTATTTGGTGCGTTGTTCCAATACACTAACCGTCACGGTCAAATTACCGATTACACCGAGCTATTTGCCACTTTACGTGAAAGCAAAGCCATCATTACCGTTGCTGCCGACATCATGTCGTTAGTGTTGCTGAAATCACCGGGCGCAATGGGCGCTGACGTGGTATTTGGTAGTGCACAACGTTTTGGCGTACCAATGGGATACGGCGGACCACATGCTGCGTTTTTCGTTGCCCGTGACGAGCACAAACGTTCAATGCCAGGTCGTATCATTGGTGTGTCAAAAGACACCCGTGGTAACCAAGCATTGCGTATGGCCATGCAAACGCGCGAGCAACATATTCGCCGCGAAAAAGCCAACTCAAACATTTGTACTGCGCAAATCTTACTTGCCAACATGGCATCGTTCTATGCCGTATTCCACGGCCCACAAGGCTTAAAAACCATTGCATCACGCATTAATCGTTTTGCTGATATCTTAGCAGCAGGTTTACAAGCTAAAGGATTAAACCTAGTTAACAGCACTTGGTTTGACACCATCAGCGTAGCGGGCGCAGACGTAGCAAGCATTAATGCTCGCGCACTTGCCGCTGGCATTAACCTGCGTATCGACGCCGACGGCGTATTTGGTATCAGCTTAGATGAAACCACAGTACGTGCTGATGTAGCAGCATTATTTGATGTAATTTTAGGCGCAGGCCATGGCTTAGACGTTGCTGCGCTGGATGCACAGGTTATTGCTAGCGGTAGCCAATCTATTCCAGCAGCACTTGTACGTCAGGATGCGGTATTAACCCATCCAACATTCAATCGCTACCAAAGCGAAACTGAAATGATGCGTTATATCAAGCGTCTAGAAAATAAAGATTTAGCATTGAACCACTCAATGATCTCATTAGGTTCGTGCACCATGAAGCTTAACGCGGCAGTCGAAATGCTACCCGTTAGCTGGCCAGAATTTGCTAACATGCACCCATTCTGTCCGCTAGACCAAGCGCAAGGCTACACTCAGTTAATTACTGAATTATCAGACTATCTTGTCAACATCACAGGTTACGATGCAGTTTGTATCCAGCCTAACTCGGGTGCACAAGGTGAATACGCAGGCTTATTAGCCATTAAAAAGTACCACGAGTCTCGTGGCGACGCGCACCGTGATATCTGTTTAATTCCACAATCGGCACACGGTACTAACCCAGCATCGGCGCAGCTTGCAGGGATGAAAGTAGTCGTAACCGCCTGTGATAAAGAAGGTAACGTTGATTTAGAAGATCTACGTGCTAAAGCTAGCGAGCTTGCTGACAGCCTATCGTGCATTATGATCACTTACCCATCTACCCATGGTGTGTATGAAGAATCTATCCGCGAAGTGTGTGAAATTGTTCACCAATACGGTGGTCAAGTGTACCTAGACGGTGCCAACATGAACGCACAGGTTGGATTAACTTCACCTGGCTTTATCGGCGCCGACGTATCGCACTTAAACCTACACAAAACCTTTGCTATTCCGCACGGCGGTGGTGGTCCAGGTATGGGCCCAATCGGTGTTAAAGCTCACCTAGCGCCATTTGTTGCGGGTCACGTTGTGGTTAAGCCTGGTCGTGAAAGCGACAACAACGGTGCCGTATCAGCAGCGCCTTACGGTAGTGCTAGCATTTTACCTATCAGCTGGATGTACATTAAGTTGTTAGGCACTAAAGGTGTGACTCAATCGACGCAAACAGCCCTGTTAAACGCTAACTACGTGATGAAAAAGCTATCTGCACATTACCCAGTATTATTTACAGGCCGTAATGACCGCGTAGCCCATGAATGTATTTTAGATTTACGCCCGCTTAAAGAAGCATCAGGCGTGACTGAAATGGACATTGCTAAGCGTCTAAACGACTATGGTTTCCACGCCCCAACCATGAGCTTCCCAGTTGCGGGTACGTTAATGATTGAGCCAACAGAATCAGAGTCAAAAGTAGAGCTAGACCGCTTCATCGAAGCAATGGTATCTATACGCGCTGAGATTGCTAAAGTGGAATCTGGCGAGTGGCCAGCCGACAACAACCCATTGCACAATGCACCACACACCATGGCCGATATTATGGACCCTGAGTTCGACTCACGCCCATATAGCCGCGAAGTGGCCGTGTTCCCAACTGCATCAGTTAAGGCCAACAAGTTCTGGCCAACGGTTAACCGTATTGATGATGTTTATGGGGATCGTAATTTGATGTGTAGTTGTGCACCATTATCTGATTACGAGTAAATAGCTACTTAACCTCAATAATACTGCATCAGCCGCTACTTTTCTCTTCTCATTGACACCAGTCAACTCCGAGGAGAAAAGCAGCGGCTTTTTTGTCTTACTTTCGGCAGTAACGCTATTTGGTTGCTTTTGCTCGATAAGTAGGTGACCCCTCTGGCTCTGGCCCCGTTTATTTAGGAGCTATTATCTGGGGGATTGAATTTGGGATTTTTAGAAGTTTTATCACAGGACTTTCTGTATTTTTAATATGGACGATGTATTGTTATTTTGAAAGCTAGCGAAACTTACCAAGTTATAAGAATGGCAGTAGTGTAAAAACCACATTATAAGAAGGATTTTCCTTGTATTTTTATAAATTTAGGTCGTTTGATACGAATGCTTTAACAGCGCTTTCTAACAATGAGCTTTGGTTTGGAAAATTAGAAAGCCAAAATGATCCTTTCGAGGGGCGATGTAGAATCGATAGGAGCTTATCTGAAGAGTTAAAGAGCTTCGCTATTCAAAGAATCACGCCTAAAGATCCTAAATCATATAATGTTTACTTTCAGTTAACAGGTGTTCATTATCCAGATAAGTTGTCAAATATTGAGCTGTTAGAGCGAGGCTGCTTTCAAATGGCCAGCGAAATGATTGGGAATTTGAACTCTATTAGCCGAATTTGTAGCTTTTCATATTATGACTCAAGCTCTAAAAACAACGTTTTAATTGATAATCGGATGTGGGGGCATTACGCTAATGGGTTAAGGGGGTTTTGTTTGGTTTTTGACCAGAAGGTACTACAAGAGGCAATATTCGAATCAACAGAAAAAAAAGCCGTTGGATTCAAAGTGCGATACCAGAATGAACCCGATGAGTTGAGAGTGTCGGATATTTTCTCTGTCAATGATAGGCTTGAATTGATTCAAAATAAGACTCTCAGTGGTTATCAGATTGTAGCTACAGCAGCATCAACCAAGTCTGAGCATTGGAAGCATGAACAAGAGGTTCGCTTCATATCATTTTCCGATAAAGCTTTGATAAAATACCCTCATCATGCTTTGATAAAGATTGTTATTGGTGACAAGATGCCAAACGCTCAAGTAAACCTTCTTAAAGACATCATGCAATCCAAATACCCTCATGCAAGCATAGAAAAGATGATGATGAGACAAAACAGCTATGAGCTTAAACAAGTTGCTTGGAACTGATCTTGTATAAACGGAGTAAACAACTTATTTTTGAAAAACGAGGTTATTGTCTAGTTAATTCTTACAAATAACAAAAACAGTTATATAGCTTGAGTTTGAGGGAGGATCAAAAGGTACTTAGTTAAGATTCACAATGACTGTCTCTGTTTTCTATCGCCCTTGTTTATCAAATGCACTCCCTAAGGGTTCAAAATAAGCCATGATAGCTTGGTAAATGGCGGCGCAATGGGTTGCGTCAGGGTAAGCGCCCAATTTTGCTAAGGGGGAATTAATGGTGCTGTTAACCAGATATGGGTTGGCGATAGCGGCATGTGTTTGTGAGTGCATTTCAATACTGGCTTCAAAGGCGCGGGCCATCATTTCAGTGGGTTTGGCAAAGTATAAACTTTGTTGCTGTTTATCAAGTGCAATAGCGCGGCGCACATAATCACTGGGGTGTTGGCTATTGTTGCTTAGTAAAGTTACCTCAAACAACTTCGACAATTGCTGATTAAGTGGATGGTTGATGAGCTGTTTATCGGCTAACCAATGGTCACTGGCGCAGGCATAAGGGTTAAGGTGATAGGGATCGAGTAGGCTGTCGTTGTGATACATTTTGTCGGCAATGTAATGGTCAAACGCATGCCAAAACTCATGGGCTAGTGCGCCAGCGCCTGCATTTTTGGCTAACGCTAATTCACGGTAGGCTGGTGAGTAATGTGCCTGTACGCCTTTTTGCCCGCCATGACCAAACGCAAAGCGTAAGCTACCACGAAGACCAATTAATTCTGGTGGTACACGTAAAATATTGGCTAAGTCTGCCAATGCATCAAATATTAAGTTAGCCGCTAAGGCTGATTCGGTGCGATTAACCCATTTACCAACGCGTATATGCTGTAGGCCAAAGGTGTGTTTAATATCTAAAAAGCTCACTGACTCACCTTGACGGTAATCAGGGCCGATACGTTCAAAATGACGCTGGTGATGCAATAATGAATGCCGTGTAGCCAAATGTACCTCTTGATAAAACCAAAAACTGAAGATGGATAAGTACAGCATATACGTGTTAATGGATCAGTTAGCACAAATTTAACCTAAAGGGTGGGCGGTATCCGCTTCGGCTTATTGCCAGAGACGCCCCCAACGTTCTCTGATAATCCTAAGCGGTGAACTTGGGTATATAAAGGCTTTACTGCTGAATGGGTCAAAGTGTTAGCGGTTTTATAGTGAGACCTATGAATCACTACTGTTACTTGTTACTCGCTATTCATTTTTATTTTGACTAATCTTTAATCATCGTTAGGTATAAGGAGTAATACCATGAAAGTGTGCGATATCATGACCCCAAATCCAGTGTGCATAAGTGATGAGGCCAGTTTGAAGGATGCCCATCAATTGATGCAAAGTCGAAATGTGCGCCATTTACCCGTGATTTCAGAAACAACCGGAGAGTTTATCGGTTTATTGACCCATAAAAAAATGATTGCCAGCGTATTAACTATGTTGAATAAATATGGTCAAGGGGCATTAGATAGAAAAGAGCGCTATAAACCTATTCGAGATGTGATGGAAACCCAGGCAGAAAAGTTAGGCTTAGATGAACCGCTGACTGTGGTGGTGCAATATTTTATTGATAATAAGCTGGGTTGCTTACCTGTGGTTGATGCGCAAAACAAAGTACTTGGTATTGTGACATCGTCTGATTTTGTCAAACTGTGTCAGCGCTTGTTGCTTTTGCAAAAATAACTTTTAAAGGTTGATAGACGTTAGGCATTTCAGCTGATCCACAACAAAAAGCCCGAAGTGATCACTTCGGGCTTTTGGTTTATCTTGCGATTGCGTTAACCGATTACAGGGTGTAACGAATACCGATAGCTACGCCGTCTTCTTCTGACATCGACATTCTTGCTTCTTGTGCTTTATCTGCACTGGTAAAGTCGCTGAAGTCTTTACGGCCTTCAACATACAATACGGTATTGGTGTCCCATACATAGTGTAAGCCTACTACCACAAACTGACGCTTGAATACGTCGTTAGGGTCAGCATTAAAGTTAGGTTGAATAACATAGTCATCACCTGCATCTAAAATGTTGTATGACACAAATGGACGTAAACCGTTGTCAAACTTGTACGAAACTAAGGTTTCAACACCATAAGCATCTTTGATTAAGCGGCCTAGGTTATCAGTATCATGGTTTTCTTGTTTATTGAAGTTAGCGGCGGCATATAGACCATTATTATCCCAGTTGCCCCAGGTAATACCAGCACCGTAAATTAAGTCGATGGCGGTAGTTTGTTCGCCATTACCAAACTGCACCTCAAATTCACCACGGTTAACACCCGCAGTTAATGACAACATGTCAGTGACTTGATAAGTAATCGAACCGCCATAGGTGTAGTCGAAGTCAACTTTTTGAGCTTCTTTTGCACCGCCAACAAACTCTTGTTCACAGTCTGCTTGGCTTATTTCTTCGGTTGTATCACAAGTATAGAAGCTGCTGTTTTTAAGCTGAGTTTGAATCGCGAAGCTGACATCACCAAAGCTGTTACGGTATTGAACGGTTTTGTCACCACGACCCACGCCGTTTACGGCACCATCATCTTTGTTATAGGTATATACGCCAGCGGCATTACCATCCCAAACAAAGCCGTAGTTGGTGTTATAAACCACATCGTACCAAGCGCCCCATTGCTTACCAATAGTTAATGAGCCATAGGTATCATGTTCAAGTCCAACGTAACCTAAACGGTTGTAAAAAAACTCATCTTGAACAGACTCAAAGCGGTTGTTATAAACGATATCGCTGTTACCGACAGGGTTGACACCCCACTCTAATTTAGTAAACGCTTTCCAGCCATTGGTAAGCTCACGATTAAAACCAAAGTTAATACGTGAAGCACCATTGACGACTTCTGTTTCACCTTGAGTATTAATGATACGAGCATCAACAAAACCGCCAATTTCTACCGCATTTTTATCATCTTTATAAATTTCAATTGCCGATACTGTAGGGGCAATAAAAAGTGCTGAAAGCGCGGTAGCTATGAGTGTCTTTTTCATGTGGTATAAACCTTATTTGTTTGAGTCTGTAAGCTGCATTTCTTTGTTTTATGCCTACTTGAGTTGCATCTGAGATTAGCAAAAGATTATCAATCTCTCAAAGATAAAAGACACTATAACAGCTGATTAACATCAAATTTTCTAACTCTTTAACCGATGATGTACAGAATTAAATGCTAAAAACATACGACTAAAACAGATAATGAACAATTGACACATTGTGGTAACATGGTTTTGGCTGTTTGGGCGTTAATACAGATAAGTGACGTGGAGTAAAAATGATAATAGCTTGCCCCCATTGCGATACGTTAAATCGTGTCCCGCAAGAACGACTTGAGCAACAACCCACTTGCGGTAAATGTAAACAACGTCTTTTTATTGGCGAACCCATTGATCTTACCGCGGTAAATTTCATCTATCATGCTAATAAATCAGAGCTGCCACTGGTAGTCGATTTTTGGGCTAGCTGGTGTGGGCCGTGTAAAAGCTTTGCCCCTGTATTTAGTCAGGCCGCTGCAAAGTGGGAACCTAGATTCCGTTTCGGTAAGCTTAATACAGAAGATCAACAAGCATTAGCGGCGCAATTTAATATCCGTTCTATCCCAACCGTAATGGTATTAAAGCAAGGCAAAATAATTGCACAGCAATCGGGCGCTATGCCTGCCTCATCCTTTAACCAATGGCTTGAATCGTTGAAATAGGGTTTTATATAGAACAGGCTTTAATGTGACAGGCCAGTTTGATCGAATAAAAACGCAATAATGGATCGCGTTTATAACGAACACTGCTCATTTAAATCATTAAGTGAGCACACTATTTCAACGAAGCTACGATTTCACGGAAAAATGCGATGGTTTCGTGTTTTGAAATTAACCCATCTTGAAAGCCTAAATCGGCACTGTTTTTCACAATCACGATATTGTGTTGTTGATTGATGTAAATATATTGTCCGTATACCCCAACACAAAAAAACTCTCCTGCTTCAGCTGCGGGTGGTAACCAGATTTGATAGCCATAGCCCAGTTTGTCAGCCTGGGGTTGCAGGTAATCCGCTTGTGGGGTAGTGGCGGCTTTTATCCACTGTGCGGAGACAATTTGTTGGCCATTGTAGGCACCGTTATTTAGCAATAAACGGCCAAAACGCGCATAGTCGCGGGTGGTCATGTTCAATCCACCTAATGCGAAAGCCACACCTTGTGAGTCGGTAAGCCAATAAGCATAGTCCTCCATGCCTAACTGTCCCCAGAGGTTTTGTTGTAACAGCTCGATTAATGACTTACCAGACACGCGCCTGACTATCATGCCAATCACATGGGTATCCATACTGACATAATGAAACGTTTTGCCTGGTGCTGACTCGTTGACCAGCTCGCTGGCCATCTGATCTAACGAGCCACCAATAGCTAAAATACGTCCCATTTTATTGATATCAGAATAAAAATCTTGATAGTCTTCATTCCACTTCACGCCCGATGACATTTGCAAAACGTGCTTTACTTTGACATTGGCATAACCCGAGTGAGCAAGTTCTGGCAGATAAAAATCGACGGTTTGTTCAATATCAATTTTGCCAGCGTCAACCTGCATACCAAATAATACCGACACGAAGGATTTCGCCATCGACCAAGATATGCGTTTGTCATCACTATGGGTGCCTAAAAAGTATTGTTCGTAGCTAATGTTGTCGTCTTTTAGCACTAACAAAGCTGTGGTGGCGCGGCGGGTTAAAAAGGATTCGGTATTGGTCGATTTATTACGGTAAGTGAATGACTCAGGTAATGGCTTTAAGTTGCTGTTAAATACATAAGGTGTGCCTTGTTGGGCAATTTTTTGGTTAAAAAAGAGCGTTTTCATATGGGAGAAGTTGTTTACGATCACCCCTTCATCAAATAAGGTGACGACGCTGTATAAGCGGTTAACGGTTTGCCAGTTAAATCCAACGATCAAGGAAACAATGATAACTATGCCCAAAGCTACCGCTTTGATGTGCTTAAACCGAATCGACATCTCGATTATCCAAAGGAAAAATTAACGTAGATTAAGTAACCTAGCGTTATCGTTACGATAAATCAATTGATTGATATATTTGTGAGCAACAAGATTATTTCTCCGACAACAGCGCAAGGCGGATAATCGATTCAATGGTGGGATCTTGCTCAGCAGCAAATTCCACACCAAACTCAACGCCTTGTTGAAATGGTTTCAGATTACACACTTTACACGATAGGGTGAGGGTAGGTTCGTCTGCATCGTTGTCACAGAATTTGGCGGTGACAAGGGTGTCTTCGGTAATGCTATCGGCACCACCTTTGGCAATATTAATGTGACACCCTGATAGTGACACATCGGTCATTACTGCCTCATACTCTTGACCATTGGTGCTGACGGTACAGGCTAACTCAGTCAGTACTCGCTTAGTGGAGCGTAAGTTATGGATCACCATAGTGTCGGGGAAATTTAACACTAGTATTTTGGTTGGGGTGCTTAAGGTTTGTTTTAAGGTGGTTTGAAACGCGATGACCGAGGCTTCGTGCCCTTCAACTAACCCCCGGACGGTAATGGGGACATTTTTAACTATATATTGTTCGTGTTTGCCAAGTTTGGTGGATTCAGGAGATTGAATCAGAATGAATTGCTGTGGCAGATAACCAATAAAGGTGGTTCTAAAGCGCCCAAGTTCACCGGTAGGAGTAGAAATATCAATATTGACCGGCGTACCAGCTAATAAAAACTTAAATGCGCTAGTGTGATTGTTATTTTTGATGCTGACTTTTTTGGTTGCCATACTTTATCCATTTGCTGCTGACACGTTTAGAGTATTCACTTAATACTTTGTAATCATTACAAATAACGACCTATACTTGCTTGTGAAAACATTAGATAACCGTGTAATGTTTTTCGATTATAGAATAACAATTTACCGCTAAACTCCGCCTTATTATTTTGCTTTTTCTGTACTATTGAAGATCACTTGTTGTCTGTGAGTGTTATTTATCCTAGTAGATAATAGTATGACTTTACTGAATTAAGGTGTTGTGTGATTAAATCCGTTTAAAATCTTTATCTAACATGTTGCTCAGTAGCATTTTTCCCTCAGGGGTGACCCTAAACTCACCATATTTCGCCTTGGCAAACGCTTCAGCTCGCCCCTCTTCAAAGAAAAAGGCATTACTGGCTAGTTTCACGCTGCCGTTTCGCATTCGATATTGGATTATGTGTTGGTTGGGCAGCAGGGGTTGACCTTGGTAGAGGTTGTCAAATTGGGCGAGATTGTGTTGGTTTAAGGTTACAACAAACAAACCGTCATGGTTTTCTAATCCATTTTCTAATTGAGTTGCTTGGCTAATTTTGCTGGCTATTTGGTAGTTGAGCGCCATGTAGTCTCCTTGCATTAACGAGCGAGGGTCAACAGGTGCCAGTTCAAATACCACTAAGTTGCCAGTAACCAGTTGTTGCTCTTGCTGGTAAATATTCAGGTTTACCAGCGCCAAAATGATTAGAGCACTCGCTATCACACCAAGCCTGCTTTTACTGAATGTCATGGCGTTGCTCCTGTTTGTTACTCGTTTTGTCGACCTTGCTAGCGAGTGCCCAGCGGATCAGCAATAGCATCACTCCACTGGCCATTAACCAGAGTGATTTGTCGAATAAACTCATATGCAACGAATAGTAATATAGGCCAATAAAACTCACTAATGCACCAATGGCAAGGGCAGTGAGTTTGAATTCATTGTAAAAATACCCCAGTAGCAGCATCAGTACCGCAGTGCTGATCCCCGCCATAGGGATAGATAACAAACTGATTAATATTGCGCTTAATATGGCGATAGATTTCACGCGGCGCAGTGGTGTTGTATTTGTTGATTCAAGTGGTTGCATGCTTAACTGATTAAATACTTTGTGGATGAGCCACAATGCCGATAACAACACCATCACCACAGCAAGGTAGTGACTAAAGCGAGCGTCAAATGCCATTATTACTTGGGGGAGATCCATCCAGCGCCCCATGTCGGATAAGACAAAATGGGCAAACAGTACGTTAAGGCCAAGGGCGTAGCCTAACATCCGTAGACGTTGGTAACTTTGTGGCCATTGATAAAGCCGCGACCACACCAGCATTAAACAGACAATTAACAGTGGCAGAATAAGCAAACTAAGTTGGTGCATTGCCAGTATGGTGAGCAAGCTAGGCACCATCGCGATAGCAGCAATAAATTGGTTAGCTTTGTGTGGAATAAGCCACCAATGAACAGCAAAAAGCATCGCGTACAGTAAGGCTATAATGCCATCATCTAGGTGTTTTAGGGTGTCGTGGATCCCCCAAAGCATCATCAACTGGCCTGAAATGCTTAAAGCAAATACCATTTGCAGCACAAATTCTTGGCGATTTTCACCGACTCGATAATAGATTAAACAGCCAAGTGTCATGATTATCCCTATTACTAATATCGATTGTTCCATGTCAGTGACAGACGCGATACTCGCTAAAACAAATGCCAACAGGAATAATGCCGCAACCCACCCGCCAATGATTTGGGCGCCAATGATATACCAAGGGCTTGATAGCTCAGTCGCCGGTAAGGTGTTGTTGTCAACCAGCCCTTGGTTAAATAATAAGGTCCACAATTGCGTTTGTGCTTCCTGCGCAGAACTTTTATCAGGGTTGTTTATGGCGTTATTCATCACAGGCTTCCCCATCACTGAGAGAGGATTGTGCTGCAAACTCTTGTTGAATGCGCTTCAACCAATATAAACAGCCGCTGGTAAGACCGACAACTAGCAACGCTATTAGCAAAAAGATCCCGATGGGATCATGACTTTCAAATAAGCCCCTTGAAAATATCGATACTATGGTGGCGCAGAGGCTGGTTAATACTAAGGTGAGTGGGTAAAGCGCAGGTGAGCGGTAACGATACCAGCCAAATATAGCTGCCATGATGGTTAAATACAGTAAGGCGTAGTCACTAGAGTCGACGGTGGCATCAACATCAAACACCACCCAAATCATCAGCCAAGTTAAGCTAACCATACTGACCAATAAGCTGGTGGCTTCTACTGCAGGGCACTGAAAACGTGATTGAGCCGCCCAAGTTAATCGGCGGGCGAGGTTAAATAGCAGATGAATAGATAAATTCACTAAACTAAACAATGCCATTATTTGAATAAGTGCTAGTTTTACCCCCCAAATAGAGGCAAATGAATCAAAGTAAATACCTAAACTGACATTCACTAACACCAGCACAAGCAACCACAAGAGATCGAATCCTGCGATAACAGCAAAAGGCAGAATGAACACCGCCCACAGCGCAAACAATTGCCAGGGATCGGCTCCTGTTTGATAGGTTTGCCCGACCAATGCTAACAGTGCGCCGACCATAATACTGGCCCCCAATAGCATGGCATTGGGTAAGTTCCAATGGTGATTAAAGGCAACAAACTTGTTTGGATTTGAGGCATCTGATGCGCGATGAGTAAGATAATACCCGCCAATAAACGCCATCAACAGACCTTCTACAATCGCAAATTTTGTCAGGTTGGCTAATGCATCCCAATTGAATGCCATGAAAAATATCACCCCTGCGCTGAGCAATAACATGCCAAGAAACAACACTAAATTAGCAATCAGTTGCAGCCAATTGTGCTCACTGGGATAAGGGTAGGCAGCCAGCATTGCTGCGTTAAGGTTATTGGCGACGATTTTACCCGCAGTAAACCATTGCCATATGTTTGAACGTTTGCTGATTATCATTCCTGCTCCTTGGATTTATGCTGCGGATACTTAGGACAGCTTCACAATGTGCGGATGACGGTCTGTGGCCCATTCATGGTAGATATCGCCTAAATATTGTGCCAATTCATTTTCATCTAATGAGGGTGGGAGCACCACATCTTTTACTGGACGTCGTAAGCCCAAACCAGAGTCGATACTGAGTTGCCATTGGTCCTGATGTTGTATTGCTATCATTGTTGTGCCAAATACATCAAATTTAGCCATGCAATTCTCCTTAGTGAACAAGGGCATAATGAAAAACAATTGTCAGGATAGCAATGATATTCATCAAAAAGTATTGCTGTTTAAGCGGGATGAACTGAATTATGGAATAAACGAATAAATTTATGGCATAAAAAAAGCCAGTTTCCTGGCTTTTTAAATTAAAAATGGCGCTGGCCTTATGGATTACGCCAGAGTCACCTTAGAAAGTGATTGATTTTTCAGCGCTACAAGTTGTAGTGCCTGCTTCACATACTTTGTAACTGTAGTTAAGGGTTGACTTAGTATTTAATGCATCGGTGTAAGCGCCATCATTCGCTGTAGTGGTTAATTTGCTACCATTACGGAACACATCTACATTGTTACCGGATAACCCGCTAAAGGTTAAATCGATAAACTTAGCGCCTCGACTCTTCACACCGTTCAAGCTTAAAGTAATGTCTCCGCCAGTTGGTGGTGGCGTTACGCCGCCTTCACAACCATTAGTTGTTAAATATGCATGTGCAGCAGCCGCTTTAACAATACCGTATCCAAAGTAATCGTCTTTTCCTGTTGCACCCGCATCTTGAGCCGTTGCTTTTAGGGCATTACGAATTTCAGTACCAGTACATTCATTGTGTTGTGACCACACCAATGCCGCAATACCAGAAACAGCAGGCGTAGCCATTGATGTACCACTCATAAAGCCAAAGTCAGATGTACCTATGTTTATGGCCATAGTCGAGGCGGCAAGTAATGTTGCTCTGTCTTCAAATGCTGCGCCAACGGCAGGAATTGAAGTTGCGTTAGCATCGCCTAGTGTGCCGTAAAGCATGCCAGGTTCATTGTTAATGATAACCGCACCAACACCGCCTGACGCTTCACAGTTTGCGACTTTATCGTGGAAAGAGATAGCACCGCGATCGATTACACAAATATTACCATTTGCGCCGCTGTCTACCGCTTCAGCGGTGCCCATGTAGTAAGTTGAGCCAGATGCATTACCTGAGTTTTCCATTGAAGAAGAAACAATGAACGCATTATCTGCTGTTAATGATGATGCCGTGGCCATACCCGCTGGGTAGGTCGAAAGGGTGTCTACACCACCCGCTGTCACTTCAACACAAATGGTCTCATCTGTGGTGACACGACGGCCTTTACCAGAAGAACAAGATGGAAATTGAGAAAAGTCAGCAATGTTATTGTTAGCATCATTAGCACCAATCATCATGACAGATGGGTAACCAGCAGGGTAAGAACGGACATTATTACCATCGTTACCTGCAGCCGCCACGACTAAACCGCCCGCGTCAGTAAAGGCTTTGAACGCATTTGATTCTGTTGAGTTTGAACCACCACCACCTAAGCTCATGCTGATGATGTTGGCTCCAGCATTACTACATAGGTTTGCCGCATGGGCTAGATCAGATGAATAACCCCAGCCAGCTTCGTTGAACACTTTAATAATGTGTAAATCAACACCTGGTGCCATACCCACAACACCAAATCCGTTATCTGCAGCTGCAATGGTTCCTGCTACGTGAGTACCATGTGGGCCACCATTAACATCCCAGCTACCAGTTCCAGAGTCGTTATCCCCGGTGATGTTGTTCCATTGAAAATCATTATTGCTACGGTCTAGACCAGAATCAATAACACACACTTTGATCCCCGCATTAGGGTTAAATGTCACTTGGTTGGCTTGTGATTGATACACAGCATATGGCGTGATTTGTTGTGTCATTGGGTTGCCACTGTCATCAGCATACACCGACATTAAATGACGTGGTTGGTCTAATTCAACCAGTTTGACGTGAGGATTATTTAATAGTCCTTTTACTTGTGCTAAGTCTTTACCGCTAAAGGTTGCTGCGATAAAACCATCGCCATCAACGTGAATTTGCGCACCTAATTGTTTTGCTAGCGCCTTAACTACGCCTTTTTTTTGTTGGTCGACTTGAATGACATAACGATCATCCGCTGCTTGTGATGAGGCGCTAGCGCCGACAGTTAGGGCTAGCATTGCACTTGAAAGTAAAGATAATTTCATAATTTTTCTCTTTTTTAATTATTGTTCTTACCACCAACTACATCAGCTTGTCTTTGCAAGCTTTGATAGCATTTTTATATAAGGTCATGTGTACTACCGAATAAAATGTAACACAATGTATCAGCCTTAACAATTTGTTAACTTGTGGTGTTGTAAAATACTGAAAATGTCATTTTGCAAAAAAATACACTGTGAACGGGTGTGTATTATTTTTTGTTGTTGTTTTTATTTAGTTTTTTAGGCTTTAATTGGATGGTTAGGTTTTAGCTGACAGACACTAATCTGATAATTGCTGCTTACTAGATGTTGGTGTTTTGTTAACTTTCTGAGGTGGTTATACGCGGTTTTGGTATTTCATCCCACTGGGAATAATATGCCAACCCATTTCGACATTAGCACTGTCACTATAGCGAGTTTAATTCTGTTAGGCGGTTCTAATGAGGCTGATGCATCAGCTGAAGGAATCAGCAAGGCAGCTCAAGATGTAATATGTTTAGTCAGCAACTTAGCATTTAGTGCTGAAATGGCTGTTGCCTGTGAGTTACTCAATAGGTTCGCCTATAGAGCCACGTCATTACTGAAGATAAGTGTCATATTACTCTGTGGTCATAATGATGCTTTTGCCCCATGATAAATGGTTGTTTGACATCATGATGTGAAACAGGGGGCATTATGCCCCCTTTTTTGCTAGGTAGTGGATAATTGCTACCATGTTGATTAATTAATGCACTAACCCACGGCGCATTAATAATGCCTCTGTTGAGGGTTTCTTACCGGCAAAGTCGATATAGCTTTGCATTAAATCCTGACTGTTACCTTTTGATAAAACCGTGTCACGGTATTTTTGACCGTTTTCTAAGGTTAAGCCGCCGTGAGACATCATGTAAGAGAATGCATCTGCCGCAAACACTTCTGTCCATAAGTAGGCGTAGTAACCCGCAGAATAACCGCCGCCAAAGCTGTGGCTAAAATAAGTGGTTTTGTAGCGTGGCGGGACTGGCGCGTAATCTAAACCATGTTTTGCTAAGGCTTGTTTTTCAAAGGCGGCAACATCGGTAATTTCGGTGTCGGCTGCAATTGAGTGCCATTCCATATCAAGTAATGCAGCAGACAAGTATTCAACGGTACCAAAACCTTGGTTAAAGGTATGTGCTTTTAATACCTTAGCTAATAGCTCGGCAGGAATAGGCTCGCCAGTTTGATAGTGTTTAGCGTAGTTGGCTAGCACTTGTGGGTCGATACTCCAATCTTCGTTGGCCTGTGAAGGAAACTCTACAAAGTCACGCGCGGTTAATGTACCTGCTAGGCTGGGATAATTAACCTGTGAATATAATCCATGAATCGCATGGCCGAACTCATGGAATAGTGTGCTGACTTCGTCAAATGTCATCAGAGTAGGTTGCCCTTCAGCTGGCTTAGGGACATTTAGCGCGTTATAAACCACGGGCTTTGTATTGTTTAAGAATGATTGGCTGACAAGTTCATCCATCCAAGCGCCACCTTGTTTACCTTGGCGGGCATAGAGGTCTAAATAAAACAAACCAATTGAGCTGCCATCCTGATTGAAAATCTCATAGGCGCTGACATCTTTATGCCATACAGGTAGGTCATTACGTGGTTTTACAGTAATGCCGTACAGCTTATTCATGGCGAAAAACATACCGTCATTCAATACGGTGTTCATTTCAAAATACGGTTTAACTTGGCTGTCGTCGAGATCATATTTGGCTTTACGGACTTTTTCCGCATAGTAAGCCCAGTCCCATGGCGCGAGTTCAAAAGTTTGGCCATCTTTTACTATTTCAGCTTGAATATCGGCCGCTTCCACTTTGGCTTTGACTAGGGCTTTTGGCGCAAGATCATCCAGAATGCCATAAACCGCTTCAGGGGTTTTAGCCATTTGATCGCCAAGTGAATAAGCCGCCCAAGTTGAATAACCGAGTAATTTGGCTTTTTGAGCACGTAATTTGGCGATTTGTATATTAAGCGGTGCATTGGTTGCCATTGCGCGATAGGCAGATGTTTCCCAGAGTTTTTTACGTAAATCACGGTTTTTAAGGCTAGCTAACAACGGCTGAGTTGTGGTGTTAACTAAGGTGATCATGTAACCGTTTTTACCAGCATCTTTAGCTGCAGCGGCAAGTGATGCGATATCGTTGTCTGACAAACCATCAAGTTGCGCTTGGTCTTCAACAATAATCACATCCTCTTTATAGGACTTTAATAGGTTTTGGGAAAAACTGGTTTCAAGTTTAGCTAGCTCACCATTGAGTTCACGCATTGTGGTTTTATCCGCTGCTGATAATTCAGCACCTGCACGCACAAAACGATCGTAATACACTTCAACTAAACGCAGGTCTTCACCTGTCAATGCCGCTTTGGCTTTATATATTGCCTGAATTCGGGCAAACAGTTTTTCATCAAGGTAGATGTTGTCCTGATGTGCGGTTAATTGAGGCACTATTTGTTCTTCAACACGGGTGAAGTTATCGTCTGAGATTAATCCTGAAAGATTGAAGAATACCCGTTGAGTGCGGTCTAAAATCGCGCCAGCTTTTTCTAAAGCCACAATGGTGTTTTCAAAGGTCGCAGGGTCGCTATTATTGGTTATTGCTGCAATTTCAGCTTTATGCGCCTGCATGCCTTGCTCAAATGCTGGCAAATAGTCACTGCCTTGCAATTTGTCGAACTGCGGTGCCATGTATTGCAATGGGCTAGGGGTTAGTAATACGTTTGCGGCGGTTGCAGGTGCTTTAGTCATTGTTGTTGGTGTCTCTGCTGTCGCTTGGCTCATTGGGGTGGTGTTTTTTGATGGTTCTGAACAGGCACTGAGCATCAGTGCGGCACTGATTGCGGTAGTGATAAGAGTTTTACGCATTGAAATATCCTTGGGTCTTTGCCCTTTCGATGTATTTGTTCGATATGTGCTTGTGTTGTTGATCGAGTGGGTTGGATGGGAAACATCACAACGCCAATACAATACCAAGCCTTGCTCTTTTCGCCTAGGAGGGATTCTGAAGATTAATCTTTGTTGGCAATATTTATCGCTTAATCGCTGATTGAATCATCTTCCTCGTTAATCTGAAGCGCTTTTTGCGCCATATTCTGCGTTATTATGGTGGTAATTTACTGATATTCGCGTAGCTTAGGGATGATAGAAATACAGGACTAGGCGGTTAAATGAAAGCGGGTAAACACGATACAAAACTGCTTAAGCTCGCAATGGATATTGGCATGGGTTACGCCCACAAGCGTGGTTTTGCTGATTTTGGTAAAGGTATTTCGCCTAAAGATAAAGTGGAATGTATTTATCGGTTATTAGTACAAGATAAATTAATTCAACCGCTTGCTGAAGATAAAGACGACGGCCCGAATAGAAAGCACAAACTGATATTGTGGATCAGTAAACAATTACCCAAAGATCACGAGCTGCTAAACTAACTGTGGTTTTAATGGTTAATACCAGCCGAAGGGGTCGTTTGTGCTCAGCATCATAAAATGATGCGCTGTATGTTTGTGAGCGATTTGGGCTTTTATCGGTATTTATTCATTTAGGCAGTATTTATTATGGCTTCGATACTTGAGCAGGCGACGTGTATTGCCTACAATAACGCACGCTTTATTCACAATAGACAATGACTATGAACGACACGACTTCACAACCTGCTTTACCCGATCGCTTAAGCGTTAATCCACGTAGCCCACATCATGTGGCTGCTATTTTTGAACATGAAATCGGTATTACCTTAAATGGTAAAGAACGCTTTGATGTTGAAGAATATTGTATCAGTGAAGGCTGGGTAAAAGTCCCAGCGGGTAAAGCGTTAGATCGCCGTGGCCAACCACTGACAATGACGATGAAAGGCAAGGTTGAAGCGTTTTATCGTTAAGATTTACTCGCTGATATCAGCCATTGATGTTCTAACTGCTGATGTTCAAATAGAGCTCAGTGATAAAAAATAAAGCGCTACCATTTAACATGGTCAGCGCTTTATTTTTATTCGCAACTGTCAATGCCGCACAGTCTTTGTTGATGACTACTTTATTGCGGCGATCTCTTTTTCAACGGCTTCGACAACGGCTTGTGGATTGCTGAGATACAAAGAATGATCAATAAAAATCGCATTGTCATCTACTGTCATGACTAACACTGGAAACCCTGTTGTACCAATAACCTGCTGTATTTCAATAATGTTCTCAAGGATATATTCTGCTTCGAGACTGAGTTCATCTTTAAATATTTTATTTGAGGGTGACAGTTTGCACTGTTCTACTATGGCGTTGAAATCATGTTTATTATCGAGTGGATTCCCGTCAATAAAATGCGCTTTTTGAATGGCATTTAGCGTTGCCAATTGTTTTTCAGGTTGTTTTGCCTGCAACCACGCCATCAAATTTGCCGTTTTAATTGAATTTTTAGGGCTATTAACGTAGCGAATATGGTCGCGACCAAACTTGAGACCACTTATTTTGGCGGCCGCTGCCATTTGTTCTTCACCCGCACTGTCTGTGCCGATGTAATGCGCGCTATGTAATAAGTGTAAATTCATTTTGGGATAAGCTGCTTGTAACGCATTCACTAAAGGCGTGGTGGCGTAGCTCCAGGGGCAATGTGAGTCATAAATAAAATAAAGCTCAGTGGTCATTAAGTTGATTCTTATTAGCGATTGATGGCGAGATCCTAAATAGTTTACTCACATTATACAATCTTTGAATCTGCGATTAATCGCACAATGGCTGAGGTCGATACTGATTGAAACACTTGTGAAATTAATTCTGGGTTAATGTCGTTGACATATTATGACAGGAGATTGGCCGTCATAAATCATGTTTGATTTTCAGGAGTAATAATGTCACTGATTTTTTTATCAAAAACACGTGCGATGACATTAAGCAGTTGCTTAGTGGCTAGCGCTATATTGTCAGGTTGTGGCTTTATAGGCTCAGATGAAAAACAACAAGCAGAAGCACTTTGGTTAGCTAAAGATGAGCAGTTAAAACTTGCGGTTGAAGCCGTGCGAAGTCAGGGGATTGATGCGGTTATTCATGGCGCTGAGGCTGGCAGTGTTTCGGCGTGTGTTGCGGCTAAATTGAGTGAAGACCCTTTGGGCGAACTGCTTAGCGTTGAGGGCGCGTTAGCTGAGTCTGCTCAGGTTGCTGAACTGATTGGCTCGGTACAAAAGCTACTTGAGCAAGATGTTAGCTTTGAGCAAGTTGCCGGTTTACTGCAACAGGGCGCTGAAGCAGCCTCTTATGCCAAAGCGTTGATAGAGCAACTTGGCGTTACTGGCGCGATAGCCAGTATGCAGCAAATGGCTTTGGCCAGTGAGCAATATGCGACTCAAGACTTAGGTGGTCACTTTAAGCAATTATTACTAGAGTGTCAGACCCAATAACTGCAAAGTGGAAAAAGTTAACTTTAAACACTGCTTTTAATCTACATGTGGTAACTCATTCATAGTGTTTTTAACGTAAAAGCCGGCAATATCAGCCGGCTTGGTTACTTGTCCCAGTAATATGAGTGATCATTGGAAGACGTTATTTCACTTTAATCACTATTTCACATTAATCGTTATTTGATGTTGACGACTAAGCTTGCTCCGTGGCTTGATGGTGCGCCATCTGCGCTGATGTAATACCAACCTTCATTGGGGGCGGTAATGGTTAAGCGCTCTACATTGGTTTCATTTTCAGATTTAACATCAAATGCACTTGGATTTGCCCATGTTTGTTGATTGCCATATAGGTTAACATTGCCGGTGCCATTACCACTTGTTACTGTGATTTCTTCCGTCGCAGCAGGTACATAGAAGTAGTAACTTGAGTGACCATCAGCAATACAGATAGCTTGTCCAAATTCTACACCGCCATAACTGTAAGGTGCTTGCGTGGCACAGGCGTCTGCAACAGTGGTTGGTGGCGTGGCACCATCATCGTTTGTTAAGCTGACATTGACACTGACACCTTCGTAAGCTTGTTCTGCCACTAAACTGATGTACACCCAACCTCGGTTTGCAATGACACTCAGTAATTCATCATTATTTGCCGTAGTTGCCTTGGCATCATAAGCCGTGGTTTTTGCCCAAATACTTTGGTTAAAGTAAATATCGACATTACCCGTTCCGCCAGTGGTTGAGATGTAAAGAGGTGTATTATCTTCTTCTACGTATGTGTAGAAATAGTTAATGCTTTGGCCGCTCACACACTCCGTTTGCTCTTTGATGAGGTTTCCGTCTCTAATGGTTGGAGCACCACAGTTTTGAATTGGGTCAGTTGGTCCATCAGTATCAGCATTATCACCTATACCATCACCATCAGAATCTGCCCATTCATTTGGGTCATTTGGAAATACATCGGCATTATCACCAAAACCATCGCCATCTGAGTCAACTGTTTCAGTGGGGTCGGTCGGGAACATATCGCTGTTATCACCAACGCCGTCGCCATCAGTATCTCGGGTTTCTGTTGGGTCAAACGGAAACGCATCTTGATTGTCATTCACGCCGTCACCATCAGAATCAATAGGGGCAACAATACCGGTATCAATGGTGTCATCGTTGCTTGATACTGAGGCGAGCCAAGTGTTCCACTCACTGTCGTATTGTTTGCCAATCGTATCATTGATATATGTTAGCCAGCCTGTTGCATCACCACCACGGGCTAGAACGAGTAGCGCATCAATATCTGATCTGTGTTTTTCAAACATGAAACGTACTGCTAGATAACCCCAACTGTAAACGCGTTCAGTGCCGCTGTTATAGGTGTTTGATAAAATCTCACTCAAGCTAAATGCTTGTGAACGCCCGACATTAATTGCACCATCATTACGATTTTGTTTTGAGATGTATTCCGCTAAACCTTCTGTCCACCACACAGATTTTCCGGTATCAATGTCGAAATAATTAAATGCGCCATAAAGGTTAAAACGACCATCGAGGTAGTGCACATATTCATGCTCAAGGTTCCAGACAAGAATGTCTTCTGTCCATGTGGCTTCATGGGCAATAAATCGTGCTTGGTTGCCCTCTTGTGATGGTGTTCCTTCTAAGTACATGCCGCCATTGTTGGTGCCGATACCAAAGATCACGCCAGCATACTGTACATAATCATTGTAACTATCAAAAATATTCACTTCGAGGCGTTCATTGAAGTCGTCAGCTACTGGCTGGTATCCCGTTGCAAGTACATTGTGGAACAAGGTTTCTTCCAAACCCATTAGATCACAAGAGCTTTGCAATTCTGCATCTGTTAATGCTTGAGCGCGAATATAAATGGTGTCACTACAGGTGTAGTTAATCGGTAATGCAGTACGTTCTAGTTCAGCTTCCCAACCACAAATGCCGAAGGCTTCACACTCGCCAGGATTGTAGTAATCAAGATAACCTGCGCCATCAGCCCATTCTGCTGACATACGTTCAAATTTACTCATGTAAAGTTGTACGCCTTCGTTTAGGCGAGTTTTGAAGCTTGCTGGCAGGTTCCAGGTTTTTTGGTAGCCATAAAATCGCCCAAATTCATGGAAGGCGTCGGTCGATTCATATTGATAAGCAGAATTATAAATATATTCTGAGGTGGCAATTTTCAGTAAAGCATCAATTAAATCACTATGAGCCAGCGCATTCTGGCTGTACTCATCTTCCCAAGTACCGTAATAAAGGGTGGTTAATGCACTGGTCAATGCTGCGCGGTGACGATTGCTGGCTAAGTATTCGGCATTAAATCGTTGCAAGTAATCTGTTATCACCGGCACACTTTCGAGAATATGGCTTGCACTTGCCCAAGAGCTGAAAAATTCCGTTAAGGTGTCTCCCGAGCTTTGGCTTAAATCAAACAAATGTGGGTTTTTAGTGTATTCCTGTAATGCGCCGTAAACGGCATCAGCAGCCTGAGTGTCGCTGTAAGTTAGTTTATCGTTATAGAATTCAATATAAAACGCGCCGCGTAAGAAATAGAATAGGTTACGCATTTCATCGCCATTACGGCTATCGTAGGTTGCGGCAATGCTTTTAGCTTGATTCGCCACCGACACCACATTGGCAGTTTGATATACAGCAACTGAAATATCGTCATTTCTTGAATATAATTCTGAAATACACGACAGCTCTGCTTGTTTTATAAAATCAAATAATGCTTGGCCATTTAAGTTAGCCATTTCACTGCTACATACATTCACTGTTGCTTCAGCTGCAGTCGCCAATGCTCCCATTGGCCCATCAATCTTTTTTAATGACTTGCCCTCAGTCGTAGGCTGAAGTGGATCTGACTTAATGTCTTTTCGTTGGCCTGGAATATTAGCGCCTTTTTCAAAGCGGTTTGTGACGGCCTTAATTTGCTCTAAATTTGATGCTTCTTTAATTTCGGAAGACTGCTTAACTGCAGAAACCTCCTCAACGGTTGAAGACTCTTTAACTGTTGGAGGTGCTTCAGTTGCTTGTGCAAGGAATGGGAAAAGAATGCTAGAACATGCAAGCGCAACAGCATGTACGGTAAATTTTTTCCTGACATTGTTCAATGGTGATGGTTTTATTATTATCATTTTTAACTCCAGTTAATTATAACAATGTCGTTAAATCACCTAATACAAGGAAGTGATGTTCAGACTATGTTTGTTTCGTCGTGAATTCGATCGTGGTACTGATGGTTGTTAATCTTTTGTTAAAGATTGGTATAATTTATAATGTATACAATATTCGCGATCAAGTTAAAAAATCACTCCAAAAATCATTTTGGTGCTGAGATGGTTTTTGAAGATGAATGCGCATTCAGTCGTCAAATAAATGGCTTTGCTAAGCGCGGATAGGGTTTATTGCAGCAGAGATGAATAGTCTGAGATAGTGTCGCTTGTAAACAGGGTGTTAAAAGCTGGCAAGCTGAAATGGTGCGCCTCATATTGTGCTTTAGTCATGTGCGACATAGTCATCAAAATTTAATATAACAATAACTTGATTGTCATTTATTCAAAATTCAATAAATGATTTTTAGCCTTAAGCCACAAGCTTTCTTTAGCGAGTATTGAGCGGCAATGTGTCGTGAAAAATCGCTTTATTTAAACAATATGAGTGTGTGTCAAAAACTTAATTTTGGGTTAAATTTTTCATAATAAATTGCATATAAATTTAGTATATTGAATTTTTATGCACTGATGCTGTTGTTTGCAACTTATATAGCTAAATGGAATAAGTTATTCCTTTTGTTGTTTTTAGTTGTATCACTACCATTGATCATGATGATGTAAGTCATTAGGCGCATACTGCGCTTGGATACTTTTAGCTGACTTTGGAGATAAGTATTCAATGAGTGCCGTAAATTAAACTAGGGTGATTCAACTGCAACTAATTGATGATATTAATATATGTTTTTGCTGACGAGCAAGTATCATTAGCACGTTTTTTTATGCTGTTTTTGTCCAGAAAAACAAGCCCTTTCTAAGATTTTTATATTTTCATTTAGCGCTTCCAAAGTGATTACTTTTTTAAAGCTTCTGCTAGAATGCCGCGCGTCACATAAGTGTCACTTTGGAGTGGTTGTATGAACGGTTCCCCTTCAGCACTAAGCAATGGCTTACGTTGGTCCAGCTTAGTCGCATCTTTGTATTTATTATTGCTTGCTGTTGCAATGATAAGTTCAGGTTTTAAATTGGCGAGTGGTGAACAAGCCAAGGCGTTATTTGAGTTTGCTTCACATCCGATTGCAGGGTTAATGGTGGGGTTAGTGGCCACCGCATTAATTCAATCTTCTAGTACGACGACGAGTATTATTGTTGGCTTGGTGGCTGGTGGTTTACCTCTACCGATCGCTATTCCTATGATCATGGGAGCTAATATTGGCACAACCTTAACTAATACGTTAGTCAGTTTAGGCCATCTTCGATGTCAGCATGAGTTTCGCCGCGCGTTTGCGGGGGCAACAGTGCATGACTTCTTCAATCTGTTAGCGGTTTGTGTGTTTTTACCGCTTGAAATCATGTTCGGCTTTTTAGAAAAACTCAGTGGCTGGATAGTGGCGCCATTTGCGGCAATGAGTGGTGGTTCAGGCAGTTTTGGTTTTGATTTTATCAAGCCCATAACTAAACCTGTTACTGAGTTATTAGCCAGTCAGTTGCACTTTGCTAGTCCAGCTGTTAATGGTGTCATTGTGATTATGGTGGGTATTTTTATTCTGTTTTTTGCCATTCTTTTTATGGGGCAACAGCTGAAAAAACTCATGGTAGGGCGCGCTGAAACCATGTTAAAAACCGCATTAGGACGAGGACCGATACACGGTATTGCAGCTGGAACAGCTGTTACAGTTTTAGTTCAATCGTCATCAACCACTACCAGCTTAATCGTGCCATTAATTGGTAATAATATTATCACCATAAGAGAAGCGTATCCGTTCACCTTAGGGGCAAACATTGGTACTTGTATTACGGCTTTGCTTGCTGCAATGGCGGTGTCTGGTGATAATGCCATATTGGGATTGCAAATTGCTTTAGTTCATTTGTGCTTTAATGTCTTGGGTGTAGCCGTACTCTATGGCATCCCTTGGTGTCGCGATTGGCCGATCAATTGTGCTGAATGGTTGGCGGAACAAGCACAGAAAAACAAACTTGCTGTGGTGGCTTATATCGGGACTGTCTTTTTTGCTATTCCGTCGTTGATGATAGTGGTGACTCACTGATACAACCTTCTAAATACGGTATTCATGTTAATTTAAGCGGGGAGCAGATATTGCTCCCCGTTTTTATGTCAAAATCTTATGTTTTGGTTTTTTTGGGGGTTAGGAAAGGGTTATTTAATGTTCAATTCCCAGCCTGTTGACATGAGTTTCTTAATTTTTAAAATTTCACTCAAACTCACTTTGCTCTGTAATTCAATGCAGGTTTGCTTTTAAGTTAAGGATTTTAGCCGTATTTATTGATTTATTTTTGCCTAGTGAACTTTTGTTTTTTTATGCTGCTTGCTGTATGTTACAGACTTTATTTTACGTAAATTAAGGATGAATAATGCGTAAGAAAATGATCAAAATCTTCCCTTTTTTGTCGCTTTTACTTTTCTCACTTAATACTGTTGCTGCCACTAATTGGGTTAATTTTGAAATTATCAATGGCCATATTAATTTACCTGTAACCATTGAAGGTATTGAAGGTCGAGCGATTCTAGACAGTGGTGCACAGTTAAATGCGATTAATTTAAGCTTCATTAATAAACATGGATTTGAGTTTCCTAAAGGTGGAAAGGTCAATGTTGAGGGGATTTATGGCACCGAAACACGCCGATTATTTAATAATGTGCAAGTGAAGCTTTTTAATACTGATTTAGAGTTAGATAACCTAGTAGGGCTTAGACTGGGAGACCATGAAGTTCAACTCCTTTTAGGTGCGGGATTATTAGAAAAATTTATTTTTCAGATAGATTACCCAAATAATCGTTTAAGGCTGTTTGAAAGAGGCTCTGTGGATTTGGCCAAGCTTGAGAATATTCAGATGCAAATAGATCGAGGTTCAGGACAACCTATTGTAAAAGTTGATCTAAATGGTGAAAAGAATGCGTGGCTTATCCTTGATACTGGCAATAATGGTGGGCTATTTTTAAAACGCTCAATGGCAACAGATTCAAACTGGCTGGAATCTTACGGTTCTCAATCAAGTTTGATCGCGGGAGCTAATCAAATTGGTACTGTTGATAACTTTCGTTTACCCGAAGTCAAGTTTGGGCCTTTTACCATTGAAAATGTTCAGGTCAGTGTGCCTGCTGAAGGTCAAACTGAATCTGTTTCAGGTCAAGACCAAGTGAGTTTTTCTCGCATAAAAGGAAAAAATATTAAAGGCCTTGTTGGTTATGATGTATTGAAACATTTTGTATTAACCATCGATTATAAATCTGGTCACTTACATGTTGGATTGCCAGAAGATATTTAGTGTGCACTCAGGGTGGGCAATTTTACTCAGCTAGAACAGGCAGAGGGAGGGGGATAAAAGCAATTATGCCGTCTACTGTCATGTTCATGACACCATTTGAGCCGTCAATCGGAGCGGTTTTGGGTGGGGAATCTTGGGCTTTGGCAACAGAAAGTTGTTGCCATTTCATCATTACTCTCGCTAATGCACCATGATTTGATAGCGTCGATATAGCTTGATTGATCTTATCTAGTAAAGCGACATTATTGGCTTTTTTACTGAGCATAAAATGGATTTGATTCGTGTCTACTACAAGTGCTAATGGTGACAGAATTAACCCTTCAGATTGATTAGCGATATAAGGCAATGAAACTGAATCTCCGATTAAAATATCCCCCCTTTTATAGGCAAGCATTTGCACTGATTGTGTTGCATTAGGGCTGGTAATTAATAAACCCTGTCGTAATAATTCATCTTTAGTGGCTAAATAGTCCTGACCATACCAGCCATAAGAAGGGGCTAATAATTTAAGCTTCTTACTGATAATGTCCTGCCACTTATCAACGGTAATACTTGAGGTGTTTTCGGCTTCGACAAATAGTCTAACTTCTTCATCACGATAGGATTTTGAGAAATATGCATATTGTTCTCTTTCCGAGGTATAACTTGCTCCCATCATCATGTCTAAAGAGCCAACTTTTAGCATCTGGTGGGCTCGCTTAACGGGCATGGGGATAAACTCCACTTTACAGCCAAGATTATTTGCCACCAGTGTAAGCATATCCACATCTAAGCCAACGGCTTTACCCGAATCATCAATCCAAGCGTAAGGAGCCCAATCATTAAAACCAATTTGAATGGGGTTGGGGCAGACGGATTTTGCATCTTGTCCACGGGCGATGCTAGGTTGCCCACAAAGCACTAAACATGTTAATAGTAATATTTTCAGTGTGATAGATTTCATATATCACTCACATATTGTTTTTGTTAAATAGACTGTTTTGATGTTGGTGTACCTATAATTAAGTTTAAAACTGTAATATTAGATTTATCTTAGTCTTGTATTTGTGTATTTACCAGACAATAAACATCAGCGCTTGTTGACGCCTGAGTCTGATATTTTTGTTTAAGTTGTGTTGATGCTGCTTATGGAATAAGTCAATGGGTAACGATTAAACTAACTACATAGTTGTGAATTATAGAGTGTGAATAAGCCGCTAGTTTTATGTGTTTAAATATTGTGAAAACCCATGATGAATGAATCTATTGATATCGCATTGCCTTCACTGGTTCACCGGATTGGTGGTGACAGTGTTAAGCAAGCAAAAGCGATTGCACAGGAATACGATTGCCAACTTAAGCGTGTGCGACGTTCAAGAAACTGGCTACTGCGGGGGGAGGCAAAAATGATCCAATCCTGTGTGTTGCGATTGAAAGTAGACAATGCGGAGGCGTTTAAATACTTAATTCAAAAAATAGAAGCAAGCCTATTAGCACACGCAGATAAGCTGGAGCCTTTAGCCATGAAACTACAGCGGTTGATGGCTCAAAATCCGTGTATGACTTTGGCTGAGTTGATGCAACTCACTAATTGCACTGTGGCGCAGGCAAGAGTGGCTCGCATTCAGGCTGAAATATAATCGAGGTTATTAATGTGACGATAAACACATTGAATTTATGGGTAATAAACTCAGTGTATCATCCTTGATAGAGGGAACTGATGAGCGCTTGCAGTCATGTTAAATTTGTTATTTTTTCAATTAACGGGTTTCAATCAAAGCTGATGCTTTCGTGAGGGTGTAACAGATTCTGTGTAACTGCAATTAAGTTGGATAATGAATGGTTTTAATATTCATTTTTAGCATCATTTATTCGCTGTAATCTTTCTTGCTCTTCTTCTTTTGCGGCATTGATTTCATCAAGAACGGCATTAACATCGGCAATGTGTTCACTTTCAGCAAACTCGCCAGTGAGCTTTGATGTGGGCGTGAGCTCACCCGCTTCAAATAATGCCCACATTTCTTTGGCAAATTTAGTGCTTGCGAGTTCAGGGGCAAATTGACTGTAATAACTTGTCATGTTGTTTACATCGCGGGCAAACATCCATTGTGCGTTATTATTGGCGGCAGCATCAACCGCCTGGGGCAAGTCAATAATCACCGGGCCTTTGCTATCGACCAGCACATTAAACTCAGATAAATCCCCATGCACAATGCCCGCGCACAGCATTAATTTGGTATATTCGATCATGCTGGCATGATCTCGAAGCGCTTCTTCATGGCTCATTTCTACATCGTTTAAGCGAGGTGCAACTAGGCCATCATCATCTGTTACTAATTCCATTAACAATACACCGGAAAAACAGCCGTAAGGTTTTGGTACGCGCACGCCAGCATCGGCTAATTTATACAAGGCATCTACCTCGGCATTTTGCCAGGCTTCTTCTTGTTGATCTCGACCAAACTTAGACCCTTTCTCCATTGCTCTGGCGCGGCGGCTATTGCGTACTTTTCTGCCTTCTTGATACTGAACCGCTTGTTTAAAGCTACGCTTGTCAGCATCTTTGTAGACTTTAGCGCAGCGAATATCCTCGCCACAACGGACGACATAAACACTGGCTTCTTTGCCACTCATTAATTGACTTAGGACATCGTCCACTAAGCCTTCTTCAACCAG
Source organism: Shewanella subflava (assembly GCF_025971955.1). Lineage (GTDB taxonomy): Bacteria > Pseudomonadota > Gammaproteobacteria > Enterobacterales > Shewanellaceae > Shewanella > Shewanella subflava. The sequence goes on from NZ_JAPDMX010000003.1 coordinate 239,170, forward strand.
AGGTTGGATTCGTTTTGGGATTTTCATTGCGTCCTTATACCGCAATTAAGCACAGGATGGAATGCTCAAATGCTTGCTAGAACATAAATATTAACAAAATGAGTTTGTTGGCCATTTTTTAACAATCCAATATCAGCATAAATAACGGATTATTCTTTAGCACAGTGATTGAACTGAAGAGTGCCATAGCCCAAGGTCGTTATTATTTGTTATCATATCGGTATCTGATTTTGTATTTGTGCAGTGACATTGATGCAATTGTCTCTAAGCTAGCTATAGTCATATTTAAGTGTTGATAAGCTAGATGAAAGCCTCGCACAAACTTGCGAATTAACCTCCTGATTTACAATGATAATACAACCGGTTTGTCGGTTATTGGAATTCCTTATGATTGAACTGCAAAAAAATAACCCGCTACATGGTTTAAAATTAGAAACCATGGTGGCAGAACTGGTCGACTTTTATGATTGGAAAATCCTCTACGCGGCACTGCGTTTAGAATGCTTTAATACCAACCCAAGTATGGAAGCGTGCCTAAAGTTTTTAAAAAAGACCGAATGGGCCAGAGAGAGAGTAGAAAGCTTTTATCTTTATCGCTTCAAACGTATGCCAAAGGGAAGTGCGGCACAGTTTGATTTAAAGCCGCGTGAACGCGGGTTTGCTCATGGGATTATGCCTCGTAAACCCCAAGAGCTGACGGTTGAGTTAATTGCTGAAATGCGCGATAAAGCCGCGACGGATTACCAAGAAATGAAGCGTAATAATCGACGTCCACAATTTGGTAAAGATAAGCCCAAAGCGCAAGATAACTACGCACAAAATAAACGTACCAGCAGCAAGCGACCCGCGCCGTCGCAAGACCCTAAAAATCCTTGGGGGAATTAACTCACTGAAGGTGAAATCCTATTATCAAAATTGGATTGTTATTTAAATGCCGCAAACATTGCGGCATTTTTAGTTTAGCATTGGTGTCAACTTATACTGTCAATTTAGCGGCTAAAGTGTCTTTGCGAGCAAGATGTTGTATGCGCCACCTAAATACTGCATTATTTTTTAGCGCATAGATAAGATCAATACGCGTTTTTTTGTCAAACCAGACAGCAGTTGCAGCTCAAATAAAAGTGTCCCTATGAGGGCGGATCGGTTTAGATGAAATAGCTTTAGTGATTATTTTTTATTTATCTTTACAATAGTTCAAACTGATGTATTCTATAGCCTGCTCTGGCAAACAGAGTTATTAATGAATATCAAGTAAAAGTAAAGCTCTAGATCTCTGCGTTATCGTTGTTATCCAAAGTGTTTCCCTTAGCTTCATAGTCACATTCAATAATTCAAGCTTCAGTGCATCGCATTATCGCGATAGATTTATTAATTTATTATATAAGGGACACAAAATGTCTAAAACTACTGGTTTAGTAAAATGGTTCAACGAAGATAAAGGTTTTGGTTTTATCACTCCTGATAACGGCGGCGCGGACGTTTTCGTTCATTTCCGTTCAATCACTTCAGAAGGTTTCAAAACTTTAGCTGAAGGCCAAAAAGTATCTTTCGAAGTAGAACAAGGCCAAAAAGGCCCACAAGCAGCTAACGTTACTGCTATCTAAGTTCTATTTTTAAAGACAGCGCAAATAGTTTAACGACTGTTTGCGCTTTTTTTTTATCTGTTTATCCGGCTAAATTAATCCTTTTGCTTTTTATTTCCCCTTTAATATCAACCGTAACAAATAACTGCTCATCCTAGCTTGTTCTCAAGCGTTTTTCCTACGCTAATTTTGATCACTGACTTATCATGATTGGGATAAATTGCCATTATTTTGTTTATACAGCCTTAGGCAACTTAGTTAAAAATTGCTAAACTCTACCGCGACTTTTTATGTCTATGCATTACTTATTGACCAGAAGATCTTAATTTATAGGAAACCAACGTGACAGATTCAGCCATGCGCCTAAATAAATACATCAGCGAAAGTGGTATTTGCTCTCGACGTGATGCAGACCGTTATATTGAGCAGGGGAATGTATTTATTAACGGCAAGCGTGCACAAGTTGGTGATCAGGTTAATTTTGGCGACAAGGTGAAAGTGAACGGTCATGATATTGAGCCACGAGATGCTGAAGACTTAGTGTTTATCGCTTTAAATAAGCCTGTGGGTATTGTCAGTACCACAGAAGGCACCGAGCGCGATAATATTGTTGATTTTGTGAATCACTCCACGCGTATTTTTCCTATTGGCCGATTAGATAAAGACTCCCAAGGGCTGATTTTTTTAACCAATAATGGTGATTTGGTTAATAAAATATTACGTGCGGGCAATAACCACGACAAAGAATATGTGGTGACGGTAAATAAACCCATTACCGATGATTTTATTAAAGGGATGGGTGCGGGTGTGCCTATTCTTGGGGTCGTGACCAAAAAGTGTAAGGTTGAGCAGGTTTCACCTTATGCGTTTAAAATTGTTCTTGTACAAGGACTTAATCGTCAAATTCGCCGTATGTGTGAATATTTTGGTTTTGAGGTTACAAAGCTTGAACGTCAGAAAATTATGAACGTTAGCCTTAAAGGTTTACCGATGGGGGAATGGCGCGATCTTGATAAGCAAGAGCTTGAGGTGTTGTTTGAAATGATCAAAAACTCTTCATCCGAAGATAAAAAGTCTGCGACGAAGAAAAAACCTAAACCGAAACCTAAAATGGCATCTCTTCGCGATAAAATCGAAGGCCCAGAACACTTTATGCAACACAACCGCAGTACTAAACATAAAGGCCAGGCTAAGGGAGCTCCACGGGGGCAAACTAAAGGTCAGGCACAACAGGGTAAAGGTAAACCAAGTCCTTCAAGAAAACCTAAACGTTAATATGCAACAGTTTAGAATACTCAAACTAAAATAGAGTAAGGCGACAGCGATGCTGGCGCCTTTTTTATTTTCAGCACATAAACCACCAACTTCAGTAGGTGAGCTTTGCTAACGGTGTGGTACAAGCTTCTAAATCAGGGATGAGTTAGTCGATCCTATAGGGATCTATTTACGGCGTCTTGTTAACGCACGATAGGAAAGCGCCCTTATAGGGCGTGATATCAAAGCCACCTTCTTCAGAAGGTGGATTCTTTACTTTCAGCCCTTACCCCCCCAATTTCAGTAGGTGAGCTTTGCTAATTGTGCGGTACAAGCTTCTAAATCAGGGATGATTTAGTAGAGCCTATAGGGATATATTTACGGCGTCTTGTTTACGCACGATAGGACAGCGCCCCTTATAGGGCGTGATATCCAAGCCACCTTCTTCGGAAGTTGGTGCTTTTATTGGCGGTTTTTATGGATAAATAACTGATAATGGGGTTGCTTGCTCAAGTAAGGTAAACTTTTCTGCCCATCAGCACGTAATGGTTCATACGTTCATTTGTTAGTGAGAGCCAGGTGTCTTTATATCGCTCCCTTTTTTGTTTTTCTACTGATCTTAGATTAACGGATAATCTGGCGTTAAGCGCTTTAATAAGCCGTAGCTCAGATATTGCTTTCGTATTTGTTTTTGATGAAAACAGTTTCAAACCCAATTATTTTCAACAGACATCGATGGGGAAGCACAGACTGGCTTTTTTATTACAATCTTTAGAAGATTTAAGTGGTCAACTTAACGCATTAGGGCACAAGCTTCATCTTTGTTATGGTGAACCTGTAAAAGTGATTACTGATATTGTTGATGCTTTTAATATCGAACAAGTGGGTTATTCACAGCCAGTCGGTTGGAACGAAAGGGTTAGTTGGCAAAAATTACACACCAGACTAAGCGAGACGCGTTTTGTATCCCAGTGGAGTAATAGTTTATTCAGTGAAGAGCAAATAAAGGGGGTTGATCTTACCTCTTTTAGTTTTTCACAATTTAGGCGCCATGTAGAAGCTAAACCTTTTGCCGTGTCTAAATGTTGCCAAACCTGGCTGGGTGATCTGCCTCAACCACTGATGATTGATACCCAGCCATTTCAGCAGGCCGATAGCGATAAGCTAGCCCGTTTATTACCTCATCCTGAAACAACACCTTTGGTGTTAGGCGGAGAGAAAAGCGCTCAGGCCCATTTACTAAATTATTTCAGCCAATCATCTCCATCGACTTATAAAGCGACTCGTAATGAGCTTGATGGTTTCGAAAACTCGACAAAATTTAGCCCATTCTTAGCCATTGGCAATCTTTCTGCGCGTCAAATATGGGCTGCATTACGTCAATATGAGGCTATCCATGGTGCGAATGACTCGACTTATTGGATAGGTTTCGAGTTACTGTGGCGTGAATACTTCCATTGGTTGACCTTAACGTTGGGTAAACATGTTTTTAGATTTAAAGGTATGAAAACAACACCGCCGTTAACGTGTTTTTTACCAGAGCGTTTTACTAAGTGGTGCCAGGGTAATACTCCTTTTCCTTTAGTGAATGCTTGCATGAAACAACTTAATGCCACGGGATATATGTCCAACCGCGGTCGTCAAATTGTTGCCAGCTGTCTGGTGAATGAATTGCGTGTGGATTGGCGTTATGGGGCGGCATATTTTGAGCATCAACTTATCGATTATGATGTTGCCTCTAATTGGTGTAATTGGCAATACATAGCCGGAGTCGGTGTAGATCCTCGAGGAGGACGGCATTTTAATATTGCCAAACAAGCTCAAACCTATGATCCCAATAACCGGTTTATTCAACTCTGGCAAGGAGATAAAGACTTGTGCAGTTTGGATTCTGTTGATGCTGCAGATTGGCCTATGTCGGCTGAATAAAGCTCATTGAACGTTGATTTCGATTGCCGTTGTTTGGTTCAAGCGGGCTTAAGATTGTTGTTAAATCAAGCTTTAGCAATGGGATAAATAGCGGTTTGACTTGGGTAATAATTGATCATTTTTAGCCCTGAATGATATGTGCATGTCATATTATTGAGCTAGGCATAGACTATGATTATTGTTTTTTTTGCGGAAGTGAAGCTCGGTTACCCTTGATGGCAGTGGTTTTGGTACGCGAAGACTGACGTTAAATCGATTGTAACCACGACATGTGAGGTCTGACTCAATGAAAAAATCTGAGCTTCCTTCTAAAGTTTGCCTGACTTGCTCACGCCCTTTTTATTGGCGTAAAAAATGGCAAAAAGATTGGCAAAATGTGAAGTACTGTTCAAAACGTTGTGCGGGTGAAAGAAATCGCTCACTGGTAGGCAGAGGCAATAAACATATTAAGCCAAGCCTTTAGTTACTGATAAACCTCATTTGAGTCGCCTTAAATTAGCAAATAAACACTACATAGAATGCAGGGATTATAGATGGGAACAGCAACAAGATTAAGGTTAGTGTTAGGTGATCAGCTTAATGCTTCGCATTCTTGGTTTCGTGAAAAACATGATGATACTTTGTATGTGATTGCCGAGTTACACCAAGAAGCCCAATATACCCAGCACCATGCACAAAAAATATCGGCTTTTTTTGCAGCGATGTCGCAATTTGCTGATGCACTTGTCCAAGCTGGTCATAGGGTATTGCACCTGACGCTAGATGACACCGCCCAGTATCAAGATTTGCCGGATTTACTGACAGCATTATTGCAACGCTATAACGTCAACCATTTTGAGTATCAACTCGCAGATGAATACCGATTACGTAATCAGCTGGATAATTTTGCTCAAGGGTTAACGATTAGTGCAACAGCCTATGAAACCGAACATTTTTATTTAACAGATACAGAGTTGAGTGATTATTTCCAGCAGGGGAAAAGACATCGATTAGAGCATTTTTATCGCAAAATGCGGCTCAGGTTTAACGTGATGATGGAAGGTGAGGAGCCTTTAGGTGGCCAATGGAATTTTGATCAGCAAAATCGTCAAAAAATGAAACCTAAAGACTTTGTCTCAGTGCCAGACCCCTTGCTATTTAGTCACGATGTAACAGCAATATGGGAACGTATTCAAAGACATAATATCAGTACTATAGGTGAGATGAACATGGCACTTCTGTGGCCGGTCAGCCGCAAGCAATCTTTAATACTCTTAGAGTATTTTTGTCGCTTTTGTTTGGTTCGCTTCGGTCAATTTCAAGATGCCATGACAGCCAAGTTAGATACCTTGGGCGAATCAAAGCAGTGGACCCTTTACCACTCTAGATTATCATTTGCACTTAACACCAAGATGATCAGTCCTCAATGTGTTGTAGATACTGCAATTAAGTATTATGCGTCGTCTCAAGGCCAGATATCCCTCCCCCAAATTGAAGGCTTTGTTCGACAAATTATTGGTTGGCGAGAGTTTGTTCGGGGCGTTTATTGGGCCAACATGCCTGATTACGCGCAATTAAATGCGCTTAATGCTGATAATTCACTTCCTGATTGGTTTTGGAATGCTAAAACCAAGATGAATTGCTTGCATTATGCAATCAAGCAATCACTTGAATATGCATATGCACATCACATTCAGCGGTTAATGGTAACCGGAAATTTTTGCTTGATAACGGGGATTGACCCCGAGCAAGTAGATGAGTGGTATCTAGGGATTTATATTGATGCCATTGAGTGGGTAGAAATGCCGAACACTCGAGGCATGAGCCAGTTTGCTGACGGAGGCATTGTGGGTTCTAAGGCCTATGCAGCAAGTGGTAATTACATCAACAAAATGAGCGATTATTGTAGTGATTGCGCTTATAACGTCAGTAAAACAATTGGCGATAATGCGTGCCCATTAAACGCCTTGTATTGGCGTTTTATGGTTAAACATCAGCCACTTTTTTCTAATAATCCACGTAATAAAATGGTTTTTGCTAATTGGCAAAAGAAGCCCATTGATGATCAGCAGGCTATTTTAAAAAGAGCAGAGTATTTACTGAAGCATTTAAACAATATTTAAGATTATCTCAGACTAGGGCGTGTTTATCTTTGCTGATAAAAATAAACAAAGATAAACACGCCCTCATAATCTGAGTATTATATTTAGGATGGATTATGAAGCATTTTTCAACACAAGATTTTGCCATGCTGGATAAACAATATCGGGCAAAACTCATTAACAGTTTATCAGGTTTTAAAAGTGCTAATTTGGTTGGCACTCAAGATGCCTTGGGGAACACGAATTTATCTATGGTCAGTTCGGTATTCCATATTGGTGCAGATCCTGCTCTAGTTGGGATGATTATGCGCCCAGATAGCGTGCCCAGAGACACCTTAACCAATATCAAACATCATGGTTTTTATACTATTAACCATGTTTGTCGTGATATTTTTCAGCAAGCACATCAAGCATCAGCTCGTTATGGGGCTCAGGAGTCTGAATTTGAAAAAGTCGGCCTAACACCTGAATATCTCGATGGCGTTCTAGCCCCCTTTGTGGCAGAAAGTCGGCTTAAATTTGCCGTTAAAATGCGTGAGATCATGCCGCTATCGATTAACAATACCATATTAGTCATAGGTGAAATATGTCATTTATATTGTGTGTCTGACGCCATAAAAGCGGATGGCTATATTGATATTGAATCGCTTGAAACGGTTGCAGTAACAGGGCTTGATTGTTATCACATCACCCATAGGTTATCTCGACTCAGTTACGCCAAACCGAATAAACCCCTTCAATGTTTAAATCTTGATGGTGAAGATAGCGCTGCGTTGATAAGAAGCAAAAATGACCCACATCAACACAGTTAGCATATGCTGAGCTATATTGAGTCATATCAATTCCGCTGCAGTGACTATTGTGACTAACAAAAAGTTAATTTTAATACTTAACACTTCAATTATTACTGGTATTTGCTTAATTTTATTGGGCATATACCTGCATAATTTTAATGAGACCATAGAAGCTATGGGGGTGCAGGGCATCATTATTAGTGCGATGTGCGTAGCGTTTGGTATGGTGTTGTCATTACCGACCAAAATGTACCTGACGTTTTTGCTTGTTAAACGAGAAGAGAAATAAATGCTTTGAGGATGATTACAGGCAAGGAGATAAAACATCGATTGTAATGTTACATTATCAGCCAATGTGTCATTGAGTCGTGACGTTGATGACAGCCTTAAATGATTGCCCCTTCCAACATTCAAGTCACCATGATTGACACTGTTAAATCGCTCGATATCCGCCAATATTCATCCCTAAACATTTAAGGCATGTCTTGTCCTGCATCACTATTGGTCTCAAATGCTTCTGGTAACAGGTAGGTTTGATATTGCCGCATTTTTTGTTGCCAAAGTGGATCGGCGTTTAACTGCTTAACTAGGCTTTCTACCATATCAAATTCGGTTTGAAGTCGCTTGGGAGCAAAAATATGTCGGGTAAAGGTATCATGTGGATTTGATGAAAAATAAATTGAGGTTTCAGTGTTGAGTAGTTGCTGGTAATAAATCGTGGTTGCCCGTGAAACGATGGCACAATCAAAGCGTTTTTTTAGCAACATATTGATTAACTGAGATTCGTTAGCGGTATCAATGCGGGTCATTAAGCCTTCGGCTACAAGCGTATCTACGGTGTGGTAGCGAAACCCTGCAATACCACCAATGCTTTTACCGATTAAGGCCTGTTTACTATCAAACTCTACAGGGTTGTTTGAATGCGAAATGATTTCATCTTGATCGTTAATAAAAGCTTCTGACCATAAGTATTTCGTTTTATTGACATCCTGAAACCAAATCGGATTAACGCCTATCACCATTCCTTCAAATAAGTTGGAGTTAAGTAAGTGATTTAGGCGTTTTCGGGGAATGTAAGATACTTTGAAATAGTATATTTGTTGGTGAGTATTAAAAAATTGCTCAATATCATAGAGTAAGCCTATTTGCTCTGAGCTGTTGATTACGTAAGGGGGCATGTAATGATAGGTATAAAGGGACACGTTTTGACGCTGCGGCTGAGGCGCAGCAGCTAGGTTAAAACAAATCAATAACAGTGTTAGCCAGACATATTTCAAATGTTTTCCTTTTGCTTCTACATGAATGGCTTTAACCACCAACGAACCGCCTCTTGTTTTAATATAGTGCACATTAATGCTATATGCATCATTCAATTTAGCATTTTATGCTTAATGGGTGGCTTGATTATTCCTCTTATAAAGTGCCTGCTTGGCGCATTTATGCAATAAACCCAAGACTATTGAGCCAAAAACACCGATAATTCACTTTAATCAGATAATGTGGCCGTGTGGCTGTGAATGACTTTAGGTGTATTCAATGGAAATCAAAGTAAATTTTCTCGACAATTTAAGACTCGAAGCCAAGTTTGATGACTTTACGGTGACTGCCGACCAACCTATACGTTATAAAGGCGATGGTTCTGCACCGAGTCCTTTTGATTACTTTTTAGCATCATCAGCACTGTGCGCCGCTTACTTCATTAAGGTGTACTGTAAGGCTCGTGATATTTCGACTGAAAATATCCGCTTATCGCAAAATAATATTGTTGACCCTGAAGATCGTTATAACCAAATTTTCCAAATTCAAGTTGAATTACCTGATGATATTTCCGATAAAGATCGCGAAGGTATTTTACGCTCCATTGATCGTTGTACCGTTAAAAAAGTGGTTCAAACGGGACCAGAATTTAAAATTGAAACCGTTGAAAATTTAGATGCCGACGCCAATGCCATGTTGATGGGACAGCCTGATGGAGAAGGTAGCACTTTTATTTTAGGCAAAGACTTGCCGCTTGAACAAACCATCAAAAACATGACTGCGATGCTAGCTGATCTGGGCATGAAGATTGAAATTTCATCGTGGCGAAACATTGTCCCTAATGTGTGGTCGTTACATATTCGTGATGCCGCTTCGCCTATGTGTTTCACCAATGGCAAGGGTGCAACGAAAGAAAGTGCACTGTGTTCAGCATTGGGCGAGTTTATTGAACGTCTTAATAATAACTTTTTTTATAACGATCAATATTTTGGCGAAGAAATTGCCAACAGTGAGTTTGTTCACTACCCCAATGAAAAGTGGTTTGCTCTGCAAGACGATGATTCACTGCCAGCGGGTATTTTAGATGAGTATTGTTTAGACATTTATAATCCAGATGATGAGCTATGTGGTTCACACTTAATTGATACCAATTCAGGTAATAAAGAACGCGGCATTTGTGCAATTCCCTATACACGTCAGTCCGATGGTGAAACCGTGTATTTCCCATCAAACTTAATTGAAAACTTGTTTTTAAGTAATGGCATGAGCGCAGGTAATAATCTCGCAGAAGCGCATGTGCAGTGCTTGTCTGAAATCTTTGAGCGAGCGGTAAAGCGTCAAATTATCGAGCAAGAAATTGTTCTTCCAGATGTGCCAATGGCCGTATTAGAAAAATACCCAAGTATACTGGCAGGGATTAAAGGACTTGAAGAGCAAGGCTTTCCAGTGGTGGTGAAAGATGCCTCATTGGGCGGACAATTCCCGGTAATGTGCGTCACCTTAATGAACCCAAGAACAGGCGGTGTGTTTGCCTCATTTGGTGCTCACCCAAGCTTTGAAGTCGCGTTAGAACGCAGCCTAACCGAGTTATTACAAGGCAGAAGTTTTGAAGGGTTAAATGATGTCCCTAGACCAACATTTAATAGCATGGCAGTGACCGAGCCTGAAAATTTTGTTGAGCACTTTATTGATTCTACTGGGATTATTTCTTGGCGTTTCTTTAGCAGTCAGTATGACTATGATTTCTGTGAGTGGGATTTTACCGGAACAAATGAACAAGAAGCTGAGGCTTTATTTGGTATTTTATCGGCAATGGGTAAAGAAGTGTATATTGCTGAATTGACCGATTTAGGTGCTTCTGCCTGCCGTATTTTGGTTCCTGAATATTCTGAAGTATACCCTGTCGATGACCTGATTTGGGATAATACCAACAAGGCATTGTTATACCGTGAGGATATTCTTAATTTACATTCTTTAAGCACCAAAGCTTTGGGTAAATTAGTTAATCGATTGGAAGAAAGCCAGCTAGACAATCAAACCGATATCCCAACGTTAATCGGTGTTGTTTTTGATGAGAATACGGTTTGGGGACAATTGACCATTATTGAGCTTAAAATTCTCATTTATTTGGCATTAGGTCAGCATGAAGAGGCCATTGAGTTGGTCGAAGAGTTCTTACAATTTAATGATAATACTGTTCAGCGTGGATTGTTCTATCAAGCGATTAATGCGGTGCTGGAAGTGACATTAGATGAAGAGTTAGCACTTGAGCACTTCATCGACAACTTTAACCGTATGTTTGGCAAAGAAGTGATGGAAAACGTCGTTGGCTCTGTGACAGGCAAAGTGCGCTTTTATGGTTTAACTAAAACCAGTATGAAGTTAGAGGGAATTGAGCCGCATTTACGTTTGATTGAAAGTTATAAGAAATTACATCAAGCGCGCAAAGTTGCTGCTATGTTGTAATGCATACCGTAGTTAAACGGCAAATTCATGTTGTGAATTTCACGTTATCTTAAATAAAAGTGCCAGGCGAGCCATTCGACTGGCATTTTTAAAATAAGTACATATTGGCAACCACCTTTGACGTGAAAGAAGTGATTCATGTTATTGTCGATATAAGGTGAATGCACCCTTTCTTTAAATACTGTTTAATTTCTTCATTCAGTACTCGATAGGTTCTAAAGGTATAAATTTTAATTTTTTTACAAATGTTAAATAGTTACATGAAACTTTAAGTCTATTTAAATATTTTTAGCTTAATATAATCAATGCCTATAAAACAGCAGATTGCAAAACAGCTGCGTGATGTTAACCAGAAAATGTATATTAGACTCACTATGAATATGGCCCCCCTTAGCTTACTGACAGTGCAAGGCATGATGTTTGGTGTAAATGTATTTTATATCAGGCACTTATCCTTACCGTGTTTATGCCTGATTTTTAGTTCGGGGTTACATTAAAAATATTTTTGAACAGAATTAAAAAAGTGTCTTATATTTATATTTGCAATAAATCATTAGTAATTTATTAAAATGACAAGGATGTTAAATGCGCAATAACCAACCCGTCACCCAAAGACAATATGATTTTAATACTGAATTTAGATTAATTTCTGGTACCGATGTTCGAGGCCATATTATTTATTGTAATGATGAGTTTGTTGAAGTGAGTGGTTTTGAACGTGAAGAGCTCATTGGTAAACCCCATAACCTTATTCGTCACCCTGACATGCCAAGTGCGGTATTCAAAGAAATGTGGGCCTATATTTCCGCTGGTAAAGTATGGATGGGGCTCGTTAAAAACAGACGTAAAAATGGTGACCATTATTGGGTGAGTGCTTTTGTTACACCCGTTTATGAAAATAATAAGATTGTTGGTTACGAGTCAGTCAGAATTAATGCGTTACCAACTGAAATTGCCCGTGCAGAGGCGGTGTATGCTCGCTTAAGAAATAATTTACCCGCAAGAACTGCCTTAGCAAATGCTACTCAGATTATTAAACCTTTAACGTCCATTTGGCTACCTATGTTATTGCTCACTGTGGTGGCAGGTGTGTTTGGCAGTACAATAGAAGTCATTGCAACATTAACTGCCTTATTAGTGTCCTGTATTTGGTCTTTCTATCGTCAGCAATCAGATTGGCAAGATATTTACACTCTTAATCCTGATTCTTTTAGTGATCAGTTAGTTGCAATGACCTACTTTGATGATTTTGCTGGCAAAGCCAGAGCCAAACTGGCTTTGGGGTCTGAGTTTGCTCGATGCCGAACGGCATTAACGCGTATTGAAGATTCAGCTCGTTCTTTAGATGTGATTGCAGACAAAACCCAGGCGCAATCTGAAGCAACTGCACAAGCCGTGACACTTCAAAGTCACTCAACTCAGCAAATTGCATCAGCGATAACGCAAATGTCCACAGCCATTCAAGAAGTTGCCAGTAATGTTGAGCGTAATGCATCTAACGCGCAACAGGCGCAATTGGCTGTGAAAGAAGGGGCAGAATTAGCTAATTCTGCTAAAGCATCCATTGATAACTTAAACCTTTCGGTAACAGATATCGCGAATACGGTTAAAGAGTTAGTTGATTCAACCAATGCGATTAGTCAGGCTGCAAGCTTAATTTCTAATATCGCTGATCAAACAAACTTATTAGCACTCAATGCGGCTATTGAAGCCGCTAGAGCGGGAGAGCAAGGTCGAGGGTTTAGCGTTGTCGCTGATGAAGTGCGTGCTTTGGCATCAAAAACCCGTGAGTCCACAGATAAAATCCATGACATTGTTAAAGTCTTATCTCAACGTGCTCAAAATGCATTAGAAGTTTCAAGTCGTGGTGAGCAAGCGGCAATGCAAGGCGTCGAAATTGTTGAGAAAACCAGATTAAAACTTGTTTCCACCAGTGAGTCAGTGGAGCTGATTACTCAGTTGTCATTAGATATGTCATCAGCGGTTGAAGAACAAAGTGCTGTAGCTGAGCATATTAATCAACAAATTATTGAAATAGCGGATGCTTCAGAGTCAACTAAGCAATCTTCAGAAACATCATTACAAATGAGCCATGACTTGCATGAATCTGTCACGTCGGTTCGCTCTATCATCAGACGATTTGCCACTAAGACACTCGGTGGTAAGTAACCTAGCTGGTCAAAAAACACCAGATTATTATGGTGTTTTTTGACCAATATAATTGGACTTAATGGAACTTATTAAAAAAAGTGAAACACTTTATGATGCTCCTCATTGACATAGCATTATGAGGATATTCAAGATGTCTCACCCGATTATTCAAGATTTAGAGTCTCGTTATACAGCCAAAAGATATGATCCCAGTAAACGAGTTTCACCTGAAAACATTAATATATTGATGCAAGCTATGCGTTTATCTGCATCGTCAATCAATTCACAACCTTGGAAATTTATTGTGATTGAAAGTGATGCCGCAAAGCAGCGATTTCACGATACCTTTGCTAATAAGCATCAGTTCAACCAACCTCATGCTAAAGAAGCATCACATATTATTTTGTTTGCCCATAAGCCTGATTACACTAAGGATGATTACCGAAAAGTGGTTGATGTAGAAGTGTCATCGGGTCATTTGCCTGCTGAACGATATGACTCCATGCTCAATGGTGGATTTACATTTGCTGAATCTAATACCGATGCAGCCGGTTTTAATGGCAATTGGACGAAAGCTCAAACCTATCTTGCTTTGGGAAACACTTTGCATGTATTAGCGCGTTTAGGCATTGATTCTACCTCCATGGAAGGGGTCGATCCTGAACTGATTAGTGAAATATTTGCACAGGAACTGGATGGTTTTGTTTGTGAACTCGCCTTAGCAATTGGTTACCATAAAGATGGTGCAGATTATAACCATGGTTTGCCTAAAGCGCGTTTAGCGATGGATGATATTTTTACTGTTTTGTAATGTAAGGTTTATACGGGCTACATTTAGCCCGTATAAAGCGTCTTTAAGTCGTTAATCTGCGATGACGCAATTTGCGTAATAGTGATTTAAAATTTCATTATTAATCAAATTAATAGCTAGAAATTATTTGTCTGAGTTGGTCGAGCCAATTTTATGAATGGCTAAATCTGCACCGTGAAATTCATCTTCCTGACTTAAACGTAAGCTGCTAATTTTGTTAATGATGCCATAAACTAACATGCCGCCGATAACTGCAACAACAATACCTGCGATGGTTCCTATCACTTGTGCACTGAAACTGACACCACCTAAACCACCAAATGCCGTCTGACCAAAAATACCCGCTGCAATTCCGCCCCATACTCCGCAAAGTCCATGTAAAGGCCACACTCCTAATACATCATCAACTCTAGTACTGCGTTGTAATTTAGTGTAAATCACCACAAACAATCCACCGGCTACTCCGCCCACAATAAACGCACCAATAGGGTGCATTAAATCAGAGCCTGCGCAAACCGCTACCAGCCCAGCTAAAGGCCCGTTATGAATAAAACCTGGGTCGTTTTTACCCACAATTAAAGCGATAATTGTGCCGCCAACCATTGCCATTAGACTGTTAACTGCCACAAGGCCGCTGATACCATCTAATGTTTGTGCTGACATGACGTTAAATCCAAACCAACCTACAATCAGCACCCATGAGCCCAATGCAAGAAAGGGAATATTGGAAGGCGCAAAAGCGATACCTGGTTTACGCCCACGTCTTGAACCCAATAATAAAATGGCTACTAGCGCAAGCCAGCCCCCCATGGCATGCACAACTACTGAGCCAGCGAAGTCATGAAATTGTGCGCCAAAAGTCTTTGCTAACCATGCTTGAAAACCAAAGTTACCATTCCAAATGATCCCTTCAAAAAACGGATAAACAAATGCCACTATGAGGGCTGAAGCAAACAGAAATGGTCTAAAGCTGCCACGTTCTGCTATACCGCCGGATACGATGGCTGGGATCGCAGCTGCAAAGGTGAGCAGGAAGAAAAACTTCACTAGCTCATAACCATGATTTGCGCCTAATGCCTCTGCACTGACAAAAAAATGTGAGCCATAAGCAATTTGATACCCAATCACAAAGTAAGCCACAGCAGAAAAAGCAAAATCAGTAATGATTTTCACTAACGCATTCACCTGGTTTTTGTGTCGAACTGTACCTACCTCTAAAAATGCGAAACCAGCGTGCATGGCGAGTACCAAAATAGCCCCCAATAAAATAAACACGGTATCGGCACTTTGAGCTATCACGCCAATGGCATCACTAATATTATTATCCATTAAGAGTCCTGATGTGGTTTGAGAATCAATCTTAGGCTTGAAAAGCAAAAATCATTCCTGTTTATTGATGATAAATGAAATGATGGCTGTTATTGGTGCAACGCAATGAAAATGTTAATTAAATTTTTAACTTACGCGAGCAATATTGGTGCGCTAATGTAGCTAACTGAATGGTTTTAATAGGATAAGATGATTAGCTGTGTATCATTTTGGTGCATAAGTGGCGTAAGTTGGTGCACTGCAATGGTGCGTTGAAGTTCGGCAATGCATATTCTTACTCTTAAGGTGAGTCTTTATGAGTTCAATCTCAAGCCCGTTGGCATAATGGGTTTGATCACTTTAGGCGTGTAAATTGGCTTAAGCAGCCTTTAAGGTGACACGCAGCGATTTGTGTGTTTTTTCACACTTTTGAATTGCGAGCTTGTTTTTAAATAGACGATCGGTCTAATATAGCCCCATGCATGAAATAAACACTAAACCACGCCGTGGTAGACCGCCTAAAGCGAGTCGAGATAATCAAGATACCAAAGCCGCGTTAATTCGCAGCGGGCTTGAACAGCTAACTGAAACGGGATTTGCCGGTTCGGGAATTGATCTTATTTTAAAAAAGGTCGGCGTACCTAAGGGATCTTTCTACCATTACTTTGCCAGTAAAGAGGCATTTGGTCAGGAAGTGATTGCAAACTATGCCTCCTACTTTATGTATCAACTTGATAAGTGCTTGGCGGATGAGTCGGTTTCAGAGATTAATCGCTTAAGTTTATTTGTGGAAAAAGCCAAAAGCGGCATGACAAATTATCAATTTAAACGTGGTTGTTTGATTGGCAATTTAGGCCAAGAAGTCGATTTGTTACCAGACAGCTATCGACAACAACTAATTGATATTTTTGTGAGTTGGCAGACGAGGTTAGCCATTTGTTTACAAGCCGCTCAAACCCAAGGTGATATTCATCCTGATGCAAACTGCGCACAATTAGCTGAACTATTTTGGGTGGGATGGGAAGGTGCTGTTAGTCGTGCAAAACTGGTAAAAAGCGCCCAACCTTTACAAGATTACTATGATTTTTTTATGGCTGGTTTAGTTAATAAAGATAAATAAAGACAGTGATAAATGAGTGGGATTTTGTTGATTGAGCGGCGATAAATAATTTTTTTACATTTAAATAGACGATCAGTCTAAATTGGAGGTTTTATGTTTCGTGGTATTTTAATTGAAAAAGATGAGCAAGGTTATCGTGCCGCTTTAAAAGAGATTGATGAATCCTTATTGCCAGAGGGGGATGTGATAGTCGATGTACTTTATAGCACATTAAATTATAAAGATGGTTTAGCGATTACTGGCAAAGGCCCTGTAGTTAGGCAGTTCCCTATGGTGCCTGGCATTGATTTGGTTGGAGTTGTTTCTCATTCAGATACGGACAAATTTGTGGTTGGCGACAGGGTATTATTAAATGGCTTTGGGGTAGGCGAAGTTCATTGTGGTGGTTTGGCACAAATGGCTCGTTTAAAAAGTGATTGGTTGATCCCGTTACCAAAAGCGTTTTCACCTCGCCAAGCTATGGCTATCGGTACAGCCGGTTATACCGCTATGTTATGTGTTATGGCATTAGAAAAAAATGGCGTGGCGCCGGATAAAGGTGACATCTTAGTCACGGGGGCAAACGGCGGTGTCGGCAGCTTGGCTGTGGCGATTTTGGCTAAGCTAGGATATCAGGTCGTCGCCTCAACGGGACGAGCAGAAGAGGCCGCTTATTTGCACAAATTGGGAGCCAAAGAAGTGATTGACCGCCAATCATTGTCGGAGCCAGGTCGCCCATTGGCTAAAGAGCGTTGGGCTGGCGCCGTGGATTCGGTGGGCAGTCATACTTTAGCTAATATTTGTGCCAGCACTAAATACGGTGGCACCGTTGCTGCCTGTGGTTTAGCCCAAGGCATGGATCTTCCCGCCACGGTGATGCCATTTATTTTACGTGGCGTCACATTGGCGGGAGTTGACTCTGTCATGCGTCCGCTAGCTGATCGTGAAACCGCCTGGCTGCGCCTTGCTGACATTATAGATCCTGAATTGTTTAATGATATTGCTACTGAGATGACACTTGAAGGGGTGATTCAAGGGGCTAATGATTTAATGGCCGGTCATATTCGCGGACGAATTGTTGTCAAAGTGAGCTAGTTTGATAGAAAAAATGCCAGTCAGTTAGCTGACTGGCATGTGGTTTTTTAACCTAGTATATGACTGAACGATGAACTCATCTCGTCATTATCAACAAAGCGGCAGTATTACCAAATACGGACGCGTTCATCTTCGGGTAAATACAACTTATCACCAGGTTTTACATCAAACGCTTTGTACCAAGCATCATGGTTACGAGGCGCAAGCGCACGATAATGACCTGGTGCGTGGGTACCGGCTTTAAGTTGGCTTAGCATACTTTGTTCAGTACGCTTTTCTTTCCAAACTTGTGCCCATGCTAAGAAAAAGCGTTGGTCTCCGGTTAGACCATTAATGACAGGGGCTTCCTTACCATTTAAACTTAATTGGTAGGCATGGTAAGCCATTGCGATACCACCTACGTCCCCAATGTTTTCGCCAAGGCTATTGCGGCCATTGACAAAATTACCCTTGATGGGTTCATACAGGCTGTATTGAGCAGCTAATTGATCCGCTTTAGCTTCAAACGCCGCGCGATCGGTATCGGTCCACCAGTTACGTTGAATACCGTTAGCGTCAGATTTTGAGCCTTGATCATCAAACCCATGACCCATTTCGTGACCAATTACCGCACCAATACCACCATAGTTGACGGCTGGATCGGCATTGGGATCAAAAAACGGCGGCTGTAATATGGCTGCAGGGAATACAATTTCATTGAACGAGCTGTTGTAATAAGCATTCACGTACTGCGGTGTCATACCCCAACGATTACGATCCGTTTTTTGTAGCTCTTGAGCGACGCTATCGGCATGGAAGAATTGGCGTAATTTGTGAATATTGCCTACTAAATCTTCATTCGATAGGGTTAATCCATCAAATTCTTGCCACACATCAGGGTAGCCAATTTTAGGGGTAAATGCAGCCAGTTTGGCATGAGCATTGACTTTGGTGTCATCGCTCATCCAGGTTAACCCATCGATACGTTGGCCTAAAGCTGTTCGTAAGTTTTCAACTAAATCAGCCATTTGTGCTTTAGATGATTCAGGGAAATAACGAGCAACATAGACCTTGCCTATGGCAAAACCTAATGATTCGGTTGCTGACATTTCATCTACAGCACGTTTCCAACGAGGGCGCGGCTCTTCTTGGCCATTTAAGGTTTTACCATAAAAGTCAAAGTGAGTGTTGTAAATGTCTTCAGACAATAAATCGGCGTTATTCGCTAAAGTATGGAAGGTTAAATAGTCTTGCCATACATTTAACGGTTGCTCATTCACTAGTGCAATCATTGCCTTAATAGGTTCAGGCTGTGACATGTTAAGCTGCGGCACCTTGTACCCTGTTTGTTCAAAGTAAAGATCCCAATTAAAGTTAGGATAAGCGGTTGTTAAATCTGCTCGCTTAATCTGATTTAAAGTTAAGTCACGATCGCGACGTTTTTCACGTGGCCAGTGACCCTCAGCAATTTTGGTTTCGAGTGTTAAAATCGCTTCTGCACGTGCCTTACCCTCAGCGATACCAGCAAATGTTAGCATTTTGGCAATATGGTCAACATAAGCGCTACGGATAGTGACAAAGCGTTCATCGTCTTCCAAATAATAAGAACGATCAGGTAAGCCTAATCCACCAGCTCCCACAGATAATTCATATTGATTTGGATCAAGGCGATTAAACCACATACCACCATAAATGGGTGATTGGGTATTGGTTAACCAAGATTGGCCAAATACCTTGGTTAAATCATCGGTATTTTTGATCGCGCTAATTTGATCTAAGGTAGGTTGAATTGCTGTTACACCCAGTTTA
Source organism: Shewanella subflava (assembly GCF_025971955.1). Classification (GTDB taxonomy): domain Bacteria; phylum Pseudomonadota; class Gammaproteobacteria; order Enterobacterales; family Shewanellaceae; genus Shewanella; species Shewanella subflava. The sequence goes on from NZ_JAPDMX010000003.1 coordinate 258,786, forward strand.
TTAATGGTGTCGGTGTCCATATAAGCATGGTAAAAATCAGCAATTAATTGTTCTTCAGCATTTAAATCTTGGCGACTTACAATATCATCAATGATGGCTTTGACTTGTTCTTCACTGCGCTCGGCTAATGCGGTAAATGCACCATAACGAGTCTTATCCGCGGGCATTTCAAAGTTGTCATACCATGTGCCGCTGGCATACATAAAGAAATCATCACCCGGCTTAACGGCTTCATTTCTGGCGGTTAAATCAATACCAAACTCACCTAATTCTGCTTTTTTTACTGCTGTGGTGTTAACTACTGGACTGTCAGTTTTAGGGGTTTCTGGGGTACCACATGCACTAAGAAAAGTGCTTGCTAATGCGATGGCAATTAAGGACTTTTTCATTGTTATCTGTTTCCTTACGGGCTTTTTAGGGCTAAAAATTCACTCTCATCTTCTAAGAATGAGTATAAAAGTCAAACAATGAATTGTTAGCAAATTTAAAATGACAGCCTAAAGGGGACAGATTAATCTGAGCTTAATATGATAATTAAAACAAACCCAAGTGTGTATTGAGGGGGAAGCATTGTGTCATTCAGGTAGATTATTTTATCAAAACGAATCACTAATATTGAATATTGAAACGCGCAAAACGGGTAAACGCACGGATAATAGGTGCTTTACTGCGCTGCTCGATTAGCAATTGTTTTTGAGTTGAAAATTTTTTGAAATGACGAATATCATCGACTATGTGCACTGGGCGACATTCAAATTGGCTAGACAGGTTAAGTAAGGTTTCGGCAGTAAACGAAAAAGACTGCAGCATTTTATTAGAGATATCATTCTTTCTTGCTGCGGTTAAGGCTGACTTACGTAACAGTTGTTGATTAATCTTATCTTTTAAGCGAATTTTATGCTGTTTCCAGGTATTTTTGTTGGTTAGTGTGCGCATATCTTCAATGATCTGATGTGGGTCACAGTCAAATTTGTAGGCAATTTTCGCAATCATTTCTTGGGAGGTAATATCGATCCCTTTTATGGTTAAATAGACGATAAAATCTAGGCGATCGTTGGCTTTTTCGATTGCTGCTTGATTTTTATTTAACACTTCGTCGGCAGGTGATTCTGATTTTTCAACAGAATCAAGCAACTCAGCCAACGAAAGCGTTTCCGCTTCTACATCAGCATAAGATTGTTGATATTCAGGCTGTTTCTTCATTCACTATTACCATTCAATGTTTGCGAGTTAGGCTAGGTTTTTTGTGAAGCGTTTTGCACTGACTCAGTCTCTTTGTTACGCACACTATTTTAAACTAAATTTTACGTGAAATGGTTAGCCGGTGGAAACTTAAAATTGAAGATAATCAAAAATGAGTGCGCGAAACACTGACTTGTAAGGTGATTGTTTTTTGGTTGTTATACTGTTGTTGTATCATGTTTTTTAATTAACCTGTTGATGATCTAATTCAATATTTAATGCCCAATAAAGTGGCTATGTTGACTTCAATTACTATACAACTGGCTGCATAACACGACGTGTAGCAAAACAACTGAGCACTGAAATAATGACCATGAGTTTAAGTTGCAATCTTGTTGTATCGTTAAATTCACTGAGATTTTATCAATGAAGTCGGATAAACACTCTGTTACTTATTTTGTCTTTATAGATAATCGCAATTAGCACATAAGATTATAGCGCGTGAATTTAAGGTTAACATTTTTTGTCAGTGTATTTGCACATCAATAGGTTGTTCTTTTAAAGGTTAAGAAATGCTCACAACACACTAAAATGAAATGCGATTACCGCCTACTGGTAGCGCAATATTAGTAGCCACATTGGCAACCATTTTTGTAGCAAATGGATGGGCCAGCAAAATACCAAACACGGTTTAGGTGATAAGCTCGACACGAGTGAGCGCCATGATGTGCTATTGAAACATGGTGTGATAGCTCATACCTAATGTTGCGTATTATCGACAGGTATATAGCGGCTAAATAAAGTGCATTAACTTAGCCTGAAGTAAATTGCAGGCTTCACTTGAAATAAACCAATAAAACCCGTTGAATGGCAACAGGTTTTCTTTTTATGGTTGGGATATATGTCGACATTGACCAAAGGGCTTGGGTTGTTTTTAGATGTGGTACAACAGGGGTCTTTCAGTAAAGCTGCAGCCTTGCATGATATGGATAACTCGTTATTGTCAAAGCAAATAAAGAAGCTAGAAGCCGATTTAGGTGTGCAATTGCTTAATCGTTCAACTCGTACCTTTGCATTAACCTCTGCGGGTAAAGATATTTTTGAGCAAACCAAGGTGTTGATGGAAACCTTAACTCAAATTCAAAATATTGCCGACGCCCATCAATCTGAACCTCGAGGCAATATTCGTATTACTTCATCGATTACTTTTGGGCAGCAATACTTACAGCCAGTGATCAGTCAGTTTATGAAGCAATATCCGCACGTTAACATCGCTTTGTTATTAGACGATAAACGGGTAGATATCATATCTGAGCACTTTGATGTGGCGTTCAGGTTGGGCAAGTTAACCGAGTCTAATTTGATAGCCAAAAAGATAGCCAAAACCCATTTTGCAATTGTTGCATCAGAAGATTTTATTGCCCAACACGGTATGCCGGCCACCCCTGAAGAATTAGTATTATTACCCGCCGTGGTTTATAGCAATGGCAATGTTCGCCTAGATCAAATGTCGATTAGCGCACCGCCTGATTTTAATGATTATAAAACCTATAAAATGCAGAGCAATTATTGTGTCAGTGATATGCGAACCTTAATCAAGGCTGTCACAGATGGATTAGGCTATGCGATGATTGATTTGTTTAATTTAGATAAACCGATTAGTGAGGCTAAGTTAACGCTTCTACTTACTGGTTATGGCTTATCTACTGTGGATACTGGTATTTATGCTATTTACCCACATCGAAAACCGACCAAACTTGTGAGTGAGTTTATCAATGCGGTGCAAAGCTACATAGGTACACCTCCCTTTTGGGTCGATTATGTACCTGATTATAAAAATCGTTACAAATAACCTCAGGCACTTTAGAGATGAAACCAGCGTTTGTTCTAAATCTGATGTAGTGCATTAGCAGGGACAAACAGATTGACAGATAAAATCAAAAGTCACACATAGGGCTGGATTTTGAATTAACCCGAAAGGCCATTTTTATCCGCATTTTAAACAACGAACAGAGCCACTTTAAAAGCCGATATTTGAAACTGTTACAGGTGCACTTTTTCGCTAAGGGGATATTTTTACTCAACTGTAGGTTGAGTTTAGCCATCAAATAGCCTCGATATCATCTTGTTCACTAATACAATTGTACTATGGGCGAATTTCACTTAAGTTAGTCTTGATACTCTCTTCTACCTTGGACATGTCATGTGGAACACACTTCGCGCTTATCAATCATCAATTATATTATTGTCGGCTTTGATGCTGGGTGGCGCATTAGGATTATGGCTACCTGAATTTGCCATAGAGTTAAAACCCATCGGGCAGATTTTCCTTAATTTACTCTTTATGATCATTGTGCCACTGGTGGCGGTTAGTGTGATGTCTTCTATTGCCAGAATGACAGATTTAAAAAAATTAGGCGCGATCTTGATTTCGATTATGGCGGTATCAATCATGATGGCACTCATTCCGGCTGTCGGCATTATCTTGCTGGCATCAGCTTTCGATCCCGCCCAAGGTGTCACGCTGGAATTAGCTGAAACTATTGATAATGCTGGTGGTTCGATGGACTTTGTGAGTTTACTGACCGCCAATGACTTTGTGGGCTTGTTATCAAAATCAAACATTTTAGCGTTAATTATTATGTCGGTGATCAGCGGAATTGCGATAGGTCAATCTGGTGAGGATGGACGTAAAGTTGCAGATTTATTAGATAGCTTGAATACCGTGATTATGAAAATTATCGCGATTTTAATGCATGCAGCCCCCATTGGTTTAGGGGCTTATTTTGCTGCCACAATGGCAAGTCAGGATGCAGAATTAATGGGCACATTTGCCCGCGCAGTGGGTTTATTCTTCTTGGCAACGGCATTATATTTAACCATTGGCTCAACCTTTTATGCTTGGTTGGGTGGGGGTGTTGATGGCGTAAAACGCTTTTGGCAAAATATGTTAGAACCTGCGGTCACGGCTTTAGGCACGAGTTCATCATTAGCCACTTTACCTGTCACCATTCGCAGCGCCAATAAAATGGGCCTTAATGAACAAATCAGTGAAATCAGTTTACCTTTGTTGGTTAATTTGAATAAAGGTGGTGCGGCAATGATTACCGCATTAAAAATTGTCTTTATTTATTCTTTACTTGGTTTAGATTTTAGCGCTGATATATTTATGATCACTGTGCTGATTTCAGTATTGTCGGCATTTATCATCGGCGGTGTACCCGGCGGGGCATTTTTGGGCGAGATTTTTATTGTCACAACTCTCGGTTTGCCATTGGAGGCCATCCCTATATTGGTGGTGCTCGGTGCGATTACTGATGCCGCTTCTACTGTGATTAATGTGGTACATGATTTAACCGCGACACAAATTATTGAGCGACTTAACGGCAAGCATTATTTAAAACAAGCACAATAGGCTTTATGAATACTGAGACAAAAAAAAGCAATAACCTAGCGGCAATCATTTTTGTGGTTGTCCTGTTATTGATGGCATCGATAGCGGTGTACAGCATTAATCAAAGCCATCAACATACTTCACCAGAAACTTGGACCGCATTTATTTATAAAAATGGTTACGAATCGGCAAAGTATGAAATGGAAGATGGATTTGAGGATTATTCTTCCTGCAAGTTGTATGCGACTCGCCTATCGGATAATTTTGATCAAGCACCATGGCAATGTGGCTTACGCTGTCGTTTTGACTCTATGCGTCAGGGTTATCAATGTGAAAGCATGGAAAATCATTAGTTGAAAATACACTTTTGGGGAGTCCATTCTGGTAAGGCATAAGCGACAGCTTATGCCTTTATCGTTTATTGAGTTTATTCCAGCTTAATTTTCTTGCTGATATTACAGTTTGGAATTTACAGCAGGTAAAGCCGCACTTTTGCTCAACGGGCAAGGTGACTCTCCTGGGCCTGTGAGTAATGCGGGGTTAATATTGGCATTACACTTCCAATGAATAAATTGGCCATCACTGGTTATGTTAGGCGTAAAAGTCAATTGTGCTTCTTGACCATAATATTTTGCCAGTTTGACAATCACATCACTGTGTTCTGACAAAAAAATATCACTAATTAATGGGTGTGCTTTGAGTTCATTAATGGGTAAAGCAAAGTTGTCAGCCGGCTTAGGTAGCCTTGCTTGATCAGTATAAAATTTTGAAATCGATATTTTGGCCAGTTGTGATAAATCGACAATAGAATTGAGCTGTAATTTAAGGTTTAAGCCATCATAGTGAGAATCTGTTATAGCATTTTCAGTGGGGGCAGGCAAAACATCGTCATTTGCTTGAATACTGATTTGCGGAGCTTGTTGGGCGGCGATAATTTTCTCTGTCACCACATCAATCGTATCACCAGGTTCAAGTGCGACACGCAATACTTGTGACCCACTTTGAGGCCGATCATTATTAGCGGTTGCTGTCGTTAACGCCGTGTTTGGTTCGATAACCATCGATATTTTTTCGGTAGAATCAATGGCCAGCGCATGGGCTAATTCTTCGGGTTCTGTCGAAATGGGTTTATCAGCAATGGTTGTTTTTCGGGGCGTCGTTTCAAAGACGGTGTTCGCTTTGTCATTTGGTGTTAACCCTTGCATATTGGCTGTGACTAAGGGCTGATATGTGGCAGGTGTTTCATTTATCAATGGTTCGATCGGTGCAGTTGAAATGGGCTGATAGTTTCCCACCGTAGCGATGTGGGGTTGTTCTTCGTCTTGAGGCTTTGCCTGCGCCATAATTTGTTCTGTTGTGGGTGACTCAAAGGCTTTAGCTGGGGAGATTACCTCTGTCATGCTATGGCTGTCTTCGTCAGTAACATCAATACTTTCAACTGCTTTGGCAACGTTAATACTATCAATAACCTCTTCATCAGCCTTGTTCATAACTTCAGTAGCCATAATCAATTCTGTAGCAACAATGTCCACAGGCAGGGAGGGAATGAGTTCCGCTGAAGTCATGTCGTTCAAAGAGTGATTAGCCAAGCCAGTATTGGTTGATGGCTGAGCTTTTATATTTGTTAATTGAAAAAAAGCGGCTTTTAGCGCGGTTAATAAACCTGTTTCAGGTATCGTTGTCGATGATGAATCTTCTACAGCGATTTTAGGCGCATCTATTGTTGATGATGTCAAAGCGATTTCTGATACTTGTTGCTCGGTTTGCAGACTGGCGTTGACCGCTGTTGTGGTTGTTTGAGCGACTTGATTCGATACATCGTCAGAGCTGAGGGGGGGCATTACAGCTGTTTCAACGGGGTTGTTAATAACCACTGGGTCGGGCTGCATGCTAACTTCCACTTTAGTCGTTACTAAAATTGGCGTTTCTATAGCGATGTCTTGTAAAACCGTTAGGGGGGGGGGCTGCGAAAACCTCGGTGGACTCGGTTGGAGACACGGCATCATTTGGAATTAACTCTTGGGTTGATTGTACTATCGAGGAAAAAGTCGCTACCGCAGAGTTTTGTATATCATCAAACGTAAAAGGTAAGTCTGGGATGGCATCCTTGCTGGGGATTAATGCCTCGGCTGAGCGGCTCACATCGCTAAACATATCGCTTGCATCCTGCTGTAATGCATTGAAATCGGTTGAGACTATTCGAGTGGCAAAGGATTTTTCATTAGGATCTTTAGGGCTATCATCATCGAGAAATAACACTTTAACGGTCACACTGACAATTAATAACAGCGAGATATTAATTAGCCATTGGTTCATATCTCGCTGCTTTGTCTTCTGCCTCTTTTGCGGAAGAATACGGGTAATATTTTTATGTTTGGCGATGACATCACGAGCGATTTCTTCAATTTCTTCACGATCGATAGTCGTGATCTCATCTAATGCTGCAATATAATCAAGCGGTAATTCAATATCTTCAGCGTGCTTAGTGCCATTTCGAAGGGAGTCTACTTCTAATACGTGATGTTTAATTTCTTCGATAATCGTGTTTTGTTGGCTAGGTTGACTAGCTTGGTTCATTATTATTCACCCTTGCAAATATGTGACCGATAAACTTTTATTGATTGTTTATATCGCTATTAACTCGTATTTAAGTGCAGCTGACGCTATGGCATTGTGATGTGTTACATCATTAGCAAATCCAGATGTTCGATTTTGTAGAAACAAAGCGTTAAATAAAGGCTTTATATATCTTTGACGCGTAATTCAGTACGAGGAAATAATCAAAATGCAGATTGTTATTATTTGCATAACGTGACTCAGATTTACATCTTCCATGACCACTTTTATCTGTTTCTTTTCACTGTTTGGCATAAAACAGATTGATGACACACTTCCTTCGCAGGGCACAAGATAACCAATTGTGACAATTTGTTCAATTTTTTTAACAAGTTGTTATCATTTTGCTGGTTAGATACGCCATAAAACTGTCTGTATAAATTTACATCGATAAAATCACTCATTATTACAAGAGGTTGAAGTTGTTTTATGCTGTCATTTTTTTGCCATTTATGACGTCAATGGTGATTGAATTTGCAGGTCGACTGTTGTTTACTCAATCATTTGTGGAATGACCTTTTATGGAATGACCTTTTATGGAATGACCTTTTATGGAATGACTTTGCTAAGTCAAAGGCTGTAACCCTCAAACTGTTGCGTAAAGGTGAATAGTTAAACTAACAATATGTCCCCTTGCAAAGTAAATGATTTTTTGAGTGTGAGCGATGACTCAAAAGGCAAAGGAGTGTTCATCTTTTAACTTGAGGGGAGGGGTATTCAGTGCAATTAAAATTTCGGGTAATGTTAAATAAGTGTAAACGTGAAGGTTAGGTGTTAGTCTAAATGATAATATGCTGGTACATAGTAAGCTGACTTATACCCATCACCGTCAATAAGTGATCATAAATAGCGTAGGAGCACTGCGTGATAACAAAGACGATTTTTACGGTAAGTTATTATTCTACAATCGAAAAATCTAACGTCGTTATCATGTATTTTAATCTGCTAGAATGAACAGTTATTTATTACGATTGGTATTATATTAAGAGGCATAAATACCGAAGATTAGCAGTGATACAAACTGTTACCTTGTCTAAAGTATTATTTTTCAGCGATTTACGATAATTGTAATTTATGTCGAATTTGTTCGCTTATGCTTTACAGCATTTTTATTTAAGATGCATCTAAAATAATAATAAAATTTTCAGGTGAAGGTGGATGGACGTTATTCAGTATCAAATAGGGCCATGTACATTAGATTGCAGCATCATGACCTTAAGTTGTGGTAGTCAATCAGTAAAGTTGTCGGCAAAAGTATTTGAATTGCTGAAATTATTTATTGAAAGTCCAGATCATATTGTTTCACGCCAAACCGCAATAGATATTATTTGGGATGGAAACCAAGGTGTTGGTGAAAAAGGGTTTACTAACTCGGTGTGGCTTATTCGTAAGTCCTTTAAGGACCTCAATATTGAGGATGATCTACTGCTAACTTTGCCTAAATTAGGCTATCAACTCGTTTTACCTATTTGTGCCATTTCAGTCGCCAGTCAACAAGTGAATATCGCAGAAGAACCCAAACCTGCTCGTATTCTGCCTAAATGGATCGGCATTTCTTTTGGCTTGATTTTTGTATTGCTTTTAGGTTTTTCAGGTTATCAATTTAAACTGTCTCATCAACAGCAGACGGCTCAGTTGCCAGTTTCAATTACCCCTATAAAAAATAAAGTGACTAATTTTGAAGGGGTAGAAGAACATATTGCGGTTTCTAATAATGGTAACTATTTAGCAATGCAGTGGCGAAGCGGCGATTTACTTGGCAAAATTTACATCAAAGACTTAAATAATGCTGACTCACCGTTAAAACTGATTTCATTTGGTGAGTATGAAGAAGCATCACCTACTTGGTCGCCATCAGATGAAAAACTGGCCTACGTGCGGCTGTCTACATCGGGGGATTGTGAGGTACGTGTCAGACATTTGCTGCAAAACACGGATAGTTTAATTGCTGAAGGATGTTTTTACCTGCCCTATAAGCGGGTACTTAGCTGGTCAACTTCAGACGAAAACACACTGGTTTTCGCAAAACAGTTAAACGACAGAGTCGCACTTTTTGCTTATTCGTTCATTACCCAACAAGTAACGCCCTTAACACAGCCAGGCAAAAATGAAATAGATTTTGCGCCTCACCAATTAGACGCAAATAATGGGGTAGCTTTTATTCGTGAAAAAAGTTCATCAATGCAAATGAGTTTAATACTACAAAATAATGAAAACCAACTCATTGATATATTAGCGAATAAAGTCACTATTGTTGATTTTGATTACAGTGTGAAAAATAAGGTTTTTTATGTAAATCATGTTGATGCAGGGGGATTGGCGATTTCAGAAATTGATATTGCAGCAAACCTTGTATCAACCATTACCCATGAGGGGTTACCCAGTAGTATCAGTTTTTCTGATATCGCGAATACCTTATATATCACTGAACATATTTCAAAAGAATATATTGCTCAGGTTGCTTACCAAGATCAAAAAGTCCTCCGTACCATTTCTTCCTCCTCGCGTGATATGTATGCCCGATATTTAAAAAGCTCAGCGGATGTGTTGTTTCTATCTAATCGCTCATCTTTATGGTCAATCTGGAAGAATAATCAGATAAACAGTAAAAATTTGACCAAAAATATGGGTAATGCGGGTGTAGTGGCGACTTCGCCTACGGATCTATCATTTGCTGTCACAATAAATGCTGATGAGAAGCAAACGCTCTTTATTGGTAACACTGAGTCTGAATTATTTGAAAGTGTTGATATTGGTGAGCTTGCTGCTGAAAATATTAGTTGGTCGAAAGATGGTAAAGCATTGTATTTCAAAGGAACTCAAGATGATAAAAGTGCTATTTATCGATATTCGTTAAATCATCACCTTGAGCCGATTAAGTTTGGTCAGGGCAATTATGCGGTTGAAGGTGAAACCCCAGACATTCTTTATATGTCGCGATTTAATGTCAATGGCATTTGGCGTTTTGATGCCAGAACAAATCAAAGCATTCAAATTACTGATCGTTTAGCAAAGTATGATTTTGGGTCTTTTTATTTTGAAAATGGTTATGTGTATTTTGTCGAACGCAGCAAGCTTGAAGATAAAATTCAACGCATTAATGCAGACCATCAAGTGCAAACCATCATGACATTTCCTGCCAATAGTATCCGTAAATTTTTTGGTATTTCGAGTGCCGATGAGGCGTCATTGTTGCTGACATTGAAGGTGGCAAATGAAGCGGATGTCACTAGCTATGAATTACCAGTTAAACATTAAGTCATTGTTTTAATATGGTTTAGATTTTTTTTAGATATCCAGAAGAGATCTATAGATATAAATTTGAGTATAAAGTGAGTTGCGGTTGATTGTGGCTTCATCTCCATCACGTTATTAATTGGTTAAGGCCTTGTAACAGAGGTTAATTACAAAAATAACATGAAGGAATGGAAATGAAATTTAAAAAATGCACACTCGCATTATGCGTCTCCACTGCCATTTTGTCTGGCGCCCTACAGGCTGAGATTCAAACGGATTCTGTTTCAGCATTTACTGGTGTTCAGCAACAAGAACGCACAACTTATGCATTGTATTTAAACAGTGCTGCCGCCATTGAACTTCAAGGCAACAAGCTAAACTATAAGCAACGTTTAGCTGAAGTTGCTAAATTCCAAGATCAAGTATTCAATAAAATTAAAGCGATTGACCCACAGGCTAAACTGGTTGCTCGTTCTAGCTTGGTTGCTAGCATGATTAATGTAGAACTACAATCTAGTGCTATCGGGCAAGTCAAAGCACTGGAAGCCGTGCAGCAAGTATTTAATGCTAATAATACCTCAAGCGTTAAATTTACCCAGAACGTCAAAGCTGTGGAACAAAATGTTTCGGTAATGGCGGATGAAGAAGTTGCCTTACTTACTCCTTACACTGGCAATGAGTCAGCTGGCACGGGTGTTAATGTTGCTATCATTTCTACAGGTATAGACTATACCTTACCTATTTTTGGCGGTTCAGGTGTTTATGGTGAGGATAACGATCCTGAAACGCCACCTCCTGCAGGAAGTTATCTAGAAGCGCTTGAGAACGGCGCAATCGAATACAGTGGTTTTCCTACCTCGGTTGTGGCTGGTGGCTGGGATTTTTCAAGTGAAAACTATGGTAATGATGCCAACCCTATTGATCAAAATTTGAGTTATGAATCTTGGGATGGTTGGGTCTACCCAACAGGTATGGGGACTGAACTTGCCAGTATCGTGCATCAACTTGCACCAGGGGCAAAGCTGCATGCTTATAAAGTCTCAAACGTATCAGGCGCTAGCTGGGATCCGTCGTATATTACAGCAGCGGGTCCAACACTGGATAAAATTATCAGTGCATTTGAACACGCGCTTGATCCAAACCAAGATGGTGATATCAGTGATCGTATTGATATTGCATTATTAGAAGCATCAGGTGCTGGTGCTTTCTTTGATATTGATGGCAATGCCTCAGTCAGCCTACTTCAGTTACTCATTGAGCGTGTTTCAGCCCAAGGTGTTACCGTTATCACTCATGCGGGAAATCTTGCCGAGTATTCACTTTATGGCGATGCTGAAGCTAAACACCGTAACTGGATTTCAGCGGAAGGTAGTGCGACTTCTGCCATCACTGTGGGTGCGGTCAAGTTTGCTGACGATGGTGAAACCTTGGTTGTGCCTGAATGGGCAGCTATGGGGCCAGTGCGCGGTTCACAAACCTTAAAACCTGAAATTGTCACCTTCACCGATAATCAACCTGTGGCAAAAATCTCTAATGCTGATGAAACAGCGGCTAAATTAGGTCTACGTTCAGACTCTATGGCAGGTGTTGCTAGAATCGCCGCGGCAGCTGCAGTTATAAAGAGCCAGTTCCCTGGTTTTGGCCCTGCAGAAATCAAAGCAATATTAGCAAATACTGCAAATATCAATAGCATTTTAGAAAGTGATGGTGTTACACCTGCTGAAATTTATTCTATCGGTCATGGTGTTGAAAACATCGATGCAGCGATTAGCTCACCTGTTGTTGCGTGGGAATCAACATCTAGTCAGCCTTATGTTCAGTTTGGTATGCATGAAGTTGCTGATAGCGTAACGGTACAAAAAAATATTACCTTACGTAACTTATCTGATACGGCACAAACCTATGAGGTTTCGTTCAAAATGGTGGGTGATAAAGCCGCCCATGCAGCGTTAACACTCAGCTTACCAGAATCTGTCAGTATTCCTGCTCATTCAAGTGTGGTTATTCCTGTCACTATGATGGTTGATGGCAGTAAGTTGCCTCAGTGGCCATTAGTGATGACAACAGATCATGTGGATGAAAAACTTAAAGCAACTGAGTTAAATGGTTATATCAGCCTTGTATCTGAAGGTAACCCTGAACTCAATTTAGGTTGGATGATCAAAGCACGTAATAACACCACAATTACTAAGCGCCCAAACGCCATTGAGTTCCCAACATATTTAGGTTGGAACCCTGATACCTTTCAAACTGAATACAATCACCTAGCTTGGGGTCGTGAACTTTATGCTGATGACCAATTTGGAAATGGTGGCTATCTAGCCTATGTGGCTTCGTTTGTTAATAATTCAAAAACAGCAACGACCTTCCAAGCTTACCCGTTAATACTGCAAAATCGCTCAGTCCGTTCAGATCTTGAAAATGTAAAAGGGCATAAGATTAAAGCGGTCGGTGGCGCAATTTTTGATGAGCCTATGTGTAGTAGTGGCAAAAAGTTAAACATTGCGGTGAGTTTGTTTGACCGTGCTGATGTGGCTATTGCTAATTATCAGGATAGAGGTCCACAACTATTTGCATATGACTTATTTTTAGAGTCTGTCGTTAAAGACAATGGTTGGGATAAAAGTTTTGCTGATGGTTCTATTTGGGATGAAGCTTTACAGGTAAACCAACCCCGTGTTTCGTTAAATACCAAAGGTCAGCCAGTTACTTATGTGATTGATTACAATATTCCATATGACTGGAGTAATCCAAATGGTCGCATGAAAGAGTCAAAACTACCGACCTATTTTGCCAATAACGGTAAAAACGTGATTTCACAAGTTTGTTTAGATGAAATGTACCACCATGAGCTTGATAGTGTGGAAGATTTCGACCAAAACTTTGGTTTCCACATCCAAACCGATCGCCACACGGGTAAAGAGATAAATGAGCCTATCGCACAGTTTAACCCAATTAGAGGTGGCACTTACTCAGTTGAACAATCTTGCTATTTTGATTGGATGACCAATGAGCAAGTTTGTACCGACTTAGCCAATGATCGTACGGTGCATGTTGGTTTTGCTACGAAGTCGGAAGATCAAGCCGTGGGTGATTTGGCCTTTAAACAAACCTTTACCGCACAACCTGGTGAAGAAGTTTACATCGCCTCGGTTGGCGCAGTGGGCCAAGGTGGTATTGGTGATACCCCTAAACCTGTCGAGTTCATGGTGATGAGCGTCAATGATGACTTTATGCAAGTAGGTAATAATTCGCTGCTTGATGAAGATGGTAATGTTGTTGCAAAAGCGCAAGCTGGCCAAGTTTTCTATGTTGAAGAAAATGCACCCGCGGGCACCATCGTCGGTAAAGTAGAGCTTGATACTCAAGGCTTCTTCAGCTACGGATCGACTGAATGGGAAGCATTCTTACTGCACATTACTAATACTCTTGTTGGAACACCATTTGCTGTTAATCAACAGACACATGAGTTGTATGTGGTTAATCCTGATGCGATTGATTATGAAAACAATCATGAGTTCGCGATTAAGCTGACAGCGCAACTAGGTAATAGTGTTGGTGAAACAGAAACCATTAAGGTAATGGTTAATGATGTGAATGATATCGCTCCTGTGGTGAATGAAGAGGTAGCAGCATCATTGCCAACGCCTCAATTAACCTTTAAGCAAGGTGAAAGCGCCAGCTTTACCCTCAATATTGGTGGTTTATTCACGGATGCTGAAAACAATCCTCTTAGCTACACAGTGGCGGGGTCAGGTTTCTCTGCGTTATCAATTACAGGTACGGAAGTTTCTGGTCAACTTGATACAGAGGGAAGCCACCAGTTTACTGTGACCGCTTCTGATGGTGAGCATGAGGTAAGCCATACCCTAATGGTTGAATCTTCATTTGAACCAGAAAGTGACAGTGGCGGTAGCTTAGGTATGCTGTCACTGCTGTTTGCTGGGTTAGTTGCATTCCGTCGTCGTTTCTAATCGGGTTAATTAATTAATCCATAGCAAGGGAAAGCCTGATTGGGCTTTCCCTTTGTATAGCAAAAGATAGGTAATCAAATGAAAAATAGCCGTAAATATTTGGTTCTTAGTGCTGTGAGTACCGTGTTCGCATTTTCAAGTTATGCAGATTCAGGTAAGTCACTTAACACCATTAATCCTGGCCAAGAAAAAATAAAACTAGAACGCGCCAGTAAAATTCGTACAGATGGTATGTATTTTGTTCGCTTTAAAGATAGCGCCGTCGCTAGCTACGATGGTTCGGTTGCAGGCTATAGTGCAACAAGCATTAAAGCCAATAAATCCAATAAAACCACCAACGGTGTATTAAATCTTAAGTCACCGGCAAGTGTGAGTTATCAGCATTATCTTGAAAACAAACAAACTCAAATTACGCAGAGGTTGAGCACTAAAATCAACCGTACTTTAAAGCCATCGCAGCAATATCAGGTAGTTGCCAATGCTGTCGCAGTGAAATTAGATGCCAGTGAAGTAAGCACCATTTTAAAAGATAAAGATGTATTGAGTGTAGAGCCTGTTGGCATGCACTTTATTCATACCTCGACAGGGCCAGAGTTTATTGGCGCGAAAAAAGTATGGCAGGGCGTTAATAGCATGCCAGGTTCTCAGGGCGAAGGGGTGATCGTTGGTATTATGGATACCGGCATTAATGCCTCGCACCCTTCATTTAAAGCGGTGGGTGATGATGGTTATGCCCATACTAACCCGTTAGGTGAAAACCAGTATTTTGGTGACTGTCAGCAGTACCCTGAATTCTGTAATAACAAATTG
The DNA here is from genome assembly GCF_025971955.1 of Shewanella subflava. Taxonomy (GTDB): domain Bacteria; phylum Pseudomonadota; class Gammaproteobacteria; order Enterobacterales; family Shewanellaceae; genus Shewanella; species Shewanella subflava. The sequence continues at coordinate 273,999 of NZ_JAPDMX010000003.1, forward strand.
ATCGGTATTATTAGTTATGCCGATTTAGTCGATTATCGAGCGGCGACCGCAGATAACCTTGATGATCCTTCATATGATAATTTAGAACAAAAAGCCAAAATAGGTTATGACTTTCATGGTCATGGCTCTCACGTTGCTTCGACGGCTGCCGGTAATGTTGTTAAAAACGTGAATTATTATTTAGAAGTCGAAGAAGAAGACGGCACTTTGATTGCTGAAAAAAGCGCCTTTGAATTTCCAGTTATCAGTGGCGTTGCCCCCCATGCCAACATTGTGTCATATCAAGTATGTGATGATGTGGGGTCTTGTTATCCAGAGTTTACGATTCAAGCGCTTGAGCATGCCATTGCTAACGGCATTCAAGTATTGAATTACTCAGTTGGTGGGGCCGCGACAGATCCTTGGAGCTCTGTGAGTACAGAAGCATTTCTGAATGCACGTGAAGCGGGTATCCATGTCGCTACCGCAGCGGGTAATGCGGGACCAACCGCAAGCACAATTGGTTCACCAGGCAACTCGCCTTGGGTGACCACTGTCGCCGCTTACACCCATAACCTGACTTTTAATTCAAAGGCTGTGAGCTTTATGGGCGGTGAAACGATTCTTGCTCCACTAACAGGTCGTTCTATTACGAAAGGTTTTACGGGCAAAGTCGTTCAGGCTAAAGATTATGATGAAGCCAACGCTATGTGTACCGAACCTTTTGCTGAAAATACTTTTACTGCCGATCAAATAGTTGTGTGTGAACGAGGTTTAAATGCCCGTGTGCGTAAAGGTATCATTGTCAGAGATGGCGGTGCTGGCGGTATGATTTTAATCAATTTAACGGGCGGTGCCGATACCGTTAACGATGACAACCATGTGATACCCGCGATCCATTTAAACGACACCGATGGCAAGTTATTAACCGATTGGTTAGCAAGTGGTAGCGGCCATCAAGCAACCATTGAAGCCAGTGTGACAGCGACAAATGATGCTTTAGGTGATATTGCAGGGTCATTTAGCTCACGGGGTCCTAACTTACCTTATCCAAACATTTTTGCACCAGATATAGCCGCACCTGGGGTGAATATTTATGCTGCAAACGCTGAAGATCGTGTCTTTAAAGATCAAACTGGCCATATTTCATATGTGTCATTTTCAGGTACGTCTATGGCAAGTCCGCACGTAGCGGGCGCGCTAGCATTAATCAAAGCCACTCATCCAGATTGGACTCCAGCACAGGCGCAATCGGCAATTATGTCGACGGCACATCAAGTCACCTATCAAGATGATGATGCTGACGGTGTTAATGTTCGTTCAAACTTCTTTGCTCAGGGAGCCGGTAGCCTAAGAATTAACCATGCGGTTAACGCGGGGTTAATTATGGATATCAGCAAGCAAGAATACCTTGATGCTAACCCTGAAACAGGCGGAAATCCTGGTGATTTGAATACTAGCTCGATGGTCAACAATGAGTGTATTTCAAATTGCACCTGGACACGTACCGTAACTGCGACCAAAAGCAGTAGCTGGACAGTGGATTATGAATACTTAAATGAGGGTTTTAGTTTACAAGTCACCCCTGCACAATTTTCATTAAATGCTGGCGAATCGCAAGTGTTGACGATTAAAGCCATTGCTAATATTGATTTGGTTGATGAGTGGGTAAATGGCTATATTAACCTTAAAAATGCTGATGCAAGTATGAGTGATACTCACTTGCAAGCCACCATTGGTTTCAAAGCTGGACAAATGGTTGATAGTGTTTCGGCCAAGCTAAATAACCTTGATAATAAGATTGCGATTGAAGATATCGTTACCTCGGGCAGTAATGGCTTGCAGGTGAAAGGTTTTGGTCTATTCAAATCACAAAGCGTAACAGGCTCAGCTATTGGTGCGTCTAATGACGCGGAACGTAATAGCCCTGCTTATAATCAAGAGGTGTTGTTCACTTCAACTACAGTGGTTAAACCCTACACTAAACGTTTAATTGTTGAGATCACCGACACAACTTCACCGGACATGGACTTATATGTGGGTATCGATGAAGACAATGATGGTAAAGCGAATGCTTATGAGCTGTTTTACTCATTAGTGTGTGTCAGCGGTCAAGAAGACTCTAACGAGAAGTGTATTATTGAGCGTCCTAAATCCGGTAACTATTGGATACTTGCACATAACTTTAAAGGCTCAACAGACGATCTACCCGACGATGTTACCGTTCGCTTAACTCAGGTTAACTATAGCAGTGTGGCTAGCTTTGATATTGACGCCCCCAGCACGGTTGCCCAAGATGAAAAGTTTGATATTAACCTTGCTGTAAATGGTTATTTAGATGACAGTCAAGCTTTAACCCCACTAGAAGAAGGCGAGGTTTACTACGGTTTGCTTGAATTAGGTACAACAGCGAATTTAAAACGAAACGTTGGTGGAACTTTAATCAAAGTTGAGGGCTTAGCACCGGTAGATATTCCTGTGAATACCGCTCCTACAGTTGCTAACCCACTTAGCAATATTGAGACTCAGCTTACGGCTTCTGGTAGCATCGATTTTAGTGTTGATTTGAGCAATGTATTTGCTGATGCTGAGAATGATGAACTGAGCTATAGCGTGTCAGGCTTAGATGCATTAAGCATTGATGGCATGACATTATCAGGCACCTTAACCCAAACCGGTACCTTTGAGGTGGTTGTCACTGCCAGTGATGCAGAGTTTTCTGTCGCAAGTGAATTTACCTTAACGGTGGCAGCCGCTCCTGAAGTGGTTGTTCCAGTCGAACCGGGTAACAGTAGCGGTGGCGGTGCCATGGGCATGGGGTGGTTACTCATCATGCTCGCTGCTGGCTTACGTCAGCGTGGTGCAATACGTGTTAAATAAGTAATCTTATAGTCGCATCAGCATCGTTTTTTCAAGCCGAGTATCTTAGATACTCGGCTTTTTATTTTCAGTCCTAAACCACCTACTTTAGTAGGTGAGCTTTGCTAATGGTGCGGTACAAGCATTTAAATCAAGGATGATTTAGTCGAGCCATATATGCTATTAAATGTATATGTGTATTAACCTTGAAAATTTACGTCATTTTCAGCTAAGCCATCTTCCAAAGACTTCGAACAATCGTCCCTATCACCATAAAACGTAGCCAATATATCTCTCTTCAGCGGCTATTTTTAACCCAATTAACGCTACAAAGCGCTGTTTGGTATTTATTTATGATCCTTAAATAGAGGCTTGGGACTAATGCGTTAAGATTGAATTGATGTTAAATTATTGATTCGTTTACCTATGTCTTTGGCGATTTCAAAGTAGGTACTTTGACTAATACCAATCGTAATAAATAACTGAGCACCCTAGCTTGATAAAACACTCGATAACAGCGTTAGATTTTTTGATTGTAGAATAACTACTTATCGAAAAGCATCTGCCTTATTCTCAAGTGTTTTCCTACGCTATTTTGATCACTGACTTATCGTGATTGGTAGAATAGATAATCCACGTGACTCTCATGGAAGATCTCATGGAAGAGTTAATAAGTGAATAAATTGGAGTTTATAAATGAATAAAATGGCCGTTGCAGTGGCAATATTAGCCGTTGGTGCAGGTGGATATTATTTTAGCCAGCAATCTAACACAGTCGCGCTAAATCCAATTTTGGATTATGTTCCTGCAGATACATTAGCGTTTTCTGGACAGTTAACCCCTTTCCCCATTAAAGATTATCTGTATAGCATTGCAGGGAACGCTCAGGGCTATTCGGTAGAGCAATTGAACGAGTTGAGTGATTTTACTGAACCGCATGAACAGTTTTTTCTCAGCCTTTATAAACAGTATTTGAGTTTGATGACGGAGCCCGACAAACTTGTCGCGCATTATGGTCTGCCTGATGAAATGCAAAGCTATGCTTATACTTTAGGCGCATTGCCTGTTATGAAGTTGCAACTTGCCAATGCTAAGGCTTTTTGGGCCGAGTTAGACCGCGCTGAGCAAGAAAGTGGCTTAGTTCATACTACCGCAACCATAGCTGGGCTAGAGTACCGTGCTTATCGCGTTACCGGAGTGGATTCAGATGAGACAGTTGATGTGGTGTTTGCTGAAGATAAAGGCTGGCTAACCATTACGTTAAACACTTCGCTCAATCAAGCCGAATTGTTAGAAACGGCACTTGGCGCTAAGAAGGTGGCCAACCCGATCTCTGCGACCACTATATTACAAGACATTGCTAAGCAGCATCATTTTACCCAAGACAGCATTAGCTTTGTGAACCATGTAGAGTTAATTAAAGGCATCACTACTGCCGAGGGTAACTTGCTGGCAAAACAAATTACCCAATTAGCCTCATTACAAAATGATAATCCGTTTGCAGAGTTGCACAGTGAGCAATGTAAAACAGAGTTAATGGCGATTGCCAATAACTGGCCAAGAACCGTGATGGGGTTTAATACTTATTCGGTTTCTCGTCAAGAAAGTACATTTGATGCTCGCGTTGTTATTGAAAGTAAAAATGCGGTTATTCTCGATGCGTTGACTAAAATGCGAGGCTTTATCCCTGATTTTGGTGAAGATGCTGCTAAGCATATTTTATCCGTAGGCTTGGGTATGGATGTGGCACAACTGGCACCTTCGCTCAATGCCATTTGGAAAGACTTAACCACGCCAACATATCAATGCCAGGCATTAGCGGAAAGTCAGTATGCATTGGCAGAGTTTAACCCCGCTATGATTGGCATGATGACGGGAATGGCCAACGGTGTTAAAGGCCTAAATTTAACCGTAATGGATTATCAACTAAAGGATATTGATGGTTCGCCAGCATTTAATACATTAGATGCATTGGTGAGTTTGTCTGCCGAAAATCCTGCCATGCTAGTGGATATGGTCAAACCTTTTTATCCACCGCTAGCGCAAGTAAACTTGGCGGTTGATGGCAAAGCCGTTGATGTGACTTCATTATTAATGTTACCTCCTGAGTTTGGGGTGCAAGTTAACATGGCGATTAAGGGGCAGCATTTAGTACTGTTTACAGGTGACAATGGGCAAACGTTAGCTGATACAATGGCTGAGCAATCATTGGTGGCAAATGGTTTGGTTAATTTTACGGCTGATTATGAAAAAATGTTCGCGCCTTTAGTCACCATGATTGAGCAAAGTGGTGAAGAGGTGCCAGAAGAATTATCAATGATGAAAGACTACAACATGCGCATGCAAATGACGGTTGATATTACCAGTCAGGGGATTGAAATCGGCTCTAAAATGCGCGCTAACGCATCTCAATAAATAGATAGGAATGCCCTAACAATGGGCATTATTTTAGACTAACCGATACAACGAAAGCTCTAGATGCTAGAGCTTTCGTATCATTTAGTTTTTAGCACTTTATCTCAGTATTATAAAATATCGTTTAATGCGATACCGATACCAATACGTTGGTTATGGTGATCGTAATCAATTAAGCTTTCACCGTATCCATTAAAATATTGCGCATATAGGCGTAAATTTCCTAGGATAGGGTAGCTCCACGTAAACTGTCCTGAGCCGCGATTATCTGATTGGAGGTTATTACGGATTGTGGCTGTAAATCTGTGGTCGCCTAGGGCGTATACCCCTTCTAATTCGAAATTACCCATGTAGTCAGTAATATCTGGGTTATCATCACCCTTCGGATCGTCGAATGAGGCTTTCTCATCTTCCGGAATTCGCCACCAAACTTTTAAGCCCATAGCAAAAGGACCACGGTCGAAGATCATAGAACCGTATATTCTATTCCAGCTACGAGACAATATCTGGCTTTGGCCATTCGATTGATGTACTGCACCAAAACCCCAAATCGAATTTCGCATTCCTAGGATTTCCCAGTCATTGTCAAATGCAACAAATATGGCGGGTTCATGATTGGTTTCACGAAAGGGTGAGGAAACCTCTTTATTATAAACTTGCCAGTATGATTGGTTGGTATAGGCAAAATATAACGAGCCATTGTCATCCCAAATTCCATGCCATACAGGAAATTTAAAGCTGATTTGAAATTTCGCTTCAACTTCATCTACGTTAACTTCTTGACCTGGATATTTTTCTTCGAAAGGCGTGTTATTAGGTCTACTTTGGTATGTTACGGGGAGAATATAGTTAGCTTTATGAGGCGTTATTACAAAGGCTTTATCCTCTGTGGAGCGTTCTTTTTCTAGTCGTTCATCGACTATCGAATCTGCGGAAAATGCATTCATCGAACATAAAATAAGCGACAAAGGCAAAAATTGTAGTGCGTTTAATTTTCTCATAATGATCAATCCATTGGGTTTATTTTGTATGTTTGTAATGCATTTGTTTTTTTATTGTAATCGTCAAATTATTACATGCAAATTAATATCTTAATTAAAGCGCAATATTCTGATTTTTTAGTTTTTTTATAACCAAAAAGAATAACGATTAACTATTGGCTATTGTATTTGGAATAAGTAAGCCGTTATATTTGATGTTAATCAAAGAATACGAGGTAAGTGTAATGGAATTAGTATCAATGCCAGGCCAACAAGCAAAAGGCAAAGTATGGCTGGTGGGCGCAGGCCCAGGTGATATTGAGCTATTAACCGTCAAAGCTTACCGTGTTATTCAGCAAGCTGATGTTGTGCTGTATGACGCATTAGTGAGTCAGGATATACAAGATTTAATTCCCTCTAATGCTGAAAAAATTGCCGTAGGTAAACGTGCGGGTAAACACAGTGCTAGCCAAGATGAAATCAATCAGTTACTGGTGACTAAAGCGTATACCCGTAAAAATGTTGTGCGCTTAAAAGGTGGTGACCCATTTATTTTTGGCCGCGGTGGTGAAGAGTTACAAACTTTAGTTGAGGCGGGTGTGGCATTTGAAGTGGTGCCGGGTATCACTGCCGCAAGTGGCACCTCGGCTTATGCAGGTATTCCGTTAACCCATCGAGATCATGCCCAAGGTGTGACTTTTATTACTGGTCATTGTCAGCTGGCCAGCCGTCCAATGGACTGGCAAGGTTATGCTAATCCGAATAATACATTAGTCGTTTACATGGGCATTTTAAATGCCGATGTGATCAGTAAAGGTTTGATCAATGCTGGCCGCGGTGCAAACACTCCGGTAGCGATAGTGTCGAAAGCCACAACCTCAGATCAACAGTGTTTTTTTGGTACATTAGGGGAGCTCGGGCTACTCGCTGCCGATCCCGCTTTAGTGATGCCAGCGTTAATGATTATTGGTGAAGTGGTCACGCTTGCCGATTCGCTGAATTGGTTTCAGCCACAATCTAATCAAGATGCTGTCACAGTTAATCAAAGTGCTTTGTCAGCTAAAGCACTGTAATACAAATTAAATTAATGGAATGCATCAGCCTTCCACCCTTAATTAGCAAACGGAGATCCATCATGGCAGGTCGTTCATTAAGCCATTTACAACAACTTGAAGCGGAAAGCATTCAAATCATTCGTGAAGTTGCCGCTGAGTTTGATAACCCTGTGATGCTTTACTCAATCGGTAAAGACTCTTCGGTGATGTTGCACTTAGCACGTAAAGCTTTTTACCCAGGAAAAATTCCTTTCCCATTGTTGCACGTCGATACGGGTTGGAAATTTAAAGAAATGATTAAGTTTCGTGATGCACAGGCTAAAGCGTTTGGGTTTGAGTTATTAACCCATACCAACCAAGAGGGCGTAGCTCAGGGGGTAGGTCCATTTACCCATGGCAGTGCTAAACACACTGACATCATGAAAACTCAGGCTTTAAAGCAAGCGTTGAACCAATATGGTTTTGATGCTGCGTTTGGTGGTGCACGCCGTGATGAAGAAAAATCTCGAGCTAAAGAACGCGTTTATTCATTCCGTGATAAACACCACCGCTGGGATCCTAAAAACCAGCGTCCAGAATTATGGCGTACCTATAACGGTGCGGTAAACAAAGGCGAAAGTATTCGTGTGTTTCCATTATCAAACTGGACTGAGTTAGATATTTGGCAATATATCTACCAAGAAAACATTGAAATTGTGCCACTGTATTTTGCCGCAGATCGCCCAGTGGTCAATAAAGGTGGCCAGTTAATCATGAAAGATGATGACCGTTTGCCGCTTGAAGAAGGTGAAAAAGTGACCACTGAGCGTGTACGTTTTAGAACCTTAGGGTGTTACCCGCTAACCGCCGCAATGCATTCAGATGCAGATAGCCTTGAAAAAATTATCGAAGAAATGCTGTTAACCCGCTCAAGCGAACGTCAGGGGCGACTGATCGATTCAGATCAAAGTGCGTCAATGGAACAGAAAAAGCGTCAAGGTTACTTCTAATTTTCGTGGCAAAAACCACGTTAGTAACCAGATTGATAAACTCAAATTGAGTGAGAAAGAATATGAATCAAGCAGTAAATAACACTACCCGTATGGCCGCTGAAATTCTAGAACACGGCGTAAAACAGTATTTAGCCCTACAACAAAATAAAGGTTTATTACGCTTTTTAACCTGTGGCAGTGTCGATGACGGTAAAAGTACCTTAATTGGTCGCTTACTCCATGACAGCGCACAAATTTATGAAGACCAATTAGCCAGCTTAAAAAGCGACAGTGCCAAAATGGGAACTACAGGCGAAGCTATTGATTTAGCGCTGTTAGTTGATGGTTTACAGGCAGAACGTGAACAAGGTATCACCATTGATGTGGCTTACCGTTATTTCTCAAGTGAAAAGCGTAAGTTCATTATTGCTGATACCCCAGGTCACGAGCAATATACTCGCAACATGGCCACTGGCGCATCGACCTGTGATTTAGCGGTTATTTTGGTTGATGCGCGTTATGGCGTGCAAACCCAAACTAAGCGCCATGCTTTTATCGCATCTTTGCTGGGTTTACGTCACTTTGTGGTGGCTGTCAACAAGATGGATTTAGTGGGTTTTGATGAAAAAGTATTTAATCAAATTCAAGCTGACTTTGCTGATTTTGTGAAAGACTTTGGTGATTTAGACATTCATTACGTGCCGTTATCAGCCTTGAACGGCGACAACGTGGTTAACCGTAGTACCCAAAGTGATTGGTATACAGGCGGGACGTTGCTTGAATTACTTGAAACGATTGATACCCAGCGTGAGTTAAGTGAATTACCTGTGCGCTTCCCTGTGCAATATGTGTTGCGCCCAAATCTCGATTTTCGTGGATTTTCAGGCACCTTATCTTCAGGTGTTTTGAAAGTCGGTGATGAAGTGGTGGCTTTACCGTCGAATAAACGCAGCAAAGTTGAACGCATTGTGACCTTTGATGGCGATTTAACTGAAGCGGTAGCAGGTCAGGCCGTGACTATCACCTTAGAAGATGAAATCGACATTTCTCGTGGTGATTTACTCGCTAAACCAGATAGTGCGCCAAGCCTTGCTAATCATATTGTTGCAGACTTAGTGTGGATGGATGAAAAGCCGTTACAAATTGGTCAGCTATACGATGTGAAAGTTGCAGGTAAAAAGACCCAAGCTGTGGTCAGTGAAATTGAATATATCACCGATGTGAATACGCTTGAGCGCAGTGCAGCAACGTCATTAAGCTTAAATACCATTGCGCGTGTGAAGTTAGATTTAACCGAAACCGTGGTATTAGATGCGTATAGCTTAGTGCGTGATACTGGCGGCATGATCTTAATTGATCGCTTATCTAATGCCACTGTCGCTGCAGTGATGGTCGTTGATGGCTATCAGGGGCAAAAGCAAGTCAGTAGCGAGTTTAGTGCATTTGAACTTGAGTTTAATGCGCTTGTTCGTAAGCATTATCCTCACTGGAATGCCCGCGACATTAGTTTACTTGGAAAATAATATATGAATGAAATGTGGTTGTTAGCGATCATATTGTTAGCATTGGTAGGCGGTCTGATAGCGGGAGCCGCCAAACCTGCCACAATGTTTTCTATGGCACTATTAAGTGCCTATTTATTAGGATTAGTTGAGCTTAATGAAGCGTTAATGAGCTTTACTAACAATGGGTTAATCGTTTTAGTCTTATTGGTACTTGCCGCCACAGCACTAGAGAAAACTTGGCTAATTGGTAAGTTAAGTCAAGTAATTGGCAAAGGTAGTTTATTCAGCACCTTGGCCAAAATGGGTGTTTCAACGGCATTGTTGTCTTCATTTACCAACAACACTGCGGTAGTAGCATCGTTAATTGGGGTTGTTAGACGTAACCAAGCCCATGCACCATCAAAGTTATTGTTGCCGTTAAACTATGCCGCCATTTTAGGCGGCACATTAACCTTAATAGGTACCTCAACTAACTTGATTGTTAACTCATTTGTGGAAAACGCTGGGCTTAAACCCCTCGGTTTTTTTGAGTTTACCCAAGTCGGTATTTTGGTGGTGATCACTGGCTTATTGATTTTAATGTTGGTCGCCAATACCTTGCCAGATCGTCGTGAAGAAAGCCAAGATGAAGCTCTCCCTTATTTGTTAGAAGCTCATGTGGCTAAAAATTCGCAGTTGGTTGGACACAGCGTGGTAGATAATCGTCTACGTGCTTTGAAAAAATTGTACTTAGTTGAGTTAGAGCGTAGCGGCATTCGTATTTGCCCTGTACCACCGAATATGGTGATCCAAGCTGGCGATATGCTGCGATTTAGTGGCGCGGTTGAATCTGTTGAGTTATTACATCAGTTTGATGGACTTGAATGGTTTGGCAAACAACATGCCAAAGGGCAAAACCTGGTTGAAGCCGTATTAGGCCCCTCGTCCAAATTAGTCGGCACCACGTTGAAGGATGCGCGTTTTCGTGAACTTTATGATTCAGCAGTGATGGCCATTCGTCGTGGACATGCACCACTGAAGGGCGGTTTGGGCGATATCGTTTTACAACCTGGAGATGTGTTGTTAATCACCCCTGGGGATCGCTTCAGTCATAGCCCTAATTTAAGTACCGATTTTGCCGCGATCAGTGGGTTAGATTTAAATGTGCGTTTGGATGATAAGCGCAGTAACTGGGTGATTTTAGGCTTCGTGTTGACCATCTTAGCTAGCGTTACCGAGTTAGTGCCTTTAGCGAAAGGGTTAGTGGTGCTGTTGCTAAGCTACTTTGCTATTGGTGCTGTGAGTTTATCGGAGTTAAAACGTCGTTTTCCGCTTGAATTAGTGGTGATTGTTGGCAGTGCGCTGTGTTTGGCAACCTTGATGATTGACACAGGTTTAGCAAAAAGCTTAGCAGATAGTGTGATAAGTGTTTTTGATGGTTACGGGGTGTTTGCTGCATTTGTAGGGGTGTTTTTTATCACCCTAATCGTGACTGAATTTATCACCAATAATGCCGCTGCCGCATTGGCATTCCCTGTTGCATATGCGGTTGCGACTAGCTATGGGGTTGATCCTCGCCCATTTATTATGGCGGTGGTTTTTGGTGCCAGTGCCAGTTTTATTTCGCCCTATGGTTATCAAACTAACTTAATGGTGTATAACGCTGGAAATTATAAATTGTCTGATTTTGTGCGAGTTGGTTTGCCTTTATCTGTGGTGTATTCACTGACTGTTATTTTTGCTGTGCCGTATTTCTTTCCATTTTAAGTCCCCTGTATTGCTGGGCAAACGTTAACTTACCTCTTCTTTGCACCACTGTTGAGGTTAAGAATTGAATTTTAGTTGTTATGTGTCGTGTCGAGTTACGGCATAAAAGGAGTAGTTATGACTGATATCGTTTGGCATCAGCATGAAATAGATCAAGCCGCTCGTGGGCGTCAAAAGAATCAAAATCCAGTGTTATTATGGTTTACTGGCTTATCGGGTTCAGGTAAATCAACGCTAGCTGGTGCATTAGAGCATGCGTTATTTGAAGCTGGTTTTCATACTTATTTGCTTGATGGTGACAATGTTCGTCATGGCTTATGTAAAGACTTGGGGTTTAGCCTAGAGGATCGTGATGAAAATTTACGTCGTGTGGGTGAAGTCGCCAAGTTGATGGTTGATGCTGGACTGGTTGTGCTTTCTGCATTTATTTCACCTACTCGTGCCGAGCGTGAACGGGTAAGAAACTTATTCCCAGAAGGCAAATTCATTGAAGTGCATGTTTCAACGCCGCTGAGCGTGTGTGAGTCTCGTGACCCAAAAGGTTTGTATGCCAAAGCGCGTAAAGGTGAAATTGCGAACTTTACCGGTATTTCATCACCCTATGAAAATCCTGACTCAGCTGAGTTAACCATAGATACCAGCAAAGGCGATTTAGCTACCCAAGTGCAAGCCTTAGTCGATTATGTCAGTGCACTGCAGGTGATTGATGGCGAAAAAATGGTGGCTGGATTAGGGATTTAATCTGAACATTATCGTTAGCATCAAAAATATGTCCTATTAGCGTTAAACTCATTTGCTTATAAAAGTGATTTTAATGACAAAAAGCGAAGCCAAATAAGTCATCAAAAGCTGAAATGATCATTTCAGCTTTTTTATTGGGGGAGGTTATATCAATACTTGATTCAATACTCGCTGCCAATTACCGCCCATAATGCGATCACGATCGGATGATTTAAAGCGGGCTTTTTTTAAGGCATCGTCAATGCGGCTCATGCGTTCAATGGTGTTTAATTCTGGGATCACCACGTGCTTAGGCTCCACATCAAAACCGAGCACATTTTTAGCCCGTAAACTGTGCCACCAATCTAGGTATTCTTTTACTCCTTCGGCATTATCATTATTGAGTTTTAATAGGTTCTCTTGACCACGCAGTGGATAATCATTGGCAATGGCCACACTGTCTACGCCGGCAATTCTGACCACATGATCTATCTGCTTAATGTAATCGTTAATCGTTGGAATAGGGCGATTGGTTAACCAAAAACTCATCATGAAAATTCCAAATACACCACCGGTGTCAGCAATAGCACGGATCACTTCATCGGGCGAGCAGCGAGCATGATTGACAATGCTTCTGGCCGCGCCGTGGCTTTGCACTATTGGGCTTTTGCTGGCTTTGGCGGTATCTAGTGCGGTTTTAGGACTGGAGTGACTGACATCTATCAACATATGACGATGGTTTAGCGCTTCGATTAACTCATGCCCCGCGGGCGTTAAAGGGAGGTTCAGTCCTGCTTTACCATTGTTATCGAGTGCGCCTCCGGCATAACGATTGCCATAATGGTGCGTTAATTGTAGTACGCGTAAACCCTGTTGTTTAAATTCTTCTAATTGCTTCCAATTGGTTTGACTACTGTCATCTTCTACACAATCAGCACCTTGAATTTGAAAAAACACCGCAGTCCGTTTTGAGTCGAATGCTCTGTTAATATCTAATCCAGTTTGCCCCTGTAAATAGACTTCAGGGTTGGCATCGACCATGGCTTTTGCCGCTTTAATACTTTTGATGCAGGCGTTGTAACTGCGCTTGTAATTGGTGGTGCCGTCAGCTTGTTTGATGGCTTCAATGTCTGATATGTCGGCAATAAATGCACTGAGTTGAGAGGCTTTAACATCATTGATGTCTTTGGGTAAAAAAGACAAACCATCGATAAACAAGGGGCGCTGATCTACAGCCCAAGCATGCTGTGTGACAAATGGACTACATAACGCTGCTGCGCCAAGGCCTTTAAGTAATTTACGGCGGGTGAGCAAGTCATGTGACATTAACTATGTATCCTTTTAATTTGTCTCGGTAGCGTAACTTTTTATGGCTTGCGCTAACGCATGTAATCCATTGGTACGCGATGGGCTTAATTGGCCGTTTAACCCTAAGTGTTCGAAATATAAAGCAATATCAAACTGGGATATTTCTCTAGAGGTTCGCCCCTGTGTTGCCACAAGCAATAAACCAATCAGTCCTTTAACTATACGCGCATCGCTGTCAGCTAGGTAAAAATGTTGCCCATCAATTTGCTGATGATATAACCATGCTTGGCTTTCGCAGCCTTTTACCTGAGCGCCTTCATGGCGAAATGCCTCTGCTAAGTTTGGCAGTTTTTTGCCTAGCAACATTATTTGGCGGTATTTCTCTTGCCAGTTTGTGGCTTGTTCTATCAGTTTAGCGCTATCGAACACGTCATCAGTCAAGGATAAAAACAAGGTTGGATCGGGTTGTAGCATGGGGTTAATTGTCATCTTTGGCCTTACAATAAAATGGATTTTACTTCAGCAAGTGCGTTAATAAAGCGATCAATATCTTGCTGATTGCTATATACCCCAATAGAGGCTCGACAGCAGCCTTTTATTTGCAAGCTTTGCATTAACGGCATCGCGCAATGATGACCACCACGAATAGCCACGCCTTGCTGATCTAATAAAATGCCCACATCTTGATGGTGCTCATTCGCCAGATTAAACGCCACTGCACCAATATTGATATTGTCAGGCGTAATACCATATACGCTAATATCGCCTAATTGGCTTAACTGTTGCTGAAGATAGCCAATTAATTGTTGTTCATGCTGATGAATAAGTGCTTGGGGTAATTCAGTTAAAAAGGTAATCGCTGCACCTAATCCAATGACGGCAGCAATGGCAGGAGTGCCGGCTTCTAACCTATTGGGCAGTGCACCATAGGCGGTGTCATTAAAGCTGACGGTTTTGATCATCTCTCCGCCAGTAAGCATAGGAGTTAGCTTTTCTAGCGCATCAAGCTTGCCGTAGAGTATGCCTACGCCGGTTGGGCCATACATTTTATGGCCAGAAAAAACATAATAATCACAATCAATAGCTTGTACATCAATGCCAAGATGTGCCACCGCCTGAGCGCCATCTATTAAGGTCATGGCGCCGACATTATTGGCTTTGGCTACCATGGCTTTGACGGGGTTAATGGTGCCCATGGCGTTGGTGACATGCGATAGCGCCACCAGTTTTGGGGCTTGGGTTAACAAGGCGTCATAAGCGCTAATATCAATGCAACCCATTGAGTCCAGCGGGATTGGGATGACTTTGGCTCCGGTGCGTTGCGCGAGGGCTTGCCAAGGAACAATATTTGCGTGATGGGCTGCGCCATCCACCAAAATTACATCATCAGCTTTAAGTAAATCAGTCAACCCATGCGCCACCATATTGATGGATTCAGTTGTTCCATGGGTAAAGATAACTTGCTCAGTTGTGGCGGCATTTATAAAGCGCTGTACCTGAGCTCGAACCTGTTCATATTGCTGCGTTGCCCTTGCGGCTAATTGGTGGGCAGCGCGGTGAACATTGGCATTATCAAGCTGATAATAGTGGTTCATTGCATCAATAACACACTGCGGCTTTTGACTGGTTGCTGCGGTATCTAAGTAACACAGAGGGTTATCGCCTAGCTGTTGTTGCAGCGCAGGAAATTGGCTTCGTATGGCTTGATGATCAAATTGGCTTTCGGTCATTCACTTAACACTCATTAAAAAGGCATCAAGATCTTCAATGATATTGATGCCTAATGCAAGGTTAACCTAATTTAACCTCAACTTTGGTTAAGAGATGGGCTCAATAAGCTGAGGTTAATTTTACCCAATTTATGGGCAAGGGAATCGGTATAAATGTGCCAGTTCCTCTAATCGGGTTGAAATTTCGGCAGACAAGATAACTTTATGGCTGTCAATATTCTCTTTTAACTGATGTAAATTTGTTGCGCCAATGATGTTTGATGCCACAAATTGACGAGAATTAACAAAAGCCAGCGCCATTTGCGCAGGGCTTAGGCCAAACTCTCTGGCTAAATCAACGTAAGCCTGAGTTGCTTGCAGTGCCATAGGTGTGCTGTTGTAGCGAGCAAAACGTTTATGGATGGTTAATCGTGCCCCTTCTGGCCATTGGTCATGTTCATACTTACCCGTTAAGGCACCAAAAGCTAAAGGCGAGTAGGGTAATAAGGGCACATTTTCACGCAAGCTAATTTCAGACATGCCAATTTCAAAACTACGATTCAGTAAGTTATAGGGGTTTTGAATGCTGACAATACGCGGTAAATCGTGTTTTTCAGCTAAACGCAGGTATTGCATAAATCCCCAAGGCGTTTCGTTCGAAATACCGATATAACGTACTTTTCCTTGCTTGACCACTTCAGCTAACGCTTCAAGTGTTTCTAAAATGGGGGTGTAATGCTCTTTGTCGTCATGGCTGTACATCATGTCGCCAAAATAATTGGTATTTCTATCTGGCCAATGCACCTGATACAAGTCGATAGTATCGATTTGCATGCGCGCGAGTGAGTCTTCTACCGCTTGATGGATGTTGCGCCAGTTCAATGCCATATTGGGGCGAATGTAATCTCCTTTAAGGCCTGGCGCGGCCACTTTACTGGCAATAATAAGCTCATCACGGTTGCCTTGGGCTTTTAGGTAGTGCCCTAAAATACGCTCAGTTTCACCTTGCGTTTCTGCCGTTGGCGGCACGGGATACATTTCTGCGGTATCAATAAAGTTAATACCTTGGCCAATGGCGAAGTCTAATTGTTCGAATGCTTCTGATTCAGTATTCTGTTCACCCCAAGTCATGGTACCTAAACAGATCTTGCTAACTTCTAGGCTTGAATGCCCAAGACGTCGATATTCCATATCATCCTCCTGATGGAAACCCTTGCTTTGAGGCTATCAAGCTTTGAGCAGATTGCAAAGGTTATTGATTCATCAGTAAAAGTGTTGCTTAAAAAACAAGCTAAATCTTTTTAGTTGCAGATGTGAATGGTCAGATGCGATACAGGTGAGTGGATTAAAGTGTTTTTATCATCGCGATTTCACAGGCGTCATGGCCAGTCTCACCTAAGTGGTGGCAGCGTTCAAACCCCAGGGTTTTATATAAGGCTAAGGCTTCAACTAATACCGCTGTGGTTTCTAAATAGATTTGTATAAAGCCCTGCTTTTTAGCAAATTCAAAGGCTAAATTAGACAGCGTTTTAGCCAGCCCTTTACCGCGCACCTCAGGTAAAAAATACATTTTCTGCAGCTCACAAATAGCAGCATGCCCAGCAAGAGGCGCCACACCTGCGCCACCAATAATCTTGCCATCAAGTTCTATAACCCAGTAGCACGCACAATCGCTACTATACACTTGGCTTAAGCAATCTAAGGTTTTGTCTGCCACACTAAACCCTTTATCTGGGGTTAGCCCATATTCTGCTGACACTAAGCGGATCACTTTGGCGATCCCTGCATCATCATTGGCGGTTAATAGTCTAATGATGGGTGACGTTGAAGACATAATGAGTTACTCAACAAGGGATAATGTGAATTATTCAGCAAAAAATGCTGGATTGATAAAAGGCGCCATGGCTAACACTATGGCTTGCGTATAAATACTGCCACGGGTCGCTAAGCCCTGGGTAAGCAATCCAATTGCGCCGCCTTTTTGTTTAATATTGTCCGTATTAAACAGTCTGTCCATGACATGTCCCAGCTCTTCTCCGGCTTCGAGTGCGTGAAAGACCTTTGCGGGTAAAGGCAACAATGCGCTGCGGCCAATGCTTAATTTACCTTGATGAATAATGGCCATGTAAGCAAAAGTGGCAGCACCATGCTCAAATTGGTCCACTCCACCTTCCATTGCAATATAAAAATTGGCGGGCTGATGCGTCTCAATCGCATGCTGCTGACAAAATCTAGCGCGATTAATTGCGCCTAGCTTAGTTTCGGCTTCGGTCATAGGTTGCTCGGCAACCAAAGATGGGGCATGCATGCCGTGGCACTCAATGTGAGCATCTGGAAAATACTGTGCAATAGCATCGCGCGCAGCGCCAATTTTTACAGGATTGTTGGAGCCGACCAAAATGGAAATATGTTGTTGAGTCATATGATGCGTTTTACTGATTGTATTGATACAAATATAAACGCCATGATAGCAGAAGTGTATAAATGAAATGAGTGAAAAGTCGTAACTGTTAGTGTTTTTGACTTATGGTGCCAATCAATAATTGATTACCCGTTATATAAAACAATCACTTAAATTTTGGCGCGTGAATTGCTTGGTATACATTAACCCCAGCATCATTAAGATGAACAACAATAGTTTTTCATGCTCTTTATCGTTTTGATGCTATATCAGCCAATTATATCGACAAGGATGAGCAACATGGCCACCATGAAAACCAAATTAGTATTAGTAGGCGCAGCGACCGCACTATTAGTGATGTATACCGATGTCTTTAATGTGTCATATAGCATTGCCAGTGAGCTAGAACAAAAGCAGCGAGTCTTGAGCCTCGATGCCGCCGATATTGAGCAGCTTATCGCTGAAACCGGTGCTGGTATGTTAATCATCAAAGGTGATGAATCTACCGATAAAATTACTGTCAACGCCGATGTGTTTGCCGAGGATGATAACGAGGTTACCTTAAGTCTTGTTAAATCAGGTTCTCAGGCAAAATTAATTGCTCAGGTAGAGCAACACTCTAACTGGAGTGGGTCGGATTCGCCACGTATTGATGTGACTTTAACATTGCCGAAAAACCTAAAAATGGATCTCACCGATGGTTCAGGATCTATCGATATTCAAGGTATGAACACCGATATTACCCTCACAGATGGTTCAGGTAGCATTACCTTAGATGGCGCTGGACAACTGAATATTAAAGATGGTTCTGGCAGCATTCACGCAAGTAATGTTCAGGGAAATGTCAGTATTCAAGATGGTTCGGGCAGCATTGAACTGACTGATGTAGATGGCAATGTCGACATCAAAGATGGCTCCGGCAGTATGACAGTGCAGCGTGTGTCTGGATTGGTGAGCATAGATGACGGCTCAGGCAGTATTAATGTGGATTATGCCAAAGGATTAACTATCCATAGCGCGGGTTCTGGCGCGGTTAATTATCAACATATCGAAGGTGAAGTTAATCTGTAAACGGTATGAATCGCCACCGTTTGCGGGAATTGTTGCAGATGTTTAGCATGGGCTCGCCTTTTCAGCGATAGACTGATTTAGGTGAGCATGGCATGATCGCCCTTTGGGTATGATTAAGAGTTAACATTACTGATGGCAAAGAAGTTTTATGTGGTTTGGCAAGGACACAAACCGGGTATTTATACCACTTGGGATGAAGCTAAACGTCAGGTTGATAAGTTTTCCGGTGCAAAGTATAAATCGTTTCCTACTGAAACTGAGGCAAAAGCGGCTTTTGCCCAATCGGCAAATAAAGCGATTTTTTCGACTCAAAGCTCTGCCAGTAAAAGCGCTGCTAATAAAGGTGCTAAACCAATAACATCTGCAAATAAAGCCAGTGTGGCTGAGCATCAACCAGAGGCATTAAGTCAATTTGATCTTGTGCTCTACACAGATGGCGGCTGCGATCCTAACCCAGGCAAAGCCGGTTCAGGTGTGGTTGCGTATCGCAACGGTAAACTGTCAAACTTATGGTATGGGCTGTTTAATCCCAATGGCACGAATAATACCGCTGAATTGAACGCCTTACATGAAGCGATCAAAATGGCAGCGAGCGCACTGAACGATAACTTAAGCGTGCGAATTTACAGTGACTCACAATATTCAATTAATTGTATTAGCAATTGGGCCTACGGTTGGAAAGCCAAAGGTTGGACCCGTAAAGGCGGCGAGATTGCCAATTTAGCACTGATTAAACAGGCTCATGACTTGTATGATCAATTTAAAGATCGTTTTGATATTGTGCACGTTGCTGCCCACGTGGGTATTGAAGGCAATGAGCTGGCCGATAGAATGTCAATTTATGCAGTTGATCAGCAACAAAGGGATTTTGTCGAGTATCCTCAACCTCTGAATCTAGCTGCCATTATGGCGATGCGCGCAGGTTAAATAACTCTTTACTGATAATAGACAAACGGGCCGCATGGCCCGTTATGTTTTCAGTCGATAATTTTAGGGCGTTAGAGCAGGACTATTTTACTTTTTCTTCATACATTAAGTAGTGACTTTGCTCCATGCCTAAGGCTTCATAAGTGCTTTGTGCGGGTTTGTTTTCATGCTCAACGTATAAGCGGAAACTTGCCGCATCCCCATTAGCCGCGGCCATGTCTTTTACGGCTTGATAAAGCTTGCCGTAAATACCTTGGCGTCGGTTTTGTGGACGAATATAGACGCTTTGGATCCAATAATATTGGCTGGCGCGCCAATCACTCCATTCAAATGTCACCATTAATGAACCAACAATGTCGCCATCAACTTCAGCCACTAAATAAAAACCACGCTCAGGGTGGCTTAATAAACCATTCACACCAAGGGTAAGGGTGTCATTATCTAACTGCAGCTTTTCAGTCTCCATCGCCATCGCTTGGTTAAAGTTCACTAGGGCGGTTAAATCGGTTAATTGACCTTTTCTTATTTTCATTTTTTATCTCTTTTTAGGGTCGATATTCGACTAAAGTCTACTATGCTTAATCTATTCGACTAAAGTCTACTATGCTTAATCTATTCGACTTAAGGTATTCGTTATTCAATCTCAACTTTGGTTAGAGGTCAGTGTTAACCAGTTAATTTATCCAAATTAACCTGGTTATGTTAATCGTGATGTGTGCAACATCTGCTGATTACTCGCCTTTAATTGCCAATATTGTGATTATGATTATTTGAAGGTGAATTATGACTAAGCAATATCAATTCAGGGTGCATCGGCATCCTACTATAAATTGTTCATCAACTCATCATACTTGTATCAATGACACCTTGAATGAGCCTGCTACTAACAAGCGTCAAGCTGAGCAGTCGATTAACCATCCGCTGCATTTCTGTTTAACCTTAATGACCTTTGGATTATGGGGTGTTATTTGGTGGCGATTGATTTTGAACGACCGAGGAGAAACGGGTTTTATTAGCGCCTTGGATGATGATTATTGGAGTTATTTAATCGAACGAGAACAGCCTCCAGCGGCACTGTATCAAGTGCATATTGGCCAAAAAAGCACTGAGACTGTGTTTGAAGCCTAATTAAAACCGATATTCAGCTCAGGTAAGGTTGATATAAAAGTTATGCTCCATTACCCGTATTTAAACTTGCGGATGCTTGTCATATCTCATAGCACAATGATCTAACCCCTGTATTTAAACACCCCGCCTTTGTTGGCTGATTTACAGTAAACACTTATTTACCACACTCCACTAATGGATAATTGAAATTATTACGCCAATCCAGTAATGTGACGCCACAATAGATAGAAGATCTATGTCACACATTGCATAAATAGATGGAGATGATTATGAAAGTTGCTGTACTTGGTGCTGCTGGTGGTATTGGCCAGGCTTTAGCTTTATTGTTAAAAACTCAACTGCCTGCGGGCTCAAAGTTGTCTCTATATGACATCGCTCCGGTTACTCCTGGTGTTGCGGTTGACTTAAGTCACATCCCAACTGACGTTGAAGTAAAAGGTTTTGCTGGTGAAGATCCAACAGCAGCATTAGTTGATGCTGACGTGGTATTAATGTCTGCTGGTGTTGCGCGTAAACCTGGTATGGATCGTTCAGATCTATTTAATATCAATGCGGGTATTGTTCGTAACCTAATGGAAAAAGTGGCTGTTACTTGCCCTAAAGCATTAGTGGGTATCATTACTAACCCAGTAAACACCACAGTAGCGATTGCTGCTGAAGTGTTAAAAAATGCCGGTGTTTATGACAAAAACCGTTTATTCGGTATCACAACGCTTGACGTTATCCGCAGCGAAACCTTCATTGCTGAATTAAAAGGTTTGAACGTAGCTGACGTGAACATTAATGTGATTGGTGGCCATAGCGGTGTGACTATTCTTCCTCTACTTTCACAAGTGGAAGGCGCAAGCTTCACTGATGAAGAAGTTGCAGCATTAACTAAGCGTATTCAAAATGCTGGTACTGAAGTGGTTGAAGCTAAAGCCGGTGGCGGTAGCGCAACTTTATCAATGGGCCAAGCAGCATGTCGCTTTGGTTTGTCTTTAGTACGTGGCCTTCAAGGTGAAGCAAACGTGGTTGAATGTGCATACGTAGATGGCGGCAGTGAACATGCTGAATTCTTCGCACAGCCAGTTTTACTGGGTAAAAACGGCGTAGAAAAAGTATTACCTTATGGTGAAATCAGTGCATTTGAAGCTAACGCTCGTGATGCCATGCTAGATACCCTAAAAGGTGACATTAAATTAGGTGTTGAATTCGTTAAGTAATTCTTCTCACTCATTAAAAACGCGAAGCAATGCTTCGCGTTTTTTTATGCCCTAAATTAGTGATAACTTCAGCTTCAACTTTAACCTTGGCTTGAGTTGGCCGTTACCAAGTAATATTGTTACCTGCCCAGTCTACAAAACTAGCGGTACCATCAACATCACTGTTATCTGCAATATCAATTAACTGTTTTGCCACAAATTCAGGCGTAAACAATTTGCCTTTAGGCACATTTGCTTGAAAGGGTTTAGATAATGGCGTATCGGTTGTACCAGGGTGGAAGGCGATAAGTTTAACGTGTTTTAATCTTCTCGCGTATTCAATTGCTGTGGTTTTTATCAGCATATTTAGAGCAGCTTTTGAGGCTCGATAACCGTACCAACCACCCAGTTGGTTATCACTAATACTGCCAACTCTCGCACTCAACACCGAAACCACACATTTTGTGGCGGTGTCATTGGGAGTTAAAAGCGGAGTAAGGTATTTAAGCCACATCATTGGGGTAATACTGTTAGCCTCAAACAACCACATTAATGCTGCAGCATCGATATCTTCAAGGCGTTTTTCTGGGGTGATATTAAGCTGTTGTTGCTGATTTACAGGGGCGTCAATTTTTTCATCTGTATTTTGATGCAGTATGCCATTGCAAATAAACACCCTAACAATCGAGCCGCGAAAACATTGTAATTGCTGACAAACTTTATCAATTGATGTCGGGTGGTAATCGCATGTGAGCAATTTTAATTTGATTAACTCATCATCAACAACAATATCTAGCTTACCTCGGCTAATACAAATAATGTTCGCCGTGAGTTGCTGCTCAGTATGCTGAGCAATTAACTCAGAAATGACGGCCTTAGCGATACCCGATGACGCGCCGATAATCACATAGCTGTTGGTTGTCATGCTTTAGGCTCGATTGAACAAGAATCTGTCGTACAGCGTTTTTTGCCGGTCAACAAATACGAAATGTTGTAGCGATTTTTGGCAAAGGCAAGATAAGCTTTGTCTGCAACGGGTTTTATTAGCGGTAAACGCAACAGTTTGACCCAACAATGTTTACCCGTTAATCCCCATGCCATTGCGGTGACATCTAAGCCTAGTAACATTTTTCCATCAGATGTTAATCCATGCAAAATGGTATTGGCTTTTTCAATATCAAGTGTGGGGTAGCGTGTTAATAAATCTGCTGAATTCAAATCTTCTAAATGAATTTTATGCAGCCTATCATGTTTTTTAAGCTGCGCCATTTCGTTGGCGCAAAGTGGGCAAGCACTGTCATAAAAAATGGTTAATTCCATGCTATGAACCTTCTAACTGATAGGTGAACCATGCTGATTATACGCAAAGCTCGATGGTTTAGATCTGATTTTATTTTGGGTTGCTGTTTATGCATTGCACAGTGGTGATGATTTAACGCTCGAAAGTGTTACACTTTGTTCACTTTTGTTATTGATGGATCAATTCACTATGAAACGCTGCTTACCTTTTAATGGGTTACTGCTACTTGTTTTGACTAATTTGATGCTTTTTTCCCACGAGGTTGAGGCTGAAGATGCTGCTATGGCTCGCGACACATTATCTGCTCGCCCGGTTAAAGTGATTCAACTGGATATTGGCAAAGGTCATCGCGAAAGAGTGCTACCTGCAGAAGTTAGGGCATCGGATAAAGCCGCACTATCGTTTAGGGTCGCCGGGCAAATTGCCAAAATTCATGTGCGTCCAGGGGCGCATGTGAAAACCGCAGATGTGTTAGCGGAGTTGGACAGTGACTTATATCAGCAGCAATACGAGGTTGCAAAAGCCCAGTTTGAGCTTGCCAAAGTGTTATTTGAGCGCAACAGTTTGCTGGTGGATCAAGGCGTGGTATCGCGTAATGATTATGACCAATCAAAAAGTGATTTTACCATCGCAACCGCGGCATTAGATAAAGCCAAAACCGATCTTACCTACACCAAACTTCTTGCACCCTACGATGGGGTGATTTCAAAACGAGATAAACGCGCCTTTGAATTTGTTAAAGCGCAAGAGTCGGTACTGGGGATCAGAACTGAGTCGTTTATTGATGTAGGTTTTCAACTGCCTGAACAATTTATTGGGGCGATTCAACGTCACAACCAACAAGGTTCATCGGTTAACAATATTGAAGTAAAATTTGATAGTCGCCAAATATGGTATCCCGCAACATTAAAAGAAATGAGTACCTTAGCCGATGCCAGTACCGGCAGTTACACGCTTATTTTAACCTTACCCATGCCTGAAAAGCTGAATGTATTACCGGGTATGGCCGCTTCAGTTAAAGTTAAATTGCCATATAGAGGTTCACAAAGTAACCCGACCATTCCAGCGGGGGCGATTGTCGAACAGCAGGGGCAGCATTTTGTCTTTAGATGGTTACCCCATGATAATAAAGTTGAAAAAGTGGCGGTAAAACTTCAAAACGGTCAACTCATGTCGGGCATGGAAGACGGAGACTGGTTGGTGGTTGCTGGTGCTTCAGAATTAGCAGACGGTGATGCCGCAGTACAATGGATCAAGGAGCGAGGACTGTAATATGCAAATTTCCCATTCCCAGCACTATCGCGTATTAAGCCTGTTGGTATTAGGTTTTGTGCTCAGTGCTTGTCAGCCAGCAGAGCAAATCTTGGCTAAACCGACTTTAATCGACACCTACACTTTACCTACCGTTGATAATCAGGTGTTGCGAGAGTTTAACGGTGTTTCTCGAGCGCAAGATTTAACCCGATTATCTTTTCGAGTGGAAGGGCGTATTGCGCAAATTCCGGTGGCGAAAGGGCAAGAGATCAAACAAGGTCAGGTGCTTGCGGTATTAGAAAAGCGCGATTATCAAATTACCCTTGAAGATCGCAAAGCGCGTATGGAAGTTGCTGAGAAACAAGCCAAGCGGGTGAAGCAGCTGGTGGATAAAAAACTCATGGCGCAAGCTGAATACGATCAAATCAATGCACAATATTTAGTGGCTAAAGCTCAAGCCAAGCAAGCTGAGTTAACCCTGCAATATACCGTACTTCGCGCACCGTTTAATGGCATGGTCAGTGATGTATTTTTAGAGTCATTTGAAAACGTTCAACCGGGTGTTGCGGTATTAAGTGTTCAAAAAGTTGATCAAATTGAAGTGGACATTCAAATGCCCGACACCCTGATTGCTGTTGCATATCGCGGTAAAGAAGAAGGCTCACTTAAAGTGCAGTTTGAAGCATTTGAAGGGCAGTATTTCAACGGGCATTTATTGGAGGTTAATACCGAAAAAGATCCAAAAACCTCCACTTATATCGCCACCATAGTGGTCGATTTAGACCCCAGTTTTAAAGTGCTTGAGGGGATGCCCGCAAAAGTGTCGATTAACTTAAGCAATATTACCTATACCTATAATCGCGAATATTTACTGCCGATTAATGCCGTGGTGATGAAAGACGGCGATGATTTGGCTAAACAGGAAAGTGGCGTGTGGTTATATGATGCCGCATCGCAAACCGTGACATATCAAGCGGTGCGTTTAGGGGTGATCGTGGGCGATCAAATTGAAGTGGTTGAAGGGCTAAAAGATGGCCAAACAATTGTTACCGTTGGCGCCTCAAGATTACTTGACGGCCAACATGTTGAATTGGTCAAAGGATAATCCACTATGAATATTGCAGGTTATTTCGTTAAAAATACCGTTATTAGTTGGATGTTTACTCTGATCTTACTTGTGGGGGGCTTAATGGCATTCACTGGTTTAGGCCAGTTAGAAGACCCACCATTTACCATTAAAGATGCCGTTGTGGTTACCCTCTACCCCGGCGCGACCTCAACCGAGGTAGAAGAAGAGGTGACCTACTTAGTTGAAAAAGCGATTCAAGAATTACCTTATATCGATAAAATTCGGTCGTTAAGTACCTCTGGTATGTCACAAATTACAGTGACAATGAAAAACAATTACGGCCCGAATGAATTGCCGCAAATTTGGGATGAATTACGTCGTAAAGTCAATGATATGTCATCTAGCTTGCCGCCAGGTGCCCGTCCGCCCATGGTGAACGACGACTTTGGTGATGTTTACGGCATCATGTTGATGGTCAGTGGTAAAGATTACAGCTACCGTGATATTTCAGATTATGTCGATTACGTTAAACGTGAATTAGAGTTGATCCCAGGCGTAGGCAAAGTGTCTTTAGCCGGTAAACAACAGGAGCAAGTGTTTGTGGAAATGTCGCTTAATAAAGCGGCCAGTTCAAACATTGATCCACAATTAGTCACCAACTTACTTAATTCACAAAACCTAGTATCCGATGCCGGTAACATTCAAGTGGCGGGTGATAACTTAAAAATTCGCACTAGCGGCGGGTTTAAATCAGTACAAGAGTTAGAGGAATTAATTATTCCTGGCACCTCTGGCGATAAACTTATCTACTTAAAAGACATTGCTACCGTATCGCGTGGATTTCAAAATATTCCCACTAACCTGTTAAGTTTTAATCAAAACCGTGCAATCAATTTAGGTATTTCTTTTTCATCTGGGGTTAACGTGGTTGAAGTCGGTAAGTTGGTTGATGCCAAGTTAGCTTCCATTGACAACGCCCGTCCAGCAGGCATGAAAATCGAAACCATGTATAACCAACCTAATGAGGTTGATGCGTCTGTTAGCAGCTTTGTATGGAACCTTATCGCAGCAGTCGTGATTGTTATTGGTGTGCTGCTGGTCTTTATGGGGCTGAAAAGCGGTATTTTGATCGGGTTAATTTTATTTTTAACCTGCCTTGGCACATTTATGTTGATGTTACAGGCTGAGATTGAGCTACAACGTATCTCACTGGGGGCATTGATTATTGCCTTAGGTATGCTGGTGGACAATGCCATTGTGGTGGTTGAGGGCATACTCATAGGCCGTCAGCGAGGGCAAACCACACTTGAAGCGGCACAAGCCATTGTTAAACAAACCATGTGGCCATTACTCGGCGCTACAGTGATTGCAATTACTGCATTCGCGCCCATCGGGCTATCGCCTGATGCAACGGGTGAGTTTGCCGGGTCATTATTTTGGGTATTGCTGTTTTCATTGTTTTTATCTTGGGTGACCGCGATTACGATCACCCCATTTTTTGCGCAAATGTTTTTTGGTGTAGAAGGCGATAAACAACAAGAAGGTGAGCAAAAAGATCCCTACGCGGGGGCATTTTTTGTGTATTACAAAGTGCTACTGAATATTTGCATGAAATACCGCTGGGCCAGTACCATAGCCGTCATTATTACCTTTGTGGCATCTGTTGCTGGATTTGCATACGTTAAGCAATCTTTCTTTCCGCCATCGACAACGCCAATATTTTTGGTGGATGTATGGATGCCTGAAGGCACAGATATTCGTGAAACACAAAATATCATTGAAGCTATGGAAGCCAAAGCGGCCAGCATAGCCAATGTCGAATTTGTGTCCTCAACCATAGGCAAAGGCTTTCCGCGCTTCTTGTTAACCTACTCGCCAGAGAAAAATTTTAGTGCTTATGGGCAAATTGCCATTAGAACGAGCAGTTTTGATACCTTAGAAAACGTCATGTTAACTTTCAGAGAGTTTGCTGAAACGCATTTTGCCCAAACTCAGCTTAAGTTTAAACGTTTAGAAATTGGTCCATCCACCGATGCCAAAATTGAAGCCAGGATCAGCGGTCCTGATCCTGACGTTCTGCGTGAAATTGGTGCACAGGTAATGAGTGTTTTCAACGCAACCCCCGGTACGGTCAACGTGCGCCATGACTGGCGTGAACGGGTAAAATACATATCGCCTCGTTTTAACGAAACCCAAGCGCGTCGTTTAGGGATTGTTAAAAGTGATGTCGATAAGTCGTTTCTATTTGCTTTCTCAGGCGTGCAAATTGGGGTATACCGCGAAGGAACAACCTTGCTGCCAATTATTGGACGACTACCCGCAGAGGAGCGTATCGATATTGAGTCAATGGAAAGCTTGCGTATATGGAGCCCTGTGGTTAAAGGTTTTGTGCCGATGCAGCAAGTTGTTGATGGCTTTGATGTCAAATTTGAAGACCCCATCATTCAACGTCGTGATAGAAAGCGCACCTTAACCGTGTTTGCCGATGCTGATTTTGCCTATGATCTGTTGCCAGCAGCATTATTTGTTAAAGTGAAACCGCAGGTTGAAGCCATCAAGCTACCACCAGGATATGAGCTGCAATGGGGCGGTGAATTTGAATCATCAAGTGATGCGCAAGAGTCATTATTTGCCACCTTGCCATTGGGTTTCTTATTCATGTTTTTAATTACTGTATTTTTATTCAACTCGGTGCGTAAACCATTGGTGATTTGGTGTTGTGTTCCCTTGGCCCTTATTGGTATTACCTCAGGGTTAATCATTCTTGATAAGCCCTTTAGTTTTATGGCGTTATTAGGCATGCTCAGTTTATCGGGCATGTTGCTGAAAAACGGCATTGTATTGCTTGATCAAATCAACACCGAAATTAACGAGGGCAAAGAAATCTTTCAGGCGGTGTTTGAGTCAACTGTTAGCCGCGTAAGGCCTGTGTGTATGGCAGCGGTGACAACCATCTTGGGGGTGTTACCGTTAATTACCGATGCGTTTTTTGAATCATTAGCCGCTGTAGTCATGTTTGGTTTAGGTGTCGCCACCGTACTGACACTGCTGATTGTGCCAGTGTTTTACATTATTTTCTTCAATGTGAAATACCGTGATTACACAAGCTTCTAAGTCAATTTAGCCTAGCGTGTGTTGTTAAAGCCCTATTCGTTGAATAGGGCTTTTTTATTGGCATGTGAACCTTTGTCTATTTTACGTCGTATCAAGGTTCATGTTAGTTAAATTAGAGTCAATATTATGTCCTTAACAGCAGGGGCTTATAGCCAAGCGATTATTAATGTCACCAATCTGCGTTTACGCACTTTTATCGGCTTTAACCCTGAGGAAAGGGAGAAGCAGCAGGATGTGGTGATCAATATTGAAATCCACTATCCGGCAGACAAATCATTTCAAACAGACAATGTTGCCGACGCATTGAACTATAAAGTGATCACTAAAAAGGTGATTCAGCATGTTGAAGAAGGGCGATTTTTATTACTCGAAAAATTAGTTGCTGATGTGGTCGATATTTGCAGTGAACATCCCTCAGTGACATTGGCTAAAGTCACCATCGACAAGCCACATGCTTTAAGGTTCGCTGATTCAGTGTCCCTATCTTTAGAGCACCGTCGTTAACCTTACTTACGAGACTTATCTTATGTCAGCAGCAAATAATATGATTTCAGCAGCCGCACTAAAAGTGCAGTCAGCATTAGTTGAGCATGGGTTAGAAACACCATTATTACCATCAGAATTAACCTCTGAACAAAAGTATCAACGAATCAAGGGATTAATGACCGAAGTTGTGGCAACGTTAGGGCTTGATTTAGCCGACGACAGTTTAGCGGAAACACCGCATCGGATTGCGAAAATGTATGTTAATGAAATATTTTCCGGACTGGATTACGCCAATTTTCCAAAAATTAGCCAAATTGATAATAAAATGGGCGTAGAGGAAATGGTTAAAGTGAGCAATATCAGTGTGGTTAG
This sequence comes from Shewanella subflava, assembly GCF_025971955.1. Classification (GTDB taxonomy): domain Bacteria; phylum Pseudomonadota; class Gammaproteobacteria; order Enterobacterales; family Shewanellaceae; genus Shewanella; species Shewanella subflava. Next base: position 303,552 of record NZ_JAPDMX010000003.1, read on the forward strand.
CACCTGTGAACATCACTTTATCACCATAGATGGCATCGCCAAGGTCGCGTATATCCCTAAAGGCAAAATTATTGGCTTATCAAAGATTAATCGCATCGTGCGATTCTTTGCCCAGCGCCCTCAGGTGCAGGAGCGATTAACTCAGCAAGTATTGGTGGCATTGCAAACCTTACTTGATACTGAAGATGTGGCCGTGAGCATCAATGCGACCCATTATTGTGTTAAATCGCGTGGCATTATGGACACCACCTCGAGCACCCAAACAACGGCATTAGGAGGGAGCTTCAAAACCAATGCATCTACCCGAGCAGAGTTTCTAGCTGCCTAAAAAACTCGATGCACCCCTGATTGAGCAATATGAAGCGAAATTAAGGCATTGTTAACTGACAATGCCTTTGCTACTGGGTAGAATAACGCTCAATTGTTCTTAAATAGAGTTTTTGCATGCACGTACATATTCTTGGCATTTGTGGCACCTTTATGGGCGGTTTGGCATTATTAGCACGCGCCATGGGGCACAAAGTGACGGGCAGTGATGCCAATGTTTATCCCCCCATGAGCACTCAGCTAGAGCAACAGGGTATTGCATTAATTCAAGGCTTTGACCCTTCCCAATTAGGTCAAGAAGGTAAAGACCAACCCGATTTAGTGGTGATAGGTAATGCCATGAGCCGCGGTAATCCGTGCGTTGAAGCGGTCCTCAACCGCGGGATAAAGTACACTTCAGGCCCCCAATTTTTATCAGAACATATTCTGCCAAACCGTTGGGTTCTTGCGGTATCGGGCACCCACGGTAAAACATCCACCTCAAGTATGTTAGCTTGGATATTAGAATACTGTGGATACGAGCCAGGATTTTTAATAGGCGGTGTGCCGCAAAACTTTGGCGTGTCAGCGCGTTTAGGCAACTCGCCCTTTTTTGTAGTTGAAGCTGATGAATACGACAGTGCCTTTTTCGATAAACGTTCTAAGTTTGTTCATTATCGCCCACGCACATTGGTCATCAATAATTTAGAATTTGACCATGCAGACATCTTTGCCGATTTAGCCGCTATTCAGCGTCAGTTTAACCATGTCATCCGTACCGTCCCTGGTGAAGGAAAAGTGATTTGGCCTAAAGATGTTGCTGCCGTGCAACATGTGATTGATATGGGCTGCTGGAGCGAACAAGAAACCTTTAGCCAGCAAGCGGATAATTGCGGCTGGCAGGGCAAATGTATTGCCGCCGATGGGCATAAGTTTGAAGTGTTTTTTAAAGGCCAATCGCAGGGCACTTTAGATTGGGGCCTAATTGGTCAGCATAATATTGAAAATGCGGTAATGGCCATTGCAGCAGCTAGGCATGTCGGGGTCACACCGGTTAATGCCATTGAAGCTTTAACTCAATTTAGCCCACCAAAAAGGCGGATGGAATTACTGGCCTCGCCAAATAATATTGCGGTTTATGATGACTTTGCTCACCATCCAACGGCGATAGAAACCACGCTAAAAGGCTTACGCGCTAAAGTGGGCGATGGCAAAATCATCGTGGTGCTAGAGCCGCGCTCAAACACCATGAAAAGCGGCGTACACAAAGACACTTTAGCCAGCTCAATGGCGCTAGCAAATGAAGCTTGGTTATATCAGGCTAGCAACGTGGGCTGGGATATCGCCGACAATATGCGCTCGGCAACCATCCCCGTCACCGTTAGCGACGATATCGGCCATATTGTCTCTCAGGTCAGCCAATCTGCTCATCCTGGTGACACCATTGTGGTAATGAGTAACGGCGGCTTTAATGGTATTCATCAGCAAATCATTCAGGCATTGCTGAGTCAATAACCCCAGCGCTCAAGCAGCGATTAGGGGAGTACTGAATAAGGATTAAACATGGCTTATGCCAGAAAAGACAAAGCAATTAGCCTAGCTTGGACCGGAGCGTCGGGGGCACCTTATGGTATTAAATTACTGCAATGCCTTCTTGCGGCTGATTATCAGGTTTTTTTGATGATATCTAGCGCCGCTAGAGTGGTATTAGCCACAGAACATGCACTGCAATTAAGTGCAAACCCTGATAAGGCGCGTGAACAATTACTCAGTTATTTTGCCGAGCAGCAAATTACCTTATCGGGTGAGTTAGTGGTGTTAGGTAAAGATGAGTGGTTTTCTCCGCCAGCATCAGGAAGTGCAGCGCCGAAGCAAATGGTCATTTGCCCTTGCTCAACGGGCACATTAGCCGCAGTTGCCACAGGAATGAGTAATAATTTATTAGAGCGTGCCGCTGATGTGGTACTAAAAGAGCGCGGTCAATTAATCCTTGTTCCTAGAGAAACCCCTTTTAGTGCCATACACTTAGAGCATATGTTAAGCCTAACGCGCAATGGCGCAACCATTATGCCTGCAGCGCCGGGGTTTTATCATAATCCCAAATCGATAGAAGATCTGGTAAACTTCATGGTTTCCCGAATTCTGGATCATTTGGGAATTGCACACGCACTGACAAATCGCTGGGGTTATGGCACTGATGCCCCCCAAGATATCGATAATTGAGAACCGTATGAAACACACGATTGAACCTATGATTTCAACCGAAGAAATCAACCAAACATTAGACCAATTAGCCGAGCGTATTAACGCCCACTATGCCAATAGCGAACGTTTGCTTATGGTTGGCTTATTAAAAGGCTCAGTGGTCTTTATGGCCGATTTATGTCGTCGTATTAAAGGCCATGTTGAAATCGACTTTATGTCAGTATCAAGTTACGGCAACGCCACCACTAGTTCTCGTGATGTGAAAATTTTAAAAGATGTGCAATCTGACATTGGCGATCGCGACGTGTTAATTGTGGAAGACTTAATTGACTCAGGTAACACATTGAACAAGGTGCGTGAGATTTTATTATTGCGTAACCCAAAAAGTTTAGCCCTGTGTACCCTATTGGATAAGCCTGAGCGTCGTGAAGTGGATGTGCCAGTAGACTTTATCGGCATGACTATTCCTGATGAATTTATCGTCGGTTATGGTATTGATTACGCAGAGCAATATCGTAACTTGCCTTACATCGCTAAAGTAGTGCCGTTGTAAGCGAGCAAACAAATAAGATGACTCCCGCAAATGCGGGAGTTTTTTTCACCCTAACAGATCAGAAAAGGATATCAATATGAGTGATAACGCCAATGCCTTGGTGATCGAAAACCTGCAAAAAACCTATAAAGGCGGAGTTCACGCGGTAAAAGGCATTAGTTTAACCGTTAACCAAGGCGATTTTTTTGCTCTGCTAGGCCCTAACGGTGCGGGTAAGTCGACCACCATTGGTATTATCAGCTCATTAGTGCAAAAAACCACAGGCAGCGTTAAGGTATTTGGTTTTGACATCGACCAACAGCTTGAAGAGGCTAAATTGTGCATTGGCTTAGTGCCGCAAGAGTTCAACTTTAATCAGTTTGAAACCGTGCTACAAATCGTGGTTAATCAGGCCGGTTATTACGGTGTACCAAGACACATTGCGTTTCAACGAGCTGAAAAATATTTATCCCAGCTTGATTTATGGGAAAAGCGCGACAGTCAGGCGCGTGCCTTATCAGGCGGCATGAAGCGCCGCTTAATGATTGCCCGTGCATTAATGCATCAGCCTAAATTGCTTATTCTTGATGAACCTACCGCGGGTGTTGATATTGAACTGCGCCGTTCAATGTGGGAGTTTTTAAAGGAAATTAACCAGCAAGGTGTAACCATCATTCTGACTACGCATTACCTTGAAGAAGCCGAAATGCTGTGCCGCAATATCGGCATTATTGATAAAGGTCTATTGATTGAATGCACCAGCATGAAAAGCTTACTGAGCAAGCTGGATGTCGAAACCTTCATTTTAGATATCCGCCATGACATTCAAAGCGTACCTGCATTAACCAATATGAGCTGCCGTGTGATCGATAATCACACCCTTGAAGTTGATGTGGCCAAAGCCAATAACTTGAATGACTTATTTAGCCAACTCAGCGAGTTGAATATTGAAGTGTTATCGATGCGCAATAAAGCTAATCGCCTTGAAGAATTGTTTGTTGAATTAGTCGAAAAAGCCAAGGAGGCAAAATAATGAACAGTCTTTATTGGATAGCCTTTAAAAGTATTTTGATTAAAGAAATCAATCGTTTTACCCGCATCTGGGTACAAACCTTAGTGCCGCCAGCCATCACCATGACCTTATATTTTCTCATTTTTGGCAACTTGGTCGGTAGCCGAATTGGTGAGATGGGCGGCGTAAGTTACATGGAGTTTATTGCCCCTGGTTTAATTATGATGTCGGTTATTACCAACTCTTATTCTAACGTGGCTTCATCGTTTTACAGTGCCAAGTTTCAGGGCAATATTGAAGAAATCATGGTCGCGCCTGTACCGCATTATGTGATGATAGCCGGTTATGTTGGTGGCGGTGTTGCCCGTGGTCTATGCGTTGGCTTGATTGTGACCCTAGTGGCAATGTTTTTTGTTAACCTCAGCTTGCATCATGTTGGCTTGGTTATCATGACCGTATTTTTAACCTCAGTGCTGTTTGCCCTTGGCGGGTTAATTAATGCGGTATTTGCCAAAAGCTTTGACGACATCAGCATTATTCCTACCTTCATATTAACTCCATTGACCTATCTTGGTGGCGTGTTTTACTCGTTATCATTATTGCCTGAGTTTTGGCAAGGCGTGTCAGGATTAAATCCTGTGGTGTATATGATCAACGTATTCCGCTACGGCTTTTTAGGGTTTGCCGATATCAGCATTCCTTTATCCATCGCTATTATGGTCGGCTTTTGTGCCACCTTATGGTTTGTGGCGTATTACCTCATTTCTCGTGGTATAGGATTGCGTAGCTAGCGTTAATGGCCAATGGGTTGTGAGTCATAATGGCTCACAACCGAGTGGGTTTGATTTGGGGTGATAATTTAACAGGGACAGTTTTATGAAATGGTTTTTAGCTTTTTGGTTGGTGGTTGCAAGTTGCTCTTCGATTAACCTGTATGCCAATGACACGGTTTTACAACAAGCTTATCAATCGCAGCAAAGTGACATTCAGGTTCAAGGATTTGGACAGGTCGTCAAAGTGTTGCCCGACGACAACGAGGGCTCAAAGCATCAAAAATTCATTTTAAGGCTCAGTAGCGGCCAAACTTTACTTGTTGCTCATAACATTGATTTAGCACCTGGTATCCCGCATTTAAAGGCTGGTGATGGTGTTGAATTTTATGGTGAATATGAATGGAACATCAAGGGCGGGGTTGTTCATTGGACACATAAAGATCGACAAAATCGTCATCCACATGGTTGGTTAAAACATAATGGGCAGGTGTACGAGTAAATCGAGCCCAAAAGGCTTTAAGAGGGACAGTCAACGTGGTGTTTCCTGTCCCAACAAGCAGCGGTGATGATGGCTGTTGTTTCGAGTTTGTGTCAGTGGGTTTGCCAGCCCTTTAAGCGGCTGATAATTTCACTTCAAGCAGGCTCAAGTTGGGTAAATCATCCGCTTATCTTTTCATTATTTTTGCATTTCAGACTTTAACGCCATTCGTTTACCTAGCCATACACCTAACCCTAATGGGGCAAAAAAGATCACCAACAGGAACAACACAAAGTATAAAATTAAACTTTTCAGCGTGTGGGTTAATTCTTTAAAGACCACTTCTACAGTATGTTTTGAAATATCATCCAGATTTGCCGCTGCCGCAATACGCTCGCGGGCGATCATTTGTTCTAACGCTAAGCGCTCGTTTTTAACCATTAACTCTAACGCCTGACGCTCGATAGATAATTGTGCCAACTTATCATCAGTGGATTCACTTAATTGGGTTAACAGTGGCGATAGTTCTTTGCGTAAATCACTGGCTAAACTGGCCATCATCTCGGGGCTTTGCGCCATTAATTGTTGAAAATGAGCGGATGTATTGTTGATGCTGGCTAAGGTTTTTTGTAGTTCATCGGCGCTGATGTTGGAATGCAATGCATACAATTCGGCTTTCCAGCTTAATAACTTAGGGGTTTGATCGGCGATCATCGCCATGCGATCTGAAATGTCACTCATCACTTCAGGTACTGAACCAAAGGTGGTGACTGCTTCAAACTCGCTGATGTTTCTAAATGCTAACCATGCATTAAAAGCGGATGTACGAGTAAAAGTCATATCGGTAATGGGGTTTTCAGCAACATATTGGGTGATAAATTGTTTATATTGTTCAAAATCCCCCGCTTTTACCAAGCCTTTAATGGTTCGTTCAAAATTAGCCTGTAAACGCTCACTTGCTGAGATGGCGATAGCTTGATGCTCGCCAAAAAGCTGATAACCCTTACCCGATGAGAAAAAGGCATTCATTTGCGCGGTTAATACCCAGGTATCTACCATTGCAGATATGGGGGATGCTTGAAATATGGCGCGCTGTAAAGCTTGTTCGCTGTTAATTTTCCACATTAAGCTATTGGACTTTAACGCCACAAACTCAGCCGTGGTGAGGGGATTATTTTCTGGATTAGAGGCTAACAAAATGATTTTGTCGGCACTTGTTTCTACTTCGCTGTAAAAATTGTTGCTGAAATCTCTGCTAAAGACCCGCATATTTAGCTGTGCTTGCGGTAAAGGTTCGATGCCGCTCTCTAATTTGACCTCGAGTAAAGAACAACTGGATAAAGCCAGCAGCATTATCGATACCATAAATATCTTTTTAGCCATACCCATAACATAACCTCTAAAAATAATGATAAAAAATAACGTAAATGTATGAAGTGTAAGTGTAATCTACCACTTTTTTAAAGTGGTGACTATTGGTGTGAAACGGGCTAAACATCATCAGTTTACAGCATCTATCGGTTATTCACCTTCGATACCGTTGCGAATATGGGGTGACAGTCAAAGTGATTCAAACCCGTTTAGCTTTAGCTTAGTTTGTGCAGTATTGATTGAACAAATACTCTCTTTGTATCGCAACACGCGATATTGGAATATGCAGCTTACAAGCGCAGCATTCATCAATCAGTTTGATTTAGCGCTAGACACTGATTCTGAGTAAAGCGCAGTTCCGCGAAATACGAAAATCTACACGCATCACATACACAAGTGAAATAGTGGTATTTTAGAGTAAGTATTCAGCAAGGTAAGTAAATCACTGCTAATCTGATAAATACTGTCAGTCACACTTTTTAGGACTGAACCAGAGTCACCATTTTGAAGTGAGTGTGCATTTATTGCGAGGCGCGCAACACATTATGTTGAAGAGTAAGATATGAAATTTTTTTACTTTCTTATCATTATCCTTTGGGGAGGAGGGCTGACTATTGTCTATCATCAAGGTCATAAAAGTGTTGAAAAGCAGCTTATTTCCTCATTAAAAGACAATGAGCGTGAAATGGGCCAGATGTTAGATGTAGCCATTGCTTACAACGAATCAATTAAAGAGCAATTGATTTTGAATTTCGACTTAAATATTGGGTCAACACCGCACCCATTAATTTCTTCATTTAAAAACTTCCCCGCAATAAATACTTATGGCTTGCAAGGCGATGAAACCTTCGCGGGTAAGCCATTGAAAGCCAATTTAACTGGGGCAGGATCATTAGCGGATGTCGATGCTGAAAAATGGTCTGAAATCAACGCGGTATTAAGCTTAAATTTATCCGCCCCCTTAGCGGCGAAAAGTCAGCAATTTTTATGGTCGTATTACACTTCACAAAATGGCTTTATCTTGCTGAGTCCGAGTGTACCTGTTGAGCAATTCCATTTTGCTGAATATATCTATTCTAAACCGTTTTGGAAAATTGCCACGCCAGAGCAAAATCCTAATCAAGAAACTGTGGTGTCTGATTTGTATGATGATGCTGCTGGAGCTGGGTTGATGATTTCAATATCAACGCCAGTTAATTATCACGATACTTTCAAAGGGGCGGTATCGTTAGATATTGGTTTAGCATACCTGAACAATGTTTTACATGCTGATTTACCCATGTTGGAAAATAACATTAGCCTGCTTTCTGATAAAGGTAAGGTGATTGCCAATAAGGCAATTAAAGATTTAGATGATGTGGATTTGCAGCTAGATGAACAGCTTATTCACTATAAATTAATGCCATTTTCTGGTGGTTATTACATTTTATCGAGTTTGATTAAAGGCAAATTTTACGTAGCTTATCAGCTTTCTGAGCGTCAATTACAAAGTATCGTGGTTGAAAACATTTATGGTCGTTTGCTTATCGTGTCTATGTTTGTGATTATTTTATGGTTGTTGGTTAAATTGTTCGATATGCTTTGTAATACCAAAAAACTGGCAGCTATGGATGGGTTAAGTAAATTGTATAACCGTATGTCTTTAGAGCGCTTATCTAATGAAGCCATTGATATCGCGATGAGAAATGATCAGCCTATTAGCGTTATCATGATAGATATCGATTTTTTCAAACAATTGAACGACGAACATGGCCATTATGCGGGTGATCAAGGCATTATTAATGTTGCCTCTGTTATCAAGCGTAACGTTAGAAAAGTGGATATTGTGGGTCGCTATGGTGGTGAGGAATTTGTCATTACCGTACCAGATACCCATTTGGAAACCGCCTCAATTTTAGCAGAACGGATCCGCACCGAGATTGAACAATCAAAATTTTATGGTGATGCTAAGGTCACTGTCAGTATTGGCGTGGCTGAAAGTCAGGCCTTTGCCCTTTATAGTTTTCAAGATTTGTGTAAAAAAGCAGATTTAGCCCTCTATCAAGCCAAAGAAAATGGCCGTAACAAATGTGTTGTGTATACCTATGATATGGAAACATACAATCAGCGTGTTAGCTAGAGGTTAAGTCAGCACAGTGTGTTTATCTGTTAACCGCAGTTGAGGGCCATGATGAAACATAAATTACTCTGGTGTAGTGGCTTGTTATTGATCATCGGCATCGCATTTGGCTATATTGAAACTCGCTATTATCAATATCTTGATGAAAATAATGTCTTAATTGAAAGCTGGTTTTTACCCTTGAGTATGTTGTTTGTGTTTTTAGGGTGTTTAGGGATGTTTTTATTCATCATCAGAGCGATTTGGTTGATACTCAAAAAAGCTTCATCAATATTATCGTTAATTAAGGGGTTCAATGTCAGGCATTACTGATCTAAATACACTTTTACAGTCTATGCAGCCACAATTACTTGAGACTGAATGGGTATTTTGTAGCGTTAAAGGTCGTTTAGGTGATTATTTAGCACTAAATCCCATCGCGACTTTTATGGAGCCAGAAGGGTTAACTTTGGTACTTGAAAAGCTTGAGGCCATAAAGGCTGGTTTAGTTTTTGAGCAAACGTTTTGTCAAATTACTCTGTCTGTGCATTCCAGTTTAGAAGCTGTGGGCTTAACTGCAGCGGTTGCTGCAAAGTTAACCGCGAAAGGGATCAGCGCAAATGTTATTGCTGCTTATTACCACGACCATATTTTTGTCCCATCAGCTAAAGCCTCTGCGGCACTGGTTGCATTACAAGAGTTCGCATTACCAGAATAGTCATCATAAGATGATAAGAGTTAAGCCATGAGCCTGATCCTGAACCATGATGAATGATGTCAATACACATAGCGGGCTATGGGGAGTTAGCGATTAGATAGCTGGATTAGGTTGGTTGCAGCGCTGTTAATTTGATTGAGCACAATAAATATCAGGCGTTAATTTTAACATGTTGTTGTAATACGGCTTCTAACCAAGATTCGGCGTCTTCTAGGGTCTTAAACATCTGAATATTATCGGCCTTCATAGAAGGTGACATATTTTTCATTATGGTAGCTAAAATAGCGGCATTGAACACAAAGGCTTTGGCCAACATGTGTTGCTGATTAACCCATTTATTGTATTCCTCAAGTACTTGGTACGCTTCAGGCGTGCCGCCAAATAATTCTAAGTTATTAACTAAAATGGCAAATGGCTTGCCTTCCAGTTGCTTAACAACCTCAATTACCGCCTCGGTATAGCGTTTTGCACCAAACTCGTTGAATGAGCCCATCAACTTGGTTTTTATAATGCTGCCTTCAAGGCTAATGCTAAACTCACCATGCTCAATCGACATAAGTCACCTTATCTTGAGTGTTTGATAAAGTAATAGCATAAGATTATTTTCATATACAAATTAATTTTTAGTCTAGCCATCTACGGCATTTATATCATTAGCATGCACTGTAATGATTGAGATTTCTGAATGCTGTAGATGAAAAATGTATGGTGAATTTAGGTGGCAAAGTGTTTTACACTTAAGTTGTGAAAAATGATTTTAAGATTATAACTCTCTGTAACAGCAATAAATTATTACCTGCCACCTTACTTGCGTAAATAGTATATAGTTAACATCGATATTGAGGTGCAATGACAGGGGAGTTTTGCATGGCGATAGGTTATTTTTCATTAAAACGATTAAATCACAAGGTGATTTATGATGGTGTGGCATTATGCCGTGTTATTGATTTATTTTTACCCATTATTACTCTGTTATTTTTGCTCTGTTTTAACTACGGGGTCAACGCAAGCCAAGCCTTGAGTGTAAACACACCACCAGTAAAAGGCACGGTTTTACAAGTACGTATACCAATGGACAAGGACTTGGTTGAAAACCATGTATCTTATTTTCCAAAGTTGTTGGCATTAGCCTTGGATAAAACCGTTTCCACAGATGGTCCTTACAAAATATCCTATCTCAATGAAAAATATACTACTCATAGGCTTATTGCTGAACTTTCTAAAGATACTCATTTACTCAATGTGATGTGGACAGCAAACAGCACTGAGCGTCAAGGGCAGATACGTCCAATTAAAATATCTATTTTAAAAGGTCTTAACAGTTATCGCATTTTTCTTATTAGAAAAGAGGATGCCTTAAGGTTTCAAAACATTCACAGTCTTGATGATTTAAGAGGGCTTATTGCAGGGCAAGGGGCGCAGTGGCCCGATGCTGATGTTATGGCAGCCAATGACATGCCACTTATCACAGCGACTCAATCAGATTCTTTATTTCCAATGCTAGCCAATAAACGGTTTGATTACTTTCCTCGAGGATTATATGAAATTTGGGCTGAGCAACTAAGTCATGCAAACAAAGGTTTAGTCATTGAAGGGTCATTGCTACTGAATTACCCATCACCCATTTATTTTTTTGTAAATAATAACGACACTGCGTTAGCTAATCGAATTGAGCGTGGTTTGAAGATTGCCATCAGCGATGGCAGCTTTGATGAACTCTTTTTTAGTTTTGAGGGTTTTAAAAAAGGTTGGGCAGAGTTGCAAAATAAAAATCGTACCTTGTTGAAATTAAGGTCAGATTTTCAAGATCAAGATTAGGAAATATATTCTAAAGTTGGATGAAAAATAAACAAAGATAAATACGCCCGAGTCATTATTTATCAATGTTTTTGATTTATTTTTTAGGCATCAATTATCTAATAGCAACCTATACCATTTTTTTGAAAGCATTTTTATCGCAATCATTTTAATGAAGTCGCTAGCAGTCGCTTGTTTCAAGCTTCAAGTAGATAAGCATTGTTACTGGTTATCTTCTAATAAATAGAATGTTTTTAGCCATTTTATGCAATTTTTATTCAACTAAATAGTCGATAAAGTGGATGTAATACACTAACGCACTGTTGTGTTGGTTAGGCTATTTAGAGGTTAATATGAATATCATCAGTCAGACTCAAGCGCGTCCAGCAATGGACGGTGATGGCGTAAACATCAAGCGTGTTGCCGATTTTGCTCAGCAACGTTTTGACCCCTATTTAATGTTAGATGAAATTAAATCTGATGATAAACAAGATTTCATTGGCGGATTTCCTCCGCATCCCCATCGCGGCATCGAAACCTTCACCTATATAATGAAAGGCGGTTTTGAACATCGCGATCATATGGGTAATGTTAAAGCTATTCGTGCTGGCGATGTGCAATGGATGAGCACGGGCAGTGGGGTTATTCACTCAGAAATGCCACTAGCAGATGCGAATGAAGGCCTACATGGTTTTCAGATCTGGCTAAACATGCCCGCGAAAGACAAAATGCGCCCAGCTATTTATCGTGATACTACCCAAACCCCTAATCCATCGCTTACTCACGCCAATGGTGCCACACTTACCGCCCTTGCTGGCACATGGCAATTTGCCGATATGCCGGATTCAAGTATCACTAATACTAGCATTGAAGGACTTGCTGGCAATGCCGCCATAGCGGATTTAAAGCTAACGGCAAATAATCAGGTTGATTTGGCTTTACACCACGTTGAGGCGGTTAACATTTACCTGTATCAAGGCACGTTAACTGCCAATGTTGACGGTAAAATTACATCATTTTCAGCGGGCACTATGTTGCGTATCAACCCACAAATACAGGTTCGATTTCATGCTGGTGCAGCGGGATTAGGCTGCTTAATTTTGGCGGGTAACCCCATTAAAGAGCAGATTGTGCACATGGGGCCATTTGTGATGAATACCCAAGCTGAAATTAATCAGGCGGTAGAAGATTATCAGCAAGGACGTTTTGGTGCGTTATCATTGAGTTGATGTTTAATTGTGCACATTTTTCCGTGACGAAAAACAATGATGCGGTAATTTAAGCTATTTATTGTTATAATTAGTGCGTTCCGGCCAAAGCCATTTGCTTTGGCCTTATTATTTTCCGTTAGCTTTAAGCACAGGATATTCCCTTGAGTCAGTCACCTTCGCAAGTTGCCCGTCAGGCATTTTCATCATTAAACTTAAAACCCGAGTTATTAGATAACCTTAGCACTATGGGCTATGACTCTATGACACAAATTCAAGCTGAAAGTTTGCCGCCAATTTTGGCGGGTGATGACGTAATTGGCCAAGGAAAGACGGGCTCAGGTAAAACCGCAGCCTTTGGTTTAGGCTTACTCAATAAGTTAGATGTAAAGCGTTTTCGCATTCAAACCATGGTGCTGTGTCCAACACGTGAATTAGCCGATCAGGTTGCGAAAGAAATTCGTACTCTAGCCCGTGGTATTCATAACGTTAAAGTACTGACATTATGTGGCGGCGTGCCGATGGGGCCGCAAATTGGCTCACTTGAACACGGTGCTCACATTATCGTTGGTACGCCTGGGCGTATTATTGATCATTTAGATCGTAACCGCTTAGACCTGAGTAATGTCAATATGTTGGTATTAGACGAAGCCGATCGCATGTTGGAAATGGGCTTTCAAGAACACATTGACGCGATTATCGATCAAACCCCGCATGAGCGCCAAACCTTGCTATTTAGTGCAACGTTTCCAGAGCAAATTCAGTCGATTGCTGAGCGCATCATGTATAAGCCTGTGATGGTAAAAGTAGAATCCACCCACGACAACTTAACCATTGAACAGCACTTTTACCGTATTGAAGATAACCAAGGCCGCTTAGAAGCCTTGCGTTTATTGCTGCTCGATAAGCAACCAGAAAGTGCGGTGGTGTTTTGTAATACCAAGCGTGAAACTCAGCAGGTAGCCGATTCATTACTGGAGTTTGGTTTTAGCGTACTCGCCTTACATGGTGATTTAGAACAGCGCGATCGCGATCAAATGTTACTGCAATTTGCCAACAAAAGTGCCCGCATTTTAGTGGCAACCGACGTTGCCGCCCGTGGTTTAGATATTGATGCTTTAGATGCAGTATTTAACTACCACCTAGCTTATGACAGCGAAGTGCATATTCACCGTATCGGCCGTACAGGTCGTGCGGGCAGTCATGGCGCGGCTTACAGCTTTTTTGGCGAGAACGACGGCTACAAAATGGCGATGATTGAAGAAGCGCTTAACAAAGACATAGTAGCAGCCACCTTGCCACCGCTTAGTGCATTAAACAAAGCGCCGCTTCAAGCTTTAATGCAAACCATTCAAATAGAGGGCGGTAAAAAGCAAAAAATTCGCCCAGGCGATATTGTTGGTGCGCTGACAGGTGATAACGGTATCGAGTTTAATGATATTGGTAAAATCAAGGTGACCGATATTCGCGCCTATGTTGCGGTATCACGTAACGTCGCGCAAAAAGCAATGTCGATAATCACCAAGGGTAAATTAAAGGGCAAATCTTATCGTGCTTGGTTTATGTAACCCGTCTTGATTAGCGAACCCCATTACCTCAAGAAAAGGAGCATTTAGCTCCTTTTTTTATGCCTTTAAACTCTCTATCACAATGTTTAGTTGATACTTTGTTTAAACTCGGCTTTGGTTTTGTCATTGGCTTTGTTATACCAATAATCGAGCATTTCACGGATCTCAGCTTGATCCTGTTCAATGGTTTTTGGCACCACAGTATTTGTAGGGGTGACAATCTGGCTGGGGGGAGACATAGATACCGGTGCCACAATCATTGAAGGTGTTGTGCTTGATGTGGTTACGCCTTCTGGTGGAGCAACACTTACAGGCGCCACGGGCACAGCAACGGCGTAAGCCGAGGCAAATTGGCTTACGGCAGCCACTTGTTGAGTTTGATTATAGGCCGCAAGTTCCTGCTGGTAATTGCGACCGAGTTGTATGCCGTTTTTAATTAATAAATCCGTTTTAATGGCAATCGGGCCGTTGGCACTGTTAATGGTTATTTCGGGGTGTTGATTAAAGCGGCTGGCCTGTTTGGCTTGGCTAATGTTGGGTAACATAAGCTGATAGGCGGTATTTTCGGCGTTAAAGCGGACTATCACTACCTCTGATTCAAAACGCACCATACTGCCGCGATCGCGATATGATCCCGTATAACGCAAAGCCAGTTGGTTAACGCCCTCAGCTAAATCAAGGCTATGTTCTGCTTCAATGGGGTGACCATTAACGGCAATGATATCTGCCGTGCTTGGCAACGTTAAGGTGCTAGCCATTAGCATTGGGCTGGTTAAACTCAGCGATAAGAGTACTGCCGTAAAAAGCTGATTCATAAAAATATCCTGCATTTGATTATATTTATGCGATATTGGGTTATAGCATAGAATAACCTCAATCGTCTGTAAGTGACCTCAACTCTTTGCCTGAGTTGAGGTTAATTCATTACATTGTTAAAAGGTTTTATCCCACATGACACCAGCCATTAACCTAGTCAAAAAGCATCGCCTTCATTTTACCGTGCATGAATATCAGCATGATCCAGCCGCAACCTCTTATGGATTAGAGGCGGCTGAAAAATTAAATGTGGCAGCTGCATGGGTATTTAAAACCTTAGTGGTCGAAACCGATACTCACCAATTAGCGGTGGCAATATTACCGGTAGATCAACAGCTAAACTTTAAAAAGATGGCTAAAGCGCTGAAGGTAAAAAAAGTGCAAATGGCTGACATCACCAAGGTTGAGCGCACCACTGGCTACGTATTGGGAGGTGTGAGTCCGTTAGGGCAAAAAAAGCGTTTGCCTACGGTTATCCACCAAAGCGCGGCCACAATAACCGACATGTATTTTAGTGCGGGTAAAAGAGGCCTAGAGTTGCAAATGACGCCAACTGATTTACAGTCGTTATTAGCGGCAAGTTTTGGCGATATCGTCAATGATTAACGCCATTATTAGGCTATAAAGAGCCTAAATACGCCCTAGAACTGATCTTGTTAGCCGTACTATTCAAATTGTGGCCTGAGGGTTTCGGGCAAATTAAAATGCACGGCCTGCTGAGTAATAGGGCAGATAAAAGCAAACTCACAACAGCAAAGTTTTAAATCAGGCGCCTCGTTGTCGGCATTACCATGTAAGCGATCGCCAACTACGCTATGACCCAAACTTGCCATATGAATGCGAATTTGATGCTTACGGCCAGAGGCTATCTTTACTCGCACTTTTGACTGATCAAGCGCGGCATTGTATTCCATCAATGTAGCGTAAGATAACGCAGGTTTGCCGTCCACATCGGTAGCAATAGTTTGGGTCGTATCAGCAAAACGGCCATGCACAATCACCTGATAAAACTTATCTAATTGACGTTCTTCAAACAGCTTCGCTACAGCGGCTGTGGCTTTTTTGGTGTGGCCGATAATAATCAACCCAGATGCCGCGCGGTCTAATCGATGAATAATATAAGCACTGCGTTGTGGCTCAGTGTTTAATTCAATATATCGATTAATCGTTGTATGGTCGCTCCACTTTGATGCCTGACAACGCAAACCATAGGGTTTGTACCACAAGCTGTATTCACCTTGGTCAAACATCAACT
The DNA here is from genome assembly GCF_025971955.1 of Shewanella subflava. Taxonomy (GTDB): domain Bacteria; phylum Pseudomonadota; class Gammaproteobacteria; order Enterobacterales; family Shewanellaceae; genus Shewanella; species Shewanella subflava. The sequence continues at coordinate 319,689 of NZ_JAPDMX010000003.1, forward strand.
GTGCCGCAGCGGGCACTTCGGCTAAAATATGGCTGTTGTAATAAAGATGAATTTTATCGCCCACTGACAAAGCCTTTTTAGCGCGGCGTAAACGATTGACCTGTTTGCCGTGGGCGTGCCAAACCGCCCCTTTTTGCATTGCCTGTTTGATCACCTGTTTCGATAACCCCGACTGCTGTGACAATAACGTTACGGCATCCAAATTGGGGTGAGTGATATCAATGTGGCATTCAATAGGGGTATCAGCTTGTTGAGGTAAATCTGGCATAGGGCGAATCATCTTGACAAAATATGGGGTTATTTTACGTGATTTTGCCACTAAAAAGGCATTCAATTAATAATAATTCAAGTCACTTTATTGGCGAGATAAAACAGCGTAGCATGAGCGCCATTATATTGTGATGTTTGGAGTATGCATTGGACCATTTTGTTTGGAATTTAGATCCTGTCTTAGTGTCATTTATGGGGCTGACCGTACATTGGTATGGCGCATTATTTGCTACCGCGATAGCGGCGGGTTTTCAGGTAATGAAAAAAATCTATCAGGCTGAAGGCCTAGACCTTGAGTCATTAGACAACTTTTTGGTTTACTGTGTTATTGGTATTATTGTTGGCGCGAGATTGGCCCACTGTGCCTTTTACGACCCGAGTTATTACCTAGCCCACCCAATGAAAATATTTGCTATTTGGGAAGGGGGGCTCGCCAGCCATGGCGGCGGCTTAGGTGCCATTTTGGCCTTGTACTATTACAAACGCAAAGTGGGTTTACCTTTCTTATTTTTACTTGATAGATTGGCGATTGCCACGGCCATTTTTGGCTTCTTTGTGCGTATGGCAAACTTTGCTAATTCAGAAATACTTGGTGAGCCAACGGATAAACCTTGGGGGATTATTTTTGAACGTATCGATATGCTACCGCGTCATCCAGCGCAGTTGTATGAAGCCCTAGCGTACTTGTTTATCTTTATTATATTGGTGCTGTTGTATCGCCATTCTCAATTGAAACAAAAACACGGCGGCCTATTTGGACTATTTTTAGTGTTAGTGTTTAGTGCGCGTTTTGCGATTGAATCGGTTAAAGTCAGCCAAACCGCTTACCAAGAAACCTTAATGACTGCAGGCCAGTGGTTAAGTGTACCGTTTCTGGTGGTGGGATTCTTTTTACTGGTGCGGGCATTAATTAAACCTGCCGACACCGCAGTAAAATAATCATTTAATTAAAATGTAAACAAATTGTAAGTATGCACTTACTTACAATTGTGGTCGGTATAACCGTGATCTAGATAAAGCGGCCTTTAATGGCCGCTTTATATTAGATTTGTCAGTGTATTTAAGCGCTGACCTTTTCTGGTCATTAAATCAACCGTCTTAGATGCTTAACGGTTATTTCAACTTAAACACCACTTCAACACGATCGCTAATTGTCACTTGACCTTGTTGGTAGCTTTCAGCCGCGCCATTATCCGCTTGTGCTGCCATTTTGTATTGCATTGGCTGAATAGAGTGTTGATCGTAATACCTTACTTGCCACACTCCCTCGACCTTTTTATCAAACCCTTTGGCTAACGATTTTGCTTTTTGCTTGGCATCTTCAATCGCCGCTTGGCGGGCTTGTTCGATAAAGTCTGCGCGCTTGCTTGAGGTTAACTCAATCGAGTTAACGCGGTTGATACCTTGTTCTAATGCACTGTCTAATAAGTCATTAAGCTGTTCAAGTTGTTTAACGGTAATGGTCATTCTGCGACTGGCTTGATAGCCTTTTAATTTGGCGGGTTCATTTTTTTGGTAATCATATTGCGGATGCAAGCTTAAATTGGCACTTTCAATATCATGTTTATCTACGCCAGCTTGTTTTAAGCGGCTTAAAAACTGGCTAATGGCTTTATCTGAGGCATCTTTGGCCGCTTTTGATGTGGGCGCGTCGACGATCACTTCAATATTCACCACAGCCATATCGGCATCTATCACTATTTCACTGGTGCCTGTGGTTTCAATGTGGGGAAAATCGTAATCAGCAGCAAAGCTAGGTAATGCGGCAAAGGCGAGTGCTGAGGTAAATGCTGTAAGGGCAAAGGTTTTAGTTAGTAATGTCATAAATGTACTCCACAAAAGTATGTAATGACCTGATTTGAATTAAATCGTGGTCGCTTGATAAGTGATTTGTGGATATAAACGGGGCTAAAAACCAAAAGGGTTATTGTAGATAAATTATTTTTTCATTTTGTTCAGTTTAACTTGTTGGCAAATTAGTAAATCGATAAATCGGCATCACTCAACGCAAATATGCCGCGGGGCGTTTTTGGGGTTTTAGGCGCACTGGCTAACGAATATGCTAGCCAGTGCATATTTCAAGGTATTACAGGCTTAAGCTGATACGATTACGGCCTTCGGCTTTGGCGCGGTAAAGGGCGGTGTCTGCAGCACAAATGAGTGCCATCGCGGTACGAAACTGACCCTGTTGCTCGCAGGCAATGCCTTGGCTGACACTGACTTTCACTTCTTGAGTTAAGCCCATATCAGTAAATTTAATTTGATTAATTTGGCGTTGAATTTTTTCCGCTACTCGTTGCGCCTGTGTTTTGCTGAAGTTAGGCAGAATAACGGTAAACTCTTCACCACCAAAACGGGCGGCTAAACAGTCGCGGTTTGGCATGGCAGATTTAATCACCTGGGCGACTTTTTGTAAGCACTTATCGCCATTAATGTGGCCATAGTTATCGTTAAACAGTTTAAAAAAGTCGATATCAATCAGCAGTAAACTTAATGGATGTTGATGCTGTACACTCGCGTCCCACGCGTTTTGCAGCGCGTCATCAAAGGCGTGACGATTGGCTAAACCGGTGAGTTTGTCGGTATTGGCTAAACGGGTTAACTCTTCAAACTTTTCTTTGTGGCTAGTCAGGTTATGCATTACCCCGACAATCAATGGTGTGGCATTTTCGGCAACAGGTAAGCATGACAGTGAAATATCGGCATCGACTAAGCTGGAGTCAGCACGTTGCAGTACAATTTCTTTGGGGCCGTGGTTAAATGGGGTGAAGGTTTCACGCCACTGGGCAAATAATTCTAGGTATTCTTCTTTGTAGGCAGAATTAACAAAGTTAGTCCATTTTTGCCCAATCAATAACTCTTTTGGTGAACCAAAAAGTTTAGCAGCATGCTGGTTAATCATTTCAATGATGCCTTCATTATTGACCACAAAAATGGCTTCTGAAATGGCATTCATTAAAAAGCCTAGGCTAGATATCTGGGTGGCTTGATCTAATGTGTGCTCAAGTATTTTCGGCGTTGACACTGTTTTTTTGGGGCTGGTTAATGTCGCTTTATTTGGGGCAACAGGCGTATTGTTTTGATCTGGTGTTGGGAAGTTTTTACCCGATAACGCCTTAGCAAGTTCGGTGGCACGAATTAATGTGTCATGGATTTCTTGGTATTTGTTAGCGGTTATCATAGTCAGTCCCTTTTAAAAAAAGTGTGTATCAAATAAACGTATTTCGATGACACACACTTTATTCAAAAAAGTAAAAAATAACCTTCCGCTAACCTTCTGGTTGTATCTTGTTGTTTTAAAGCTACTTTTGTGGTGGTTTATTGATTACTTGAGGGTCAGGACTGACAATACATTCGTGTGATTTGAGTGGCGTTAACACAATTCTGAATGAAATATCATCGTCATGTTGGCAATAAGTGTCTTTAATTTTCAACTCTGTTGCTTGGTTTTTGATGCTAACTTTACCAATATCAGGATCATTTGGGTTGTCAAAAATAACCCCCGCAAATCGATAATTAGCCGCTGTCTTGGTATCTAATTTAAATCTTATAGATGTGTCTTCTTGCACAACCAATTGGCATTTGGGGGAGCCATTATATAAAAAGGTAGATTGTTCATAGGCGACTGTGACATTAATTTTATTACCAGATGACATGATTATTTCCTTACTGTGGATTAGACGTTGTTGGTACTAAAAGTGGGTAATGAGTCGAGACATCAATTTGCATTTGAGTTAATACATTTAAGTGATTTGCGATTGATGCATTTGAATTAATGCATAAATTTGCGACGGTAAAAATCTGGTTTAACTCAATATCATATTTATCAAAATTATTTGGTATATTTGCTAGTGCTCGCTTGCACATAGATTTCATTTCTATATCTTGCTGATAGTGTTTTGCTTGTGTGGCTGATAATAACGCTAATTCTGCAAAAAAAGATCTCGATGGTGATGCTGATGGTCTGCTTTTTAATGCCTTATTTAGCAGACTTAGTAATAATTCACTATTTTTCCATTGTGCTAAAATTTGGTGATATTTAATTGATTCGAACAAAATACGATTTCTTAATTGCTCATATTCTTCGCTTTTATTGGCCAAGTCATAATCTTGCTGTAACTGAGTAAGTAGCTCTTGCGGCGTTATAAATTCAGATAATATCTTAATATTTAATATGACTAACTGGGCGTGAAGTTCCAATCTTTGTGCTTGAAGGTTAAACTTTCTCTCTTTCCAGTGTTTATTTTCTGGATCTTGCTTAAATAAGTTATCCAATAAATTATAAGCTTTCTCACTTTTATCATAAGCCTGTTGCCACTTAGCTTGCGCACTTAAAATGTTCACCTGATGTATAAGACTATAAGACATTATTTCTAGCAAAGGTGCATTATTGGGGGCTTCAGCTAAAGGTGTTACCAATATCGCTTGGGCTTGTTCATGCAAAGATAAAGCGAGTTCTAAATCACCTTGCTTCATTGCGGAGCTCGCTAACCATGAATAGGTATCTGCAGTAGATGAAGCAAGTAAGCTGTCTTGTGGCGACTGCACTAAAGCTTTTTTCTTTAACGCTAAAGAGAGTTCGAAATTGCGTTGAGCATTGCTGAAATCATTTTGATTAAAAAATAGACTACCTAGTGAGTTGTAAGCATAGGATAACTCGATCCATGAATCGATATTTTCTGGTGCAATTTGATTCATTTTAATGCTGTAATCGCGGTAAAGTTCAAATTGCTTGAGTGTTTCAGCATCTTTTCTGTCATTTAATGCTATTTGACCTATCCAAAAAGCGTTTGCACCCAATAGTTTAAGTAACTCTATATCTGGGGTAGCTTGTGTTTCATCATAGAGTGCTTTAAGAATTTTTTGAGAATCGGTAAATGCTGTTAATGCTTTGCTGTTATCGCCCCTTGAATAAGCAACCTCTGCTTTTGCTGCCAATGCCTGACCGTGTTGTAAGCGGCTTTGATAACTTAATTTTTTGTAGGTGGTGGATTCACTTGTTTGTTCATTATTATCAGAAAAATATTCCATCGACTTTTGGGTGATACCATCTAATAAATCCATACGACCAACGCTACGTAATTTATCGGCGAATTCGCCAACCATAAAGCCCAATAAGCTTTCTGCTTGTTGTTGTTTTTGTTTAGCAAATTGTTCTGCCTGAATACTTCTAACACTCATCAAAACAGCCAGTAGGGTCAGCATGCACAGTACGGCTATGGTGGACATTTTTGCCAGGCGTTTTACGCCAACGCTTTTCTTAGAGGCATGAATAAAGGCGTGTTGCTCAGTATCTAAATTAAACAGCGGGTTGTCGGCCAGTGCGAGTGCTTCTTGCAGTGGTTTACCTTCGGCCAGTAAATAGGCTTTGTGCTGTTGCTCATCTTGCCAACGCTGACTCAGTACGGTTAAACGTGCGTTAACCCGTAAGCTGTCGCGATGTGCTTCAATCCATTGTAAAACCCGTGGCCAGCGCCTCAATAATGCCTCGTGGGCAACGCTGAAACAGCCCTGGCCATTTTGCAAGTGTGACACAAATAAGCGGTTATCAATCAGGGTTTGTACTAGAGCGGTTTCGTTGTCGTTGCTCAGTTGACTTAAGCGCGCGGCGCGGCTGGTGATGTTGGTTTCATCGGCAGATAAGGTGACTAATAACGATAAGACTTTGCTTAGGCATTGCTGATGTTGCGTGGCTAATTCCGCAAAAATACCTTCGGCTTTTTGACCAATCGCGCCTTCTATTCCGCCAAGTTTTTGATAAACAGACACTAATAAGGTGTCGTTGTCATCGCGCTGTAAATACAGCTCTTGTAAGGTGTACTGCAACATCGGTAGTGCATCAGGGTTATTAGCTGCTTCGGCGCACAGTAGTTCATCTAATGGCGTGTGGGTTTGCGGGTCTGTGTCCCATTTAAGGCCCGCCGCTTTTGCGGGCAGGCGGATCATTTGCAGTAACTCGCTGCGGTTTGGTGCGGTTAAGTCAAAGTGTGAGCCGTTGGCTTTACCGGCCATTAAGCTGGGGCGACTGACTACCTGCGGGTAAAAGTCATTTCTACACGCGCTGAACACCATAAAGCAGCCGCTGGTAGCCAGTGATTCAATGATATCTAGTGCAGTTTGAATTTCTGCCTCAGTGAATAGCGGTGATGATAACAAGACTTCTAAACGGTCAATAAATAGCGATAGTTTAGGGGCATAAGCTGCATCTGTTAAAGGTATGCGGGCTAACGCCTGTTGAGCGAGTGTAATCGCCTCAGGCATATTTTGCTGTAACATCACTGCAAGATTTTCAGCGGTCATGCCATCAAATACCGGTATATCGTTTATGTCTAAATCCAGCAGCGCAAGGGCGATGTCGGTAAATAAACGCTCTTGGCTAATATCGGCTAAATCTAAACTGGTGTGAGACACAATGCCAATGCCATCAAACCCCTGTGGCCGCATAAATTGCGGCACGACTCCGGCATTTAATAATGACGATTTACCGCTGCCGCTGGGGCCGAGTAATAAACAAAAGGCGCGACCAAATTGCACCTGCTTGCTCATGCGTTTTAATAAGGTGCTGACTTGTTCGCTGCGGCCGTAAAAAACTTCGGCATCTTTGGCATCAAATGCCCGCAATCCTGGGAACGGCGAGCCCCCCTGCCAAGTGCTTGGTTGAATATGATCATCATGTTCAATTAATGGGAAATTAACCTCAGCTAAGGTGCGATAGCCGCGTTTACGAATGGTTTCAATAAATGTGGGCTTAGATGCGCTGTCGCCCAGGGCTTTACGCAGTTGGGTAATAATTTTGTGGAGCGGGTTATCGCCCACCACAACATGTCCCCAGCATTGTTCGACGATATCATCAGGGCTGAGTACCTCGCCTGAATGCTTGCAAAGCAGTTGCAACACTTGCATGGCTTTGGGCTCAATTTGTTTGATGTCACTTCCGAGCTGCAAGCTGTTGCTTGCTGGATTGACTTGCCACGGGCCAAAAAAGAAATGTTGTTTGCTCATGCTATGTTCTCATATCGTTATAAATGCGGCTAAAGTTAAGGGGTTAACGGTTTGCGGTTAATTGGCTTATATCAACCGTTTCACCTTGTTCGAGCCTTTTAATTGCGGCGCAAATACGCTGATTAATTGGCGTAGCCACATGATATTGCTGGCCTAGTTTTACCACAGCACCATTTAGATAATCTATCTCGGTGATGCGTTTGGCTTGCAGGTCTTCCCACATGGATGAGCGGGCCTTGGGATCGATATCCAACATCGATTTTGCCAACATTGAAAATAACCCATCTGGCAGGCTGAGTATTACAGGCACCCACTTGGGAGGCACTTTGGTAAATTGAGTAATAGGGCGGTTGGCTTGCTGACAAACCTTAAGCCATTCTTGCATCGCTTGGGCCAGTACACGCCTTAATGGTCGTTGTTTCAGCTGTGCCTGTATGGGTAAATCACACATTGCGTTGAGGGCATTGTTAAGATTCAGCAACAGTTTACCGTTTATCACGGCGGCCATATCGTCATGCAGTTGGCAACTCAGGCCATGCTGTTTCATTGCGTGGCTAATCTGCAGTGTGTGGTCACAACGCGGCCAGATAAATTGGCCTGCTGTGCCTTTATGAAAGTGGGCATTGGGTAACTGCAGCACGTTAAACGGGGTGATCCCCTGATAAATTTGCCGTTGGGGCAGCAGCTGGTGGGCATTGTCAAAACTGCCAAGGCCATTTTGCATAAAAATAATACTGCTGTTGGCATGGGTAATCTTGAGTAAATTTGGGTAGTTGCTGTCAAGCTGGTGGCATTTTAACGTAACAAATACAACATCAAATTGAGCGGCGTGTTCGACATCGGTGAACATCTTGGTTGGCATAGCGGATTGTGTCATGCCCAGATAATCACTGATATGAATACCTTTGTTGTCGATGATGTTGTGTTTAATGCGTTTACGGCAAATTAAGCTGACATCAAGGCCTGCAAGTAAAAGCTCTGTCGCTAAATAACATCCTGTTGAGCCTGCACCATAAATAGCAATGTTCATTTTATTCTACCCAGTGCAATACATCGCGAATTATCGACCAACGTGGTGGGGTATTCGTTGCCCCTTGGCCGAGCATCCAATAGTTATAATATTGCTGTTGATGGCCATCCACTTGGCGCAGGTTTTGCCAATTATTAACATAGTTGAGTAGCGACTGGTTATTGGCGGCGACAGCGTAGGCAACAGGGTAGCGCGCATTATTTTCGAGTAAGGTGATGCCGTAACTGGGGAAAAATAACGTCCAAGCTGAGCCGGCCTCTGCGCTGATGATTAATGCATCGTATTGATGATTTTTTTGCCTAAAAAACAGCTGATAACCACTGATTTGTTTAAAGGTGATATTGGCAAACTTTTGTTTAATGGCTTGTACCGAATTATTGTGTTCAACATAGGCCACGGTGATGTTGTCCTGTGCACGGATACTGTCGGTGGTTTTGAATTGATTGACCCTATGATCCGGCGCAGCAATGGCAAAGTTAAGCTCCATCACCTGATTGGTGTAGCTAAGAGAGCCCATTAGCTCAATGTCCATCGCGAGGCCCGACATGGCAATATCAAAGTATCCCGCCTGCAGTGATGCGACTAAATCTTTCTTTTTAAAGGGTACAAACTCAACTTTAACGTTTAAGTCTTCGGCCAGTTTACTGGCCATGGCGCTGTCAAAACCAACCAGCTCGCCAGCATTATTGTAATAGCTAAAGGGCACATTACTGGGGATATAGCCTACTTTGAGTATGCCGCGCTGTTTAATCATCTCGACACTGGCAATTGGGCTCGTGGGTGTTTTACCCGGTTGTGGATATTGGGTTTTAACGATAGTGGGGACTTTATCGGCGACTTGCATATTGGCAATCACCCCGCTGGTGACTTCTGGGCTGTGAATAAATAAGCCCATTCCCACACGGCAAACCAGCACGGTAACGACAATGCTGCTTGCTACGCCCAAGGTCATTTTAAGCAATTGCGGTACAAAGCATTTGAGGTTTTTTTGAAACATCGCCGCTGTCAGTAAGGTTAGAATAAATAAATTCATTACCGCGGTGATGGAGTTAAATTTACCGGTAATAAACCCTGACATGACAAACAGTTGGAATAAATCTGCTGGTAAGTGGACCAGATCGAGCATAAAGGGAATGGCCACATACACGCTACCAAACAGGGCAAGTAAGCCACTCACCGATAATGACAGCTGATCGAATAACTCGATGGGCGTGCCATTAAACCAGCTGCAAAAGTACACGAAAAGAATTACCGTGAGCTTGCCGATATTGGGGAAGGTAAATGCAATCGGCACTAGAATTTCAATTAAGGTGTCGGTGTCTTCGCCACTGGTGTTATGGCTTTTCATCACTTGTTTACACTCTTCAACAATCACCGGTAGCACAATAAAGATGTTACCAGTAGCAAAGGCGGTGACCAAACTGGCCTTAGACATTTGAATGGTTTGCCAGTAAGTAATGGGCGTAACCGATGCCACTATCCAGGGTAAAACTGCAAAGGTGAGCACTAAACACAGGGCGAAATAACTGATGAGATACACTTGCATACTGGCAAACTCATCAACGCCCATAGTGCCAGCAGCTGAGGCCGACATGGCAAAAATACCGATAGGCAATACTTTTACCATGCCCTGAGTGATGCGGCCAAAAATTTCCCCGCAGGTATGCATAAACTCTAATAGCTGAGTTTTGTTGTCTCCTTTCATACCGATTAACGCTAATCCCATGGCAATGCTAAATACCACCATGGCGGGCACATATCCAGCGGCCATAGATTCAAAGGGGTTAGAGGGAATGTATAGCTTGAAGTAATCTATTTCAGCCACGGGTTCAGTGATGCTGGTACTAAAAAAAGAGGCCGATTCTACAAACGGGAAAGACAGTGGCATTAAGGCGACAAGGAATAACCCCAGCGCCCAGAGTATCAGCATGATCACCCCCGCACGGCTGAAGATGAGTTTGGCGGTATCGGGCTTAAGTTTACCTATACCACCCACTAGCGATACCACAATGTAGGGCAATACGGTCATTTGCATCAGCAAAATCACCCCTGTGCCTATGGTGCTTAACCAGCTGACTGATTCACCAAAAAAAATGCCGACCGCAAAGCCAATTAACATGGCGACGATCATTTGGGTGGCGCTGGTCATCGAAAGGAGTTTTTTTAACACGGGAAATTATTCTCTTTTTTAGACTCGGGTGAATAAACATTTCTGCTTAATCTATACCGCAATCGTTATTAAGGTGTTACGGTTAAAGGCTAATTGTTAAGGATGTAAATTTAACAGTATTTAAAGTCGATTAACACCTTGTTGGTACTGACTTTACATAAGCGGTTTAATAATCGAACAACATGATAAAATGAGCAGTAAAAACAGCTAGAAATACTGTATTTGGTGATTGAACGTGATTAGGGAAACATTATTAAATCATTTGGTTGTGTACAATTGATTATTGCGATAATTATATGGTTTAATGAGCATCACTGAACGACATCGTTGCCAATGCTAAGGCAGATTAATGTGCTTTGGCAGCTTTTGACGAAATGCATCTAAGCGCAGTTTGAGATCGACCATTTCGGCTTCATCAATACCACTTTGCGCTTTAATGTGCTGAGTCATTTGCATGGCTTTTGACTTTAGCGCCACGCCTTTTTCAGTGAGGGTTAATGACAGTTGTCTGTCGTCCTCTGGGTGCCTAACGCGTTGAATATAGTCTAATGCCTCAAGCCGTTTAACCACAGGGGTGATAGCGCCGGGTTGTTGGGCTAACTTCAGGGCGAGCTCTTTGAGGTTTAAACCTTCATTTTGCCAAACTATCAACATGACAAGGTATTGCGTGTAGGTTAGCCCGATTGCGCTTAATAAAGGTTTATAAAGCTGAGTAATCGCAAGTGATGTCGAATAAACAGCGAAACAAAGTTGATTATCAAGATGTAAATGATGGTCTTCTTTCATAACTCGCTCTGTTTTGGCTGTGATCAAAATGACTCACAGTAACGTAAATAAGTAAAACGTGTGACGATATTACCACTGTTGTTTTAGCTATTGTAGCTATCATTGAATGACCCGTTGTCAGCGTTTTGTATTGCAATTAAAAGGATCAATCATGTCATCTCACAATCGTCGTATTGTTTTAGCCTCGCGTCCTCAGGGCGAACCGACCATCGAAAATTTTCGTTTAGAAACCGTCAGCAAGCCGACACCACAGGCGGGTGAAGTGTTATTGCGGGCGGTGTATTTGTCTCTTGACCCTTACATGCGTGGCCGCATGAATGATGCCAAATCCTATGCTGAGCCTGTTGCTATTGATGAGGTGATGGTAGGCGCGACTGTGTCACAGGTTGAAGCGAGCCAACACCCAGATTACCAAGTAGGCGATTGGGTATTGGCCTTTGGTGGCTGGCAGGATTACTGCGTGTCAAACGGTGAAGGTTTAATGCATTTAGGTGCTAATCCAAGCATGCCATCTTATGCATTAGGTATTATGGGCATGCCTGGATTTACCGCTTATATGGGGTTATTGGATATCGGCGCACCTAAAGCAGGTGAAACAATAGTGGTTGCTGCGGCAACCGGCCCAGTTGGCGCAACCGTTGGCCAAATTGGTAAGCTTAAAGGCTGTAAAGTTGTAGGGGTAGCTGGTGGCGCTGAAAAATGTCGCCATGCGGTTGAAGTATTGGGTTTTGATGCCTGTATTGACCATAAAGCAGCCGATTTTGCCGAGCAATTAGCCGCACATTGTGACAAAGGGATTGATGTGTATTTTGAAAACGTCGGCGGCAAAGTATTTGATGCCGTTTTACCTTTGTTAAACACAGGTGCGCGGGTACCAGTATGTGGGATGATTTCACAATATAACGCCACCTCGTTGCCAGCAGGTCCAGATCGCCTGTCGTTATTAATAGGCACCTTGTTGGTGAAGCGCATTAAAATGCAAGGCTTCATTATTTTTGATGATTATGGTCACCGTTACCCTGAGTTTGCCAATGAAATGAGCAAATGGTTAGCCAATGGCGAAATTCAATACCGTGAGCATGTAGTTGATGGTCTTGAAAACACTACCCAAGCGTTTATCGGCCTGTTGAAAGGCGAAAATTTTGGCAAGTTAGTGATTAAACTCAATGAGCCATTAACCGCATAAATTAGTCCGTGATTTTAAACCAAATCAATAAATCAATCAGTAGGAATGAATGAAATGAAAGTGTTAATGGTATTAACCTCGCACGATAAATTGGGCGATACAGGACATAAAACCGGTTTTTGGCTGGAAGAGTTAGCGGCGCCGTATTACGTGTTTAAAGATAACAATGTGGAAGTGGTTCTGGCATCGCCGTTAGGTGGGCAGCCGCCTTTAGACCCTAAAAGCGATGAAGTTGATTTTCAAACCGAGTCGACTAAACGGTTTAAATTAGATAGCGACGCCCAACAACAACTGGCTACCACTATAGTGTTGTCGACTGTAAATGTTGCCGATTACGATGCGGTGTTCTATCCCGGTGGCCATGGTCCGTTATGGGATTTGGCCGAAGACAGCACATCAATTGCGTTAATAGAAAATACCCTTAAACATGACAAGGTGTTAGGGTTAGTTTGTCATGCCCCAGGTGCGTTGAAACACGCTAAAAATACTGATGGCACTTCAATTGTTAAAGGCAAAAAAGTCACCGGCTTCACCAATGGCGAAGAAGATGCAGTGCAGTTAACCGACATAGTGCCATTTTTAGTTGAAGACATGTTAATTGCTAATGGCGCAGACTATGCCAAAGCAGCTGACTGGCACCCATTTACACAGGTAGATGGCAAGTTAGTAACTGGACAAAATCCGGCATCTTCTGAGCTAGTGGCGCAGCAAATGTTAGCACTGTTAGGCTAAATCGGCTTGTTCAATGGCTGTTAAATTGACAATAAAAAGCAAACTCAGGTTTGCTTTTTTGTTTTCTGCCCTAATTCACCTACTTCAGTAGGTGGTTATCATCAATTAGGCTTTGCCTGAAGTATGTTCAATAGCTGATTAACTCAAGTGATAGGTGAGCTTTGCTAATGGTGCGGTACAAGCTTCTAAATCAGGGATGATTTAGTAAAGCCTATAGGGATATATTTACAGCGTCTTGTTAACGCACGATAGGAAAGCGCCCTTTTAGAGAGTGATATCAAAGCCACCTTCTTCAGAAGGTGGATTCTTTACTGAAAATACTCAAAAAACGTCAGTCGATGGTGCGATAACGGGGTAATGAGTGGTTAAAGTTTATTCGAATGTGAAAATAATGCTATATTATGCGCCTTATTATCACGACCACATTGATAGGATTAGGTTAACCCGATGAATTCGCTGACCGATGAAGAGCTAGCTTGTTTTAGCGATTTGTTTACTTCAAGCAAAGCGAGCGGCGTAGCGCACGCTAAAACCGATGCTGATGTACTGGCTGACAACGCGTTAAGTGTGTCGACAGAGATCCCCCTGATACTTGCCAATATTTTAGGCGAGGCCAAGTTGACTTTGTTGGCTGAAATTAGCCATTACCGCTTGTGGTTTCCCTTAGTGTTAAAACGTGATGAATTGGGGCAGTTTATTCCTGTGTTAGGCGTACCTGAAGTGGTGGATATTCTTGGTGGTGAACGCAGCTGGCGAGTAACGGATTTAAAAGATGTTACCGTGATGGATGATGCTGAACAGCCCGTCGAAGTGTTATCGCTCTCCAGTTCGGGCTTGACCATCAAAATGCGCAACGATGCCCATGCCGATATGCCAAAGTCGGGTAAATTAATGTTAAGCAATGGCTTAGAAGTGGATGTTGATTTTGAACCTGTTCGTGCTGAAAATGGCATTATGGCGGCTAAAATTAATGCCCATGGTGAAGCAAGAGAAGCATTAAGGCAGTTTTTATTCAGCGCGCACAAAGCAAAATATTCCCACCTTTACAAAATCTAAATTAACCTGTTTATGCTTGGGGTCAGTTATCGATTTTAAAGTCTCTTTCTAATAGCTTTTTTAACATACTGATAAAGTTAACGTCAGGTTTAGCGGCAATCAGCTGGCAAATCTCATCCCCAATGGCAGTGAAGCGATAATAGGTGAAAAGCAGGTGTGGGTTGTTAGGTTGCACGGTAAAACTGTCATGCACAAACTGCAATGGCAATTTTACTTTGGCATCGAGTAAACCCGTTTCAAACTCACTGTTATGTAATATGCCCGCATCCATTAAGGTTAAAATATTCGAATATGGCAGCCCAAATTGAGACAGCGGAATGTTAATGTGATTGTTTTTTCTGAAATATTGTTTTAACCCTCCGTTAGTGCGCAATCCGCTGAGTAATTTGTAACGATTATCTGTGCCGATCCTTGCTGACATCCCTAAGGCTTTTTCTAATAAAATGGCTTCACGAAAAGTAAATTGTTTAAGCACCGCGAGCGAACGCAGGCTGAAGTTTCCCGGGGAAACAATTTCGCTAGCTAAAATCCTTGCCCATAAATCTTGCATTTTGGGGTTGTGAATTTGCTCTGCCATGTGAAAAAATTGATAGCCCCAGTCGGCATCTAAATCCACTCCTGTGACATCTGATGGGGTGTAATTGAGCGCAAGTGCAAAAATAGTTTCAAGGTTAGCTTGATGCGCGCTGAGCAATTTACGCTGGCGATGCTGTGCACGCTCAGCGACCGATGCCGTAGATGGACGATAATCATCTTCACTAGCCAGCCCGAGCATTCTGCCAAGCAATAATGCTTTTTTGCGCGCGGAAATATCAGTGGTTTCAGTTATTTTTTTATCGGGCTCAGTCATATAGATCCATTTACCAAAAATGTTGTGGGTTACCTATTTAGGCGCTTTGGGTCAATAGGTCTGTTTCGACCCGCATCAAGCCATTTAATACCTTAAAGTTTTGCCGCGCGCCAAAAATCATCGTTAGTCATAAAGCCAGTACTACTTAAACAGTATGGTACTCCAATCAACGCAGTAAAATATATTGAGGCGAGTTCCGCATTGAAAATACTAATGTTAATATCGAGCGATTGTTCGAAATACAAAATATTAATGACATCGTCGCGTGGTTTATGTACAAGTCATAATTCTAAGCCAGCAACATAAACATGGGTTATGGAACTGTTGCTACTTGACGGGAATCCGCTTGAAGATTTCTCTGTCACTGGCTCGGGATAAAAGTGGCTTGATGCAGAGCCTCGTCCAGCAAGCCCTGAGACAATTCGCATCATCATGAAGGACGGTGTGTTCTACAAGAATACCAACGCCTGAATCGACTCTTGGTCTAACGTCGGGAGCCGATTAAGTCTTGTGTCGAATTGTGGTGTCGGTTTTAAGCAACTCGCCGACACACTACTCGTTAAACAAATTTTGACTAGTTGAGGGCAGTAATGCCCTCCCTAGTTTTCCCCTTGTTTAGTCCATATCAAAAACCAATCAATTGTTGATTTATCCCATTCAACTTGAAGATGCAGGTTTCTATATCTGAAAATTATCCGACATTCTGGATGCGATTAAGCCTACAGCTTCTGCAATCATTACATTAAAAAAATTCATCAAGCATCGTGGTAAATGCTGTCTTGCAGGAGAGCTAAGTCACCTCAGCTCAATATAATCAACGCTTTGCAAACAGCCCTTAGTTTGACTAACAGCGTTTCATTAACCTGCAATAGGCCCGCTATGGACGTGTTAATGTGCTTTGTTTTAAAACACATGACAAGTTTGCGACAAAACAAGTTCAATCTGTTGAATTGTGCAGATTGAGTCCATCTCTTAACCCAAGTTGAGGTTTACTAGTGTGTCTCGTATGCTCATTCATCACCTCCTTTAAACCATTTCAGTTAACAATTGAGTGTTTAATTTAAGATTTGCCTGCCAAAAATTGAAAATAAACGACTAATTTAGTTGCGGAAAATATCGCCCTTCAATTATCAAGTTGTCTAACATCTCCAGCCAAACTACAAATGCCATTAACATTTCTAACGTTATCCATATCAATAAATACAATGGGTTAGCCTGATTTTTTTTGTGGGTAAAATGTCGAGCAATTTAACCGTGAGCAAGAGCATAAAACACCTGTAATCGCTAACCATGAAGCACAGCTAATCATTGTTGCGAAAAAACATTTTTAGGTGAAGTGTAATTTATTTGTAAATCTTATTAAGAAAAAAGATCTAAATTCTAATGCAAACGATTCTCAATTAGATTAATATGTTGCCAATTATTAAAATAACCTTAATTATTAGGTGTATGTGGAGAGTGGATATGAATAGCAAAATCTCACTATTGGCGATGACTTTAGCGAGTGTTATGGGGTTAGGTTCATTTGCGAGTGCAAATGCGGCTAATGAAACTGATGCACTTGCTAAAGCCATTGCAAAACAAGAGGCGGAAATAGCTGCCTTAAAGCAGCAGCTAACTCTCATTACCCAGCAGCAACAGCAACAGTCTGATCAGCAACAAGTTGAGCGCGATACCTTAGCCGCAAAGGTTGAGCAGGTTGCTGATGAGGTTTCAAGCGCACAGGATCTCTTCAGCCGTTTCAGTTTTAAATCCTATGGCACAGCCAATTACACTAGTGATGAATATTTCGATAACGTACAAGACACCACACCAGAGCGGCGTAATCGTTTTGACTTAGAGCGCATCGTGACTGAATTTGGTTATCAGTTCACCGATGAGTGGAGCATGGAAGTTGAAATTGAATATGAACATGGCGGTACGGGCACGTCACTTGAATATGATGGTTTTGATGAGTTTGGTGAATTTGAATCTGAGGTGGAAGCGGGCGGCGAAGTCATTGTTGAGAAAGCCGAAATACGTTATCGCCCAAGTAAAGCGTTTGGGGTTAAGTTGGGTAATATTCATTTACCGATTGGCTTAACAAGCATGTTACATAAGCCTAATCAGTACCTTACTGTTCAGCGCCATAAAAGCGAAGCGGCAATGTTACCTGCGGTTTGGAATGAAAACGGTATTGGTGTTTACGGTCAAGTCAGTGATTTTCATTATCAAGCCCAAATTGTCAGTGGCTTAAATTCAGAATATTTCCGCACTTATGATTGGTCTGCATCGGGTCATCAAAAACGCTTTGAGCATGTGAATGGGGACGACTTAGCCTTTGCTGGTCGTTTAGATTACGGCAATTTTAAAACGGGCAGCGCTGTAGGGGTTGCATATTACTATGGCAATACTTCAGGTAATCGTCATAAAAGTAATAAGTTAGATGTTGATGGTGCAATAAGTATTGTCTCTGTTGCCGGTGCGTTTGTAGAGGGACCATGGATTTTACGCGGCCAATACCTGTATGGCACTTTAGATGATTCAGATGCCATCACCCAAGCCAATAAAACTACCCCAGGTTTACGCCCAGGCAACTTTGCCCAGCTTGGGTCTGAATCACAATCTTTCTTTGTTGAAGCCGGGATGAAGCTGGATAGCTGGTTCAATATTCCAGTCACCGTGTTTGCCAATATTGATTATTCAAATCCATTAATGGCTGTCGAAACGGGCACGGCTAGCAAGCGCTTTGAAAATACCTGGAGCAGTCTAGGGCTGAACTACTTCCCAATTCCTGAAGTAGTGATTAAAGCCGAGGGCGGTTTACATCAAGTGGCGGTTGCTAGTATTCCAGACACAAACTTTTTTGCCTTAGGCGTGGGTTACCAATTCTCGCTATAAGCCATTAAACCTTTATTGATTATTGCTACACATTTATCTGATATACATGGAGTTACTATGAAATTTACTTATTCAGCCATCGCGTTATCTTTAGTTATGGGCTTATCGGCCTGTGGTGGCTCTGGCTCAGATGAAGCCACCCCGACAACCCCGACAATTCCAACCGTACCTGATGACAGTTTCACATTTGGGGCTACTGAGATGATAACTAATCTAACGGATGAGGTTATTGTGGCGGGTTATGCTGATTTAGCCGCAAAAGGTGAGGCATTATTATTAGCCACACAAAGTTTGATTAACTCTACCTCTCAAGCAGATTTAGTGGCCGCACAAGCGGCATGGAAAGCTGCTCGTCAACCCTGGGAACAGGGCGAGTCACATATCTTTGGCCCGGTGGATTCGTTAAGCATTGATCCGCATTTAGACAGCTGGCCACTGAATACTTCAGATTTACAAACCCAATTAAACAGTGCTGCAGGCTTTGATGCTGAAACCATTAAAGGTTGGAATGATGACGTACAGGGTTTTCACACCATGGAGTATTTATTGTTCGGTGATGGTGTTAATGATAACAGCAAAGATATTACCGAGTTGACCACCCGTGAGCGCGAATATTTAGTCGCCCTTGCTGAGGTGTTTCGTGATTACGCGAAGCAACTCGATGATGCATGGCAAATTAGCCATAACCCACAAGATGCTAATGCATTGCCATACGCTGAGTTATTAAAAGGCTCAGGTGCAGTCAATAACACTATTTACTCATCAGAACTTGCGGTGATTGAAGAGTTAGTTAACGGCATGATAGGCATTGTTGATGAAGTCGGTAACGGCAAAATTGCCGATCCATTTGGTGACTCATTAGCCACAGCTGATACCTCAAAAGTGGAGTCTCAGTATTCGTGGAACTCATTAACAGACTTTGCGAATAATATTATTGGTGTGCGTAACGTCTATCAAGGTGAGTTTACAGGTTCGCCAGACAAGCAAGGTATCATCGACTTTGTTGCCGCCGCAGATGCAACGCTTGCAACTCGAATTGCCAGTGAAATTGATGATGTTATCTTGAAAATTCAAGCAATTAAGGGCAGCTCAGACTTACCGTTTCGTCAAGCGATATTAGACGCCGATGGCCGTGCGCGGGTGCAAATAGCGGTAGACGCGTTATCTAAATTGCAGACGTCTTTAGAATCAGACGTATTGCCATTGTTATCGCAATGGAAAGCCAGTTAACACTGCGGCCATTAGCCCCTGTTTTCAATTGAAAACAGGGGCTTTTATACACCTATAACAGTGTGAGTTAAATGATGAAAATAACACTTAATGCTAACACCTTAATGTCAGTGATGATGACAATCGGGTTAATCGGATGCGGTGGCAGCGGTGAAGAAACCACCACTACCCCAGAGCCACCCGTTGTGACTTATCCTGCGTTTACCGATATGACTGCTGCAGGCGGTGGGACAACCACCTATGATGCGAATAATTCTGGCCACGGCTTTTCAACACCAGCGCCGAACCTGACAGCAAGTGAACTGGCTCTGCATTTAGAAGGTGATGTGAATTTTGAAGCGTCTTTTACCACAGCGCCAAATTCTGAACACCCTGAACTAGATGGCTTAGGCCCAGTATTTAATAATGCAGATTGTAACTCTTGCCATCAACGCGATGGGCGCAATTCAACGCCATTTTTAGCTGCAAATGAAACTCGAGTAAAACTTGGGTCTGCTGCTGGGATCTTTTTAAGGATCAGCAAAGCGCCTGATGAGGTGTGTACTCAAGGGACGGCAGACAATAACTATTGTGCGCCTATAGCGGTGCCTGACTTTGGCGGACAGTTGTTTCATCGAGGCGTATTAAAGGCGAGAACCGACTGGGAAAGTAACGCCTTTGTGGGGCAGGCCGATGTGTATTTATCCTATGAGCGCACCGAAATCACCTATGCCGATGGTAAAGTCGTTCAATTGAAAAAGCCATTATTTGATGTGGAAAACCCTTACGATGCCCCAGGTGAAACCAAACAAAGTGCGAATATCACCTCTAATTTACTGCAAGATGATGTGCTGATGGGCTGGCGTAATGGCATGCCTGTATTCGGTTTGGGGTTGTTAGAAGCGATCCCCGAAGCGGATATTTTGGCTAACACGGATGAAAACGATGCCGATGGCGACGGCATATCTGGTCGTGCTAACTGGGTATTTGATGCCATCAAAGCCAGAGACGGAGTGGCACATCCGGTATCACTTGGGCGTTTTGGTTGGAAAGCCAATACTCCAAGTGTCAGAGTGCAATCACTCGGAGCATTAAGAGGGGATATTGGTATCACCAATCCATTGTTTCCTGATGAAAGCATTGCTGGCACCAGTTTGCATGATGCCTATTTAACCCGCACTGGCTTTGTTGATACTGGTAGCGATGAAAATGGCGAGCCAGAAGCCGATGCGGCGTTCAGTGATGCCGTAACCTTTTATGCTGAAACCTTAGCTGTGCCAGCCAGACGCAATGTTGACAATAGTAATGTGCGGGAAGGCGCGCGCTTATTTGAACATATCAATTGTACCGGCTGTCATGTGGCCTCTTTTACCACCAAAACAGCGGGAGACATTGGTGGTGAGCCGATGAGCGATAGTTTAAAAGGCCAAGTGATTTATCCCTTTACTGACATGTTATTGCATGACATGGGAGATGAATTGGCAGATGGTCGTCCTGACTTTTTAGCCAATGGTAATGAGTGGCGTACCCGTCCGTTATGGGGGATAGGGTTAACACAAACTGTGAATCCGCAAGCAGGCTTTTTACATGATGGTCGCGCAGCTACATTGGAAGAAGCGATTTTATGGCATGGCGGCGAAGCCAAAAAAAGTCAGCAAGCGTTTATGGCACTAACCCTGAGTGAGCGTGAACAAGTGATTGCGTTTTTAATGTCGCTATAGTGGTGTTAGCCGATACGTTTGTCGGCTTATTCTTTGCTGGGCACTGACAAAAATCAACGGGTATTAGACTAAAAGAAGCAAGGTATCGCCTTGCTTCTTTTTTTTAGTGAACTTAGATGTTAATCACGTGATCTGTTTCAAGTTCATGGTGGGCTTTATCAAGTAATATAAACAATATTAATGACTTGATTCGGCGGACATATGACTCAGATCCTGCTTGTTTATTCCAGTGTTCATGGACAAACGCGTAAAATATGCGAATACATTCAACAAAAACTGCACCAAACTGGCCATCAAGTTACCTTAGCAGCATTAGATGATGTTAATGATTTATCAGGCTTTGATAAAATATTTATCGGTGCCAGTATTCGTCACGGTAAGCATCGTCCTGCGCTGTACGAATTTATACAGCGTCATCAAGTTCAGCTTGAAACTAAACCCAGTGGCTTTTTCTCGGTCAGTTTAGTGGCCCGTAAACCCCACAAAAATACCCCTGAAACCAATGCCTATATGCAAGCTTTTTTGCAGCAAACCGTCTGGAAACCTAAGTTACTTGAAACCTTTGCCGGTAATTTAGATTATCAAGGGTATGGGCCAATGGATCGCAATATTATTCGTTTCATTATGTGGATAACCAAAGGGCCAACCGATCCCAATACTAAAGTTGAATATACCGATTGGCAAAAAGTGGATGATTTTGCACAACAAATGAAAGAGGCCTAACGCTATGGCGTTGTTGCCTATTTGGCGTCGCATTGAAACAAAGTTGCATGGGGTAGTGTTAGTGATGACACTGATGTTAGTGTGCACCAGTCCCTGGATATTTATGGGAAAACAACTTAGGTCTAATGCTGGATTTTGGGATGTATTTCATGTTTATGGTGGATTGTTCACCGCCATTATTGCGTTATTGTTTGCCATTAAAGTGTGCATTAAAGGTCAATGGCGCTTGTTTTTCCCCTGGTTAGTTGCGGATTTCAGTCAACTGAGTGCTGATGTTTCTGGGATAGTAAAAGGCCGTCTGCCCTTGTCTGGTGGTAAAGGTCTGCTTAGCGTCATTGAGGGTATTGGTGTTATCTTGCTACTGCTGGTGGCCTTATCTGGCGTAATTTGGTATTTGGCGGATCCCAGTGATGCCTTAATGTGGCGCAGTTATCATAAGATATTGGCCCAAGGCTTTATTGGATTTGTTGTTATTCATGTGCTGCTGGCGTTACTGCATATTCGTGATTTTTTCGGTTAATTCATTTATCTGCGTATTTTTACCATTAATTAACAGTATTTTATTGCTCGCTACTTGCTATTTAGATCGCCGAGCGGTCTAATCATGCCGCTTTTTGGCATAGGTATGGAGATGAATAGATGCGAGCTGCTCTTTGTTGTTTATTGGCTTTAGGTGTTATTAGTGTGAGTGGTTGCACTGCAACTCAAAATAATTTTGCTTCAAAAGTGAAGTCAGAAGGTGCACAACACCTTGATTTATCTCAGCAATGGGAACAAGGCGATAAGGATGTGAAGGCCGGAAATGAGCAATTACGGGATGGCCGTCAGTTAGTGCAAGAGGGGAATCTTGACATTCGCGAAGGTGAACGAGTAATGGCAGAAGCACAATTGGCTGCAGAACGTCATCGACAGGCTTTTCAAGCTTTTGCGGGTAACTTGCAAGGGGCGCAATCGGGTAAGCGCGCAGCTGAAATGTTACAGAAATTAGAAGATATTAGCGATCTTTGGGAAGATGCTGATGAGAAATACCTTGACGGTAAAGAACTGATTGAAGATGGTAATACTAAGTTAGCCGAAGGCGAAAGTGCCATTGAGCAGGGGCAAAATTTAGTCAACAGTGGTCGTCATCGTATGTCGCAAGCTGAAGCGAAATACCAACAACGCTCAGGTAAAGGAGTTGTTGAGCAAATGCACATTGAAGAGCAACCGCGAAACTTCTAATTAGCGCCAATAAAAAACCGATATTGTTTACGCAATATCGGTTTAAATGAGGGTTATTGGAGCTTGAGTGTTACTTTTTCAGCGCCAAATAGTTCATCACATTGACTAAGTCATCAAGGGTACGCATTTCGTTCATATTGATGGCATATTTGTCGTTAACAATGAAGGTCGGCACGCTTTGAATGCGGAACATGACTTGTTGTTGACGCCATAAACTGAGTTTTTTCTCGGTTTCAGGGCTATCAGCTAATGCATCATATTTCGCGCCATCGATATCAAATTTAGCAAACACTTTTTTGATGTCATCTCGGCTGTTTATTTCAGGAGCGTGTTCATGGCCTGGGGCGCTATGGTCGTGGCCAGAGTCGTTACCTTCACCTTGAATCGCACCAAACATCGCTACTTTTAAGGCTTCTTGGTTATCGAATGTGTGAATAACGGCCAATGCTCGCATCACCTCGGTGCCGATGTCGCTATTCATAAAATCAACGTGTTTGGTGTCGAATGTAACTTGCTTGTCTAAACCCGCTTTGATTTCAGGTATGTATTTGGTTTCCATATTGAAACAGTTGTGACAATAGAAAGAGAAGAACTCGGTCACTTTAGGTTCGCTAGGAACCATTTTATTAGAAATTTGAGTATAGTGTTTGCCTTCAACAAATTGCGCGGCAAAGGTGCTCAAAGGAGCAATGGCTAAGGTAACG
Organism: Shewanella subflava; assembly: GCF_025971955.1. Lineage (GTDB taxonomy): Bacteria > Pseudomonadota > Gammaproteobacteria > Enterobacterales > Shewanellaceae > Shewanella > Shewanella subflava. The sequence continues at coordinate 343,229 of NZ_JAPDMX010000003.1, forward strand.
GCTAGTGCTAAATGTTTAAACATGAAAACCTCAAAAAGTATGTTTATCAATAGTGCTTACAGGGCTAATGATGACATATTTTGTCAAAGTCTGTGGCTAAATTTGTGTGATCCAGTTGTTATTTGAGACAAATATTCGCATTGACTCATCAGCTTTGTGATGTTGAGCGTTAAGCGACGAGGCTTTTATCACGCAATGTTTGCCAGGCTTCGCAGACTTCTTTGAAGCGTTCGGCATTGCCCTGATCGCGATCAGGATGCCATTTTAAGGCCAGTTTTTTCCATTGCCTTCTGATGTCTCTATTGGACGCGGTTTCATCTAGTTCGAATACTTTTAATGCATGTCCTTTATTCATTAATTGGATGTTTATCCCTATGTATTCCTGATAACTGCTCCAGAAAGACTCCAGCATTTCACGCACCACATTGACGCAGGTATCGTAATTTTTCCAATCAAGGTAGTAGTCACGCAGTGCTGCGTCCTGACGATGTAACAGGTCGGCATTGCTTGGGACAATACGAAACAACTGAATTTCCATTGATTTGACTTGAAGCCATTGTTTAGGCAATAAAATATCTTGTAATTCATACAGGGCATTCATCAATAAGAAGTTACGCTTAAAGAGATCTTTTTCCGGCAGGGGATCTAAGTCGTGCATTAAGCCTTTTTTTTGTAATTCAGCGGCAAGATGATGCACTTTCCAGCTTTGATTCGATGACTGCAATAGACTTAATAACGGCCAAATAAGGGGGTTATCACCTTTTGGCGTCGACATTTCTGAGGAGGGCTCTGTCAATGAGGCAGTTGAATGTTTTTCAAATAACATACGAGCGTCTTAATCCTGATTTGGCGATAAAAAATACTATGCCATAGTGATGATGTAAGGAAAAGCTGATTTTTATTCTGCGAATATTGGAGTAATGACGCAATATCTGTGAACAATGCAGGCAAAGTATGTTGATTTGGTATAAAATTCGCCGCAATAAAAATGGGGGGGGCACAGACCAATGACCGATAAACACTTTATTAGCGCACAACAATTACTTGAAGATTCATTCCGCTTAGCCGCGCAAGTTTATGAATCTGGCTTTCGACCGCAATTTATTGTTGGTATATGGCGCGGTGGCGCACCAATTGGTATTGCTGTTCAAGAATATTTTGATTTCAAAAAGGTTGAAACTGACCATATTGCGGTGCGTACTTCATCTTATTACGGTATTGGTACTGACAAACAAGATAAGAATATTAAAGTGCATGGTTTGCATTACATTATTGAAAATGCCAATGCCAGCGATGGCTTATTGATTGTTGATGATGTGTTTGATTCGGGTCGTAGCATTCATGCATTGATCGGTAAATTACAAAAATTCATGCGCTTGAATATACCCAGTGATATTCGTGTTGCTTGCCCATACTACAAACCAAACAACACTAAAGTGCCACTCAAACCCGATTATTTTATTCACTCATCGGAAGAGTGGTTAGTGTTCCCACATGAAGTAACAGGGTTAACGCCTGAAGAAATTGCAAGCGGTAAAGGTGATTTTAAAAACATCCAAGATTTATTTATCTAAACTGGGTATTTTTACAACAAATTTGCTAGAATAGTAAACATTATACTAGTGCGCCAACAAACTTTGTTGGCGCACTTTTTTATCCAACGACTTTTGCTAAACAAGAAGAATTGATTACCCTTATGGCTTCTGTTGAATTATTTACCCCTGCACCGACCAAAAAGCGTCAGCTTGAATTGTTAGCACCGGCTAAAAATGCCGATTATGGTATCGAAGCCATTCGTCATGGTGCGGATGCTGTTTATATCGGTGGACCTGCATTTGGCGCCCGTCATAATGCGGGCAATAGTGTTGAAGATATCGCTCGTCTTGCTGAGTTTGCCCATCGTTATCATGCCCAGGTGTTTGTGGCGCTGAATACAATTTTGATGGATGACGAACTGCCCAAAGCACAGCAATTGATTTGGGACTTATACCATGCAGGTGTCGATGCGCTCATTATTCAAGACATGGGGGTTTTGCAATTAGATTTGCCGCCAATCGCCTTGCATGCCAGCACGCAAATGGATAACCGTACGCCTGAAAAGGCAGTATTTTTAGAGCAGGTTGGTTTTTCGCAGGTAGTTTTGGCCCGTGAGCTGAATATTCCTCAAATTCGAGATATTGCAGCGAGTACCAAAATGAAGCTTGAATTTTTCATTCATGGTGCCCTGTGTGTCAGCTACAGTGGCTTATGTAATTTAAGCCATGCTTACTCAAATCGCAGCGCTAACCGTGGTGAATGTTCACAAATGTGTCGTTTGCCATGTAATTTAACTACGCGTGATGGTGATGTCTTAGCCGAGAATCAGCACTTATTATCACTTAAAGATAATAACCAAACCGATAATTTAGAAGCTTTAATAGATGCAGGTGTGACCTCGTTTAAAGTCGAAGGGCGCTTAAAAGACATTACTTATTTGAAAAACGTCACTGCGCATTATCGCAAGCAACTTGATGCCATTATTGATAAGCGTAACGATCTAGAGTCGATTTCCCACGGGCGTTGTGAGTTCAACTTTACTCCAGATCCTGACAAAAGCTTCAACCGTGGTAAAACGGACTACTTTGTAAATCAGCGCACCGAGGCGATTGAGCACTTTAGCTCACCCAAGTTTATTGGTGAAAAAGTGGGGCGTATTACCCAGGTTGGTAAAGATTTTATCAAAATCGATACCACCGAGAGTGGCAAGGATATTGTTTTTAACAACGGTGATGGGTTGTGCTTTTTTGTTGAGCATTATGAAACCCAACGTTTGTCTGATGACAAACTTGCCGGCACCCGAGTCAATCGTGCTGATGGCAATACTTTGTATTTAACCGAAGTGCCAAAAGATTTGAAAGTTGGCGTGATGATGTTTAGAAACTTTGACCATAAATTTGAGTCAACGTTAAATAAAGACTCAGCCAGCCGTAAAATCAGTGTGGATATGCAGTTTTATGATACCGATGAAGGTGTGGCGTTATCGTTAACTGATGCGCATGGAATTACTGCAAGTGTGAGCTTGCAGTGTGAAAAGCAGGCCGCTAATGATCAGGCAAAATCGGCTGCAAACCTTAAAAAGCAATTAGGTAAATTAGGCAGTACTGATTTTATTGCCAATAAAATTAATTTACTCGCTGAGCAAGTATGGTTTTTACCTTCGTCAGTGGTCAACGAATTAAGGCGTGATGCGGTTGATGCATTAATGTTGGCAAGGGTCAGTGCTTATAAACGTCCTGAACGTTGGTTGCATGATAAAAATGCGCGTTTCCCCCAAAAATCGCTGAGCTTTTTATCCAATGTGGCTAACGAGCAAGCTCGCAGTTTTTATGAGCAACACGGTGTCATTCAGATAGAAGACACCTATGAAAAAAATAAAGTATTGCATGATGCGCCATTAATGGTGACTAAACATTGTTTGCGATATAGCTTCAATTTATGCCCTAAAGAAGTTGAAGGCATAAAAGCGGATCCCATGTTTTTAGATGTGGGTAAAGATAAATTGAAATTAGTGTTTGATTGCCAAAAATGCGAGATGATGATTGTTGGCTCAAATCAAATGGTAAAAAGTTAAGTTGTTTAACAACTGCCCATAAAGAAAAATTAGGCTATGCCTTTTAAAGCGTTAATTCACTAGGAAAAATAGACAAATGAGTCAAAGTAAAAAGTATGCATTTCGTGTGTTTCAAGCTGATAGCGGCTGGAAAACAGAAATCACTCGCCGCATGACAGCAACTAAAACTGTGGTATCAAAAAGCCATGATGGTTTTGCGACAGAAGCAGAAGCAACAGCATGGGGCGAAGAAGCATTAAAAGGCTTCTTAGGTAAACAAGCTGAACGTAATAAACGTAAAACAGAGAAGCACTTAAAAGCTAAAAGTATTGCTGCGGCCATCGCGGCCGAAGCGGGTGAGTCTGATGAAGATTTTCAAGACGATGACGATGAAGAACTTGGCTAATAACTCTTGTTATTGAATATGTTGCAAATTGTTAAAGATAAGTTTTAAAAAATGGCTGTTGTGATATATAGTTGGTCGATAATTTCGGCAGTGCTACGTTAAATATCAAAATGGCCTCATCAAATGGTGTTGATGATGTATTTAAAAAGGAAGATATGAAATGAAACCGTTTGCGGCAATAAAGCTTTGGTTGGGGCTAATGTTTTTGGTGCCATGCACTTTGTTGTCTGCAAAACCGTATTCTCCTATCAATACACTTTTTGGTGATGATGACCAAAGTATTGGCAAAGTCGAAATGCCTAAAGATGTGCAGCAATTAACAGACTTTGCCTCTAAATTTGGCTTTCTACCGCCACTGAATTGGAAGCTGGCATTTCATGAAATGCAGGGCGATATGTTTATGGCGGAGTTTATTCCGGCTAATGAAACCTTAAATGATTGGAGTGGCCTTGTATGTATGCAAGGTTTTAAAGGATTGGCCAACGACATTGAACCGCAAAAGTTCCTTGATGGTATGGCTGACACTTACGCCGAAAACTGCGACGGAAAAGTGATTTATACCGTTTTAGGCAGCTCCAAGGTGGAAGGGTTGAATGCGGTACACGGAATTTTAGGTTGTACAGTGATGCCAAATATTCATCACGCCTCAGCGTTTGTAGCAAAAGATTTTGCCAGTATTCCCAAAGGCGAAATTGGATTTTTTACGGTAGTCAGTGGTTCGCAAGATCTGTATTTATTGCACAAATCAATTCGACAAGCCGTGTTCAGAGAAAATGACCCCCCTATCAATGCCAATAATTATCGTGAGTTTATGGCAAACAATTAATCGCAACTTTGTTTTATTTTTCAGCTTATGCTGAAAAATTATAATGACAATCTGTAGCTGAACGCCCTAGTGCATATATCTAATCCTTAGCATAAACCGTATAATTGCCGCGATTTTATGGTCATGATGACTAGTCAATCTTTTGTGGTGCCGCACGTTTAACTGGCGTGTGGATAATCGGGAAATCAGTGCAAATCTGATACTGCCCCCGCAACGGTGAAAGGTTAGGGCAATGTGAAATAGCACATGGCTCGTTTGTAGAATGTATTATTCTGGCAAAATACCTCAGTCCGGAGACCGGCCCTAAAGATGATTTTGAGATTTCGGTGGGCAGATCTTAAGATGTAATAAGCTATTTGAAATTTGACTCTTACGGAGTTATTTGAAGGCATTTTATTACGACGCAACTGCCCCATTTTCCCTTTTAGGAGTTAAAGGTAAATGGGTATTAATCCAACAAAATTAGCCTTGTCATTAAGCGCTATTCTCGGACTTTCCAGTCTTTCTTTACTTACGTTTGCCGCAGATGCGCCAACAAACGTCAATGATGCCAAGTCTCAATCAGAAGATACCATGGTCGTGATAGGCCGCAGTGTTGATTCACCATTGAATATTGCCGCCAATGTTAATGTAATTGGTGCCGCTGAAATTCAAATGAGTGGAGCCACCAACTTAGGCGATCTACTCCGTGGACAAAGCGGTATTCAAATTTCAAATAACAATACTGGTCCTGTATTCTCAATGCGTGGCTTTAGTGCATCACAAGCAGCAAATAATACCCTTATTTTGGTGGATGGACGCAGATTGAATAACATTGACATTGCTGCGCCAAGCATCAGTGCCATTTCACTAAATCAAATTGAGCGCGTTGAAATTTTATCGGGCAGCTCTGGGGTGTTATACGGCGATCAAGCGGTGGGGGGCGTCATTAACATTATTACCAAAAGCCCTACTAGCACAGGCGGTGGTCTGGCATTGTCAGGTGGAAGCTTTGATACCTTTGAAGCGAAAGGGGATGTGTCTGGGGCGATTAATGATACCTGGCAATATTACCTCGCGGGGAATTATAACGAGTCTGACAACTACCGTGATGATAATGACAATAAAACCAGCTCTGTTTTAGGCCGTTTGCAATATAAGACTCACGTTGAAGATTTTTATGTTGAAGCAAACTATTTTGATAATGATCGCAAAACACCGGGTTCCTTATCAAAGGAGCAGTTGCAACAGAACCCACGTCAATCCAATCCTTGGAATAAAGGGGATTCTATCCATGAAATGACCACCGCGTTACGCAGCGGCTATCATTATCAAATTGCAGATACTTGGTTACTCGGCGCAGATGTGAGTTACAGCGACAGTAACAATACCAGTTTTCAATGGGGCGGTTATGGTCGTAATGAGCGCACGCTATTGTCGATTTCGCCAAAAGCGGTAGCCAATTATCAAGTAAACAATGGTGAGCTGAAGATTATCACAGGTATCGATTATAATCTTGGTGAGTCGACTTTTAGTTGGGGAAGAAGTAATCAACAAACGCAAAGCAGCGCGTATATTCAGGCCAGCGTGCCTTTAACCACGTCGTTATCGTATGTGGTGGGTGGTCGTTATGCCAAAGCGGAAGATGAGTTAGTGGATGGCAATATCTACCCTAACGGGATCGATTTAGATCAAGATGAAAATGCATTTGAGCTGGGCCTAAATTATCGTCCAAATCATGCCCATCGTTTATATGTTCGTGCCGATGATAACTTCCGTTTCGCAAAAGTTGACGAGCAAGCTTATACCTCTCCAGGTACGGTAGGCTTAAAACCACAAGTTGGCCGTTCGTACGAGGCTGGCTGGGATTATATCAACGACATCCACAGCTTTAAGCTAAATATATTTCAACTTGATTTAGAAGATGAAATTATTTGGGATCCAAGCGCCCCTAAACCGATTGGCGGTAGCTTTAATGGTGCTAACGTCAATGCGGATGCTTCGCGTCGCTATGGCATTAGCCCAAGCTATGATGTACAGATTACTCCCAACTGGTTAGTCGGTTTGTCTTATGACTATATTGATGCTGAATTTACCGAAGGCTTGAATGACGGCAAGGCGCTTTCATGGGTGGCTAAGCACAGTGGCCGCGGTTATATCAGTTATGATTTTGCTGAAAACTGGCAATTGTTTGCGGAAGGTATTTATACCGGCGAGCGCTTTATGGAAGGTGATAATGCCAATGCTGATGCTAAATTAGATAGCTATGTATTGACCAATATTGCCCTTAACTATACGCAATCCCAGTGGTCAGCAAGTTTACGCCTTGATAACTTGCTAGATGAAGACTATGTTAGCGCGGGTTACTATTCTGCATGGGGCAGTGGCTATTATCCAGGTGATGGGCGTAATATTCGTTTAACGGCTGGATATCGTTTTTAAGTGCGACTTTTAAAATACAGTTATTGTTAATGTAGAAAGCGACTATACTTTATTAAGCCAACAAGTTTTTTGTTGGCTTTTTTATGATATTGTTTTGCCAACAGCCAAAATATGAATAAATAATTAAGGTGACAGTGGCTTATGACAAATCTTGAGCAAAGGGTGTTAACTCAAGTCAGTGCGATTATTCGTAATGAAGAACAGGTGATCGGGCGTCGCGGCATTCTTGTGCCGTTAAAAAAAGCATTAATCAATGAGGCTAATATTAAGGTTATTATTGATATTGTGTCAGAAGACCCCGCGTTGGCTGCCCACTTACTGTTACGCAGTAATACCGCTGTTTCAGCTGGTCTGGTATCGACAAAAAATCGCAGTATAAAAGATGCCCTGATCCGTTTAGGTCAGGTGAATATCTACCGTTATGCTTTTTCATTTTATCTAAAAGAGCGTTTAGATGAGCTCAATGAGCCTTACAAAAAGTTGGTAAAAGGTTATTGGAAGCTTAATGAAGTCATTGCCGTTGATTCTGTCACATTATTAAGAGAAGAAACTGACAAAGGTAACGGTTTAAAAATTGATGCCGATGAAATGCAAACCTTAGCTTTATTTAGTGTGTTTGGGCAAGTGATTACCTTGACGGCATTTGCTTATTTAAACAGTGAGCAAGAAAGGCCTATCTCGCTGAAGGTTATAAAAAGTTTGATTGATAGTCATCAGCAGACACTCTCTATTGAAGCATTTGAATCATTAGGGCTAGATGACGATTTACGCAATGAATTCTTGATTGCCCACAACCTACAGCAAACGACAAACCCTGACTCAGCAGGGCTTCTTTTACGTCGTGTGTTGTCAAAACGTGGTTTATTGATTAACCCTTTGTAGATGGAACCCTTTGTAGATGTAACCCTTCTTCGGCCACTAATTCTAACCATTTTTGAATTAAGTTAGCATTAGTGGCATCACGCCTGTATGCACCAAATAGTGGACGTTTTAACCCTTCAGCGCCTAATTTTACAGAGGTAAGATTCAAGCCTTGGCTTTCTTTGATCGACCAAGTCGGTAGCGCGGCTACCCCATCATTACACGCAACGCGTTGAAGCAGCATTGAGGTTAAATCGCATTGTTTTTGCTCACCGATTTCAATGCCAGCGGGTTCTAAAAAGTGTTTGTAAATATCTAGGCGAGTCAGTGGCACTGGGTAAGTTAATAGCGTCTGCTTGGCAAGATTTGCTGGAGTAATAAATGCCTGCCCTGCCAAGACGTTATCGTTGGCAACAACCAGTTTTACTTCAAAATCAAAAAGATGTTGATAGGCCAATGTATGCCCTGGTACCGGATCTGATGTTAACACTATGTCTAACCCCCCCGTTTCAAGCGCATTTAACGAGTCGAAAAGATGACGGCTTGAAATATCAATTTGAGCATCGGGCGCTTGCAGCTTAAACGCTTCAATAACGGGCATTAACCATCTAAAACAACTGTGACATTCAATGCCTAATTTTAGTTGTTGATTCTCACCTTCTAAGCCACGTTTTAAGTCTGATTCGGTGGCAATCACCTTTGGCAGAATTTCTTCTGCAAGATTAAGTAAACGGGCACCTTCATGGGTGAAGGTTAACGGCTTACTTTTACGCACAAAAATAGCGGAGTTAATTCGGGTTTCTAATTCCTTAATTTGATGAGAAAGCGCCGATTGGGTTACAAAGCGTTTCTTAGCCGCTCCTGCTAAGCTGCCACTTTCCTTTAACGCCATTAAGGTGCGAAGGTGTCTAAGTTCTATCATTACTCACTCCACATGAAACTTACTCAACTTACCGATGAAATCAATTCGATTGCTTGGCTGCAGGTTAGCACAATAAACTTCTAGACGTCCAGACGCCTGTGTGGTTTTTTTACATTAAGGTAACAACAATTAGCTTATCAACAAGGAAAGTAGTATGAAAATTACAAATCTCGGTTTCCCTCGCATTGGTCGTCAACGTGAACTTAAATTTGCTTTAGAGAAGTATTGGCGTGGTGAAATTAATCAAAGTCAATTAGTTCAAGTTGCCGATGAGCTAAAAAAGTTGCATTGGGATTGGCAATCTCAGGCTGGGGTTGAATTAGTCCCTGTGGGGGATTTTGCTTATTATGATCATGTGCTTACCCTAAGTGCGACATTAAATGCCATACCTAAGCGTCATCGAGCTTTAGATAGTCAAGGTAATGAAAGCCCAATTGATTTGGATACATTATTTCGTGTCGCTCGTGGAAGAGCACCAAGTGGCCAGCATGCCTGCGCAGCTGAAATGACCAAATTTTTTAATACCAATTATCACTATCAAGTCCCTGAGCTTAGCCAAGACCAGCAATTTAACATTGCCTACACGCAAATTTTTGATGAGGTGACTCAGGCGCAATCATTTGGCTATCAAGCTAAGCCGGTATTAATAGGGCCAGTTACTTATTTATATTTATCGAAAACGATCGGTGAATTTGACAAGCTAAGTTTATTGCCGCAATTGCTAGAAGCATATCAACAGATCCTAACGCGCTTTGCTGAACAGGGTGTTACTTGGGTGCAGTTAGATGAACCGGTTCTAGCTGCAGATTTATCAGGGGATTGGCAAGAGGCTATACGTCATAGTTATCAGTTTTTGGCACAACATAAACCACAATCAGTAAGCCTATTATTGGCCAGCTACTATGGTTCTATTGCCCATCATCATGCTTTGGTTAGTGCGTTGCCGGTTGAGGGACTTCACCTTGATTTAATCAGTGATAAAAACCATCTGGCGTTATTTTTAGCCACATTATCTGCTGATCAAGTATTGTCGTTAGGGGTGATTAATGGTCGCAATGTGTGGGCGGCAGATGTGGATTTGATAGCTGAACAAATCCAAGCTGTGGCTAGCGATTTAGGGGATAGGTTATGGATTGCGCCGTCATGTTCATTACTGCATTCTCCGGTAGATTTAGACAGCGAACAGCAATTGATTCCCGAGCTACAGGGGCAGCTAGCGTTTGCCAAGCAAAAGCTTTTTGAGCTAACGGATTTACACGTTTTATTGAGTCGTGCTGATCTACAGGCTAAACAGTTGATTATTGATCGCTGCCAGTCTCGCCGTGCAGCGAAAGCCGCTCATGCAGATCAGCAAGTTATTGATCGTGTCGCCAGACTGAAAGCGAACGATTTTGAGCGTAATAGTGAGTTTTCAAGCAGAATATTTGCGCAACATCAAAAACTAAAATTACCGTTATTACCTACAACAACTATTGGCTCTTTCCCACAGACACCTGCAATTCGAGGACTCCGCAGCCGTTGGCGTAAGGGAGAGGTGAGTGATGAACAATATCAAAGCCAACTACAATGGGTGACCAAAGACACTATCGAGCGCCAATTAAAGCTTGGCATTGATGTGTTAGTGCATGGTGAAGCTGAACGTAATGACATGGTGGAATATTTTGCCGAATATCTGAATGGCGTTGGGTTTACCCAATTCGGTTGGGTACAGAGTTACGGGTCTCGCTGTGTTAAACCACCATTAATTTATGGCGATGTCAGCCGTCCAAATGCCATGACAGTTGAATGGGCTACCTATGCTCAAAGTTTGACTGAAAAGCCGGTGAAGGGCATGTTAACTGGGCCTGTGACTATCTTGCATTGGTCGTTCGCCCGTGAAGATATCAGCCGAGAAACGATTGCGAATCAAATCGCATTGGCGATTCGTGATGAAGTGGTTGATTTAGAGCAAGCAGGTATTGGGATTATTCAAATTGATGAGCCCGCGTTTAGAGAGGGCTTGCCGATAAAACAAACTGAATGGCAAACATATTTAAACTGGGCAGTGAATGCATTTAAACTCTCCGCTGCAGGTGTTGAAGACCAAACACAAATTCATACCCATATGTGTTACAGCGAGTTTAACGACACCATTGAAGCGATAGCGGCCATGGATGCAGATGTGATTACCATCGAAACATCCCGTTCGCATATGGAGCTGTTAAATGCATTTGAAAGTTTCGCTTATCCAAATGATATTGGGCCAGGGGTGTATGATATTCATTCACCTAACACCCCATCGGTTGAAGAGATAGTGGAGTTAATGACTAAAGCGGCAGCTAAAATTCCAGTTAAGCAGTTGTGGGTGAATCCCGATTGCGGCTTAAAAACTCGCACCTGGGATGAAGTTGAACCTGCACTGAGAAATCTTGTTGAAGCGACTAAAATATTACGTCGTCAGTATTAATATGATCTGATTTTTTGTTTTCAGCCCTAAACCACCTACTTCACTAGGTGGTTATCAGCAATTAGGCTCTGCCTGAAGTACGTTCAATAGCGGATTAACTCAAGTGATACTTGAGCTTTGCCAAAGGCTTACGCATCGCGCGGTAAGCCTTTTTCAATACTGCGAATAACCCGCTGGGTTTTACGGCTAACAGACTCTATAGGCGAGACGTCTTGCGCCGCGAGTTTGGCTTGCTGTTGCACAATTGCCCATTCAATGTGTTCTAAGACCAACTCCCCTATGTCGGCTTCAAGTGCTTTTTGTTGTAACGCTTCAATGATATTCACATTGGCGGGGGCATTGCCTAATGCAACGGCAATGTTTCGCAGCCACTGCTTGTGGCCAATTCGGCGAATAGCACTGCCTTCTGTGAGGCTTAAGAAGGTTTTTTCTGACCATGCAAACAGGCTAAGTAAATCGGGTTGAAGTAATGTTGGCCGAGTATGAAAATCAGTTTCTTCAGTTAAGGGGGCTTTGGCATTGACCGGGCAAACAAGTTGGCAATCATCACAGCCGTAAATACGATTACCCATTAATGGGCGAAATTCTTCAGGAATGGTGGTTTGCAGCTCAATGGTTAGATAGGAAATACATCGTCTAGCATCAACGACGTACGGCGCGACGATAGCATCTGTAGGGCATGACTTAATGCAGGCTACGCAGGTGTTACATCCCTCGGCTATCGGGATATCTGTCGGTAATGGCAGGTTGATTAACAACTCCCCTAAAAAAAACCAACTACCCGCGTCAGGATGCAAAACCAAAGAGTGTTTACCGGTCCAGCCTAGTCCAGCTTTTGCGGCAAGTGGGCGCTCTAATATCGGCGCAGAGTCAACAAAAGGGCGAAAGTCTGTGTCATTAACATCAAGTGCTTTACAGTGAGCATCGATTTTATCACCGAGCTTTTTGAGACGTTGACGCATCAGTTTATGGTAATCCCGACCGCCAGCGTAACGAGAGATATAGCCTAAATTCGGATCGGTTAAGTTACTGGCAAAGCCCGCATCGGGAGGTAAGTAATCCATGCGAGCACTGATAACCCTAATACAACCAGGGTGAAGTTCTGCAGGTCTCGCGCGCATCATACCGTGATTAGCCATGTACGCCATGTCACCGTGATAGCCTTTGTCCAACCAAGTTTGAAGTTCGCTTTCATGTTCAGAAAGGTCGGCATCGGTAATGCCAATATGTGCAAACCCCAATTCTTTGCCCCATTGCTTAATGTGTTGCGCAAGCTTGGCAAGTTGGTTTGCGCTCAATGCTGAGTGTGGCATTTTGGGGGCCGAATAGGCTGGCGTGTCAGACATGGTTTTGGTTCAGTTTGATTGAGTTTTCCTCTGATTATACGCTATCTGTAAGTGACTATCGTTATTTTCATTTTGCATCAAAATCAGCCCTCATTATTGGCAGAGGGGCTTTTAACACTTTTAACGCAATTTCTTCCAGCAGATTTAGCGTTATAAAGTGCGCTATCGGCTTTTAATAACAATGGCGATAATTCTGTTTCATCTTCAAGGCTTGCTACTCCTGCGCTCACGGTTTGTTCCAAGCTGGGTGCAATATGACTCCAATCATAGTTGGCAATACAATCCACTAAACGCTGAGCGATGTCCATTGCAGTATTATGTGAAATATTGGGTAGTAGAATTAAGAACTCTTCACCGCCGACACGACCCACAACATCACTTTCACGCATCATTCCCATGGTTAATGATGCCAGTTTCATTAATACTTTATCGCCAACATCATGACCAAATTTGTCATTCACTTGTTTGAAGTGATCTGCATCAAATAGGATAATCGAAAATGGCTGGCGAGAGAGTGTTGCCTGTTTGATGAAGTTTTCGCTTAAATTATAAATGGCGCGGCGATTAGAGAGGCGAGTTAACTCATCCGTGAGGGCTAAGTTTTGGTATTTACGTTTACGTTTTAGCTGATTATAAGCAAAAACTGACACTATGATTAAAATAATGGCGACCAGAATAATAATGATTATCTGCAAATTTTCGTTTCGTTGCATTATTTGCAATTGCAACTCTTTATCTGTACTGACTTTTAATAAATTCTCATTTTCATCCAATATTTTATCGGTATTAAATCGGGTTTGCATTTCGGCATTTCGGTCCGTCATAATTTGCTTGTCTAACCAAAGGTGTATTTCTAAAAAAGCACTTAAACTTTTATAGGCATTTTCAAAATCGCCTTTTGCAAAATAAATTTGACTTTGCAGTTGCAAATTTTGGCTTTCACCGCGTCGATTGGCACCGCGTTTGAAATCAATAGACGCAATTTGACTATACTCAAGCGCTTTATCTAGCTCATTTTTAGCTAAGTATGCTTTGGAAAAGTATAAGCTCATAAAGCTATGTTGGCCTTCATACTCCACTGGAATATCAGGTTCAGCTTGCTGTAAAAGCGTTAATGCTTTGTCTATTTCACCCTGTTTTATATAGTTGCCAGCAATGTTCACTTTGGTGCTCGCGACAGCATTGTTATCTTTTTGTGAGCGCCAAAATTCAAGCGACTTATAAAAGCGCTCGGTGGACTCATCTATTCGCCCGAGCTCTTCTAGCGAAAAAGCAATCTGTACATTAACGTTGTCAGCCTCAATTAATAACCCCGAGTCTAGGTAGGTTTGCTCGAGCTTTATTTGGTATTTTATAGCCGTTTCAGGGTCACCAAATCGTCGATAACTTGTGGCTAAATTATTTAAATTATCATTTGCCCAGTAGGTAATGTTGAGTTTTTCATAGAGGTGCTGTGCCGTGATCAAATCTTCTAAGGCGGAAGCATAATCACCTTTATAGGATTGGATATCACCACGAATACTGCGCCCATCAGCAATCAATCTTGGGCTTTCAAGTTGGTATGCGTTACTGATTGCTGTAGATAAGTCTTTAAGTGCGCCATCTATTTGGCCAGCATATTGTTTGTAATACCCTAAACACAGCAGTAAGTCGGTATTAATTTCAGACGGATAAGGTTCGGCGTAAATCAGCAGCTGTGCTTCAGCGTACTGAATGGCTTTGGTCAGTTCTTCTTGAGTGGCTGACGGTTGATTCCAGCAGGTTAAGCGGACTAATAATTTTTGGCGGACATCATCATCATTGGCAATAATACTTTTGTATTCTGCTAATAACGCATTTACTTGTTCTTCTGTGTAATCAACGTGCTCAAATTTTTGATAAATCTGGTCTGCACGGGCATTTTCGTAAAATTCAGCCTTTGCATGTTGGGATAAAATAGCAGTTACTAGTAATAGCAGGTGAATGCTAAACAAAATACACAGTCGTTTATTCAATATTATTGTCCACTTAATGATTTTTATTTTTATTATTCGAAAACGATCAATATTATTCAAACATATTTAATGCTCAATTAACCAATTGTAACTGGTGACCTTTAGTTTAACAAATTTAACATAAACACTACCTTTGCAGTGCCGCCTACTAGGTATTGGCACCGTCCTGTGGTCTGGAGAAGATAGGTCTGTTTGCAATTTACCGCTTTGGCGCGTATAACGTCGCGATTATCTTACTTGCACCTAAAAGAATACGGTTATGAATTTTACGATTGTTGTGCGCTTTGTGTTGATGACTTTGTGTTTAGCTTCATTTTCAGGGCAGGCTAAGGGAAACCTTGAAACGTCGGGTGATGCGCTTCACATCGCTTTGCCTGCTGCAGCACTTGCAGCTGCTTTGACTGTAGAGGATGATTATCAAGGGACATGGCAATTGGTGAAAGCTGGTGTGTCTAGCCGACTGGTGGTTGAGGCATTAAAGTGGGGCGTTGATAAACAAAGGCCCGATGGCAGTGGTAATGATTCCTTCCCGTCAGGCCATACTGCGGATAGTTTTGCGGCAGCCACTTTTATTAATCAACGTTATGGTTGGGAATACGGCGTACCATCTTATATTGCCGCATCTTATGTGGCTTACACTCGGGTAGCAAGTGATAAACATCACATTGAAGATGTGTTGGCTGGGGCTGCAATTGGTATGCTTGCAGGCTGGTATTTTACCGATCCTTATGAAGATATTAGTATTATCCCCCTAGCGAATAATGGCACGTATGGGGTGTTTATTAGCGGGCGTTTTTAATTGAAAGAAGGTGTAATCATGGTTGAGCAAACCTATAAAGAAACGGCAAAAACAGTGTGTTATAACGTAGTAAATAAAGTACTGCCAATGGATCAACTCCCTGATAGTTTAAATGAAGCTTACGAAGGCATGTTTGAAGAACTGATTGCTGATAAGGCTCAAGCATTTGACCAAGCATGGAACAAACTGCCCGCTAGTGCACAAAAACTGATGACTCAGGCTGAGTTTCATGGTTTTTATATTGCCAATGCATGGATGCAACTGAGTCGTGTTGCCCAAGAAATTGCAGATAGCAATGATACTGAAGCAGAAATGAACGACAAAGAATATGATGGCGTATTCGGTCGTTTAGCTGAGCAATCATTAAAAGAATGTTTGCGTAAACTGAAAAAAGCCCGCACCGATAGAGTTATGCTTAATAGCTTCAAAAAGGTGATGGCTGAATAAGCGCCTGCTATTGATTCGTTGGTATAAATAAAAATCCCAGTCATTAATGGCTGGGATTTTTATTTATGGTGATTTAAACATCGACATTAGAATGCTGTGCGGCGGTAACGACGATATTCAGGCTGCCAGAAGTTATTATCAATGGCTTGCTGCAATAGTTCATCGGTACAAGGCAAAGCTAAACCTTGCTCAATGGCCACTTTGGCCACCGCAAATGCAATGTATTTACTGACTTTATGAATATCTTCTAGTTTAGGTAGTAATGAACCTTCACCCGTTGTCCCCAGTGGTGAACACTCAGATAAGGCACGGCTAGAGGCCATCAGCATTTCATCTGATACCCGAGTTGCACCGCAAGATAACACGCCCAAACCAATTCCTGGGAAGATGAAACTGTTGTTACATTGGGCTATCTCAAATGTTTCACCATTAACCACCACAGGTTCAAATGGACTGCCAGTGGCAACAAGTGCTTGACCCGATGTCCAATGCAAAATGTCTTTTGGCGTGGCTTCAACTCGGCTGGTTGGGTTTGATAAGGGGAAAACAATCGGACGCGGGCAATGGCTGTGCATTGCTTTAATAATGTCTTCTGTAAATAGGCCTGGAGCACCTGACACGCCAATTAATACCGTAGGTTTGGCGTTATTGACAACATTTAACAATGATACGTTATCGCTATAATTATCCCACTTTTCAACGGTATCTATCTTTTGTGCTAAATTAGTTTGAAAAGGGAGTAGGTTAGGCATGTTGTTGAGCAATAAGCCCCAACGGTCGACCATAAAGACTTGAGAGCGTGCTTGCTGATCGGAGATACCTTCAGACACCATTTGGGCAATAATCGCTTCGGCAATACCGCAACCTGCGCTACCTGCACCTAAAAATACAATGCGTTGTTGGCTTAATTGAGTATTAGCGGCTTTACTGGCGGCCAATAAAGAGCCAACCGTTACGGCTGCAGTGCCTTGAATATCATCGTTAAAACAACAATATTGGTCCTTGTATCGCTCAAGCAGTGGCATGGCATTTTTTTGAGCAAAATCTTCAAATTGAATCAATGCATCAGGCCATCTACGACTAACTGCTTGCATGAAGGCTTCAACAAACTCTTTATATTCATCACCGCCAATACGTTGATGTCGCCAACCCATATACATAGGGTCTTCGAGTAATTGTGGATTATCGGTGCCGACATCTAAGGTTACCGCAAGACAATAGGCCGGACTGATCCCACCACAGCTAGTATAAAGTGACAGTTTTCCAATCGGAATACCCATGCCACCAATACCCTGATCACCTAAGCCTAAAATTCGCTCACCATCAGTGACCACAATCACTTTAACTTTGTGACGGGTTGAGTTATTTAAAATGTCATCGATGCGGTCTTTATTAGGATAAGAAATAAATAAGCCACGATTACGACGATAATTTTTTGAAAAGCGTTCACACGCTAAACCAACAGTAGGCGTGTAAATGATAGGCATCATTTCACTGATGTTATTACGCACCAATGAGTAAAACAGTGTTTCGTTGGTATCTTGAATATTACGTAGATAAATGTGTTTATCTAAGTCATTGGTAAAATTAGTGAATTGCTGGTATGCGCGGGCGACTTGTTCGTCAATGGTTTCAATTACCCAAGGTAACAAGCCTTCAAGGTTAAACGAAATTCGTTCATCTTCTGTAAACGCAGTGCCTTTATTTAGCAATGGAGATTCTAAAATGGCTGGGCCAGCAAAAGGAAGATAGAGGGGGCGTTTAGTATCGTCCATGGGTAACCTTTATTGTGAGTTGTTTGATAGGTTCAATAGAAGAGTAGATTAACATGACTCGCATTTGTTGTGGTCTGTTAAGTGATGAATTTCACATTTTTTTGATAGCAGATTGTTTGAATTTAATTCAAAAGACAAAAATGCACAGCTTAGGCTGTGCATTTGGGGGGAAATCTATTTACCGCGATGTTTGATTGACAACCCCTTCAGGAAGTTTCTCAATACTTGATCACCACAAGCTTTGTAGTTTTTATGATCAGGATTACGAAATAGTGCACCTAATTCAGACTTCGACAGGTTGAAATCAGCTAAGGCTAACATCGCGAGAATATCTTCTTCACGTAAGGTCAATGCTACGCGTAATTTTTTGAACATGAGGTTATTGGTCAAGTTTTTAACGGGCTTAGGTACCTCAGCGCCTTCTTGTAAACCACGGTGATGGATGATAAAACCATCTAAAAATTGACACATTAATGTGTCGTTAATGGCTTGATATCCTTCCTCTTCTTCTTTTTTAAGTATCGCAATCACTTTATCGGTGGCGACCTCGGCATTGGCTTTTGCAAAAATACTGCTGACTTGAGCATTTGACAAGTCGAAGATGAATCGAATACGGCGAAGAATATCGTTGTTTATCATAGTTCTCTCTGGCGCGGCTGCGCGAGTTATGTGGATGCACTCATTTGCCGTTACAGTATATCGTAATTTACTCAGCTTGCTCATGTATTATGCTAATTTTTAGTGCTATACCAGTATACAAACACCAAAGCGAAACTGATTAAGTAGATTAATCCTATCCATGACAAAATACGCATTTGGCTACCGTACCGTTGCGCTTCGGGTAAATGTGTCGAAATCATCAGTTTAAAGTTTAGTCCTGCAAAAATAATCGTGGTCATAAACGCCAGAATCATCACAAACTCTAATAAAGGCAGCAATGCACCTTTAAAAAACAAGATGAGCCCTAAACCCAGCACACTGACTGTTAGCATAATTAGATTGAGTCTATATGGGTTATCTGGCTGTTTAACCAATAGCTGCCAGCCCATATTCAGGGTGCGGCTATAACCATCTATAACAGTGACAGTGGTGCTGAAGATACATAAAAAAGCCACCATACCAATTAAGTAGCGTGTTTCTTCGCCCATAACCTGACTGTATAAACGGATCAATTGATTGGCAAATTGCGCGCCAGAATCAGAAAACTGTTCTCCAGAACTGTGCATCACCAGCGCGCCTAACGCTAAAAATACCACTGCGAGTATCGCGGTGGTGAGATAACCTAAATTAAAATCAAACAATGCCTGCTCTGGGCTAACCGATTGCGTTTTTTGCTTTTCTAGCAACCATAAAGAATTCCAAGCGCTTACTTCAATTGGCGCTGGCATCCAGCCCATCATAGCTACCAGAAATCCCACATTCGCCCATTGCCAGGCATCTACTGCTGAAGTCGGAGTCGCTTGCCCCCATTGGTTAGTTAACGCCAATGAAACGGCGATTAAAGTGGTGAGCGTTAGAATAAGCATGATGACTTTAGTCACACCATCTAACCATTTGTAATGGCCTAATATTAATAACAGAAGTGAGCTAACCAATACCAAAAAGGCCAGAGTATCAATTGAAAGGGGAATAAATTGCGTCAACATGGCTGCGGTTAACATACAAACCCCTGCGGTACTTGCAATTGCCGCAATGACATTCAAGCCCGTAAATAAAGCCAGATACCCCTTTCCTTGACGCAAATATCCATGCAGTAAACTTTCGCCGGTAGCTGCGGTATAACGCGCTCCAGCAGCAAAAAAAGGATACTTGAGTAGATTAACTGCCAATACTAGCCAGGCTAATTGCCAGCCGAACTCCGCTCCTGCACGGGTTGCGGCGACTAAATGAGATGCTCCAATCGCGGCTGCTGCCATCAAAATACCTGGCCCAAGCCCAGACATTAAATGTAACAGTTTTGTTGTGTTGGTGGTTTTTGTTAAAGCTGTTGGCGTTTGTACTGTATTTTTGTTCATTTTTTATTGGGTATTTTGCTTTTATTTTATGGGGTTAGATTGCCATAAGATGTTGGTAAGTAAAATACTTGCTTGCTACAAAATAGTAACATTTAATGCTTTTGATGATTGACTTTTTATAATAAGGCTCTAATTTAGTTTAGGCTTGTAATTACCTTCAAGCCATTATCTGAAAGTGGAGTCAGGTAATTGAAATAAAAATAAAAATGCCAAATTAAATTAAGGAAGATCATGAAAAGACCTCAACTATTGCGCAGCGCGTGTGCTGTTGCTATCTCGTTTATCTTAGCCCCTCAAGCCATATCAGCTGAAGAAGTCGAAAGAATTGAAGTTACAGGAACCCATATCAAGCGGACTGATATGGAAGGTGCTTCGCCAATGACCGTTCTCACGGCGGAAGATATCGCTAAAAGCGGCGCACAGGATATTTCTCAATTATTGAGTAAATTACCCGTATCGGGCAGCGGTACGTTTTCGACTCAAGGTAACAACTCTGATGATACCGCTAACGGTGGTGCTGCAGTTTCACTTCGTGGTTTAGGCGCTGACTCGACATTAGTGCTGTTAAACGGTCGCCGCATTGCGGTGTCATCATTTGCGAAGTCTATCGATACCGCCTTCGTGGATATTAACTCAATCCCAATTTCAGCAGTTAAGCGTATTGATATTGTGAAAGATGGCGCCTCTGCAACTTATGGTTCAGACGCAATTGCGGGTGTTATCAACATCATTTTGAAGAAAGATTTTGAAGGTTTTGAAGTGAATGGCAAGGTTGCCGAAACCGTTGAAGATGGCGGTGGCCAGCAATCAGGCTCGATTCTTTTTGGTACCGATGCCGCTGACGGCAAAGCATCTACCACAGTCATTTTTGATTATTTCAAAGAGCGTGAAACTTTATTTGGCGATCGTGATTACTCTAAATCGGCAAACCAAACCGCTAACGGTGGTGCCGATTTTCGTTCATCAGCAGGTAATCCAGGCTCATATATCCCTGCTACCATTGGCGCGGATGGCTCTATTACACCTAAGTCGGACCAATTCTCTTGGACCCCTGATGTGAATTGCCCTGCAGCTGATATCAAAGGTGCTTATTGCCGTTACGATTACGCCCCAGTGATGACCTCTACTCCAGAATCAAGCCGTATAGGTTTATCTGTATTCCAAGATTATGAGTTTAATGATGAATTAAAACTGTTTGCTGAAATGATGTATCAGCATAATGAAAGTGTCATTAAAGGTGCTGCGAGTCCGTCATTCGGCGAGTTCTATATGCTTAATAGTAACCCGCTATTTACTAGCGGAGCTGCAACTAATCCATTTGCAGGTGAAGACCTTACTATGCGTCGTCGTTTAACCGAAACGGGACCACGTCAGAAGTCATCTGAGTCTGATAGTGCGCGTGTTGTGATGGGGCTAAATGGTTTCTTGTCTGACTGGGAATGGGAGGTAGCCTATACATATTCTTACAACCGCAATCATGAGTATGGTGAGCAAGGTTTTGTATGGACTCCGCGTCTACAAGAAGCCATTAATTCAGGTGCATTTAACCCATTAGCTACCACACAAATGGGGGATGTTATTGATCAAATTAGTGTGAATACGACGCGTAACGGTAAATCAACCACCAATGCGGTAGACGGTAAAATCGCGGGTGAAGTCTTTGCCATGCCAGCGGGAGCGGTGTCAATGGCGGTCGGTTTTGAATACCGCGAGGAAAAGTTATCAGATAATCCTGATGAATTATTTAAGCGTGGTGAAATTTTTGGTACCGAAGCAACAGAAGCCAGTGGCGAGCGCGATCAAAAATCATTATTTGTAGAGTTTGCCGTACCATTATTTGAGCAATTAGAAGCGCAATTAGCTGTGCGTTATGAAGATTACAGTGACTTTGGTGATACGACTAACCCTAAAGTCGCTTTACGTTATACACCGCTTGATAATGTGACTATTCGCGCTAGCTGGGGTGAAGCATTCCGTGCACCATCATTAGTACAGTTAGGACTTGGCCCTTCACAGGAGTCACCCGGCATAGTCGATACGGTTCGTTGTCCGCAAACCAATTTACCTGAAGATTGTACCGCGCAAGAACGTACCGTTATTTTCTCTGGTAACCCTAATTTACAACCTGAGGAGTCAACGTCGTATAACCTAGGCGGTGTATGGCAAATGACTGATGAACTCAGTGTGGGGATTGATTATTGGAATTACGATCAAGATGGTTTGATCACTTCTGATACCCAGTATCTTGTTAACACGCAAGGTGATGATCCTGCCGTGGTTAAGCGTGAGCCTTCAGCGGGTGGCGTACCTGGGCGAATTATTGAAATTTATGACCAATTTGGCAACTTAGGCAGTCAAACTACCGATGGTGTTGATTTTGATATGGCGTACAAATTCTCCACCGCAAGTGCAGGTGACTTTGGCTTTAGCTATAACCTCACTTGGGTGAATAGCTTTGATCAAGTACGTGAGGATGGTACTAAGCGCGAACTCGCTGGTGAATATCAACACCCAGATTACCGCTGGACAGCGGCGATGGATTGGGGCGTAGATGTATGGCAAGCCAGTGCCCGACTCAACTATATTGGTGAGTATCAAGATAATATCGATGCAGGTGCTGAAGGGACTATTGATTCTATGATCACCCTAGACATGAATGTGTCCTATATCGGTTTTGATCACTGGAATTTAACCTTAGGTGCTAATAACATCTTAAATGAAGAACCACCTTTTAGTGGTGCTGATTTTATGGGTTACGATCAAGGCACTCATAGCGCCATTGGCGCTCTATGGTATGCTAAAGCAAGCTATCGTTTTTAATCTAGCCTAATACCTGTAAAGTATTTGCAGGCTAAAAACAAAGCGGCTTCGGCCGCTTTTTAATGGTCTTTCAAACGGGACCGACATTCTAAAGGACGTGATATGATCACTTTACATGGCACACCACGCAGTCGTGCATTACGGGTTTCATGGTTACTTGAAGAGTTAAACGTTGATTGGCAATTTAGATTCATAAATTTTGCAAAAGGGGATAACCGCAGTAAGGCTTTTCTTGCGTTAAATCCCAGTGGCAAAATGCCAGTGATTGAAGATGGCGATTTAGTGTTAACTGAATCGGCGGCTATTTTACGCTATTTAGCTGAAAAATATGGTAAAGGACAATTTTTACCTCAACCAGGTACTGTGCAATCGGCGAAACATGAAGAGTGGGTCAGCTTTGTTATCTGTGAGCTTGAACAAGCATTATGGAGTATGGGTAAGCATCGCTTTGCTTTACCAGAGGAGCAGCGACTAACCACCATGCTGCCTGTAGCCACATTTGAATTTGATCGGGCGGCAAAGATCGCTGAATCTTGGGTGCCTGAGTCAGGTTATTTACTCGGTGAGCAATTTACCGTTGCCGATGTATTATTAACACAAACATTAATGTGGGCGACCGCGTTTAAACAAACTATCCCACCGAAACTGGGTGCATATCTAGCGCGAGTACAAACGCGTCCAGCATTGGTGGCGGTATTAGAAAAAACAGAAGCCATCGCTAAAGCTGCGCAAGCTGAATAATTATCTGAATTAAATAATCGAAAAGGGAAGCAAATGCTTCCCTTTTGTCGTTTTGGTAAACAAGGTTTTAGCTGATTAAAGCTGAGTTGCGGCCCATTTAGCGCGGCTTTCACGACTTTCGCTCATGCCATTGTCTGCACGATAAGCTTTATAAGCTTCGGCATCTAATGCAATTAAACTTACATCCACTTCAAGCACTAACTTACATTCTTTTTTGATACGCCAAGCTGCAGTGTTATATAACTCAGTTAATGGTAAAGAGCTTAAAAACTCAGGATTATATTGGTTATAAAGCGCTTGGGTTGGATAAACCACAAACGCTAAACGGCGCTTAGGCTCTTTTTTAAATAGCTCTTCAATTCCATCAGTTGTGTTAAGTACCTGCATTTCAATAATATCATCTATTTCGAGGAGCTTTTTTTGCGCAGGTACAGGTGCAGATATTTCGCCCGCTTCCCAAGCTGTAACTGCCTCAGCTGTGGTTTTGGTGATAAGGGCAACTTGCTCAACGCTTAATCCAAATGATTGGCGTAAACACAACATTTCAATGGCATTTAAGCCTGATTCTTTAGACATGATATTTCCTACAAAAAATTCGCAAAACAAGTTACTGAGCAAGCCAGACGTCGTCAACCCAATCCCAAAATGATTCCCAGACTTCATCGGTAAAGTCACCGTCTTGCCAAAATTGCACCTGACCATTCTCTTCAATGCAGTAAAAACTATCACCGACTTGGCAAATTGGAATTTGCTCTCTTGGTAGTCCAATCGACCACGCATAGCTGGCGACTTCGGGCAAAAAAGTATGCGAGTAAGGATCTGCTGCGGTCACGGGTTCATAAGCGCTATAAATCACATTGCTGGCATGGAGTAAATACTCCTTTAATTCAGCAGGCAAGCCGATTAAAATCTGTTCTTCCACTTCAACAAGCTGCTCAAACGTAGGCAACTCTAGCGGAACGGGAACGGTTTCACTTAACTCTTGTAGCTGGTCAATAATTTCGTGCATTGGGGATCCTTAAGTCGCAATGGTAATCAATGCGATATTGGGCGAGATTATAACAGAAATAATCCTGTAATCAGCACTGAGGTTTTTATACAGACTCACAATAGGTAACATCATGGTTTTATCAGCGATGACTTGGATGTGGTTTTTGAATGCTTTATACAAAAAAATGCGCTCATAGGAGCGCAAAGGGTGGGTGGAAAGTCGGTGTCATCAGGCCGCTTGTTGAACGCCAGCGGTTATTGCCTGACGTTTGTAGCCTAACCAAGCTTTGTGATATTGCTTATGCGATTGTTGACGGATTTGAGTGATTCTCTGCATCTCAAGTTCGCCTAGGGCGCGATGCTGTTGATTCGCTCTGTTTTCAATGCGCTGAATTTGCTCGTAATCTAGATGATCTTGACCACTTTTAATTGCGGCAATGGTTTGTAAATGTAATTGAACTTCAACAATCATCTGACTTTGTGGCAGTTTAACCAGTACATTCAAATCGCGGTAACCTGAGGCTTTTGGATTGGCAAATCGGTTTTTAATTTGAATGATTTCACTGTTTTCATGCAACATTTGATAACTCGCCATGAGGCTATCGACATCGTTAGCAACTATGCTGCCACGGGCAAGATCGGTAATTAAGCGGGCATCGCCATCAAACTTATTATTCACTTTTTGTAACGCACGGTCATAACTTTTGGTTAGCGGCAGTAGCATATCCACTTGGGCGTTATAGCTGATTGCCGATAAAAGCTGACTTAATTCCTGCTGTGCATATTCAGCTTGTCGCATTAATTGATTTAAGTCAGCAGATTGCTGCATTGGTACATATGCTTGGTAATCGGGAATGGCGTACAGATTATCTAATGCACTCTGGGCACTAGAGGTGGTGCCCGTAAGATTTACACTATATGGCGCTTTATCTGTAGGCCCATTAACAGACACCAGCACTTGGGCTGTAACCTGACGGGTCGTTAATAAAATTAAAAAGATGAACAGAGTACGAAAGAGTTTATTCAATGCTAAATTCTCCTAGCTGTTAGTCTAAAGAGACTTTAACTTAACTAAGCTGTACCTATACTGAATAAGTCTTTCTATTTGGTGTTAAAGCATAAAGGAAAGGGCGCCTATGGCGCCCTTGGTGATCTATAAGTGAAGGCTTACCAAATTTTAACGCGAGATTCAGGTGCGATATACATTTTATCGCCTTCTTTCACATCATAGGTTTGATAGAACTCTGGCATATTAGATAACGCGCCAAGTGCACGGAAGTGGCCTGGTGAATGAGGATCAGTGGCTACGCGGTTACGCATGGCTTCTTCTTTCATTTTTACACGCCAAATTTGGCTGAATCCCATAAAGAAACGTTGATCGCCAGTTAGGCCATCGATTACTGGGGCTTCTTTACCATTTAATGACATTTTGTAAGCTTTATACGCAATGGTCACACCGGATAAGTCACCGATGTTTTCACCTAAAGTGAGCTCACCATTTACGTGCAAATCATCAAATACTTGGTAGCCATCATATTGTGCAACAAGTGCTTTGCCTTTTGATTCAAACGCTTTTAAATCAGCTTCTGTCCACCAATCGCGCATGTTACCTTCGCCATCAAATTTAGCGCCTTGGTCGTCAAAACCGTGACCCATTTCATGACCAATAACCGCACCAATACCACCGTAGTTAACGGCATCATCCGCTTCTAAGTTAAAGAATGGTGGTTGTAAAATTGCAGCAGGAAATACAATTTCGTTCATTGTTGGATTGTAATAAGCGTTAACCGTTTGAGGCGTCATGTGCCACTCATCTTTATCGATAGGCTGGCCTAACTTTGCCACATTACGGTTATGTTCAACCACTGCTGCACGTGTCGCATTACCAACTAAATCATCAGCTTTGATTGATAGCTTGCTGTAATCTGCCCATTTTTTTGGATAACCAATTTTCGGGTTGAATTTAGCCAGTTTGTCCTTTGCTGCAACTTTGGTGCTGTCGCTCATCCAGTCAAGTGAATCGATACTTGAGCCGTAAGCGCTACGAAGATTTTCAACTAAACCTTCCATACGATCTTTCGCTTCTGGTACAAAGTGACGTTTAACATACACTTTACCAACCACTTCACCTAAGGTGTTGCTCACTGCAGTCACACCGCGCTTCCAACGTGGTTCTTGCTCTGCTTGACCGTTTAAGGTTTTTGAGAAAAACTCGAAGTTTTCAGTGTCTAAAGCTTCTGACAAGTTGCTTGCTGAGTGGGTCAGCGCTTGCCATGTCATATAGGTTTTCCAGGTTGCTAGGTCATTGGTATTTAGCACATCATTTAGACCTTGAATATAGCTTGGTTGGTTAATGATAATATCAGCTTGCTTATCACCACCTAATGCGGCCAAGTAACCATTCCAGTTAATATCTGGGGCTAATGTTGCTAACTCAGAGACTTGATATTTGTTGTAGGTTTTTGTGCTGTCTCGCGTTTCAACCACATCCCAATGTTTTTCAGCTATGGCTGTTTCAAGTGCTAATACCGTTTGCGCAGCAGCTTTACCATTTGGCAATCCAGCTAAGGTGAACATCTTTTCAATGTGTTCAACAAAGGCTTTACGAATATTAACGAAGCGCTCACCTTCGTTAAAGTAATAATCTTTTTCAGGTAGGCTTAAACCGTATTGCCAAATGTGAGTTGCATAACGAGTTGAGTCTTTAGCATCAACGTTGATGTAAAACGCCAGTGGTGTGCCGCCGCCATTAACTTGGTTTTCACCAAAAAAAGTCACTAATTCATTTTTATCTTTTAATGCTGCGATTTTATCGAATGTGGCTTGAAGTGGTGTGACACCTAATTTATTCAAGGTTTCTACATCCATGAACGAGCGATAAAGGTCCGCTACTTTTTGCTCATCTGTGCCTTCGGCTAAATTGGCTGATTTACTTAGGTCTTCAATAATTGCTTTTACGTCGTCACGCGCATTTTCTCGTAGGTCATAAAAAGCGCCAATGTTAGTGCGATCGCCAGGGATTTCAGCGGTATTCATCCAGCCGCCGTTAACATATAAATAAAAGTCATCCTGAGGACGGACATTTTTATCCATGTTGTCGAAAGTAATACCTGATGTGAGTGCTTTTTCAACTGCAACGGCTGTGGCGGTTTTGGCTACTTCAGCTGTTGTTACTGTTTCAGTAGTTGGTTTTGTATCATTATTACAAGCGCTTAAGCCTGCGATTAGTGAAGCGCATAGCCCACCAATAACCAGTTTTTTCATGTTATTTCCCTTGCATTTTAAGTTGCCCATCAATGGAGGCGAGGTGATTTATTTTTTTATCAAATTTTCATTTTGTTACTCAGTTAAATGAAATATGACAATTTTATTTTTGTAACGGTCATGTTAATGGCTTGTCATCTGTTAACACAAGTGAGTTTGTGGTTTTTTATCGGTTTATTTTGTCACTAGGTGTAACGAAAAGTGCGATCAATAGAGTGTCTACTTATCAGTATAAAATAATGTTCGTTTAGTATTTTGTTTGCGAGCTAGAGTATATGAATAATCTAAAATGCTTTATTGCGCTTGATACTTGATGAAACTGTTAGCGAATGATCTAGAAGGTGTTTATCTTTGTTTATCTTTGTTTATCTTTGTTTATCTTTGTTTATCTTTGATGTTGAGAGATAAATGACGTTAGGCGAGGCGGATAATTGCCGGCATAGTTGCCCTACGTCAAGATTATCCAACACAGTATAAAGTCATTTTTTGACTCACCTCGAAGGGCCGTGGCTATTTTCCAGCCATGTCCGCAAATTCACTTATTTAGTGGGCTAAACGGCGTTCATTTGTGATTGCCTGACAGAAAAAATAGCCTACTGCATAATTTATCAACTAAGATAACTCGCCCTTGGTATTAATAGTCAATCTACACTTTGTAAAGTGGTTGCATCGTTATGCTGATTGGTATCATTTCAATTTTTTATTTAAGCCCTCATAATAGAGTTAAATTAAAGTCGTGAGTATTGATTGTGCGTTTAGACAAGTTTATTTGTGAAAGTACTGAGTTAAGTCGTTCAATGGCAAAAAAAGCCTTACATCGTAGCGATGTGAGCTGTGATGGGGTGGTGGTCAAAGATCCCGGTTTTAAGGTAACTGACAAAACAGTAGTGCGTTTAGATGGGCAGGTAATTTCTTTAGTGGGTGAACGCTATATTATGATGCATAAACCTGTAGATACCATCTGTTCCACCATTGACGAAGTGTACCCTTCAGTACTGAGCTTAATGGATATTGAGAAGGTCGATACCTTACATATCGCTGGCCGACTTGATGCCGATACCACTGGTTTAGTGTTGATCACCAGTGATGGTCAATGGTCACATAAAATAACCTCGCCCAAAAAAGATTGTGGTAAGCGTTACCTGGTGGAGTTAGCCGATCCGATCTCTGAAGACTTAGTGCCTGTTTTTGCTCAGGGTATTGAGTTACGTAACGAAGAGGGTTTAACAAAACCAGCTTTGTTGTCTATTATTGATAGTCACAATGCTCGACTGACCATTAGTGAAGGTAAATACCATCAGGTTAAAAGGATGTTTGCCGCTGTGGGGAATAAAGTCGTGAATTTACATCGAGAATGTGTGGGTGAGATCGAGCTAGATCCCGACTTAGCGCCAGGTGAATGGCGCTATTTAACCCAAACCGAAATTAAGTCAATTATCTAATGTTGAGTTATTTTTGTTTGATGATAAATTGTACATAGTGTTGTGATATTGTTAATATTAATTCGGATTTACAAAATAAAACTTAAAATTTTGATGTTGTTAGCGTTTTTGATATTATTTTTTGATCTGTAAGCTAAAATAGTTGTTAATAGATGGATTAAATGAGTGCAGTGAAGGTTGAGCTTTGGAACGCGTAATACTGACCTGCGCCTAAATGACTTAGGAGTATATATGAAATATTCAATCTTATTTGCTGCACTATTCTTTGCTGGTTCAGCCGCTGCTGTTGATTGTGTTGAGTGTCATGAAAGCTTTGAACTGGCATCACACGTTGAAAACGAAGCGACTTTAGCTGTATGTGCTGATTGTCATGCAATTGGTGATGCACACGAAATCGATATGGAAATGCATAGCCCTGAACTGACAATCACTGAATGTGCTGATTGTCATGAGATGGAAAAAAAGTAATTTCCTCTGCGGCTATTAGTGAGCAATGATTAAAGGTCTTCTCAGGAAGGCCTTTTTTTAGCTTGTTCATTTTTGCTTGGCGCAGCAACCCGCCCTGATGCACTAATTTGGGGGATAATAGCGTTTTTCTCGTCAGCATTATCATCTTGTTCAGGTAAGTATCCCGACAGTTTTTTAGCCAGTACGTTATAATTGATAGGTTTTAACATATAGCCGGTAACTCCTGCTTGAATCGCTTTTAGAATATTGGCTTGTTCCCCATGGGAGCTAATAATAAAAACATCGGTTTCTAACAGCTTTTCATGAACTCGAATGTCTTTTAATAAATCTAACCCAGAATCACCCTCCATCTCCCAGTCGGTTAATACTAATTGAAAAGGCGCTTTTTCTTCTGCTGCTTCGATCAGTTTCTTTAACGCCTTTTCTGCACTGCTAGCACTGTCGACTTTTTTAAACCCCATTTCCGCTAAAATGGTGCAGGTAATCCCAATCATAGACTCAGCATCATCTACAACCAACACTCGAGGCATGCTGGTGGACTGCTGCGTATTTTGCAGCTTATTCAGCATCATCTTTATTTTATTATGCAGGGAGACTAGGGTAATAAGTTTAGTTTCAAGCTCTTCAGTCGCCGAGCTGTCGCTTTTGGTAATAAGCGCACGTTGTTGGTTAATAGAATCAACCAATATCGCTTTTAAACAATTTGCCTCTTTAGAAGTAAACATAGTGATTGAGTGCCCTTAAGTAGAAGAGTGAAATCGATAAACAACAGTCGATATGATTATAAATGTAGCGCTTGCTGAATAAATAAGCGATACATTTTGTTGCGTAAGTTATTTATTTTTCGCGCTTAAGTTCACGATTTTTAATTTTAAATAGGTGCACAATGTTGTTATTGAATGCACCTCGTCTTCAATTGTTACGCTGTGTGCGAACGCTTTTTACCTGTAATGAATCATCATAAAGCTAACTGAAGTTAGTTAACCTAGTTTGAGAGCATGATATGCAAATCGGTAGCTGTTGGTTTGACCGACAGAATAAACAATTAATTGATCAATCAAAAGATATCTCGTGGCCATTGAATGATCAAGAATACTGGGTGTTGGAACAGCTTGCCGCCCACCGTGGTCAAGTAGTATCCATTCAACAGCTAAAATCGCCGAACATGCATCGTACTAACATGATTAAAATTGTCGAAGCATTGATTCAGTTTTTAGGGAAAGAGCATGCAAGCTTATTGGAGTATATTCCCAATCAGGGCGTGATTCTGTATAAAAATGCCACATCACAACCTTCTCGTTTGCTGGTGTCACCCTATGGCCCTATGTCCTATCGTCAGTATTTGTTCGTTATTATATTGGTTATAGCGGGTTGTGTTTATGCTTATTCTGGCTTATCGACCACAAGTTATATTAAGGCTGACTATTCTAAATGGATTATGTCAAAACAGGGGGGGCTGACAGAGTTATTAGTTTATGCTGCTGATGATGAGCAATATAAGTTGAATGAAAAAATCGATGTAATTGCTAAACATATTAAAAGTTGTGATGCAGTAATTTGGCAATCCATTACCTTAGCGCTATCCAGCGACAAACTCAGTTTTAGCCTTGTTATGAAGCGCCAAACCGATGCCACTTGGCTTTATCATAATGTGAAGTTATCGCGTGCTTATTTAGAACAGCAATGGTTAAGTGCAGAGTGGCTTAAAGAGGTACAGATCTGTGATTAACCACAGTCGATTTACCCTATTTAGTGTCAAAGGCGGGCTGGGTATTGCATTGGCATTGTTCAGTTTGCTCATGGTAAAGCTGACCTGGTTTACAGATAAAGCTATGTATGATGTGCAATGTCAGGCCAGTGCATTTTATTTGTCTAAGCAACCGACAGAAGAAATACAGCATGGTGACATGTTGCTTCATCTTGTCGAGCAAGATGGTCGGTTGTCATTAACATATTATTCAGCATTTGATGACAATGTTCGTGAGTATGCAGTATTTGAAGGTGAATTATTGGAGTTACATACCGGGTCAATTACCTATGACTACAGCATGAATATGATTGATTATCAATTTTCAGAGGTCAGTCAATTGAATGATTATCTTCTGCACGAACTCAATCTACCCAGTGTAAAAATAGGCCAATCATTTCCACAAAGTATTCAAGTATTAGACGCCGATTTTGAACGTCACTTTTTGGTGCTCAAATTTTCTCCTAGCAATCAATTGTGGGCCTGTAATTTATTGTATTGAGACACTGGTTACAGAGGGGCGGGTTAACGTAAATTCATTTAATCCTATAAAAGAATTGCGAGAACTATAGTAAGATTAGGCTATCGTAATTAGCAATAGAGTGACTTTGTGGCAAAGGTAAAAGTTAAACAAGAAGAAGCACTTTCAGTAAAATTTAGTCACCAAATGGGAACTGGTGATCAGCGTGCCTTTGATTTGTACTTTTTTTTGCCCAGTGAAATGTGGATAGACAGTAAAACCTTAGATGAAGAAGCTTATTACCATAGTGGCATAGTTGGTAGGCGTTCATATTATTCAAAAGGACTGCATTTACCGCTAGTACAATCACGTTTTGCCAGCTTAAACAAGCGCACTTTAGAAGAGTTTCGTTTATACCTTAACTTATTTGCCTACCAATTTGCAGTTGCCATTGAGACTGATGCGAAAGAGTTACGCCAAAAGTCAGAGTCTCAGGAGTTTTATCCTGCACTGAATGATTTATGCGATCAAGTCGCACAGTTATTAAAGAAATTTCGCCGTAATGAACCTAGTGAAGAAAAGTGGAAATCTTACTTTGAACATGCGGACAATTATCTGTCTTGGTTTTGTGAACAGCAGCTGCTAAAAACCCTAGCGCATGGCCCTCGTAGCGCTGAACACAGTGAGATTTCTGACAAAGTCATTGCGCTATGCCGAAGTGAAAATGATTACCGTGAAGTGGAAAAACGCTATAACTCAACAAGCACCAAGCAAGATGCCAATCGTATCTCAAATAAAATGCTGTTATTACGACGCCTCATTCAGCAAGGTGTTGTGTTAAAAGAAGAGTTGAAACCGCTAGGAATTGGATTAAAGAAGTTTGTCACCGGATTGGCGACCGGATTAGTGATGTTAGTCGTCTCGGCTTTGATCTTTAAAGCACAGGGATTCTTTAATGGTTTAACCCTAACGTTATTACTGACCCTTGCGGTTATTTATGGATTTCGTGAGATTTTTAAAGAAGACATTCGCAATGCGATGTGGCGCATTATTCAGCGCGGGCGTCCGCGTTGGAGCCGGATCCTGCGCGATACCACAACTCAGGCGGTAGTGGCTAAACAATTAGTTTGGCTTGAATTTCTTCGCCCGCAGGACATTCCTAAAAATGTCGCTGAGATAATGAAGCACCGCCATAGCCAAAATAAGGTGGATACGACGGTTTTGCATTATCGCATTGCTACAAAAGTGACCAATAAACCCTTTGAGGCGGGTTACTCGCAAATTCAGGAGCAAGTTAACTTTAACCTGGTGCCGTTTGCGCGTCATCTTGAGCGTGGTAAAGCGAAGATCTACCACGAATCAGATGGAAAAATCAGTAATGAATCGGTTGAACGTCGCTATCAGCTTAATTTAGTCGCAGTGCTCAAAGACGGTAAAGAACCGGCTGAATATGCACGATTTAAAGTGACCATGAACCGTTCAAGTATTATTGAAATTACCGAAAGCAAATTACCTGATAGCATAAATCCGTTTACTATTGAGCAGGACTAATACCCGTTTAGAGCATGCTTGTATTGCCAAAATCAAATGTTGCAGTTCGTGTATAAGCCTGACAAATATTTTGATCGCCAGATTGCTTAGCCCGCTTAAGAGCCACATCGGCGTTAGCGAGGTATTGTTCTAGGCTTTGCTTTTCTAAATAACCCGCAATACCAATGTTTATACCCTCATCTAGCTGATGATTGGCTAAGTTTTGCAGGGTTTTTATGGCAAACAAGTGGGTATGTGTGGCATCTGTTTTGGGGAGAAATAATACCAGTTTACCTAATTGTAAATGCGCTAATTGATAACTGGGTGGTAAATCAATTAATAACTGGCTTTCAATATCCTGCTGACGCTTTTCTAGCTGGCTAATATCACCCATGTTATTGAAGATGCCTTCAGGGTTGATATCCATCACCATCAGACTGGAGCTAAATTTTATATTTTCACTGGTATTATTAAAGTGGTTTTCTAAATCCACCATTCTCATCACCATATTGCTTTTTGAGGCCATCATTGTCGAACTATGCATAGGCGTTGGTACATGGGTTTCAACCGTAAAAATTAAGTACTCGATGTCGCCTTCTAGTGAAAGGTGGCCATTGATGGTGATTTTTAAGTTTTTGTTAAATCGGCTTTCTTCAAAAGGTGATATCTGTCCTTGCCACTCACCTTGCAGGGTGACTTGTGTGAGAATATTGCCCCAGACATTGCTAATTTCATTGCCCAGTAATGAAACAATATCAAGCTGATTATCACCATGCAATTGCATTAATCCATCAAAACAATGGTTGAAGCTAATCATTTTACCTTGCGCATCGGTTAACGCTGTTGCGATAGCGCCGTCACTCAGTAATTGATTTAAAAATGCCAGTTGTCGACTGGCCACTAATTCACTGATGTCGTTAAACACCACAATCCAGTAATGCTCTGACGGTGATAAAGATTCACGATGAATATGAATATTGATTTGATGGTTATCATCATCTAAACCTATACAGCCAGACCAGCCCTGTTTTTCATAGAGAATATTGGTAATTTCATCAAATTTATCATCATTAAGATTTAACACACGCTGTAAACTGCGGTCTGTTAAGGTGTTTAACTGATAGTGTAAAGAGTTGGCCGCACTTTCATTAATGCCTAAAATTCTGCCACTGTCGTTAGTAATGGCATAACTCAATTCAGTATTGAACAAACCATTGGAGAGACGAATGCTATTATGCCTGGCTTTGCGCTCCATTAAATAGCGATAGCGGAACACGATTAATCCTACCCCGAGTAAGCCAATAAAAATACTGGCGACCACTAATACAATGGTCCATTGTTCAAAACGGGTGGCGATATCTTGATGTCGAATATACGATAAGAAAAAATACTCTCGCTTGGTTTCATTCTGACCAGTTAGCTCAACTTTTAAATAGACAAAAGTGGAATTTTTGCTGTGATATTGGCCAAAATTATTCATCGCCATTGATTGCCATAGCTCTGGATGAGTCTGTTTTAAACTGGCCCCTAAGGTATCTGGCATATTGGTCAGCGGATTTGACTGATTCGCACCAGCATATAAAAAGCTTTGGTGGTCCAATAATAAAAGTGGCGAATTGGGATTAAAGAACGCTGGTTTAATCGTATCCAATAAACGCGTAACAGAATTGTAGGTGACCAAATAGCCGTTAATCGATTGATCAGGGTTTTCTAGCCAGGCCAGTTGGAAAATATACGGTTCTAACTTGCCATCAATAGGAATAAAAGCCATATCAGAAGAGAATATTTCCCCTCCGCCTAAGGTGCTTTTACCTTTTAATAATTTAGCGGGAAGTGCCAGTCCCTCAAAATTACTTGAGGTAGCAAATTTAAGTTTGCCCTGTGGATCGTAAAGGGCTAAGCCGAGTAATTCAGGGATATGTTTAGTCAGTGAGTCCCAACTTTGAAACAGTTTTTGTTTCTGTTCATCACTTGGGCTTGATAGGTATTGGCGCAGTAATTCACCGTTGGCGAAGGTTTGCGTTCTAAACTGTAAAAAACTCATTTTATCTGATGCTAAAGACGCAACCGTTTGCAACTCGCTATAACGCTGACCGGCCCAATCTTCTTGTAGCCGACGTTCGCCCATATTAATAATCATATTGGTGGCAATAAACAGAGCGATAATCAGTAATATGATTTGGCTTGCTAGCGATAAAATATGGGTGCGAGACCAATGAATATCTTGGACCGAAGCAATGAGTGGTACTGCACTTGAAATGGTGTTTTTTCGTTTAAACATTGCGCCAACTTTGTTTGTAAAATATCGCCAAATTACACTTATGTGAAGCGGACGCTCATATTAGCATGAATTGTTTAACTAAATAACCTCAACTTAGAGCAAGAGCTAAATAATCCAGATTGACAATATTGCTATTCAATTGCTGATAACCAACTTGAAATTTGTATAGCTATTAAGGTGAATTGACGCGTCATTAGCGGTTTGATTCGCATTTGTTATATGCAATTGAAGTGATCTTAATCGTCATCAATAACGGCTTGTACGAGCGGAGGGTTTCTCGAAATCACGCTAGATTTTTAGTTTGTATAATAACAGTTTATCGTAAAAAATTGTTTTGTTGGGTGTTCTCTTTTGGCGATTTTGGAACACCTATTTATCGGGAACCGTTTTAACCGACAACATTAAGTTGTCGTTCAGTAAAGTGACATCCTGCATGGGTGGCGATCTGGCGGCATTGTTCTATGTCGACATCGGTTAACCCATTAATGGCACTGACAGAAACAGATTTAACGTATTGTGGCGCTAGGTTGATAAAGTCACGGACGGCCGCATAAGCCATTGGTAACTTTGGCTGACAATGCTTTATATAGGCTGCTTCGGTATCAGCATTAAGTGAAATTGACATTGCATCAATACACTTTGCCAGCTCAGGTAAAATATTGCGTCGATGGAATAAATTGCCCAATCCATCTGTGTTCAGTCTGACTTTTGCACCGCGCTGCTTTAGCTCAATAGCAACGGTAAGTAGGGTATCTAAGTTTAGTGTTGGCTCACCATAACCGCAAAATACGTATTCATCAAAGGCCTTTACATCTCCCAATAACGGTAGAATGTCATCCGCGTGAATCGTTTTACTCAATGTTAAATCATATTCTGCCACCTGTTTGCTGCCATTATGTTTTGGACAAAACTGACAGCGTAATGTGCAACGGCTTGTCAGGTTGATATAGCGGTTTTGGCGAATATCGTACACTAAGGTGTTATCAATTATTGAGTCGGTAGCTTGGGTCGATTTCATACGCTGCTAGGATGATGGATGACAATTAATCATACTGTATTTGCAGGATGGTGAATGTTGGTCAGATCTCAGAACGTGAAAACAAAAACAGCGCTCAATAAGCGCTGTTTTTAGGAAAAAGCAAAGGTTAGTGGTAATCGGCTTCGGTGTTTTTGGGGCGCCACCACCACAAATAGAACTGCGTAAAGACCCGTTTTATGTCATCTAAAATGATATAAAGTACGGGCACTAAAATCAGCGTGACTACCGTTGAAAATAAGATACCAAATGCTAATGATGTGGCCATTGGGATCACAATCTTCGCCTGTAAGCTTTTTTCCATGATGATTGGCGCTAGGCCAACAAAGGTGGTGAGTGAGGTAAGAATAATCGCCCTAAAGCGATAACAACCTGCATCGATTGCCGATTGTAATAACGGTTTACCTTCTTCACGGGCTTTGTTAACAAAATCAACCAAGATTAATGAGTCATTCACCACCACACCGGCCAGAGCGACAATGCCACATAAGCTTAATACGCTCATAGACAATCCCAGCACAAAGTGACCGACTAACGCGCCAATCATGCCAAAGGGGATCACTGACATGATGATCAATGGCTGACTATATGATTTTAACGGAATGGCCATTAATGCATAAATGGTAAACATGGCAAAGAAGAAGCCCTGAATTAAGCCAATCATGGCATTTTGCTCATCCAAGCTGCTGCCATCAAGTGATGCTGAAACATGTGGATATTTAGCCGTTAAATACGGGATAAACTCAGACTGTACTTCATCAACAACTTTGCTTGGTTCCACTTTGTTTTTATTGGCATTGGCACGAATCGTAATAGCACGGCGTCCGTCAACCCGAGTTATCGAAGCGTAAGAGTCACCTAACTCAACGGATGCGACACTTGAAAACGGAACTGTTTGTCCATTTTGGGTGCGGATCATCATATTTTCAAGGTGACCAATAGTGCGTCGCTGCTCTAATGGGTAGCGCACCATGACTTTCACTTCTTCTTTATTGCGTAAAATACGCTGGGCTTCATAACCGTAAAACCCGTAACGCACCTGACGAGCTAAATCTGATAACGTGAGCCCCTGAGCTTCGGCTTCAGGTAAAATGTTCAGCCTGATTTCATGACTACCGGATGAAAAGTTATCTGAAATGTCATATACACCTTCGTAGGTGGCTAATTTAGCTTTAATTTCTTTTGACGCTTCCGCTAATTGATCTAAATCGCTAGACGTTAATCGAAATGACAAATCACCGCCAGTATCATTGGTGCTGGCATTAATGTTGAGTTTTTTAACCGATAATAATTCTGGCAACTGTTTGCGCCACTCTTCAGCTATCGTCACGCCGTCAACTTCACGATCTTCGCCCTTTGTTAATTCAGTGAAGATAAATGCTGAGGTGCGGGAGTTCAGTGACACAAAGCTGTGCTTAACCACAGCAGAGCCATATTTATCTTCCATTACCGCATTCATTTTGTATAACGCATCTTCAACCTGCTGCACAGTGGTTAATGTGTTGAGCTCCGAACTGCCTTCATCCATCTCTAATTGCACTTGGATAAAGTCTGATGGGATATCTGGGAAAAACACCCAGCGCACTTTACCACTTGCTACTAAGGCGATAGAGAGAATTAATACCCCGATAAACAGGGCCACAACGTTGTAGCGTTGCTTAATACAAGCCTCTAAAAAATGGCGATATTTGTGGTGAATAAAGAATTGTAATTTATCGTTTAACGCCACTTTGAAACGAGAAAACACATTCGTTGGCTTGGTTTTTTTACGCACTTTCATGTGTGCTAAGTGAGCGGGTAAAATAAATTTTGATTCAATCAATGAAAATGCTAAACATAAAATAACAATCATGCCGATGGATTTCCAAATGATCCCCATCGGACCAGAAACCAAGATCATAGGCACGAAGGCCGCAATCGTAGTTAATACACCAAAGGTGGCAGGCATAGCGACTTTATGTACACCGGTAATGACGTTATTTAATGAATGACCATTTTCTTCGACTTCGCTATAGGCACTTTCCCCAATGACAATGGCATCATCGACAACTATTCCCAATACCAAAATAAACGCGAACAGGGTCAGCATGTTAATTGACATCCCGACCATAGGCATGAGCAGCATTGCGCCTAAAAAGCATACTGGCAGCCCCATCATTACCCAAAATGCGAGTTTAAGGTCAAGGAAAAGTGCCAGAATAATAAAGACTAATAGAGCACCATAAAACATGTTAGATAACATCATGTTTAATCGGCCTTGGAGGTAGTGGGTTAAATCTCCCCAGGTATCTAATTGCACATTGGCAGGCAAGCTACTTTGTCGCTCAGCAATATAAGTTTTAACTTGCTTCGAAATGGCCAACGCATTTTGGTCATCAATACTGGTAATTTCAATAATGGCAGCAGGTTTGCCATTAAAGCGGGTGTAACCTAGGCGCTCCTCAAAATCATCTTTAATTTCTGCGACCTGTGGTAGCATAATTCGGCTACCATCAGGCTTGGTTAATACGGCAATTTTGGCAAAGTCTTCACCGGTATAAGCCTGACCTTTGGTTCGTAATAAAATATCCCCGTCTTTGGCGCGAATAGAACCACCAGGTAAATCTATCGAAGAGTTTTGTACCGCTTGGGCGACCTGGCTAAAGCTCAAGCCATACTCTCGTAGTTTATCTTCTGATACTTCAATGCCAATTTCATAGTCACGTACACCGTTTAATTTGGCGCGAGTGACACCAGGCAGATCGGTGATATCTTCTCGAATCGATTTGGCGATTTCTTTCATATCATGCAACGAAATATCACCGTATACCGATACCCAGATAACATTATTTTCTGGTTTTATTTGAAAAATATTGGGTTTTTCGATGTTATCAGGAAAGGTTGCGATGGCATCTATACGCAGTTTAGATTCATCAAGTACCGCTTGAACATCATAGCCATCATCGACTTCAATGGTTACCGAGCCCACACCATCACTGGCCACTGAGGTAATTTTTTTAATCCCTGAGACATCTTGAATGGCTTCTTCAATCTTGATGTTAATCCCTTCTTCAATTTCCTGTGGCGCAGCCCCTGGGTATGCCACATTGACGTTGATAAGGTTAAGGGTAAAACTGGGGAAAACTTCTTTGTTGATCAGTACTGCACTGAATAAGCCGCCGCCAATCAACACTAACATTAATAAGTTTGCGGCAACGCTATTGCGGGCAAACCAAGCAATAATTCCTGACTGACCTTGCATTATTCTGCTCCTGCTGGGCTGATTTCATCATCTGACACATCATCAGCAGGACTTGGTTGCTCAACCTCGCCTAAAATTTTTACTTTCTGGCCATCAGATAAATTAACCACATTAGTGGTAGAGATACGTTCACCATTGGTAAAGCTATCTTTGATATAGACGTTATCGATATCACTTTTCACGATATTAACCGAGCGCATTTCAATGGTATTGTCAGGCTTAACAATGGCAACCTGATCATTTCTCACCACATAGCGTGGCAGAGAAACAATGCCGGTTACGGTGCGGCCTTTTATCACAGCGGTCACAAAACTACCGTATTTTAATGGCAGTTTATTGATGGTTCTCGATTGAAGTAGGTAGGGATCGGTCACCTCTGCAACCAAATACACCATACGATTTTGCTCATCAATGACATTTTCACTGCGGATAATCTTGCCTTCCCAGGAGATATCCTGACCAGCAAGTGATGCATTTAAAGTGACTTGAGTGTCGGGATTATCGATGGACTCTAAATAAGCTAAATCGCTATTGGTGAGCGGTAAGCGAATTTCTGCGGTCTGGGTGTCATACAGCTCACCTAAGTTAGTCCCTAAGGTCACGTATTGACCTAAATCTACTTTTCTTGCTTTGATGATGCCGTCAAACGGCGCGCGTATTACGGTGCGCTCAAGATTTCGTTGTGCTCTTGCTAGCCCTGCTTGCGCAGATTTAAGGTTAGCCTGTTCTTTTTTAAGCTGAGGAATACGCAAACCGAGCTCTGGTGCCACGCCTTTATCAAAATCTTTAAACTCAATTTTAGCCACTTCACCTCGGGCGATTTCTTCATTAAGCATTGCTGTTGCTTGTGCCACATTGGCCTCAGCTTGCATCAAGTCTGCTTCATAATCTGACGGTTCGATGAGCGCAAGTTGTTCACCTTTTTTCACCATGCCGCCAGCGACAAAGTTTGGTGAGATACTTTGCAATCGACCTTGAACTTCGGTGACTAACTGGGTTTTATATTTAGGATTAACCACACCGTAAGAAGGTAAGTTCAGCGATACTGTTTGTTGTTCAACGGTCATGACATCCACAATGGTCAAAACTGCCGCTTCTTGTTTCTGTTCCGGTGTTTCTTGTGTCCCCATTAGCAGTATGGCTAACCCAATAAATACAATCAGGATAAGGAGGGGCGAGAGTCTTCTTAAAATAGTCATCATTCTTTTTGCGTATCCATGCTGAATTGTGATTGATGCGATTAACAGGTTGTAATTGTTGTTTTTATCACCAATCAATTAACTGTTTTTTTATGCTTATCAGTATTATGCCTAAACTAGCAGAATTTCAGCTTTACCTAAACAGCTTTAAGTAAATAAAGTGTATCAAGTTTGTTGCATTGTTAGTTTGTTGTGATTTTGGCTGATGAGGCTCTAATCATGTCTAACCTCAACGGTATTGGTATTTTCCAAGAGAATATTGATTAACCAACGTTATGATGAGCTAGGCTCGTTTTTAAATAGGGCTGAAAACGGCATTAAGTGGCCATAAAAAAGCGAACCCGATTGGGTTCGCTAGATTAGAATATTGCTTGAGATAACTTTAATTCTATTTCTTTTTCTTAAACTTTTTAGACGATTTTTTTGCGTCTTTAGCGTTAGCTTTTTTCTTACCAGGCACTTTGGCTTCTTTATGCTTAGGGCGCAGTTCTTCAATCACACGACGCTTTAGCGGTTGCTCAATATAGCGTTCAATTTTACCTACAATGCGAATATCATGCGCTTCAACCAACGAAATGGCAGTGCCTTTGGCACCCGCACGACCTGTTCGGCCAATTCGGTGAACATAGGTGTCTGCAGAACGTGGCATGTCATAGTTAATCACATGGGTAATATCATCTACGTCAATACCACGAGCGGCAACATCCGTTGCCAATAGGACATTGACTTCGCCTTTAGTAAAACGGCCTAATGCTTGGAAACGTTTTTTCTGCTCCATGTCGCCACGCATAAAAGCACAAGGAATATTGGCTTTTAGTAACAACCCTTCAAGGCTAGCAACGACTTCACGGGTTTTAACAAACACGATAGTTCGTTTGACTTGTTCTTGGCGTAAAATATGACACAGCAGGGCAAATTTATGCTCTTTGTTATCAGCTAAATGCGCCCATTGATGTATTTTGGCTTTTTCGCTGCGCGGTGCCTCAACATCGATAGTAATAGGATCTTTTAACAGATCTCGGGCAAAACGCTCTACACCACTGCCTTCTAATGTGGCAGAAAATAACATGTTTTGTTTGCGCCCCTGTGCTTCAATCGCAATCGCTTGAACCACTGACGAGAACCCCATATCAAGCATACGATCCGCTTCATCGATAATCAGAATATCGACTTCAGTGGCATCGAACTTTCTTTTATCGAGGTATTCCATTAATCGACCTGGGGTGGCGATCAAAATGTCGACATTACCTTCAAGCGCTTCTTCTTGAGGGGCGTATGGTACACCACCAGTAATGATAGCAATGTCGAGATCCAAATCCGTTGCTAAATGGCAAGCATAACGATGAATTTGGCTGGCAAGCTCACGTGTTGGGCTTAACACCAATACACGCGCCTGACCTTCAAATCGACGAGGGAAGTCAATAAGGTGTTGTAATGCTGGTAGTAAGAAACTGGCTGTTTTACCGGTTCCTGTGGGTGCACGCGCAAGAATATCCCGTTGCTCCATCGCCATAGGAATAGTTTCTTGCTGGACTGTGGTTGGGCTTTTATGGCCCATGGCTTTCAACGAATCTAATAACCTTGGGTCTAAATCGAAATCTTCAAATAACATGCACGTGGGTCTCGCTTAAAAGTAGCCAAGCATTATAACTGACGAATCACATAGGCTAAAGTTTTAAGTAGAAATCTCGACATAAATCTATCATTTTGGCGGAGTAATGGCCCTGTTTGTTACGAATATGCATCTGGCTATTAACAATCGGCTTGTGGGCTTTGCCATGTTTTACAGCTAGCAACCAGCGGCTTTGGGCTTTGCCCTCGACACTGCTAACGCTCACATATTCACAAATATGCAAAGGTGTTTGTGCCATAGCTTGTTTGAACTGAGGCAAGCTTTGATAAGGAATGATCAAGCTTGCTGTGCCTTGTTGATGTAAAAGTTGTGTAATCGCGCTAAGTAATTCAATAAAGCTAAGTTGATCGGTATGCCTTGCAGTGGCTCTGGCGATATTTTGCGTTTGAGGCCCATTGGTAAAATAGGGCGGATTACAAATAATGTGATCAAAAGGCGCTTGCGTGTGTTGAATAAAAGATAAGCAGTAACTTTGAATACTGGTGTGTAATAGCGTGACTTTTGCTGACCATGGGCTCCTACCTATGTTAGCTTGGCAGTCATCAACCGCTGCAGAATCAAGTTCAATTGCGGTTATCTTTGCAGCATGATGAGAGCGTTGGGCCGCCATTAAACTCAACAATCCGCTGCCTGCGCCAATATCCAAAATGTTTTTAGCTTCGCCCAATGCTGCCCATGCGCCTAATAACACACCATCCGTGCTGACCGACATACCACAACGGCTGTCATCAATATGAAATTGTTTGAATGTAAATGGCATACGTTTTTCGGATAAAGGACAGAAGGTGGCATTGTAGCAAAATAATTGCCTTTGTTAATTTGCCGCATCGGGTCTTAATGATTTTATCGATACAGAGACTGTTATACGGTTAGTTTCTAGTTTCTAGTTTCTAGTTTCTAGTTTCTAGTTTCTGGTTTCTGGTTTCTGGTTTCTGGTTTCTGGTTTCTGGTATCTGGTTTCTAGTTGCTAGGTTGTTGGGTTTTGTTATGGTTATTTGTCGGCTGTTTTGCGTATGTTTAGTGATTTTGCGAGTTGTTTAAGCATAAAAATGTAAATTTGCAGTTTATCTTGTTCTACTATTGTGTGTGGAAGGATTCTTTGATATTAGTTCCAGCCCGTTTTGCCATTGTAAAACCGCGGTTCTATTTGTTTTAAGGGTTTTGACCGGCCATTGAACAATCATCGCAGCTAGGTTAGTCGTTTTTTTATACTGATTTGGGTAGGTTTTATATGGCAAAAGTGTACATATATTTTTACAGCTTGTGTTTTGTTATAGATTAGCAGTAGCTAAATATAATTTGATCACTTAAGTTGGTAAAAAACAAATACAATTAAATGAGACCTCATAGTGCAAACAACTAAACTATCGATTACCGATACCTTTGGCCTAGGATTTATGGCTTTCGCATTCTTTTTAGGCGCAGGAAACCTGATATTCCCAACTTTTGCAGGCTTTTTAGCAGGCGAAAATATGCCGCTTGCTATGCTTGGTTTTCTATTAACCGCAGTCGGAATGCCACTGATCGGGTTAATTGCGGTAGCCAAATCTAACGGTAAAATTATGGCTTACTTGCCGCCATTTGCCGCTACCGCATTGGCTATTGCCATCTATATCATTATTGGTCCTGCGTTTGCCGCGCCAAGAACCAGCTTAGTTGCATTCGAAATAGGTGCCCGCCCCTTTATCGCTAACCCTGATGCGGTTGTGATGATTGCTGGTCAGTCCATCAATATTGCCCAGCTGATATTTACATTAGTGTTTTTTGCCATAGTGATGGTGATGTCACTTTTTCCGGGTAAGTTATTAGATAGCGTCGGTAAAGTATTAACCCCTATTTTAATTTTATTGTTAGTGGCATTAGCAATGAGTGTGTTGTTTTTATCAGGTTCAGAAGTGGGTGCGCCAGT
Organism: Shewanella subflava; assembly: GCF_025971955.1. Classification (GTDB taxonomy): domain Bacteria; phylum Pseudomonadota; class Gammaproteobacteria; order Enterobacterales; family Shewanellaceae; genus Shewanella; species Shewanella subflava. Next base: position 387,837 of record NZ_JAPDMX010000003.1, read on the forward strand.
TGATGAATACCTCTCTAGCCCTTTATCAAAAGGGATTATTGAAGGTTATAACACCATGGATACTCTGGCATCGATTTTATTCGGTATGTTGATTATTGATTTACTGCGTAAAAAAGGCATTGAAAATGCGGCGGATCAAACCAAATACCTCATTCGTGCAGCAATCATTGCCGCATCTGGTTTAGCCTTTGTGTACATTTCACTGTTCTTTTTAGGTGTAACAGCGGGTGACTTAGCCACTGGGGCATCCAATGGCGGAGTTATTTTAACAAACTATGTTGATCACCACTTTGGGATGCTAGGCATTGTGCTGTTGTCGACGGTAGTGGCATTAGCGTGTTTAACCACCGGAATTGGCCTAGTCACAGCTTGTTCTGAGTTTTTTAATGAACTGCTACCGAAGATTTCATATCAACGTTTTGTGATATTTTTCAGTGTAGTGTGTGCTACGGTGGCCAACGTTGGATTATCACAGTTGATCTCGATTAGTGTTCCTGTTCTGATGACGATTTATCCTGTTGCCATCGCACTGGTATTGATTACATTAATTACGCCTAAATTTGCGCGTCCAGCGTTTTCACAGCGACTTGTTTTGAGTGTGGCATTAGCCTTTGGTATTCTTGATGGCTTTAAAGCAGCGGGTGTCGATATGTCAACCTTTAACTTTTTGCCATTACACGCTGAAGGTATGGCATGGCTCTTACCTACAGTTATCGTCACTGTAGTGTGTTTATTTCTACCAAGAAGCGCACAATCTAACTCTGCTGCCTAAATGCGTTAACGCTGAGTGAGATGAAATTAACCCGTTGGATATGCTAATCTACAACCAGTATATCCAGCGTGTTAAATTGAGTATGACTTGAATTCAACCGACTATTCTCCACATCCAATGATTGAGCAGTTTCTTGATGATTTATGGTCATCTAAAGGGTTAAGTGAAAATACCTTAGCCTCTTATCGTACAGATTTAGCCCATTTTGAGCGTTATCTCCTTAGCCAAAAATCTTCATTAATTGACGCTGATAGTTTGCTACTCAAAGATTATCTGGCTTACCGCTATGAGCAAAAATTTGCCAAAACCAGTACAGCAAGATTAATGAGCAGCCTGAGACGCTTTTATGGATTTTTAGTGATAACTAAGCAAATAAGCGTTGATCCAACGGCTCTTATTAAATCACCAACACTGGCAAGAAAACTCCCAGATAGCTTATCAGAAGCCCAAGTTGATACCTTGCTTGGTGAACCCAATATTGATGATCCAATAGAGTGTCGTGATAAAGCCATGTTAGAGCTGTTATATGCAACAGGGTTGAGGGTGACTGAATTAGTAAGTTTAACCATGGATCAAATTAGTTTACGCCAAGGTGTGGTCAGGGTGATGGGGAAGGGCGGTAAAGAAAGGTTAGTGCCATTGGGTGAACAAGCAATTGAGGAAATTGAGCAATATTTGAAAACCGCCCGTCCAGAGTTACTGCACATGAAACCGTCGGATGTGTTATTCCCATCTAAACGCGCTCAGATGATGACTCGGCAAACTTTTTGGCATCGAATTAAATTATATGCCTCAAGAGCAGGCATCAGTGTGCACTTGTCACCACACACCTTAAGGCATGCGTTTGCGACTCATTTATTAAACCATGGCGCAGACTTAAGAGTGGTACAGTTGTTATTGGGGCACAGTGATTTATCGACCACACAAATATACACCCATGTAGCCAAAGCAAGGTTACAATTGTTACATCAACAGCACCATCCAAGAGGTTAATGCACTAGGTAGTTTTTGGTTACATTAAAAGGCTATCTCATGGTTGCGTTAATTGTCGTAAATCTGTAAGTTTTGCACTTAAAGTCGGGTCTAGTTATGTAACCCGTGTAATTAGGAATCATCATGAAGTTATCCAATGCATTCATTCTTGTCGCCAGTTTACTTGTGCCGGCAATGTCACAAGCGGCCTCTACTACTGGCAACCAAAACAGTGAATTGAAACAAAAAATATCTGATATGTTAGGCGTTGAAGTGACAACCATTCAGCCCTCTCCAATAAGTGGTTTACAGCAAGTGCTGACCGATCGTGGTGTGCTGTATATCACTGAAGATGGCTCAAAGCTTATTCATGGTAATGTTTATGATTTAAACAACCGCATGAAAAACTTAACCGAAGCGGCTTTAGCGGGTCCTCGTATTGAAATGCTTAAGTCATTTGAAAAAGACATGTTGGTGTATAAAGCTAAAAATGAAAAGCATGTGGTCACAGTGTTTACCGATGTAGATTGTGGTTATTGTCGTAAATTGCACAATCAAATGTCAGAATATAATGACTTAGGCATCACAGTTCGCTATTTAGCCTATCCTCGCGCAGGTATACCTTCAGCTAATGCTGATGAAATGCAAGCGGTATGGTGTGCAAAAGACCCATTACAAGCCATGACAGATGCGAAAGCGGGTAAGAATATTCAAGCGGCTTCATGTGATATTGATATCTCTAAGCAGTACCGTTTAGGTATGTCTTTTGGGATTAACGGTACCCCTGCAATGATACTGGAAGATGGCTCTATGATTCCGGGTTATCAACCACCAGAAAATTTATTGCAGACTATTGAATCTAGATAGTAAGCTAAAAAAGGTGAGCACAGGCTCACCTTTTTCCTATTCTATAGTTAACATTACATCATCCTCATAGGATCTAAGGTTCGTTTTGTCGCATAAAATTATCCGTCGCCCTCAGGTAGATGATTCTCATTTACCCGCTTCTTTACCACCGCTATTGAAACAGTTATATGCTCGACGTGGCGTAGGGCAGGATGATTGTGAGCTGGTTTTGGCAAAATTATTACGCCCAGACACGATGAAGGGGTTAGACATTGCCGCTAAAATCGTGGCAGACGCAATGCAAAACCAACAAAAGATCCTTATTGTTGGCGACTTTGATGCCGATGGTGCAACCTCCACCAGTGTGTGTTTACTTGCATTAAAAATGATGGGTGCGACTCAGGTTGATTATCTGATCCCTAACCGCTTTGATTATGGATATGGCTTAAGTCCTGAAATTGTTGCAGTAGCCCACAGTAAACAAGCGCAATTGCTTATCACCGTTGATAACGGTATTTCATCTATTGATGGAGTCAATGCGGCAAAGGCTTGTGGTATGCAAGTGGTGGTTACAGACCATCATTTACCTGGTAAAACTTTGCCTAATGCTGATGCAATCGTCAATCCTAATCAACCAGAATGTCAATTTGCCAGTAAATCCATTGCAGGGGTGGGGGTGGCGTTCTATTTAATGACTGCCATTCGCGCTGAACTGCGCCAGCGAAATTGGTACACATTACAAGGTATAGAGCAGCCTAATTTAGCGGTGCTGTTAGATATCGTCGCTTTAGGTACAGTGGCTGACGTGGTCTCATTAGACCCTAATAATCGCATTTTAGTGCAGGCTGGGCTTCAACGGGTGCGCGCTGGGCGATGCCGTCCAGGAATCACCGCCTTATTAGAAGTGGCCAAACGTGACCCGAGTAAAATTGTCGCTGCCGATTTTGGTTTTGCTGTTGGGCCGAGATTAAATGCAGCAGGGCGTCTTGATGAAATGGCATTAGGGGTCGAAACCTTACTGTGTGACGACATTATGCGCGCAAGGCGAATGGCGGCTGAATTAGACGGTTTAAATCAGGACCGACGCGATATTGAAGCGGGGATGCAACAAGAGGCGTTAAAAAGTTTACAAGCCATAGCGCTTGATGAAGCTACATTGCCCTGGGGATTAGCTTTATTTCAGCCAGATTGGCATCAAGGTGTTATTGGCATTTTAGCATCACGTATTAAAGACCGATATCATCGTCCTGTCATTGCCTTTGCCGATGCTGGCAACGGAGAGATAAAGGGATCAGCACGGTCGGTTAAAGGGCTGCACATGCGAGACGTATTAGAGCGGATTAATACGATGCACCCAGGTATGATCATTAAGTTTGGTGGCCATGCAATGGCCGCGGGATTATCCTTAAAAGCGGATGCCCTAGATATGTTCAAACAGGTTTATGATGATGTCGTTCGCGACACATTAGATTATGAGCAACTTACTGGAGAGTTAATGTCCGATGGTGAGTTAGTTGCCGCGAACATGACCTTAGATACCGCCTTTATGCTGCGTAATGCGGGGCCATGGGGGCAATCATTTGAAGAGCCGTTGTTTGATGGTTTTTTCAATGTAGTACAGCAACGTATTGTCGGCGAAAAACATCTTAAGCTATTACTGGAAACCGAGTGCGGTCAATTAATGTTAGATGGCATTGCGTTTAATGCTGATATGCAAACTTGGCCAGATGCGACAATTAAACAAGCTCGGGTGGTTTATAAGTTAGATGTCAATGAGTTTCGAGGCAATCAAACGGTACAACTGATGGTTGAGTATATCGAACCTATGTAGCACTTAAAGTGTTGTGGTCTGCAGACATTGCAGAGCCGTTCTGCTCATCAAGGTCAATCTGTGATCATAGATAACCAAGGGCAAATGCATGATAAAAAGCAGATTGTTATGGTTAATCGATATTCTACAATTTAAACATTTAACGCCGTTATCGAGAGTTTTTACAGGCTCAAATCAGCAGTTATGTATTACGATGGATACTAAATTCAGTAAGTCATCATTTCAGATACAAAAAAGCCTCGCAATGCGAGGCTTTTTGTTAATCAAGTTATTAGTCGCTTCAAGCCACCAATATAAATATGGTGCCCGAACCCGGAATCGAACCAGGGACACGAGGATTTTCAATCCTCTGCTCTACCGACTGAGCTATTCGGGCGACGGGGTGCAATTTAAGGTTTTATGGTGTTTGAGTCAACCGTTTTTTTGCAAATAAATTCATATTTTATTGCATGTGCTGGAATTAAAGCCGTTTCGGCTAACAAATCGACATTTTTACCCGTTAAAATAGGGTCATGTTTATGGGGACGCCATAATAAACAGTGATTATGTTTAACAGTGAAAATAGCTTTGCAACAGTAAATATTCTTTTCATTGCCGCTAGCTTTACTGTTTTTTACCTTTGATGATCTCACTAAATATTATGGTCAAGTTATTGAAAAACAATTATATTATGGTGGTAAGTGAATAATACAGACGATTTTAAATCGGGTGGAATACTATTGGTGTAATAGTTTTGCAGTAGTGCGGCGCATATCATCGCAATCAATTCAGCGTCTATTACTCATATAGTTAGTCCATTGCGCCCTTTGTCAGATACAAAAAAGGCCTCATAAAGAGACCTTTTAATATCACTAAATCGTTAGTTACTGACTAATTCGTTATTTGGAAAGTTAGCTTTCATCACAGTTAAGGTATTTTCTCTTAACTGTTCTTGGCCTAATTCTTCATATGCCACAGCCATAATTTCAAGGGCGGATTCAGCTTCAGGAGTACCAGGGAATTTTTCTAATACCGTTTGTGCACGAACTGCTGCTGCGCTCCAAGCGTTCATCTTGATGTAGTATTTTGCTACATTAATTGAATAACGCGCTAAGCGGTTTTTTAGATACTGCATACGTCGTTGGGCATCTGCGGCATATTTGCTGTTTGGATAGCTTTTGATCATGCGATCGAAGTCTTTAAATGCTTCTTCAGCGTTTTTAGGGTCACGATCTGTACGATCAATATTCATCATATCGTGAAATAAATAACTATCTGCCTGCATATTTGTTAAACCACGCATATAATACACGTAATCAATATTGGGATGAGTTGGGTTTAAACGTAAAAAACGGTCTATATTGGCTAGACCAGAAGCAACATCATCCATTTTGTAATAAGCAAAAATCAGATCTAATTGAGTTTGAGTCTTATGTGGGCCGAAAGGGTAACGCGAATCTAGCGCTTCTAATGTACGAACCGCTTTTGAGTAGTTTCCTAACTCCATTGATGTTCTAGCTTGTGAATAAAGCATTTCTGGAGAAGCTTTACTCGCAAACTCGTCATCTTCGGGACTGCTGCTACAAGCCGTTATGGCTACTGAAAGTAATACTAGGGCGGCGCCTTTGGCTAATTTATACATACTTGAATTCAATTCTTTTATAAGTTGTGGTTAAGAATTTTTCCATTTCACGGTAAAATAGAAAACATCCGATTGTAACAGATACTACATTCACTTTGGACCCCATAAAAGGGGTACGGTTCCTATGACACAAGAGATTAATCTAAAAAGCGAGATAACAGCAACCCAAACAGGGCAAAGAATTGACCAAGCATTGGCCGCTCTTTTTCCTGATTACTCGCGCACACGCATCAAAGAATGGATTTTATCCGGTGCAGTTACCGTAGACGGTATCATAGTAGACAAGCCTCGGGAAAAGGTTTTTGAATCTCAGTTAATTGAAATTAATGCAACGCTTGAAGAAGAAGTCCGCGCATTAGCTCAAGATATCGATTTAAATATCGTTTATGAAGATGACCACATCATTGTCATCAATAAGCCTGCGGGTTTAGTTGTACATCCTGGTGCTGGTAATGCTGATGGCACATTAATGAATGCATTGTTGCATCATTGTCCAGATATTGAGCATGTTCCACGTGCAGGTATCATTCACCGTTTAGATAAAGACACGACCGGTTTGATGGTCGTGGCTAAAACGGTTGAAGCGCAAACGCATTTGGTTGCCGCACTTCAAGCTCGCGATATTGTTCGTGAGTATGAAGCCATAGTACAAGGTACTATGACGGCGGGCGGTTCTGTGGATGAACCTATTGATCGTCATCCAACTAAACGCGTGCAAATGGCAGTGATAAACGGTGGGCGTCCTTCGGTTACCCATTACCGTGTGGCGGAAAAATTCCGTGCGCATACGCGTCTGCGATTACGTCTTGAAACAGGCCGCACTCACCAAATTCGTGTGCATATGGCGCATATTGGTCATGTGTTGGTGGGCGATCCTGTTTATGGTGGTCGTCCTCGTCCACCTAAAGCGGCAAGCCCTGAATTTTTCGAATTGTTGAAAAACTTTAAACGCCAAGCGTTACATGCAGTCCGTTTAGAGTTAGCTCATCCAATTACCTGTGAAATCATGAGCTGGCAAGCCCCTATTCCTGAAGATATGGCATTGCTAACCAAGGCTTTACGCATTGATACTGAGCTAAATCCAGTTGAGTATTTATAAATGCTAATACCCGATTGGCCTTTACCTCTTAATGTCGCTATTGCGTTTACAGATCGTCACGGTGGCTGTAGTTTGCCGCCTTTTGACAGTTTAAACCTTGGGCTACATGTTGGAGATTTACCCAAACGGGTAAAGGCAAATCGTGAGCAACTTGTTTCAGTATTGCATTTACCCAACGAGCCATTATGGTTAGAGCAGGTGCACGGTGTAGAGGTGGTGTCATTTTCAGACATAGCCTTTAACGCTGAAATGGATCAACCAGTGCCAGTTGCTGATGGCAGTTATGCTAATCAATATGGGCAAGTGTGCGCGGTAATGACTGCAGACTGCTTGCCGATTTTGTTGTGTGATAAACAAGGTCAACAAGTGGCAGCAGTCCATGCTGGATGGCGTGGTTTATGTGCGGGGATTATCGAACAAGCCGTTAAGCGATTCTCTGTGCCAGCATCTGAGTTAATTGCCTGTCTTGGCCCGGCCATAGGCCCCAAAATGTTTGAAGTTGGCGCGGAAGTGAAAAGCGCGTTTGTGGCGCAACAATCCGCAGCATCAAATTGCTTTATTGCGCAAACGGGTGCAAATGATAAATATTTAGCTGACATTGTTGGTTTAGCAAAATTGCGTTTAGCAGGGCTAGGGGTCAATTGTGTATACAGTGTTGATGAATGTACCATGTCTAATCCTAATTACTTCTCATATCGCCGAGAAAAACAGACCGGCAGAATGGCCTCATTAATCTGGCTGAAGTCCTAGTCTGTTTTTATTGTATAAAAAAGTTGCACTTTTTATATCAGTTAATGGTTTATACGCTTGAAATTGTCTATTTATGCCCCCATCTTTTACGTAACAGAATATCCATAGTGGATATCCATTTTATGTATCAGATGTAGGAGGTTATATGAGGCTCGATCGTATGACTAATAAGTTTCAAATTGCCATTTCTGATGCGCAGTCATTAGCATTAGGGCGGGATCATCAATTTATTGAACCTATCCATTTAATGATGGCACTGCTTAACCAAGATTCTGGCTCAATTCATCCTTTATTAACCCAAGCGGGCATTCGTGTCAGTGCGTTGCGCTCGTCACTCAGCCAAGAGTTAGAACGATTTCCACAAGTGGACGGTACTGGCGGAGATGTGCAGTTATCGCAGGGGCTTATTCGCCTTTTAAACTTGTGCGATAAGTTGGCGCAAAAGCGCAAAGACAAATACATTTCATCTGAATTATTTATTCTGGCAGCCCTAGAAGGGAGTGATCCATTAGCCAAAGCCTTAAAAGATGCTGGCGCGTCAAAAGAGTTGATGGAAAAAACCATCGAACAAGTTCGTGGCGGTCAAAAAGTGGATGACCCAAATGCTGAAGATCAACGTCAGGCATTGAAAAAATTTACTGTCGATTTAACTGAGCGAGCAGAGCAGGGTAAGTTAGATCCCGTCATTGGCCGCGATGATGAAATTCGTCGCACGATTCAGGTTTTACAACGTCGCAGTAAAAACAATCCGGTATTAATTGGTGAGCCTGGTGTCGGTAAAACGGCAATTGTTGAAGGTTTAGCGCAGCGCATTGTGAATGGTGAAGTCCCTGAGGGGATCAAAAACAAGCGTGTGCTTTCTTTAGATATGGGCTCATTGATTGCGGGTGCAAAATATCGTGGTGAATTTGAAGAACGTTTAAAAGCGGTACTCAATGAATTATCTCAAGAAGAAGGCCAGGTCATTCTATTTATAGATGAGTTACACACCATGGTGGGTGCTGGTAAAGGCGAAGGCGCTATGGATGCAGGTAATATGTTAAAGCCTGCTTTAGCTCGAGGGGATTTACATTGTGTTGGTGCAACGACTCTAGATGAATATCGTCAGTATATTGAAAAAGATGCTGCGCTTGAACGCCGTTTTCAAAAAGTGATAGTGGATGAGCCCAGCGTTGAAGATACCATCGCTATATTACGTGGTTTGAAAGAACGTTATGAATTACATCATCACGTTGAAATTACCGATCCGGCAATTGTCGCTGCGGCGAGTATGTCGCACCGATATATTTCAGATCGAAAACTGCCAGATAAAGCCATCGATTTAATTGATGAAGCCGCATCAAGCATCCGTATGCAGATTGACTCAAAACCAGAATCGTTAGACCGGCTTGAGCGACGTGCAATCCAATTGAAATTGGAAGAGCAAGCTTTGTCCAAAGAAACCGATGATGCTAGCCGTAAACGTTTAGATCATTTGCAGCTTGAACTAAAAGACGTTGAATCTAAAGCATCGGAGCTGAACGAAATTTGGCATACAGAAAAAGCCGCCTTGGCCGGTACTCAGCATATTAAAGCTGATTTAGAACAGGCCAGGATGGACATGGATGTAGCTCGGCGCGCTGGCGATTTAACACGAATGTCAGAGCTACAATACGGCCGTATTCCAGAGCTTGAAAAACAGTTAGATTTAGCCTCTCAAGCTGAAATGCAAGATATGACTTTGTTACGCAACAAAGTGACCGACGTTGAAATTGCCGAGGTATTATCTAAAGCGACAGGTATTCCTGTGTCAAAAATGCTTGAAGGCGAGCGCGAAAAACTGTTGCATATGGAAGCCGCATTACATGAGCGTGTTATTGGGCAAAATGAAGCCGTTGATGCAGTATCAAATGCTATTCGTCGAAGCAGAGCAGGACTTGCCGATCCGCAGCGTCCTATCGGATCGTTTTTATTCCTAGGGCCAACGGGGGTAGGTAAAACAGAGCTATGTAAATCATTGGCGAAGTTTTTGTTTGATACTGAATCCGCATTAGTCCGTATCGATATGTCTGAGTTTATGGAGAAGCATACCGTATCAAGACTCGTTGGTGCACCTCCAGGTTACGTAGGTTATGAAGAAGGCGGATATTTAACAGAAGCCGTGCGGCGTAAGCCATATTCGGTCATCCTATTAGATGAGGTTGAGAAAGCGCACCCAGATGTCTTTAATATTTTGCTACAGGTATTAGATGATGGACGCCTAACTGATGGTCAAGGTCGTACCGTGGATTTCAAAAATACCGTCATTATCATGACATCGAACTTAGGATCTGACCGTATTCAAGAAAGCTTCGGCATGGTGAGTTATGATGAGATGAAGCAAAGTGTCATGAACGTTGTGATGCAAAACTTCCGTCCTGAATTTTTGAATCGTGTCGATGAATCGGTTGTTTTCCATCCTCTTGATGCCAATAACATCAAGCATATTGCCAGTATTCAAATTGAATTGCTGCGTAAGCGCTTAACTGAGAAAGATTTTGATCTACAGGTATCAGATCAAGCGCTGACATTAATTGCAGAAGCTGGATTTGACCCCGTCTATGGTGCTCGACCACTTAAACGGGCGTTGCAACAAGAAGTGGAAAACCCATTAGCGCAAAAACTACTACGAGGGCAGTTAATTCCCGGTCAATTGATACGAGTTGATGTTGAGGAGGGGCAATTGGTGTTTTTACAATAACCTTTATCTAAACATTCAATAAACAAAGGGAGCTAAGGCTCCCTTTGTCGTATTAATCTGGTTAGATTTTATTTTTGGATCTTCTATTTTAACGGTATTAATTACAAAATAGCCTGACACGTTCAGCATTTTCAGCTCTAGCGGCTTGTTTATCTTCTTCTGTCATTGCCACATCTTCGCCCGTCACAGGATCTTTTCGGGTAAGTCTATTATAGGTATCGAGTAAACTCATGCTGTGCTTTGCGCTTTCGCAAATAGATTCTGCTTGTTTAGCATCTTTTTCTTTTATCAATTTTGCCGACTTAGCTAAATCCGATTCAGGTTCTTTTTCGGCCGTTTTACGTATTGGGGAAGCCGTACCAATTTTACTGGGTTCAATATCATCACTACTAATACGCTTTGCATCTACACCTTGAGGTGCTTGCTGACTGTAATGAATCAAGCCATTACTGTCTGTCCAAGTATAAATCGTAGTGGCGAAAGCTGATGGCGCAATCGTCAAGCTAGCTACCAATAAAAGTAAAGGTTTCATATAAGCATCCAAAGTGAAAAGCTGTAATAAACGACTATCCTTGATAAAACAAAAATATGTTATCTTAGGGTAAAATCCAACTTATATTTATTATTAAGTATCAGTGTATGCAAAATTCAGCAAATCAAACAACAAAAAACAAAGGTATCTACCTTTTACCTAATCTATTTACGACAGCCGGCTTGTTCTCCGGTTTTTATGCGGTTATATCTTCGATGAATGGACATTTTGAGTCCGCAGCGATAGCCATATTTGTTGCCATGATATGTGACGGCTTAGATGGTCGAGTTGCACGGATGACAAATACACAAAGTGATTTTGGGGCCGAATATGACAGCATGGCAGATATGGTGTCATTTGGTATGGCACCCGCCATACTTGCTTATAACTGGGCGTTAAGTGATTTAGGTAAGATAGGTTGGATGGCTGCGTTTATATACTGCGCAGCGGCGGCATTACGACTAGCTCGATTCAATACGCAGGTAGGCTCAGCCGACAAACGCTTTTTTCAAGGTTTAGCAAGTCCAGCAGCCGCAGCTGTTATTGCAGGTAGTATTTGGAGCGGTTCAACTTATGGCGTTGAACCCACAAATATAAGTTACTTAGCGGCATTGATTACTGCACTCACTGGCTTGCTGATGGTGAGCAACTTTAAATATCACTCTTTTAAAGATGTTGACTGGAAAGGGAAGGTAAACTTTCTAGTGATGATCCTAATTGTCACGGTATTCGCCATTATATCGGTTGAGCCTGCAATTATCCTGTGCATAGGTTTTTATTTATATGCATTATCAGGTCCTTTCATTACCTTAAAAAGTGTCGACAAGATAAAAGTCGGTCATATTGTGGGTGATGACCCTTCAGACATCCCTCCAGTTGATGATAAAAAATAACCGGCACCTTATATACATCTTATATTTTGGGGCTGGTGACATTAGAATAGACAGTTTCTAAATACCTTGTTGATGTGCCCAACAAGGTACTTGGGTTTTAAATTACCGCAAATATCTGCCGATTTACTCTAACCAACTCACTCAAAATCCACCTAATACAAGATAAAATACTTAAAACAGCGTGAAATAAAAGCGAATTGATTGATTCGTAATCGAACGAGCCTGTTTTTAATAAAAAGTACAAATTTCCCCTTGCGCAAAAATCTTAGCTCCCTATAATGCGCATCCACTGACACGGCACAGCGCGAAAGCAAAGCGCCATCCGAGGTAAATCACTTAGGAAGTCAGCTTGATTTGAAACATAAAGGCTTCGGTTTTAAGCTCAAATCAAATGCGAAAAGAAAGTTTGAAAAAACACTTGACGCAGACAAGGGAAAGCGTAGAATACGCAGCCCAAGCCAACGACCTAGCGTCTCACGGCGATGTTTGAAAAATTAACATCAACGCTCTTTAACAACTTAAACAAGAAATCTGTGTGGACATTCACAGGTATTGAGTTATTCGAAATTGCTTCTTCTTAGGAAGAGCAATCAAAAAATTTAAACTCAATGCAACGATGAATGTTCATAGAAATATGAAGCTACAGTAATGTAGTTGATAACTCGTTAGCTCTTATGAGCGAAGCGAATTATAACAGTAGAATTCATTGAGCCGAGACTTTGTCTCAACAAAACTTTAATTGAAGAGTTTGATCATGGCTCAGATTGAACGCTGGCGGCAGGCCTAACACATGCAAGTCGAGCGGC